>DITN01000028.1:0-267 GCA_002422865.1 Bacteroidetes bacterium UBA6183 | reverse complement strand
CATCAGGATTTACACCTTTTGATGGCGCTTTACCAAAGAATGATTCAACTGCTGCTTGGATGGCAGGAATACGGGTAGAACCACCAACTAAAATAATCTCATCAATGTCGCTTGTGCCCATGCCTGCATTTTTTAGTGCAGTTTTACATGGTTCAATGGTACGCTTAATTAAACTGTCTGCTAACTGTTCAAACTTAGCACGGGTTAATGTCTTCACTAAGTGTTTAGGACCACTGGCAGTTGCAGTAACATATGGTAAGTTAATTT
>DITN01000079.1:438-21253 GCA_002422865.1 Bacteroidetes bacterium UBA6183 | reverse complement strand
TTAAACAGCGCTTTAGCTACCAGTTCTTCATCAGCTTCTAGTTCTTCAGTGAATATAGGTTCACCATGGTCACAAGCTGGGATAGCATTACTATTAGAAATAAAGTAACCATCTAGATTTACAAGCACGTATGTTTGAAGTACTTGGTTTTACAGCTGAAGAAGCACAACATCAATTTGGCTTTTTAATGGATGCTTTCCAATACGGAGCGCCACCACACGCAGGTATTGCATTTGGTTTCGACAGGTTATGTTCATTATTTGGTGGAGCTGATTCTATTCGCGATTTTATTGCTTTCCCTAAAAACAACAGCGGCCGCGATGTAATGATTGATGCACCAAGCACCATTGATGAGAAGCAGAAAAAGGAGTTGTTTATTCAAACTACAGCATAAAAAAACAAGGCCAATTTAATTGGCCTTTTTTAATAGACGAGCAAAACAAAATTACATTTAATTTTACAACTAGTTGATTTACTGTTTTTTGTAGTTTGTATTTTTGTCAAATACGGAATCTGATTCCGTATTTGACAAATTTTGTTAGCTTTGTATAATGATACAAAGAGCAGCAACCCAAAAAATAAAACAACTGGCAAAAAAGTTTCCGGCTGTGGGTTTATTGGGCCCAAGGCAATCGGGTAAAACCACGCTGGCTAAAGAGTTGTTTCCCAAAAAACCTTACATCAGTTTCGAAAATCAGGATAACGTATTGTTGGCTACCAAAGATCCTCGTGCGTTTTTAAGTCAGTATAAAACAGGTGCCATATTTGACGAGATACAACGCGTGCCTCAGTTGCTGTCGTACATGCAAGGTGTTATTGATGAGCAACCCAATAAGGTCGGTTTGTTTATCATTACAGGTTCACAAAATTTATTGTTGCTTGAAAGTATTTCACAAACATTAGCAGGGCGCATTGCTTTTATACATTTGCTACCCTTTAGTTTTAAAGAATTAGAAGGCAGCAAACATGGCAAACAAAGTTTAAATAAGTTAATATTAAACGGAGGATATCCACGTTTGTATGACAGGAAAATAAACCCTACTGATTATTACCCAAACTATTTGCTAACTTATGTAGAACGAGATGTAAGACAAATTAAAAACATTGCCAACCTTGGGCTATTTCAGCGTTTTTTAAAAATATGTGCATCAAGGGTTGGGCAGGAGGTTAATTACACTTCTATTAGTAATGATACTGGTGTGGACCAAAAAACCATCATTAGTTGGTTTGGGATTTTAGAGGCCAGTTTTATTGCCTTTAGGTTACAACCTTTTTATAATAATTTGGGAAAACGATTAACACAAATGCCTAAGTTATACTTTTATGATACCGGATTGTGTTGTTCGTTATTGGAGTTGGAAACCGAATCGCATGTAAACACCCATCCGTTAAGAGGAGCTTTGTTTGAAAACCTGATTATTTTAGAATTGCTAAAAACCAGATTCAATAATGGTCAACGTGGTAATTTATTTTATTGGAGAGACCGAACCGGAAATGAGATTGATGTTTTAATTGATCAATCATCGCAAGTAATTCCTATTGAAATAAAAACCGCAGCAACTTTTAGTACTGATTATTTAAAAGGTATTAATTACTGGAAAAAAATAAACAAGGTAATTAAAAACTCATACGTGATATATACCGGAAAATCATCGGCTATTAATGATACCAATATACTTAATTGGAAAGAAATTGGGTTGATTAAAAACTAGTTTTAGCACAAAACCATTTTTGACAAATACGGAATTGGATTCCGTATTTGTCAAACTTTACATGTAAAATTATTTCTTATTATAAAAATTCATGGTGCGTTCAAGGCCAATAAGCGCAAAGGACTCGATAGCATCTATGCTATGTTTTATTAAATCGGGTAAACTTTTTTGTTCTTCCTCATTAAACTTTCCTAATACAAAATCAACCTGGTGACCTTTAGCATAATTGCTACCAATACCAAACCGCAGACGGGGATAATTTTGAGTTTGTAACAACTCATTTATATTTTTTAATCCATTATGCCCGGCATCACTTCCATTAGCCCGAATACGAATCTTTCCAAAGTCGATGGCCAAATCATCCACCAATACAAAAATTTGGTTAGCCTCAATCTTTAATTCCTGCATCCAATAGCGCACTGCCTTACCACTTAAATTCATATAAGTTGTGGGCTTAATTAAGTGTAATTGTTTGCCTTTAACAGTAACCATACAATAATCGGCATACCTATCGGGAGCAAATGTTTTACCATGCTTTTCGGCTAAAGCATCTACAATATCAAACCCAATATTATGGCGAGTATGTGCATATTCACTTCCTATATTACCGAGGCCAACAATTAAAAATTTCATGGTGCAAGTATAATAATATTGAATGTTTAGTTTTTGTATGTTAAAATGAATACTGCAAAAAGTAACCAATGTGTTTTATGCAGGCATAAAAAAATCCTGTACCAAATTGATACAGGATTTTAAAGTAGTTATAGAAATAATTATTTCTTTTTACCAGATGCTTCTGCAGTTGCAGCGCTTTGAGCAGCACGGGTAGTTTTAACCGTAACAATTGGATTGTTTGGAGATTCAAGGATAGCAAATTCTTGAGCAGGAATATCTGCTACTTTAATTGATTTACCAATCTCTAAATTTTCGATGTTGATTTCAACGTAATCAGGTAATTTTGATGGTAAAGTTTTAACACGTAATTTTTGTGATTTAACTACCAATTTACCACCCGCACGCACACCAACAGAGTTTCCAATAAACTTAACCGGGATTCTTACTTCAACCTCTTTATCTTCGCTAATAGCTAAGAAGTCGGCATGAAGAATAGAATCATTTACTGGATGATATTGAATATCTTTCAATACCGCTTTGTAAATTTTTCCATCAATGTCAAGTTGCACTTTGTAAGTGTTAGGAGTGTACACTAAGTTTTTAAAATCTTCAGAGTACATTGAGAAGTTTACGTTCTCGTTTCCGCCATACAATACACACGGCACTTTACCCTCGTTTCGAAGTGCTTTGGTAGTTGATTTACCCACTCCGTCCCGCAAATAACCAAACATGGCAAGTGTTTTCATTTTGTTTTTGTTTTGTTTTTGCAAAACTTCGGCCAATTCGCAGGGCCTCTGCTTTACATTTATATTATTTATTTAAGCGAATTACTTGGTTGCTGTATTAAATAAAGAGCTTATACTTCCAAACTCCGTAACATTACGGATAGCGTCTGCAAATAAGTCACCAACACTTAACACTTTTATTTTACTACTCTCCTTCTTTAGTGGAATGGTATCACAAACCACTAATTCATCAATCACACTGTTTTCAATCGTTTCATATGCTTTTCCTGATAAAACAGGATGTGTACACATGGCACGAACGCTTAACGCGCCTTTATCCTTCAGCATTTGTGCCGATTTTGCCAATGTATTACCCGTATCAATAATATCATCAATCAAAATCACATCTTTACCTGCTACATCACCAATTAAGGTCATGGATGCAATTTCGTTGGCACGTTTACGCTCTTTATCACAAATAACCATATCAAGGTTTAACGCTCTGGCAAAGGTTCTGGTTCTGTTTGATGAACCCATATCAGGCGAAGCTAAAATAAGGTTAGTTTCTTCAAGGTTGCGAATATAAGGAATAAATACCACAGATGAATCTAAATGATCAACCGGAATTTCAAAAAAACCTTGAATTTGAGGTGCATGTAAATCCATAGTCATTACACGGCTTACTCCCACGGCCTTTAACAAATCTGCCGCCACTTTACTACCAATACTTACGCGGGGTTTATCTTTACGATCCTGGCGCGCCATTCCAAAATAAGGAATTACAGCTGTAATGTAGTGAGCAGAAGCACGTTTGGCCGCATCAATCATCAACAACAACTCCAATAAATTATCTGCATTGGGGA
This sequence comes from Bacteroidetes bacterium UBA6183, assembly GCA_002422865.1. Taxonomy (GTDB): domain Bacteria; phylum Bacteroidota; class Bacteroidia; order UKL13-3; family UKL13-3; genus UBA6183. Next base: position 17,338 of record DITN01000079.1, on the reverse strand, counting down.
AAGTTGATTGAATGAAAAACACATCGCAACCACGAACACTTTCGTTAATACTAGGTTGAATTTCACCGTCACTAAATTGCGATACGGTAATATCTCCCAGCGGTTTGCCATAAGCTTTTGCAATTTTTTCTGCAACAAATAAGGAGTTGCGGCCTGAGAAGAGTTTTACCTCATTACGTGGTGAAGACATGGTGCTTTAGTTTTATTGACAGTTGGACCCTTGTTTTAATAAAAATGTCGGGTTTCTTTTTTAGAAAAAACCCGACACCCATCTTTCTGTTTGTTGTCCGACTAGGTCTCGAACCTAGACTCTTCTGAACCAAAATCAGACGNNGACGTGTTGCCAATTACACCATCGGACAATTTTTGTGGGTGCAAATATACGCCTTGCTCAAAACTGTGCAACACTTTTTACAATTTTTTACGTAAATTTTTAAAATTGCCATTTACGTACTTAAGTTCGAGCAGTTTAGTTTTCTATTTTCCAGTACCATCCTCGCTCAATAACCACATTAAAGTGCTTATCGCTGCTGCTCCTAGTTCCAACTCACGTTTATTTACTTTATCAAAAGTATCAATTTCGGTGTGGTGGTAATCAAAATAACGTTGCGAATCGGGGACATAACCAATTAAAATGGTTCCTTGTTTTTTCAGTGGGCCAATATCAACTCCTCCCCAACCCTGACGAATTTCGTCAATGCTATATGGTTTGTAAAGTGGCTCCCATTTCTTGAAAACTCTCACAGCGTTTGTATCATCAACTCCAAAAGCGCGCGGTGTAAAACCTCCGGCATCGCTTTCGATTGCAGCAATATGCTTTTTATTGGTTTCTAAAGCAGCTACACGAGCATATTCTAAACCACCTTTTACTCCATTTTCTTCATTCATAAACAAAACGGTACGTAAGGTACGTTTAGGTTTTAGTCCTAGTGTTTTGATGAGGCGCAAGGCTTCCACACTTTGCACACAACCTGCACCATCGTCATGCGCACCTTGTCCATTGTCCCAGCTGTCTAAATGCCCACCGGCAATAATAATTTCGTTAGGCAACTCGCTGCCTTTAATTTCGCCAATTACATTATATGAAAGTGCATCCGGTAAAGTTTGGCAGTTCATTTTCATAAACATACGCACTTGTCCTTCCGATTTTAGCTTTAGCATATTACTCAATGCATCGGCACCTTTGGTACTGATAGCGCATGCAGGAATTTTCGGTAGCGAATCGTTATATTTGGTCATTCCGGTGTGCGGAAAATCATCATTGGCCAAAGTTAGCGAGCGAACTACTGCTCCTACTGCTCCGTATCTTGCAGCCTCAGCCGGACCTGAACCTCTTTGATCGTTTGCACCACCATAAGCTGCACCTGTATGAACATGCGTTGGGTCCATTGGTCGGTTAAAAAATACGATTTTACCTTTTATGCGCTCTTTGCCCAACTGTTTTAGTTCGGCAATACTTTTTACCTCTATCACCTCTGCATCAATCCCATTTAAAGGAGTAGCAACACTGCCACCCAAAGCGCAAATGCGTACATCAAATTTTTGTCGGCCTTTGGCTATGAAGGCTTCCTCTTTTTCGCCCCTAACCCAATGCGGTACCATTACCGGTTGCAAATACACTGTATCAAAACCATAGGTTTTCATTTTGTTAAACATGTATTGAACAGCTTGTTCTGCTTGAGGCGAACCACTTAAACGCCCACCAATTTGATTACACAAATAATCTAGTGTTTGGTAACACTGACCTTTGGTTAACACCTCGTCATACACACGTTTAAAAGTTTCTTTGTGGTTTGGTGTTTGGCTAAAAGAAACCAATGCCAATTGCATACATGCCAATAAATAAGTTATTTTTTTCATGAATAAAGTTTACTGTTTTACGAACTTAACACACCCTTGGTTTGAACCATCTTTTACCTCAACCCAATATATCCCGGGATTCAATGCAGAGATATCTAAATTGTTATTTTTTAATGCAGTTGATATTTGAACTTTACCTAATGCATCAAATACAAATACTTTGCTTGATGCGTTTACCCCAGTAATTTGAATTTGGTTTTGAGCCGGATTAGGAAATATTTTGATGTTGGTTTGGTGTTGGTTTGACTCATTTAAACCAACAATAGTTACATCTTTAGTTGCAGTGCCACGGTTAATAATCCAATTGTTTGGGTCGATGGTGATTAAACTTGCCACTTTATTTAACGGCATTTTAAACCATACTTGATTTTGGTTGTGCATGATACGCAAAGTTGTATCGCCACCGGCAAATGTTATTTTGAACTCAACAGGCGTAATAAATAATGGTGTGGTACTGCTGGTGGTTTGATTAGATACCAAATACAAAGTATCGTTTATCTGATTCCACGATACATTAAATGTAGGGTAACCTTCACCATAAAACCATTGGTTAAAAACTTGGGTAAAGTCTTTAACGCTTTGTTGTTCCAATAATGTTTTAAAATCGAAAGTGCTTGCTGTACCAAAAGCAAATTGTTGTTGGTATAATTTTAAAATGGCAAAAAACTGGGAATCGTTGTTTAACTCATAACGTAAAATATGCACAAAAGCACCTGCTTTGTTATAGGTTAATCTTGATGAGAACATACGACTCACATTGGTGGTATCATCAAACCAAATACTTCCATCAGGTTGAGACATTACGGTGTTGTGCACCGCCAACATATCTGCAGGAGCCTCACTTGGGCTTAGTAATTCTAATGCCAGGTATTCGCAATACGTTGCAAATCCCTCGTTTAGCCAAATGTCTTTCCATGTTTTACATGTAACATGGTCGCCAAACCATTGGTGACCTAACTCATGAGCAACAATACCGAAATTAACAATACCAATACTTGTCATAGTTTGATGCTCCATACCACCGCTAAATGGAGCCATAGCATGTCCGTACTTTTCTTTCCAAAACGGATATTTACCAAATAAATTAGAAAAACCTTCCAACATAGGTGCTGTGTTGTCCAACTCAGGTTTTAAGGTAGTAAGCGTTGCAGGGTTATCGTAAATGTAATCCTGAATCAACATGGAATCTCCATCAATATGTGCGTAAGTATTATACTCAACGTACTTGGCAACAGCAATAGAAATTAAATAATAATCAACTGCAAGTGTTGATTGCCATTGGTATTGCACTTTATTGTTGGGCAAGTTTATTATGTTTTTTAGCACACCAATTGCACCAGCTTTGTTTTCGTTACTTGTAGTAATGTAAGTGTAAACAGAATCAATTTTGTCTTGCAAAGCTTGCTTACATGGAAACCACTCGTAGGCAGAGTATGGCTGACTTAAACTCCATGTAGCTTGGTTACCCCAGCGCGTTGATGAGCCGGTTGTAAAACCCGAACCAATAGCAGCGCCAGCAGCAACAGACGCATCACCATGGTAATAAATGGTTACATCAACCAAACTGTTTTTAATTTTGGGTTGATTAAACACAACATAACCAAAATTTGATTGGTGTTGAACCGTTAACCTTTCGCCTGCTGAAATAACAACCGAATCAATCGTATGATTACTGTGCAATTCAAATCCAAAAGTATCCAGTTGGTTTACCAAAACTTGTGCAATGGTGCGCACATTTCCGTTAATTACAGTGCTGTTTCTTTCGATGTTTAAGTTGATGTGGTGAAACTTTACATCATACCCATTCATTAAATTAAGCTGTTGGTTATTGGCTGCTTTACCGTATGATTTTTGAAAATATTTTTGTTTGTGCGTGGCACAAAAATGCTCTTGCGCATAGGTTGTGGCAAAGGCCATCAACCCGAATATAATAAGTAGTTTTTTCAATTTGTTTGCTGTTAATTGTAGAAAGACCCATTTTTTAGGTAAATGGTTTTAAGCAGCGGACAAATTTTGTAGCGCTCATCATGGGTATCATCGTAAACAGCCTTTAAGGTTTCATATACATGTTGAATTCCAATTCTATCAGCCCACTCAAACGGACCAAAAGGATAGTTGGTACCCAACTTCATGCTGGTATCAATATCCTGCATACTTGCAGTACCTTCTTGCAAAGTATAACAAGCCTCGTTAATAATCATCATGATGATGCGAGGTGTTACCATGCCCACGCGGTCTTCAACCAACTTATACTCCCAGCCTAATTTTTGCATGGTTTGGTGCAAAGCCGATTCATCTGTTTTATTCAACAAGGAAACTTCTGCTAAACTCCGGTTGATAAAAGTTGGCAAATCATTTATACCAATTAAAGTGCATAGTATTTCACGACCATACAAATTCGCAGCTGCTGCCAATTGTTTTTTAACAGCCCCTACAAAAACTGGAATATTTTTAAGTGGAGCATAATATTTTAAGGTACTTGCCTGTTCATCTACACTTAAGTCAAAAATCACATCAAAGCCTGATAAGTCAATTTGGGGAAAATCAGTGTCCTGAATTTCTGTCACATCAGCTGCAGGTAACTTTTGTTTTAACTCAGCAGTTATTAATTTTTCACCTCTTACTAAAATCTTCATCTGTAGGTTGTATTATTGAAGACAAATTTAACACGCAAACCCATATGGAAAAGAAAATAATTACCAGTGCAAACTCACCGGCCCCAATTGGCCCATACAGCCCGGGCGTAATGGTTGGAAATACATTGTATACCAGCGGACAAGTAGCTAAAGATGCAGTAACGGGAGAAATGATTCAGCATGATATTACCGCAGAGACCAAAAAGGTAATGGAAAACGTGTTGGCCATTTTACAATCGGCAGGTATGGATTTTGGCCATGTAGTTAAAACCACCATTTATTGCACTGATTTAGGAAACTTTGCTGCAATAAACGAAGCATACGGCAGCTTTTTTACCGGTAATTTTCCGGCACGCGAAACGGTTCAAGTATCTAGATTACCGCTAAATGCTAACGTAGAAATTAGCGTGGTTGCTGTAAAATAATCTAGATTATATTTTTGTGAAACGAGGGCTATTTAAGTCCTCGTTTTTTTGTTGCGCTAAACCAATTTTAACCCATAAGGTTTTTACGCAAAAGTCAGTTTTTTATGACATCGTTTTAACTACCTGAAAATACTTACAATTAGCCTTTGTAAAATTTTATTCACCCAACATTATCATACCTTAAATTGTATTTACTGCAACTAATCAATTTAAGTTATGAGGAACAAATTACTAGGTTTATTAGCGATTTTAGCTACCTCGTTTGGGGCTTATTCGCAAACTGCAAGAGTTATGGCCATTCACAACTCAGCAGATCCATTGGTGGATACCGTGGATGTTTGGATTGTTACACCGCTAGGTTCAGAAAAATTGGTTGACAATCTTGGTTTCAGACAAGCAACAGGATTTATTAATGCGCCTGCAGGAATTGATTTCAGGTTAGCATTTGCATTAAAAAACAGCACATTGATTACCGATACCGTTGTAGGTTTTGGTTTTAACTTAGCAGCAAATGCCACTTATGTTTTATTGGCTCAAGGTAATGTAGGTGCCGGATTCAACCCACAAAAGGATTTTAAATTACACGTTGTAACTCCTGCATTCGAGCGTAACTCAACAGGTGGAGATTCAACTACAGCAGTTATTGTACATGGATCAACAGATGCGCCAAATGTTGACATTGCTGTGCGTAAAGGCAACAATGAATTGGCCTTGATTGAAAATTTAGCCTACGATGCCAACACCGGTTACATTAAACTAACAGAAGACGATTATTATGTTGATGTAATGCCTGCCGGTTCGCCATCAGGAAGTTTGCTTACTTATGCCGCACCATTAAAAACGTTAAATGCGGGTGATAGTGCATTGGTTGTTTTTGCATCGGGTTATCTAAATCCTGCTAACAACAGCAACGGACCAGGTTTCGGAATTTATGTGGCATTATCTAACGGAACTGTATTGCCTTTACCAGTTGTATCAACATTCAGGTTACAAGCTTTTCATAACTGTGCAGATCAAGTTGCAGACAGTGTAGATGTTTGGTTGATTAACAGAACTACCAACACCAACACCCGTTTAATTTCAAACTTTGCCTTTAGAAAAGCCACACCGTTTATTGATGCTCCGGCTAACCAAAACATTGCCATTGGAGTAACTTTACCTGGCGCTGCAATAGCAGATACTGTTTATGTTGAAAGCATTGGTGGTGTTCCGGGTGGATCAACTGTAATTGCTGTTGCAAGCGGTGTGTTAGATCCATCAAAATTTGAGAATAACCCATCTAGCACTCCAATAGGTTTTGAGATAGTTGGAATTACAGGTGTAGAAAAATCGCCTGAAGCAGGTAAAGTAGCTTTACAGGTATTTCATGGTGCAAGCGATGCTCCTGCAGTTGATGTTAACGCAAGAGGAGTTGGAACATTATTCTCTAACTTAGTATTTAAAGAACCAAGTGAAGGATATTTAACCGTTACACCACAATCGTACACCATTGATATTGCAGCAGCAGGCACTTCAACAGTTGTGGCTTCATACACGGCACCACTAACAGGTTTTGCAGATAGTGCTTTGGTTGTTTTTGCATCAGGATTTTTATCACCAAACTCTCCGGAAGGTAAAGATGAAGGACCACGCTTTGCATTGGTAGCAGTTACAGCTGGTGGTAACACCATTGAATTACCAATGTTTACCGGATTATCAAACATAAATCGCATGCCTGAAGGAATAAGCGTTTATCCTAACCCAGTAGAAGATGTAGTGAATGTTGCGGTTAAAGAATTAGTTAACACTAACTACAATGTAACCATTACTGATATTACAGGAAAAGTAATATTTAATAACCAATTAAACGATATGTTAAATAACAATGCTGCTAGCATTAATGTAAGTAATTTTAACAAAGGTATGTACTTCATCATGTTATCAAACGAGCAAGGTACATCAACCCAAAAAATAATTGTACGCTAAACTTAGCTACAAATTTACACACATGAAAAAGGTCATCGCTTTTATTAGTGATGACCTTTATTTATATAAGATTATTTGCGTTTAAAAATAGGAACGTTACTACAAGCCTCACCATACATAATACTTTTTACGTGAGGTGTAAGTTTATGTGTAATTTCTACATAAGCACTAACCGGAACTGGTACATCACTACAGCCTTTTATAATTACACGCGCTTCGTTAAAATCTATTGGGTTAATTTTTTGTAAAGCATCTTGGTACAAAACAGTGTTTAGTGTTTCAAGGTTACCAAACACATATCGGTTAGCATAAGGCTCGATATTTACTGCCAAAAGCATATAAGCCCAAGTTGGTACAATGGCATCGGTGCTGCAAATAAAAGCTACATTTTTTCCGGTGTATTGTGTCCAATCATGATTTTTAACCTGTTCTCTAAAATCCTTCTCTTTCAAAATCATTTCCATAAACAGCCACGGTTTGATATCAAGCTCCACGCGCGCTCCTTTATCAAAATAATCTTCAAGGTTTAAAGTAATTAAACCACTGTTGGCTACTTTATTTTCAATGGGTAAAATGTTTTCTTCAGACATCATGCAACAAAGTTAAAGTAATTAATGTGGGGAATAAAACAACTACATTTTAAAAATAACTTTTAGTTATGTAGGTTTTCTTTTATCCAATTATCAATGGCATTAAACAACACAACATTTCCATTTTGTTGGTATTGGTTGAGTTGTGATTGAAAGCATGGTAAATCAAACAAAAACGCCTTTAAACTATCGCTATTTAAGGTAGAGAAATGCCTGCCAAATCCTAACTTCTGAATATAAGCTGCATTTAGCCATTGTTCAAACTGCCCCCTAATTGGAAACGAATAAATTGGCTTTTGTAAATACACCGCCTCACTAATAAAAGAAAAACCACCGTTGGCAATTACCGCTTTTGCACTTGCCAAATCGTTTATAAAACCTTGCTCGCTAAATGGTTTAAAAATGATGTTACCATCTTGTTCATCCTTATTCATACCATACACATAAAAAGTGGTGTTTGGTAATGCTTTGAGTACATTTTTCACTTCACCAAATGAGCTTGAAGTTTGATACATGATGATGTGATTGCCTTGTGTAGTTTTAGCTGATGTGATAGAATCGCGAATAATTGGTGGAACAATAACGGTGTTCTTTTTTACCACATCGGCACTAAAAAAACTGGTGATAAAATATTGCTCACAACCCGGAACCTTTGTTTTTACAATAGCTTTAGCTAGTTTATAATTCTCCTTTTCCTCCTCAGGTATTTTCACATCAAGTTTACACCTGTTCATTACTTGCATGTTATCAATGCTGATTAACGGCAATTGATGCGCCTTAGCAAAAAAGTTGGTAAACGATTCGAAATCGGAAATAACCAAATCGGGTTTAAAATTTTTGTTGATGAAAAGGTATTGCGAAACGTTATGAATGAGGTTTTCGGGTGCATGTTTAAGGTTAAGTAAAAATGTACCAAGTTTACTAACCTGCGCATTTTTATAGGCGAAATGTAAACCTTTAATTTCGTGAACACGATCGCCAAAAGATTCCCTTAAAAACTTATAAGCGCGGGAACTACTTAACACTTGCACATCGTGTGTTTTAAGCAAATGCGCTATTACTACTTTACTACGTGTGGCATGGCCCATGCCTTCACCGGGTACTCCGTATAAAATTTTCATCTTATTGTTTTTTATGAATAAGTAGTTTGCGGGTAGTATCGAAATAAATAAAGATGCCTGCAATGGTAAATCCACCAAGCGAACCAACAGTTACATCTATTGCTGTATGCACACCAATAGCAACTCTTGATAATGCAACTAAACAAGCCCACACAAACGGAATCCAATAATATTTATTCCATTTTTTGTTGGTGGCATGATACAAACTAAAGGCCATAATAGTAGCCAACAAATACGCATTAAACGAATGTCCAGATGGGAATGAATACCCGGCTTCTTCTATCCAATGATGAAGCACTTTAATATCAATATTACTAAAGTACGTTTCATTATTTTGAATGAGTAACTCAAAATATTGTTTGCGCTGTATTTTGGTTAATTGATAAACGGAATCGAGCTGATGGCTTACGCCCAATTGATTGGCAACATAATGATGACTAGGTCGAATTTCTTTTAGTAAAGGTTTAGTTAGATACTCGTTTACAAAAGCCAATGCACCAATAAATAAACTAACCGCTACAAAAGATTTTACAAACGTAAACAGTTTTTTTCTTTTGGATTCAACCCTAATGGTATAACAATAACTTGTAATGATGATAACAGCTGCCGTACCAATTTTACCGGCTGATTCGGTTAAAACAAAACCAACATCAACCCAAATACTTTGTTTAAAAACAGCAGCAAACGATACAGGTAAATTACCCAAGATGAGTAATAACAACAAGATGCTGATTAAACCTGTATATGTAATTTGTTTGTTGATGGCCGTAATATAAAAGCCCTTTGCAATACATTACAAAGGGCTTAATGAGTTATGCTAAAAGTTTACTCCAACTTACTTCTGTAGCAAGTATTTCTTTAATTTTTGAAATTGGAATACGCTCTTGAACCATGGTATCTCTGTAACGAATGGTTACAGTTTGGTTCTCTAACGATTCATGATCAATTGTAATACAGAAAGGCGTACCCAAGGCATCTTGTCTGCGGTAACGTTTGCCAATGGCATCTTTCTCTTCGTAAAAACAGTTGTAATCAAATTTTAAATCATCAATTATTTTACGTGCTACTTCCGGTAAACCATCTTTTTTTGTTAAAGGGAAAATAGCCACTTTGTAAGGAGCTAAAATGGCAGGTAAATTCAACACCACACGTGTATCTTTTTTATCGCCTTCGCCCACTTCTTCTTCTTTGTATGATGCACATAAAACCGACAAGAACAAACGATCTAAGCCAACCGAGGTTTCTACTACATAAGGAATGTAGTTTCCGTATGGTTTACCGTTTTCGTCTAACTCGGCATCAAAGTACTGCATTTTTTTACCCGATAATTCCTGGTGATTTTTTAAGTCGAAATCGGTACGTGAGTGTATACCTTCCAACTCTTTAAATCCAAACGGATAGTTAAACTCAATATCAACGGCAGCATCAGCATAATGGGCTAATTTAACATGGTCGTGGAAACGATAGTTCACATCACCCAAACCTAATTTTTTATGCCACTTAATACGTGCTTCTTTCCAGTACTCGTACCATTGTTTTTGTGTGCCAGGGCGAACAAAAAATTGCATTTCCATTTGTTCGAACTCACGCATACGCATAATAAATTGGCGTGCTATAATTTCGTTACGGAAAGCTTTACCGGTTTGTGCGATACCAAAAGGTATTTTCATTCTGCCGGTTTTTTGCACGTTTAAGAAGTTAACGAAAATACCTTGAGCCGTTTCTGGTCGCAAGTATAAATCCATCGCGCTTTCAGCAGAAGCTCCTAATTTGGTACCGAACATTAAGTTGAATTGCTTCACATCAGTCCAGTTTTTTGAACCGCTATCCGGACAAGCAATTTCTAACTCTTCAATTAAAGCTTTTACATCAGCAAGATTTTCTGTCTCTAAAGAACGAGCCATTCTTTCCAGAATTTCCTTCTTTTTAGACAAATACTCCATTACACGTGGATTTGTTGACTTGTATTGTTCTTCGTCAAAAGCTTCTCCAAAACGTGCGCGTGCTTTCTCGATTTCTTTTTCGGCTTTTTGATTTAATTTTTCGGCATAATCCTCAATTAAAACATCGGCACGATATCTTTTTTTGGAATCTTTATTGTCAATTAGAGGATCGTTAAAAGCATCAACGTGACCCGAAGCCTTCCAAGTAGTTGGGTGCATTAAAATTGCAGCGTCTAAACCTACAATGTTTTCATGCATTTGCACCATGGATTGCCACCAGTATTCACGGATGTTTTTCTTTAATTCAACACCATTTTGTGCGTAATCATAAACCGCACTTAAACCATCATAAATTTCGCTCGACGGAAAAATGAATCCGTATTCTTTTGCATGCGAAATAACGTTCTTAAAAATATCGTCTTGTTTTGCCATGATGCAAAAGTAAAAATAGGATTTTAATAAAGAAAAGATTTTTTACAATTAAATGAAATTAATTGTATTCGAAAGTAGTTGAGCCAATTTTCTTGAAATCAGCGTAGATATTAACTAAGTATTTTCCTTTTACTGTTTTGTTTTTTTCCAAGTTTACATACGTGCAAACATCGGTGTCTTTTTGATTAAAATACGCCGTTACTTGTTCGCTGTAAGTAAGAGTAGTTTCATCTGTTTCAAGAGATGTGTTGTTAACCGAAATAATTTGGTTTTTCGGATTTACCACTTGAATGTAAATGCTTTTGTCACCCTTGGCTATAAACTCATTGCTTTCCAATGTAAAACAAACACGAATTTGCTGAATACTTTTCTCTGGCGATGACGCGTATAAGTCAGATAAAATTTTTACTCCTTTGGCATTGACATTAATAGCACTTAAGTAATGTATTTTTTTATCCGTTTTTTTCTTATCATCAACCGAAAGCTTTTTTAATTCATTGGTATTAAAAGATATTCTCTTGGTTAAAAAAATAACCTCATCTTTGTCTTTATCTATGGACGTTTTTAATAAATCAATCTTATTGGCAACTTTACTATCATCTTCAACTGTTACTTTTGGCAAATCTTCTCCAATTGCTGGTCTACTAGTATATGCATTGGCATCAGTTGCTGCTTTTAAGGAATCGTATTTGCCTAAAATTTCATCAATTTGATTTTGTAAGGCAATATTTTCTAATTTTGACTTTTTCTCAAATTCTTCATGAACCGAATGATTTCGAACCAATTGATATATTAAAACCGAGCACAATACAGCTAAAGCACCTGCCACAAGTTTAAATATATGAATTGATTTGCTGTTCATGTTTTTTTTAAAATTTTCAATAAATTAACAAAAAATTAAACTGTCAAAATTTATTATTCGATGAAATGCTAAAAAATCTGTTAAAACTCTTTTTTCCTGAAACTTGTTGCGGTTGTAACTCTTTATTACTGTTTAACGAAGTATTAATTTGTTTCAAATGTCGTCATGATTTGCCGCTCACTTATCATCATGAAATTCCACACAATGATACGATAAAAAAGTTTTACGGCCTAATTCCATTAGAATTTGGACTATCCATGTTGTATTTTCATCATGGCGGAATTGCGCAAGAACTTATTCATAATTTAAAGTATAGAAACCAACAAAACATTGGTTCATTGCTAGGAGAATTGTATGCCAAAGATTTACAAAACTTTGAGCCCATTCACACGGTAACCGAGATTGTTCCTGTTCCATTACATCCCAAAAAACTAAAAGAAAGAGGTTATAATCAAGTAGATTCCTTTTGCGAAAGCATTGGAACGCATTTACAAATTCCCGTAAATAAAAACTTATTACTGAGAACGCAATACAACAAAACTCAAACCAAAAAAAACAGAGAAGCTAGACAACAATTAACACGAGCTATTTTTGATGTGAATTTTTCAACGAAAGACGAAAACAAGCATTTTTTATTAGTAGATGATGTAATTACCACGGGTTCGACTTTGGAAATTTGCGCTAAAGCATTACTGAAAATCCCAAATGCAAAAGTTAGTATTTTGACCATTGCTTATACCCAATCTTAAAAAAAATTAAAATGACTATTTTTGCTCGAATTATAATTGTTATTTTGTAGTTCGTTTAGAAGCTCATGAAGAAAATATATTTTATCATACTATCGCTTTTTTTTGGAAGTCTTTTATTACTGCCTAGTTGCGCCAAACGTGGTTTTATTACTGGTGGAGCAAAAGACACTATTCCGCCGAAAATTGTAAGTAGTTCACCCGAAAATTACAACACTAATTTTTCTGGAAAAGAAATCAAAATTGTTTTTGACGAACTCATTAAAGTGAAAGACATCAATAAGCAGTTGATTATTTCGCCTCCAATGAATAAACGACCTATTATTGTTCCTCAAGGAAGCGCTAGTAAATTTATTTCTATTAAAATTCAAGATACGCTTCAACCCAATACTACTTACAGTTTCAATTTCGGACAAAGTATTACAGACAATAATGAAGGAAATCCGTATTCGCAATACCGATACGTTTTTTCAACTGGTAATTACATAGATTCTTTGCAATTGGGAGGAAAAATCAAAGATGCATTGGAACAAAAAACAGATAATTTTGTTTCTGTTCAATTATATGATGCTGCGACATTTACTGATTCTGCTATTTACAAAGAGCCACCTTTGTATATTGCCAACACTTTGGATAGTTCAAAATATTTTAAATTGGAAAATTTAAAAGCGGGAAGTTATTATATGATTGCTTTAAAGGATCAAAACAACAATTACAAATTTGACCCAAGGTTTGATAAAATTGGTTTTATTAAAGACAAAATTACGTTGCCTAACGATACTATTTTTGAATTGGAATTATTTAAAGAAAAAACCTCTTTAAAAGTGGACAAACCAACACAAGAAAGCAGTAATAAATTTTATTTAGGCTTTCAAGGCGATATTAAAAAAGCGAAAATTTCCGCAACGAATGGCAAAGAAAATATTCCTGTTCGAATAATGAATTTCCCTGTTAGCGGAAAGGACTCAGTTCAGCTTTTTGTTCCCAATATGGAAAAAGATTCATTGATTTTTACTGTTGAAGCAGACAATTACAAGAAAAATTTCACTTCTAAAATTAAAAAAATTAAAGAAACGGATTCTTTGAGTATCGATGCGAAACAAAAAGGAGCTTTGGCATTTAGAGACCAATTTACCTTGAAAACGAATACACCAATTGATCAATTCAACAACGAAAAAATCACGATTTTAAATAAAGATTCTGTAAAAGTTGCCTTTACCACAAAATACAATGAATTTGAACAAGAAATTTTGTTCGACTTTAAAAAAGAAGAAAACGAAAAATACAAAATGACTGCTTTACCTGGTGCTTTTGTAGATTTTTATAACACGCCAAATGATACTTTGAAATTCAATTTTACTACCAAACAATATTCGGATTATGGAAATTTGAGAGTGAATTTAAAAAGTGTCAATCGTTTTCCTGTTATTTTACAAGTTTTAAATGCAAAAGGAGATGTTATAGCTGAAGACTATTCGGAAGGCGAAAATTCGTTAAATTTTGAATTATTGGAGCCCAATTTGTTTACACTTCGAATCATTTACGACGACAATAAAAATAGAATTTGGGATACGGGAAGTTTCCTCGAAAAACGCCAAGCTGAAGAAATTATTTACTTCCCAAAAGCAATTGATGTAAGAGCCAATTGGGATGTAGAACAAGATTTTTAGCGCAATTCAAACGCATCTCGATCATTCAAGAAATTCAACTTTTGACGTGTTGTCATCATGGCAGTTTTGTCTAATTCATAGATAAAAATTCCTTGTTCTGACTCGCAATCAACAGCAATATTTCCTAAATAATCAATTACTTGCGAATGACCAACATATTCTAGTTCGTTAGCGTCTAAACCAATTCTATTTACACCAATAGTATAACACATATTTTCAATAGCTCTGGCTTTTAATAAAACATCCCAAGCACTAATTCGTGGTTTTGGCCAATTCGCCACATAAAGCAACACATCATAATCTTCTATATTTCTTGCAAAAACTGGAAATCGCAAATCGTAACACACTTGCAAACAGAATTTATAATCCAAATACTGTACAATTTTTTTCTGTTTCCCTGCTTGATATTTTTGGTTTTCACCGGCCAAAGTAAACAAATGGCGTTTATCATAATATTCCATTTCGCCTGTTGGAAATACAAAAACCATGCGATTGAAATACTTTCCATTTTCTTCAATAACCAAACTTCCTGTGATGGCACAATTTTTTGTTTTAGCCAATACTTGCAACCACTGAATGGTTTGTCCATTCCTAGTTTCGGCTACATTTTGGGGATTCATGGTAAATCCGGAAGTAAACATTTCAGGAAGCACTAATAAATCGAACGACTGCGTTTCGTTTACAACGTATTCTTCTATAAATTTTCTGTTTTTTTCTGGATTTTCCCAAGCTAATTTGGTTTGAAATAATGCGATTTTCATGTGTTTAATTTGGTTTAAAAATACAAAAAAAACGCATCCAAATGAATGAATGCGTTTTAGATTATTTTGAAAAGCAACTAATTACTTAACACTTGCTTTTAAGAACTCTCTGTTCATACGAGCGATGTTTTCTAACGAAATTCCTTTTGGACATTCGATTTCACATGCTCCAGTATTGGTACAATTTCCGAATCCTTCTTCGTCCATTTGACGTACCATGTTTAAAACACGTTGCGTAGCCTCAACTTTTCCTTGTGGTAACAATGCGTATTGTGATACTTTAGCTCCAACGAATAACATCGCAGAACCGTTTTTACAAGTAGCCACACAAGCTCCACAACCAATACAAGCTGCTGCCATAAACGCTTTATCCGCATCGTCTTTTGGAACTGGAATAGAGTTGGCATCGATAGTATTTCCTGAAGTATTTACAGAAACGAAACCTCCTGCTTGTTGAATTCTATCAAAAGCAGATCTATCTACTACTAAATCCTTGATTACTGGAAACGCTTTACTTCTCCAGGGTTCGATATAAATCGTATCACCGTCGTTGAACATTCTCATGTGTAACTGACACGTTGTAATTCCCGTATCAGGTCCGTGAGCACGTCCGTTAATGTATAAAGAACACATTCCACAAATTCCTTCACGACAATCGTGATCGAATGCTACAGGTTCTTTCTTTTCATTTACTAATTGCTCGTTTAATTGGTCTAACATTTCCAAAAACGAACTTGCAGTAGAAACATTATCTAATTTATAAGTTTCCATGCTCCCTTTTGAACTAGCGTTCTTTTGACGCCAGATTTTAAGGTTTATATTGATATTTTTTGCTGCACTCATAATCTATTATTTGTAATTTCTAGCTGCGATTTTAATTTCTTCGTAAACTAATTCTTCTTTGTGAAGTTCTTCTTTACTGATGTCATCACCTTTGTATTCCCAAGCTCCAACAAATTTGAAGTTCTCGTCGTCACGCAAGGTTTCACCTTCAGCATCTTGATATTCTTCACGGAAGTGACCTCCACAAGATTCTTTACGTTGTAAAGCATCCATTGCCATTAACTGACCTAATTCGATGAAATCCGCAACTCTTAATACTTTTTCTAATTCAGGATTTAATTCGTCTGCACTTCCAGGAACATATACTTCTTTGTAGAAATCTTCTTTTAATTGAGCAATTTCAGCAATAGCTTCTGTTAAACCTTTTTCGTTACGACCCATTCCTACTTTATTCCACATAATCAAACCTAATTTTTTATGGAAATAATCAACCGATTTTGTACCGTTGTTGTTTAAGAATTTACTGATTGAATCTTTAACTCTTGATTCTGCTTCAGCAAGAATTCAGGAGAGTCTGTAGAGATTTTTCCAGTTCTAATTTCGTCAGCTAAATAGTTAGAAATAGTATAAGGTAATACGAAATATCCATCTGCTAAACCTTGCATTAAAGCAGAAGCTCCTAAACGGTTAGCTCCGTGGTCAGAGAAGTTAGCCTCACCTGCTACGAAACAACCTGGAATAGTAGATTGTAAGTTATAATCAACCCAAACTCCACCCATTGTATAGTGAACTGCTGGGTAAATTTTCATTGGAGTTTCATAAGGATTTTCATCTGTGATTTTTTGATACATCGTAAACAAGTTACCATATTTCTCTTCTAACCACTGTTTTCCTAAAGCTGTAATCTCTTCTGGCGTTGGATTATGATTTCCTTTAGCGTAAGCCGATTGTTTTCCTTTAGTTTGAATTTCTGTTGAGAAATCTAAGTAAACACCTTCGTTAGTATCATTTGCTTCGATACCGTGTCCAGCATCACAAACTTCTTTAGCCGCTCTTGAAGCCACATCACGAGGTACTAAATTTCCAAAAGCTGGATATTTTCTCTC
>DITN01000079.1:0-391 GCA_002422865.1 Bacteroidetes bacterium UBA6183 | reverse complement strand
GGAATACATGTTGGGTGAATTTGTACATAACATGGATTTGCGAATAACGCTCCTTGCTTATGAATTTTCCATCCAGCCGTTACATTACTTCCCATTGCGTTTGTAGAAAGGAAATATACGTTTCCGTAACCTCCAGAAGCTATAACAACAGCATGAGCCGAATGTCTTTCGATTTCTCCCGAAATTAAGTTACGAGCGATAATTCCACGAGCTTTTCCATCTACTTTAACGATATCTAACATTTCGTGACGGTTGTACATTTTTACACGTCCTAACCCGATTTGTCTTGATAAAGCTGAGTATGCTCCTAATAATAATTGTTGCCCTGTTTGTCCGGCAGCGTAGAAAGTACGTTGTACTTGTGTACCACCAAACGAACGGTTATCTAACA
>DITN01000089.1 GCA_002422865.1 Bacteroidetes bacterium UBA6183 | reverse complement strand
CAATGGCCAAGCGACTATATTTTAGCTTGTTTTATCCATTTGTAATAGAAAAAAATGTAAAAAGAGCATTGGTTCTTATGGGGCCAAGACGGGTTGGGAAAACTGTAATGTTATTTCACAGCATTCAACAATTATTGATTGAAAATGTAAATCCGCAAAAAATATTTTTCATAGGCATAGACAACCCTATTTATGTGCACTTAAGTTTAGAAGACATTTTAAATTTATGTAAGCAATCACTCAATCAAGACAATCTAAAAGGTTGCTACGTTTTTTTTGACGAAATACAATACCTGAAGGATTGGGAACGCCACCTTAAGGTGTTAGTTGATTCATTTCCTGAAACAAAATTTATTGTTTCAGGTTCAGCCGCAGCAGCATTAAAATGGCATAGCTCGGAAAGCGGAGCGGGTAGATTTACAGATTTTATGTTACCTCCACTTACATTTCAGGAATACATTCATCTCAAGGAAATGAACCACTTAATGTACAATGGAGAAATTAGCTATGGAGAAAATCAAATACCGTATTGTCTTTCACACGATATAAAGGCTTTAAATAAAGAGTTTGTGCATTACTTAAACTTCGGTGGCTACCCTGAAGTTGTTTTAAGTGAAAAGATACAAAGTGATATGGGGCGTTACGTAAAAAACGATATTGTAGATAAAGTATTACTTAGAGATTTACCAAGCTTATACGGGATAAAAGACGTACAAGAGTTAAACCGATTTTTTACATACATAGCCTACAATACTGGGAATGAATTTTCTTATGAAACAATGAGTAAAGAAAGTGGTATACAAAAAGACACTTTGAAAAAATACCTAGAATATTTAGAAGCAGCATTCTTAATCAAAGTATTAAACAAAGTTGACGTAACAGCAAAACGACTAAAACGAATAACTAGCTTCAAGGTGTATTTGACAAATCCATCATTGCGGACAGCCTTATTTTCACCCATTAGTGAAACGGACAGTGAAATGGGAAATATGGTGGAAACAGCAGTTTTATCGCAATGGATGCATAGAGAAAAATTAGATTTAACCTATGCCCGATGGAAAGAAGGTAGAAAGGAAGGTGAAGTAGACTTAGTATTGGTTGATGATAAAAAATATAAACCTCAATGGGGTGTTGAAATAAAATGGAGTAATCGATATTTTGAAAAACCAAACGAATTAAAAAGTTTAATACATTTTTGTAAAAGCAACAATTTTAAAAATGCTTTAGTAACATCAATAGACCAACTAGGAATAAAGCAAATAGAAGGTTTATTATTTTCATTTTTACCAGCTTCAATATATAGTTATAATATTGGCGACATAACATTGAAAATGAAGAATCAAAATTAGAGTAGGTAAACAACGAACGCACAACAAATAGCGCTTAAACGAATTGTACCCACTTCGATTTAAGTCCCGAAGTTACATTGGGATTGAGCATATAGAACATTATGAATTTGAGTATTTACATTGACAGAAGAAATGGGCTACTGCAAACACATGTCAGCCGGCAAGTGGCCATAACTCGCTAAGTTGTAGTTATCGTTTACGTATTTTCTTTATCTTAGCTTGACAATTTAACCTTCGCAACGGCCAACTACGTCAGTCCCGAAAAAGTTATCAAAGCACAATAAACAATACTTTCATCTGTATAAATAAAAAGCCACAGGAAAACTTTCCTATGGCTTTTTAAAAATTGGTTTAAAAAATTATAAAGTTGTTGTATTCTCCTCACGTTGCATGGTAAAACCTAACATTTTTCCGGTAGGCATTCCACTGCTATAACTCATGATGTTTTTTTGCTCAACAGTAATGTAGTTAATGGCATCAGTTGGCGGGGCAATCAAGTCGAAGTTTAAACAAAACAACATGGCCTCTTCAATAATTGTACGAAGGGTTTCTTTTGTAATGATGTTCTTGGATAAATCATCAAACATAAAAGAAAGCGGTCTTTTGCCATCTATAAAAAAGTGTTCATCTTTATTAATAAAAATGCGGGCAATTAAATAACCCATATCATGCTCGCGGTTGTATTTTATTGAGTCGGAAAGGAAGTTATAAATCTGAATCATACCGCAAAACTCGCGCAATGGGTCTTCTTTTACATAAGGGCTTTTAGTGATGTAGTGTTCGTTGTCAAAATCGAATACGTTTGTGTGCATCATAATAACCAAGGTATCTCCACTAAACTTTAAATGCGCTTCAAAGTCGCCCCTGTCCATGTATTTTACCTCAACATTTGGTGCGTTATTTCCAAGCTTTGGTCCTAACTCAGATTCAATATCGCGCATCACCATTTTAAGGTCTCTAAATATTGTTTGAGTTAAATTAAACACCAATTGCTTTGTTGATGATTTTTTACAAAGTAACTCGTGTATGCTATTTATTTTTGATTCACTCATAATTCACTTTTAACGCATGGTTGGGTAAAATGTTTTGTGGTATTAGTAAGCTTTTGCAAACAATACGCGTTGTGTGCTTGGGGCTCCTGTTAACACGCATTGGCCATTTTCTTGCGCATTGTTAAGCGGAATACAACGAATGGTTGCTTTGGTTAGTTCTTTAATTTTTATTTCTGTTTCAGTTGTACCATCCCAATGTGCACTTACAAAACCGGTTTTGTTTTCTAATGCATCCATAAACTCATCCCAGGTATTTACAGTATGAATGTGTTGGTCGCGGTAATCCAATGCTTTTTGGTAAATGTTGGTTTGAATTTGAGACAACAAGTGTTCTATTTTATGGTCAATATCAATACTGCTCATTACTTGTTTCTCTTTGGTATCTCTGCGGGCAACTTCTACACTTTCGTTGGCCACATCACGCGGACCAATAGCTATCCTTACAGGTACTCCCTTCAATTCATATTCGGCAAATTTAAAACCCGGAGTGGTGTTATCACGGTCGTCTAACTTTACCGATATACCTCTTTTACGCAATGCCGCTTGAATGTCTTTGGCTTTGTTTAATACCAATTCTTTTTCATCTTCTTTTTTTCCGGTAATAGGAACAATCACCACTTGTATAGGTGCTAAGTTTGGAGGTAGAATTAAACCCTCATCATCGCTGTGGCTCATAATTAAAGCACCCATTAATCGGGTTGATACACCCCAAGAAGTAGCCCAAACATATTCTTGTTTGTTTTCTTTGGTAGCATATTTTACATCAAAAGCTTTGGCAAAGTTTTGTCCTAAAAAATGTGATGTACCCATTTGCAAGGCTTTACCATCTTGCATTAAACCTTCAATGCAATAAGTTTCTAATGCACCGGCAAAACGTTCGTTAGCAGTTTTAACACCTTTTATAACAGGTACAGCTAAAATATTTTCTGCAAAATCAGCGTATACCTCCAACATTTGTTTGGTTTCTGCAATGGCTTCATCAGAGGTTGCGTGTGCGGTATGTCCTTCTTGCCACAAAAATTCGGTAGTACGCAAAAATAAACGTGTGCGCATTTCCCACCTCACCACGTTAGCCCATTGGTTCACCAAAATAGGTAAATCGCGATGAGACTTAATCCAATCGCGGTAGGTATTCCAAATAATGGTTTCAGAAGTTGGGCGCACAATTAACTCTTCTTCTAACTTAGCCGATTCGTCAACCACAATTTCACCATTTTCGGCTGTTTTTAATCTGTAGTGAGTTACAACAGCGCATTCTTTGGCAAAACCATCCACGTGGCTGGCTTCTTTACTAAAAAATGATTTGGGTATAAATAATGGAAAATAGGCGTTTTGATGTCCTGTTTCTTTAAAACGTTTGTCTAGTTCTGCTTGCATTTTTTCCCAAATGGCGTAGCCATAAGGTTTAATAACCATACAACCTTTAACGGCCGAATGTTCTGCTAAATCAGCAGACTTAACTAAATTATTGTACCATGCACTGTAGTCATCGCTTCTTTTTACTTTTTTATTATCCATTTGGTAGGAGTTTTTGGAATAGTATTTGTCTATAAGTTGAAAACGGCAACAAAATTATATTTTCACAGCTATAAAACACAGAATTATGCCATATCCAAAATTAAATATCTTTTCCACCCTAATAATTGGTGCCATTACATTGGTTTCGTGTAATGCTCCTCAGGGTGTGTTAAACAGGTTTGAGGATGATGTTTACTACTCACGTAAGGCAGCAGGAGGTAAACCTGTTTATGTACCTGAAGTAGATGTGAACGAGATTATTAAAAACAATCCGCCACAATACGGAAACGGGAATCAAATACAGGAAGACTATCAATCCAGCCCAAACAACGATGGAAGGGATTATACCAACCCCAATGCTGCCGAAGGTTATAAAAGATATAAAGAAGCACAGCAACGTGAAAACGAAGAAGCTGCCTCAAACAACGATGGGTTTTTGAGTACAGTGCCTTACACGGGTTACGAAGAAGAAGCCAGTGAGGCGAGTTTATTACGCAGGCAATATGCAGGTAATTATGGAGGATATTATACACGCCCGGGGCGTTTTAACCGCTGGGGTCAACAAAGGTTATCAGTTGGCTGGAATACATTTACCGGTTGGGGAGTAGGTATGGGTTGGAATAATGGATGGAACAACGGTTGGAATACAGGTTACGGATTTGGTTGGCCACATTATAATAATTTTTACGATCCATTTTGGGGAGGTAATAATTGGTGTTCGCCTTACAATAATTTTTATAACCCGTGGGGATTTAATTCATGGGGCTACAACCCTTGGGGGTATAATCCGTGGGGTGGATATTACGGATACAACAATTGGTTCGGATGGCACAGGCCACATCATTATGTGGGTGGATGGGGGCATCACCAATACGAAAATAATAACAACACACCGGCAAGAACTTATCGTCCAAGGGGTGATGGTGCAGGAACAAGCATGCCAAGAAGTGCTGATGGCGGTAGGATAACGATGCCACGTGGAGGCCAAACACAAACTCCGCAACCTAATCAAGGTAAAACAGTAATGCCAAGATCTGGTAATGATGCACAATTAATAAACCGTGACGGACAACCTGTTTATGTTGCTCCAAATCAATACCGAAATACTACGCCACGTTCTTATAATACGTATCCTAAAAGTGTTGACCAAGAGCGTAATTACAGAGAGGTGGCTCCGCCAAAACCGCGCGAAGTTGCCCCAACCCGACCAAATGTAAATAACAGAGATTACACGGCACCTGCACCTAACAGAAACGATGCGCCTACTTATAGAAGAAATGATGCACCACGCGAAACTGCGCCTGCACCACGCAACTACAGTCCAGCACCGTCAAGAGGTAGTGGTGGCGGACAAGCTTCACCCCCTAGTGGAGGAAGCAGAGGAAGTTCCGGAGGAGGAAGTGCACCACGTTCTCGTCCACGTTAATTAATGGTTAGTTATTTTATTTTTTAAAAACACGCAAATGAACAAGTATAAATTAATGCTGGCTGCATTGGTAATGAGTGCCTATGCCCAAGCACAAAACGAAGCAGATGTTTTACGTTACTCGCAACAATATAATTTAGGTACTGCGCGCTCGCAAGGTTTGGGTGGTGCTTTTGGAGCTGTTGGTGCCGATTATTCATCAACCTATTTAAATCCAGCCGGATTGGGTTTGTACCGCAGAAATGAACTGCATTTATCTGCAGCAGTTACAGGCACCCTTACTTCCGGTAATTTTTTAGGAGGTACACTGGATGAAAGCAGGACCAGCTTTAATATTCCATCGTTTGGGTTGGTGTTAAGTAAAGTAAATACGGGTTTAAATGGTGATGCCGATAAAGGGATCATTAATTATAATTTTGCTTTTGGTCATAACCGCACCAACCATTTTCAGCAAAATGTATTTATGGAAGGATATAACACCAGAAGTAATTTATCACAATTTTTTGTGGAGCAATCAAATGGTATTCCATCAAACCAAATAAGTGCAGATGGTACCGAATTTGAGTTTTATAATTTGGGTTGGAATGCATACTTAACCGATACTGCAAATAA
Organism: Bacteroidetes bacterium UBA6183; assembly: GCA_002422865.1. Lineage (GTDB taxonomy): Bacteria > Bacteroidota > Bacteroidia > UKL13-3 > UKL13-3 > UBA6183. The sequence goes on along the minus strand of DITN01000089.1, from coordinate 9,862 downwards.
CAACTCCACCTATTATTCGCCTTGGTTTGAAGGTGACAATGATTACCGCGTAAAACAATCGCAAAAAATAGAAAAGCGTGGAGCCATGGATGAATATAATTTTTCAGGTTCCATCAATATTGATAATATTTTGTACTTAGGTGCCGGTTTGGTGTTTAATGATTTGCGTTATCAATACACATCTGTATTTGAAGAAAGTGATCCTGATAAAACAGTAACAACCGCCACTACAGATACCGTAGGCAATTTTTACCGTTCGAGTTATTTAAAAACAGAATTAAAAACAGAAGGACAAGGTGTAGCCGGGAGGTTTGGATTTATATTACGTCCGGTTGATTTTTTCAGGTTTGGATTATCTGTACAAACAGCCTCTCGCATTAACATGAAAGATGAATACCAATACAAAGTGGGTAGCGATATCAGATGGCCAAATATTGGTAAGGTTGATGTAGAAAGTCCTAAAGGAACATACGAGTATCAGTTGATTACACCTGCACGTTATACTGCAAGCGCCATGCTCATGCACCCACGTTTAGGTTTTATTTCGGTTGATGCCGACATGGTTAACTATGCTAAAGGAAGGTTAACAGCAACCGATTTTACTTTTAGTGATGCCAATAGCCGTGTGCGTGCCAATTATCAAGAAGCGTATCAAGTGCGTATTGGTGCTGAGTTGAAATTACAAGATGTGTACCGTTTGCGTATGGGTTATAATTTGGCAACAAGTCCTTATAAGAATGAAATACCCGGTGTAAGTAAAGATGATTTAACACGTGAGGCATATAGTGTTGGTGCCGGTTATAATGATGGTGTTTATTTTGTTGATTTAGCATTGGTGCGCACCACATTTAACGAGTTTTATACACCTTATCAATTAAACAGTGGTTACTCGCCAACAGGTAAAGCAGCGCATACCATGATAAATGTTGCAGTAACAGGTGGCATTCGTTTTTAAATAATAAATGCTTTGTTGTAATATTACGGGGTGATTAAACATACGCATACGGAAAAAACACACAAGCTGGGCATTGTACTTTCGGGCGGTGGCGCAAGAGGCTTTGCACACATTGGTGTACTAAAGGCATTAAACGAAAATGGAATTTTTCCGGATGTCATTTCATCAACCAGTGCAGGGAGTATAGTAGGTGTTTTGTATGCAGATGGCTACACCCCTGATGAAATATTTGATATTTTTTCCAAGCTTGATATTTATAAAATACTTAGCTTTTACAAACCCGCATTTGGCTTATTGAAAGCCGATGGTTTGCAACGTACCTTGCAAAAACAATTGCGTGCGCAAAATTTTGAAGACTTAAAACTACCACTGCACATTTGTGCAACAAACTTTACCAAAGCGCGTGTGCATTATTTCAATACCGGTGAGTTAATGCCTGCGGTAATGGCAAGTTGTGCTATTCCTATGGTACTAAAACCCATGCTGATTGATGGAGATTTTTTTGTTGATGGTGGTTTGATGAATAACTTACCTGTTGAACCCATTCAACTTATTTGTGAAGACATTATTGGTGTTAATGTAAATCCGGTAAGTGAGGCCAAACAATTTACTTCCATAAGAAATTATGCGGATAGGATCATGCACTTAGCAGTTCGTGCAAATGTTCAACCTAACATATCAAAATGCGATATTTACATTGAGCCTCCCGGGCTTATGGATTTTCATTTGTTTAAAGTATCATCTGCACAACAAATATTTCAAACAGGGTACGAGCATACACAAAGTATCATTCATCAAATTAAAGACGATTTGTTTTAGCGCTTAATAATCAGGTGGTTTTGATTTTTTTTGAAGCTGTTTTTTATTCTTGGCATTGCATTTGATTAAGTCGCGTTATAAATTAATTTTGAACCCAAACTTTAACACACTTTTACTATGAAAAATCAGGTAAGTAAGCTGCTAAGTGCAGCAGTATTATTAGGTGCAATGGCTAGCGTTACTGTCGCTTGTAAATCAAAAAAAGGCACACCTATCGAAAAACAAACTGGTGCTACTGAAATTAGCGTTCCGTTTACTGGCAAAGATTACGAGACCAATAAAGAAACTTTTAGAGCACGTTCATCTGGAAACAGTATTGACATGGTTACTGCTAAAAAAATTGCGTTGCAAAATGCAAAAAGCGAAATGGCCGGTATGATTCAAACTACAATGAAAAAAGTAACTGAACAATATACCAACCAACGTCAGATTGGAACTAACCAAGAATTTAGCAACAAATTTGAAGAGTTGGCACGTGAAGTAACCAACCAAAGTTTAACTGATGTTGCGGTAATTGGAGAGAAGATTTTTAAAGAAACAACCAATACATATACTTATTGGGTTGCTATTGAAGCGAACAAAAAAACTGTACTAGAGGGTATGGATAAAGCCATTGGTCAAAACCAAAAAATTGCACAAGACTACGACAAGAAAAAGTTTGAAGAGATATTTAACAGCGAAATGGAAAAACTGGCTAAAGAAAGAGCCGGTAACTAATTTCATTGCTCAACTACAACAAAAAGAACACACGGAGAAATTTCACTGCGTGTTCTTTTTGTTTACCACCACAATTATTTACATCAACCCAAACCCATGTCAAAATATTTACCAATAGTATTTGCTATTTTTATGTTGGCTTCATGTGCATCACACAAAGCCAATAAAAAACCTACATGGGTAAACCAACGCCCGGTTAATGATGCATACTATGTGGGCGTGGGCATTGCACAAAAAAATAACAACACCCAAAACTATCAGCAAGCTGCTAAAAAAGAAGCGTTAAACGATTTGATTTCTGAAATTAAAGTAAATGTTTCTTCCAACTCGGTACTTCAATCATTGCAAAACAATGCAGAGTTTAAGCAGCAATTTGAAAGTATGGTAAAAATTACCGCTTTAAACGAAATTGAAAATTACGAGGTAGTGGATAGCTGGGAAAATGCAGAGTACTTTTGGATATACATGCGATTAAATAAATCGCAGTATGCCGAAATGCGCAGGAAAAGAATGCAGAATGCCATGGCTCGTGCTGAAGATTTTTTTGCCCGCGCTGATGAGTTGGATATTAGAAGTAATTATGTGCAGGTTTTACGTTTAAAACTGAAAGCATTAACCACCATTCAAGAATACCTAAACGAGGATTTACAAACTGAATACCGTGGTAAAAATGTGTATTTGGTTAATGAACTTATTTCTTCCATTCAAAAGCAGTTGTATGTTATTTCAGTAAAAAGCAAAATAAATTTACTGAGTGGTAAAGTGGGTAAACCAATTCAACATCCGTTTGATGTGGAAGTGTTTTTTAGTGATACATCAAATGGAAAACTCATGGTCCCTTATTTACCAATGAAAATGATTGTTGAGCAGGGTAAAATGGATTTTGGTGCACAAACCCAAACCGATCAAGGTGGCATTGCCTCATTTAGTGTTGCGCGCATACTAGCGAGAGATCCGATTCAGTTGTTACGTTTAACAGCCGATGTACAAGGCATTATCAAAAACGACAGTATTAACTATACGTTGAGTAACGTGCTTAAAAATATTGATGCAGCAAGCACAACCATTAGGGTTGCTGTTGCGCCTATAAAAGTTTTTATTGAAGCCGATGAACAAAATTTATCGCATAAGTTAACTTCACATCCACTCGAAACCTTCTTAAAAAAGAACTTGGTGATAGCGGGCTGTAATTTTGTTACAGATAAACAAGAGGCTGATTATTTATTGAAACTTACATCAAACACAAAACCATTAGGCGCAATTTGGGGCAATATGCAAAGTGCTGCATTAAACATGTCGGTTAGTTTGATTGATAATAAAAATCAGGCTGAAATTTTCAGGGATGGATTACAAGAAATCAAAGGTTTTCAAACCACACCGGAAACTGCCGGTATTGATGCCTACAAAACTGCCGAGCAGCATTTTTATAAAAATGTTTATCCGCGTTTGTTGGATGAATTATTAAAAGTAGAGCAGTAATCTATTAGTATAATAACTCATCCAACGCACTTCTAAACTCATTTTGCGTTTTTAAATCACCTTTTTGTTTGGCCAGTTCAAAGCCTTTCTCTAAAAAAGTTTGTGCTTCATTTTCACGATTTGTTTGGGTAAACAAAATGCCTAGTTGATAATGTGTAGCAACGTGCAGTGGGTCAACTTCCAATACTTGTTTAAAGTACTTTTCTGCCACGTTTAAATCACCCGTGCCCAAATACTCCATTCCCATTGCATAGATTAAAAAGGTTTCATTGGGTTGTTTTTCAAGCATTTCGACTAATTTCTGTAATCTTATATTTGACATTTGTTAAAAGCATTTTTTGGTTACTTTTGCTGCACTTTTTAGCAAAGTAATTATATGAAAATATTAGTTTGTATCAGTAATGTGCCCGACACAACTACGAAGGTAACTTTTACCGACAATAACACGAAGTTTAACACAGCGGGCGTACAATTTATCATTAACCCCTATGATGAGTTAGCACTTACACGTGCATTAGAAATAACAGAAAAACAAGGAGGAACCGTAACGGCCATAAATGTGGGTTTAACGGATGCTGAACCAAGCATTAGAAAAGCATTGGCTATTGGTGCAAACGATGCTGTGCGTATTAATGCAGAGCCTGTTGATGCTTATTTTGTAGCCGAGCAAATTGCTGCTTACGAAAAAGCCGAACAGTTTGATTTGATATTAACCGGCCGTGAGTCTATTGACTATAACGGTGGATTAGTTGGTGGTTTATTGGCAGAAATGTTAGGTATTCCATCGGTTAATGTAATCACCTCAATTGAAGTTGAAAATGGTGTTGCAACCATGGAGCGCGATATTGATGGCGGTAAAGAAAAAGTTAGTTGCAAATTGCCTTTAGTAGCAAGTGCACAAAAAGAATTAACAGAACCTCGTATCCCTAACATGCGTGGTATCATGGCTGCTCGTACCAAACCTTTAAAGGTGGTTGAAGTAAGTGGCGATTTAAAAACATCGGCAACAGTTGGTTTTGAATTACCTGCTGCTAAAGGTGGTGTTAAATTAATTCCTGCCGAGCAAGCAGAACAATTAATTGATTTGTTACACAACGAAGCTAAAGTAATCTAATCCTTAAAGAAAAAAATTATGATTTTAGTATACGCAGAAAGTATTGACGGTAACTTCAAAAAATCAACATTCGAAGCGGTTTCATACGCAGCAGGTATTGCCCAAAGTAACGGCACACAATGTGTTGCGGTTAGTATTGGTAATGTTGATGATGTTAAGCTTGCCGAGTTAGGAAATTATGGTGCAGACAAAGTAGTGGCTGTAAACAGTGCTAAATTAGCGGTATTTAATGCCGAAGGTTATGCCAAAGCATTTGCAACTGTGGCTGCTGCCGAAGGAGCAACTGTTGTAGTTGTATCTAACACATACAGCGGTAAAGCAATTGCCGGACGTGTAGCTGCAAAATTAAAAGCAGGTATCGCATCTGGTGTAATATCGATACCTAACACAAGTAACGGTTTTGTAGTTCGTAAAACGGTATTTAGTGGTAAAGCTTTTGCTGATGTTAACTTAACCACACCTGTTAAAGTTTTAGCCATCACGCCAAATACATTTGATACCAACACTTTTGGTAAAACTGCAACGGTTACAACAGCCGATGGTGGTTTATCTGATGCCGATTTTATTACCAACTCTGTTGAAGTTTCTCGTGTTACAGGAAAAATTCCTTTAACAGAAGCTGAGTTAGTAGTGAGTGCAGGTCGTGGAATGAAAGGTCCTGAGCATTGGGGTATAATTGAAGAGTTAGCTCAAGTGTTAGGTGCAGCAACGGCTTGCTCTAAACCGGTAAGTGACATGCATTGGCGTCCACATAGCGAGCACGTTGGTCAAACTGGTATTACCATCAAGCCAAACTTATACATTGCCATTGGTATTAGTGGTGCTATTCAGCATTTAGCAGGTGTTAGTTCAAGCAAAGTAATTGTAGCAATTAACAAAGATCCGGAAGCTCCTTTCTTTAAAGCTGCTGATTACGGTATTGTTGGAGATGCATTTGATGTGTTACCCAAAATATTAGATGCTGCAAAAAAATTAAAAGCCGCTAACTAAGCAACAATATTAATAGTTATTAAAGCTGTCTTATTTGGGGCAGCTTTTTTTGTTTGGGTTGATTTGTGTTTTAAATTCTTATTATCTTGCTCCACTTATCAACTATAGTTATGACAGCAAGAAAACCGGCCTTAAGTTTCATTTTTATTACTTTACTTATTGATGTAATTGGTTTTGGAATTATAATACCTGTTATACCAAAGCTAATTATGGAATTAACCGGAGGCGGTATGAGCGATGCTTCTGTTTATGGCGGATGGTTGATGTTTTCGTTTGCTGCCATGCAATTTATTTTTTCGCCAATTTTTGGTGGGTTGAGTGATAAATATGGCAGACGTCCTGTAATATTAATTTCGCTGTTTGGTTTTGGACTTGATTACATATTGGTAGCCTTAGCTCCAAGTATTGGTTGGTTGTTTATCGGGCGAATATTAGCCGGAATTACCGGAGCCAGTTTTACCACAGCTAGTGCCTATATAGCAGATGTGAGTACTCCTGAAAAACGTGCGCAAAATTTTGGGATTATTGGTGCTGCTTTCGGCTTAGGTTTTATTATTGGTCCTGTAATTGGAGGTTTGTTAGGACAGTATGGTTCTCGTGTTCCGTTTTATGCTGCGGCCGGTGTTACTTTGTTAAATTGGTTGTATGGTTATTTTGTTTTACCCGAATCGTTAAGCAAAGAAAACCGCAGACCATTTGATTGGAAACGAGCAAATCCGATAGGTTCATTAATGCATTTAAGAAAATATCCTGTCATATCAGGTTTAGTAGTTTCGTTGGTATGTATTTATGTGGCCGCGCATTCGGTACAAAGTACATGGAGTTATTTTACCATGGAAAAACTTAAATGGGATGAAGCTATGGTTGGCTACTCATTAGGTGTTGTGGGTATATTGGTAGCCTTGGTTCAAGGTTTTTTAATTCGTTACACCACACCTTTGTTTGGACCTAAAAAATCTGTTTATATAGGCTTGGCATTATACACTACAGGATTGTTGTTGTTTGCTTTTGCAAGTCAAACTTGGTTGATGTTTGCGTTTCTTGTTCCATACTGTTTAGGAGGAGTTGCCGGTCCGGCTTTGCAAGGATTAATGAGCAACCAAGTACCTGCAAACGAGCAAGGCGAATTGCAAGGAGCCTTAACCAGTTTAATCAGTGTTACTTCAATTGTTGGTCCGCCATTAATGACAGGCTTATTTGCCTTTTATACCAAACCAAGTGCATCTGTTTATTTCCCGGGAGCACCATTTTTAGCAGGAGCAATATTTATGCTGGTAAGTTTATTAATGGCCATGCGCACCTTAAAAAGTAATGGTGTTAAATAACATAAATATCGTTTATGAAAAAACGCAGCTTTGGGGCTGCGTTTTTTATTTGAGGTGTTTACAAGAATTAGGCTCTTAAAGTTGCACCTAATTCTTTTTCAAACTGTTTAATCAGTTTATTTATTGATGTTTCAATTTCTTCATCAGTCAGTGTTTTTTCTGTGTTCTGAAGGATAAAACTAATCGCGTATGATTTCTTTCCTTGTGCAATTTTTTCGCCTTCGTAAACATCAAACACATTCATTTCTTTTAACAATTGTTGTTCGGTTTTACGTGCAATTTTTTCTATTTCTGCGTAGGTCGATTTTTTATCTAACACCAAAGCTAAATCTCTGCGTACGGCTGGGAAAGTAGAAATGGCTTGAAGTTTCAATGTGCTACCAATACTCAATTCGCAAAGGTTATCCCAATTAAAATCGGCAAACCAAACATCGTCTGTTAAATCAAATTGTTTGCGTGTTTTGGCATCAACCCCACCAAAAACCACCAATACCTTTTGTTGCGAACTGATAGTAGTTTGGTTTAACAATGTTCCATTGTTATCCGTAACAATATCTGTTTTTTTAATACCCGCCTTTTTGATGATGTTTAATATTAGCGATTTTAAGGTGTAGTAAGTGTTTGCTTTTGCAGCACCGTGCCAGCTTTCGCCTTGCTGTTTGCCAAACATAAACAAGCTTAAGTGCATTTGTTCTGTATAGCCCTTATCGATTTGGTTGTATGTTTTACCAAATTCGTATAAACACATATCTGCGGCTTTGCGGTTGCGGTTGTATTGTAAAACCTCAAGTCCGTTGTAAAGCATACTTAAACGCATTACATCTAAATCACTACTTAACGGATTTAATAATTTTACTGCATTATGTAAATCTTCTTCAGTGTAGTAAGCGCTTTTAGTAATACTGTTGTTCAGCATTTCGTTAAAGCCATTATCTGTTAAATAATCGCTTAGTTTATTACGTAATGCAAACTGTACATTCTCTGCACTATTGCTAACCGATGATGTTACGCGAGTTGGGATTTCAATGTTATTCAAACCATAAATGCGCAACACTTCCTCCGCAACATCAGCATGCCTGGTTACATCAGTTCGGTAGGCCGGCACATCTAATAGTAAAGATTCGTTTGTTTCATTTATAATGGTGAAATCAAGCGCCAATAAAATGCGTTTAACTTCACTCAATTCGATATGTTGACCTATTAGTCTGTAAAATTTATCTAAGTTAAAATCTACTTGTGCATGTATGATCTCTGTTGGATAAATATCAACCACCTTACTGCTAACTTCACCTCCTGTAATTTCTGTAATTAACTCAACTGCTCGGGCAAGTGCTTTAATGGTAGTCTCTACATCAGTGCCCCGCTCGTAACGGAAACTTGCATCAGTGCTCAATCCGTGGTGTTTGGCTGTTTTACGAACTGAAGCCGGATTAAATGTTGCACTTTCAATAAATATTTCTGTTGTGTTGTTGTTAATACCACTATCAAGTCCACCAAACACACCACCAATTGCAACCGGTTTTTCTCCATCACAAATCATGCATTCGTTGCCGGTTAATACTCTTTCCGTTTTATCTAATGTGGTGAATTTTGTACCTGCATTTACCTTACGGACAACAATTTTTTGTTGGGCTAAATTCGCGGCATCAAATGCATGCAAGGGCTGACCTAACTCATGCATCACATAATTGGTAATGTCTACAATGTTGTTGATAGGAGATAGGCCAATCACACGCAAGCGGTTTTGTAACCATGCCGGTGATTCTGCAACTTTTACTCCGCTAACGCACACCCCACTGTAACGAATGCAATCCGTGTCCTCAATGCTTACGCTAATTTTATCCGTGTTAACTTGTGGTATTTGGAAACTTGAGGTTTGAATGTATGCGTTGGTCACTGCACGTAAATCGCGTGCCACACCTAAATGAGAAGCTGCATCACCACGGTTAGCCGTTAAACCAATTTCTATTAAATAATCGCTGTAGTTTTCAAAATATTTGGTAGCAGGTGCGCCAATTTCATAATCAGCCGGCAACACTAAAATTCCATCATGACTTTCACCTAAACCCAGTTCGTCTTCGGCACAAATCATTCCTTCACTAACCTCGCCCCTAATTTTCGATTTTTTAATTTCAAAAGGATCTCCTTTGGTTGGGTGAACCGTGCAACCAACGGTAGCAACCAATACTTTTTGTCCGGCAGCTACATTAGGTGCTCCACATACAATGTGCAGCAATTCAGGTCCACCAACATCAACGGTAGTAACACTTAATTTATCAGCATTAGGATGTTTTGCGCAGGTTTTAACCTCACCCACTACTATTCCTTCTAGTCCACCTTTTATGCTATTATATGGAGTTATGCCCTCTACTTCTAAACCTGTACCTGTTAATAGTTCGTCTATTTTTTCAGGACTAAGGTTTGTATTCATCAGGGTGTTTAACCAATTGTATGATATTTTCA
>DITN01000076.1 GCA_002422865.1 Bacteroidetes bacterium UBA6183 | reverse complement strand
CAAAGGCATCATCATTTACATCATCAAATAATTTTTTCTTAGCGTTGATGTAATTGCTAAAGGTTACATGATAATCTAAATGATCGTGTGTAATATTGGTAAATACCGTACCTGCAAAGTGTAATCCTTTTATTCTGTTTTGATCTATAGCGTGCGAACTCGCTTCCATAAATGCATACTCACAACCTTGCTCAACCATATGCTCCAATAGCTCATTTATTCTGATGCTATCGGGTGTGGTATGTGTTGATGGGATAACCGTTTCGTTAATTTGATTTTGAACGGTTGAAAGTAACCCAACGTTATGACCAAATGAGCGGAATAAGCGGAACAATAAAGTGGCAACAGTAGTTTTACCATTGGTACCTGTTATAGCAGTAACCTTTAACTTTTTTGATGGATGGTCGTAAAACTCGGCAGCCATTAAACCCATGGCTTCGCTGGTATTGTTAACTTTAATGTAAGTAACAGTATCGTTTATTGTTTCAGGCAAGTTTTCGCACACAATTGCTGCTGCACCTTTTTCAATAACATCGGTTATGTATTTATGACCATCAACCTGCGTTCCCTTTACTGCAAAAAATAACGAACCTTCACCAACCATACGCGAATCGTAGGTTAAGTGTAGCACAGTTATTCCTGCATTGCCAATTACTTCGGCATTAGGAATTTCTTGTATCAGTTGTTGTATGGTTTTCATTTATTATTACCCTAATTTTAGTGTTACTTTAGTGCCTTTAGTTAATGCAGTGCCTGCCGGTATCGATTGTGTTTTTACTTTACCAAATCCTTCTACTTGCACTTGCAATCCATTATTCTCAAGCAGGTAAACAGCATCTTTTAAACCCATTCCTGTTACATCAGGCATCATATTTTTGTTGATATTTCGTGGAGTTATCCTAGCCTGATTATTAGACATGGTAGCTTGTGCCCATTCACTTCCATTTTCTTCAACCGAATCAACACGTTTGGTTTCTTTACCTAATGCGTTTAAAGCAGTTTGTAATTGTTGTTTGTGTGCACCTTTTATAACTGTAGGAGCAGGGTTGGTTTGATTTAACACCAATTTGATATCACCATGTAAGTTGTGGCTGTTTGCATACACCTTGTCAGCAATTTCTTTAAATACAGGTCCTGCCACCGCACCACCATAATAAATACCTTTGCTTGGCGCATTAACCATAACTATACAAGTGTATTGCGGGTTATTTGCCGGAAAGTAGCCACAAAACGAAGCACGATAAATGGTTTGTGCGTATCCTCTTCTTCCGTCTGCTACCAAGGCTGTGCCTGTTTTACCACCAATGCTGTAATTGGGGTTTTTTAGTTTACTACCTGTTCCTCTTTCAATCACACCTTCCATCATAATGCGTAAATTTTTAATGGTTTGGGGTGATGCGATACTTTTTTCAATTACCTCTGTTTTATACTCCTTAATTATTTTTCCGGTATTGGTAATTCGTTTAACAAAAAGTGGTTTAACCATTTTACCATTGTTGGCAACTGCATTGTAAAGTGTGAGTACTTGCAATGGGGTAACTTTTACTTCATAACCAATACTACTCCATGGTAAGGTTGTACCATACCAATCTTTGTCTTTAGGGTGTTTAATGCGTGGTTTTCCTTCACCCATAATTTGCAGTCCTAAAGGGTTTGTAAAATGTAGTTTCTCTAAATGGTTATAAAACTGTAAAGGATTGTTTTTGTAATGTTGGTTTATGGCTTTTGAAATGGCTACGTTTGATGAAATTTCGAAAGCATGTTGGAAAGTAACCACACCATGACCACCTTTCTCACTATCATACATTACAGCATTTGCGAAGTAACGTTTTTCACCATTTTCGGTATCAAACAAATCTGTCATCTTCACTTTTTTGTCTTCTAACAATGCCAATGAACTGGCTAATTTAAAGGTTGAACCGGGTTCTAAACTTTCACCAACTGCGTAATTATATTTTTCAGTGTATTTGCCTTCTGATACGCGTGTTAAATTAGCAATGGCTCTAATTTCTCCGGTACTTACTTCCATTAACACAGCGGTACCCCATTCGGCATCGTTTGTTACCAAAGTGCGCATTAATGCATGTGTGGCCACATCTTGTAAGTTTACATCAATGGTGGTATGAATATCGTTTCCGTTACGTGCTTCAATTTGTTCTTCATCATTCACGGGTATCCAGGTTCCGCCAGCAATACGTTGCATTACACGTTTTCCTTCTTTACCGCTTAGGTCTTTGTTAAAAGCCCCTTCTAAACCCACAGGTTGAACTCCGCTTACACTGTAACCAATGGTTCTTTCTGCTAAATATTCAAAAGGTTTTTCGCGTTTGTTTTTTTCTTCAATGGTTAATCCACCTTTGTATTTACCTAATCTAAAAATTGGAAATTCTTTTACCACTTTCATTTCAGGGTAACTTACTTTGCGTTTTAACAAGTAATACCTGTCTTTCCGTTTTCTTACGCTTGTTAAAATTCTTTTGTATTCGGCCTTGCTTCTGTCTTTAAATAATTGTGATAGCATTAATGCCAGAGAGTCAACGTTATTTTCGAAAACAGTACTTTTTGCAAATCCCGGAGCTTTACCATCTAAACGTAAATCATAAATAGGTAAGGATGTGGCCAGCAAACTACCATCAATAGCAAAAATACTTCCACGCGATGGTTCAACTGTTTGGATAGTTGTACTTAAGTTTTCACTTAACTCAATCCAATGTTCGCGCTCTTTAAATTGTATTTTAAACAGGTAAGCTATAATAGCAGCAGCAAACACACACATAAATGCAAATGCGGTGTAGGTACGTATTAATATAACTTTTCTGTTGTTGGTTGCCACGGGTTGGTTGGTTGATTAGTTGATTAGTTACTGGTTGATAGGTTATTGGTTGAATCGTTAGTATGTTATCTTAATAGGTGGTGATATCAGTTCTTTTATGCCTAGGGTATCTAATTTTTGGGCTACGGTTGATTGTTTACTTTCGCTCATCAACTCGCTTAAAATGGTGATATACTCTGATCGCAACTCTTTTATTTCTTTGTTTAGCTTATCTGTTTTTCTAATTATACGTTCTGTAGTGTGCACATTGTATATATGTATTAACAAAAGCACCATCACAAAAAGTCCGAATGGAATTTGTCTCATCATCCATTCTTTTGAGATGTTAAAATCGAAGTCGGCCATTTTTTGCATGGCACTGGTTAGCTTAGAAGTCTCTTTCGGTTTTTCTTCCTGAGCTAACTCTTCTTGTTCATCTTCTGTTTCTGTTATAATTCTATTTGCCATGTATGCAATGGTTTCACTTATTTAATAAGATTTCTTTCTGCAATTCTCAGTTTAGCACTTCTCGATCTGGTGTTTTCTTCTAACTCATTTGCCGAGGCAGTAGTGGCTTTTTTGCTTAATGCACTAAATGGTTTAATGGCGTTACCAAAAAAATCTTTTTCTAATTCACCTTTAAAATTGCCACTGTTAATGTAGTTCTTCACCAATCTGTCTTCTAAACTATGGTAACTCATAATCACCAATCGGCCTCCGGGTTTAATTACTTCAGCACATTGGTTAAGCAAACTTTTTAGTACATCTAATTCTCTGTTTACTTCAATTCGTAATGCTTGAAATACTTGACTCCAAAATTTGTAGTCTTTAAATTTTGGTGCAAACTGACTTAATAGGTTTTTTAGATCGGCAACGGTTTGTACTGTTTTGCCTTGGCGACCAACTATAATTTGTTTGGCCATGCTGCGGGCTTGGTTTAACTCACCATAATAATAAAAGGCATCAGCCAATTCAGCTTCGGTTGCAGTGTTTAAAAAATCAGCAGCGCTTTTACCCGAGGTTCTATCCATGCGCATATCCAAAACGGCATCATCAAAACGGTAACTAAAGCCGCGCTCATCCACATCAAACTGGTGTGATGAAACACCTAAGTCGGCTAATAATCCATCAACAGGTAGTAAGTTTTGGTATTGAATATGATTTTTAATGAACTCGAAATTTTGGTCAATAAAAACCAATCTATTATCATCAGGTAAATTACGTTTTGCGTCCTCGTCTTGATCAAATGCTATTAAAGTACCCTTTGGCCCCAAACGTTCTAATATAGCCCTGCTATGTCCACCACCACCAAAAGTTACATCTACATAAACACCATCAGGTTTAATGTTTAACCCATCCAGGCATTCTTGTAACATCACCGGAACATGATAACCTGTATTACTCATCGTTCCTCCTTTCGCGTTTGGTCATTACCTCTTCGGCTAATGCGCTAAAGTCTTCCGGCTCGTTATCTAACATTTGTTGGTAAGCAGCTTTACCCCACAGCTCTATTTTATTTCCGTATGCTAACAACACCACTTCGTTTGATGTAATACCGGCATACTCTAACATGTTTTTAGGTACCAATACACGACTTGCGCTATCCATTTCTAATTGGCTTGCACCACGCAAAAAGTAACGCTTGAACTCACGCTCTTTTTTAATGTAATCGCTTAGTTTATTGATTTCGGTGGCAATGGTTTCCCATTCGTTGCTTGGATATAAAACGCAGCATTTTTCAAAACCACGGTTAATAAATAAAGTGTCTTTAGCAGCTTCGGGTAACTGTTTTTTAAGGGCAGCAGGTACTATTAACCTCCCCTTGGCATCCAGTTTACATTCATATTCTCCGTGTAGCTGCGACAAAATTTTACTTTTTTAAGACAGCGCTAAACTAAATCAAAAAATCCACTTTTCTCCACTTTCCCCCACTTTTGTGGAAAAGTAATGGCTTTTTTGGGGTTGATAAGGTGTTTAAAACCTCGTAAATGCTTGTAAAATAAAAGTTTGTATTTTTCGGAGGAAAGTGGGGTGATTTTTCAAAAAAATGGGTTGTTTATGTCCAAATGCACCAAAATTTGATTTTTTGGAAATGCGACATTGTAGGTTTGGGTTGAATGCTAAGTGGGATAGTCAAAACCGTTTTAATAATTTAACACTCACTAACAATAGATAAAATCCTAACATAATTACTGGTGTTAAACATTGATGAAACTAATCTGCATCGCATAAATACCTTGATTGGTAAGCCTTTTTTATTTGTGCAGCTTAACAACCTTTTGCCTATTTTCGCTGACTTTCATTTTATTCGATGAGTATACAAGTAGAGAAACTTACCAAAATTTACGGAACGCAACGTGCGCTTGACGAAATTTCGTTTGAGGCTAAGCAGGGTGAAATATTGGGTTTTTTAGGTCCGAACGGTGCAGGTAAATCTACCACCATGAAAATTTTAACAGGATACATTCCTCAAACCAGTGGTATTGCCAAAGTTTGTGGTTTTGATGTATCAACCCAAACCATGGAGGTAAAAAAACACATTGGTTATTTGCCGGAACTAAATCCGCTATACACCGATATGTTTGTGAAAGAGTATTTAATGTTTAGTGCCGAAGTACAAGGCCTGGGAAAAGACGCCAAAAGTAGGGTAGATGAAATGATTGAACGGGTGGGCTTAAGTCTTGAACGTAAAAAGAAAATTGGTCAGTTAAGTAAAGGTTACAAACAACGGGTTGGCCTTGCACAGGCCATGCTTCATAATCCTAAAGTATTGATATTGGATGAACCTACTTCAGGCCTTGATCCAAATCAGGTGGTTGAAATACGTGAGTTGATTAAAGAAATTGGAAAAGATAAAACGGTGCTGTTATCCACCCACATTATGCAAGAGGTAGAGAGCATGTGTAACCGTGTAATTATTATCAACCACGGTAAAATTGTAGCCGATGATAATATTGCTGCTTTGCAACAACAAAGTAAACATGAACTTACCATTGTGGTTGAGTTTAAAAATGAAATAAAAGAATCTATACTTAAAAATATTGAAGGTGTTAAAGTTATAAAACAAAAAGGGAAAAAGTATTTGTTAAAATGTTCGGCAGATGTGCGCGAGCAAATTTCTACCATATCCTCACAACAAGGTTGGGTGTTGTTATCAATGAGTTTGGAAGAAGACTCATTAGAATCTGTTTTCCAAAAGTTGACCAATAAATAATCGTTTACATGTTTACAATACTTAAAAAAGAAATCAGATCGTTCCTTAGCTCATTAATTGCCTACGTGGTGATTACCGTGTTTTTAATTGCGATTGGATTATTTATGTGGGTGTTACCTGAGTACAATATATTTGATATGGGTTACGCCAATATGGATACCTTATTTGGTATGGCTCCGTGGGTATTTATATTTTTAATTTCGGCTATTACCATGCGTAGTTTTAGCGAGGAAAAAAAGAGCGGAACCATAGAAATCATCACCACAAAACCTTTAACCGATACCCAAATTATTTTAGGTAAATATTTTGCCGGAGTAGTATTGGTGTTGTTTTCATTAATACCTACACTATTGTATTTTTATACCGTTTACCAATTGGGCGCACCCAAAGGTAATATTGATATGGGTGCAACCTGGGGCTCTTACATTGGTTTGTTTTTTTTAGCAAGCAGCTTTGTGGCCATTGGTATTTTTGCGTCAGCCATTACCGATAATCAAATTGTATCGTTTATAGTAAGTATGTTTTTGTGCTATTGCTTTTATGCGTTGTTTGATATGTTGGCTAATTTTAATTTGTTAGGAACCTATGATAGCATTGTTGCTTCATTGGGTATAAAAGCACATTACGATTCTATGAGTCGTGGTGTATTAGATAGCCGTGATGTGTTATACTTTATAAGTGTAATCACCGCATTTTTATGGTCAACCAAAACCATATTTGGTTCACGCAAGTGGTAAATAAAGTATTGTAATTTTTTGATATAAACGCTGGGCGTTACACATGAAAAAAAGAAATTTTAAACTACAATCGTTAACAGAGTTAGGTTTAGTATTAGGCTTACTTATTTTGTTGAACCTAATTTTAACCAACTACTTTTTTAGGATTGATTTAACTTCAGAAAAACGGTATTCGTTATCGGAAAGTAGCAAAAAATTAGCCGGTAAGGTTGATGATGTTTTGTTTGTTAAGGTTTACTTGGAAGGCGAATTTCCTGCAGGTTTTAAACGGTTACGTCAATCAACCAAAGAAATGTTGGATGAGTTTTCGGCTTACACCAACGGTAAAATGCAATACGAATTTATTGATCCGTTTGAAAATGCAGATGCCAAAAAAGCCAATGATATTTTACAAGAGTTGGGAGAAAAGGGTTTACAACCTACCAATGTTCAAATAAAAAAGGATGACGAATCAACCCAAAAATTAATAGTGCCTGGTGCCGTGTTTTATTACAAAGGCAAAGAGTATCCGGTAAATTTATTAAAAGCACAATTTGGTCAAGGCCCCGAGGAAGTTATTAACGAATCGATTGAGTTGATGGAATATGAAATTGCCAACGTACTCAGGAAATGCGTAGAAACTAAAGCCAAACAAGTTGCTTTTATAGACGACCATGGCGAGTTAGAACGTTGGGATGTGGCTGATGCTTCGCAAGAGTTAAAAGAGTTTTATGCAGTAACACGTATACCATTGGCCATACAAACGCCACAGAGTTTAATGAAAAACGATGCGTTAATTATTGCTAAACCATCAAAACCATTTAGCGAGTACGAGAAGTTTTTAATAGACCAATTTGTGATGCATGGCGGTAAAATTTTGTGGTTACTCGAGTCGCAAATTGCCGACATGGACAGCATGGGCAGAAATGCCATGTTTATGACAGGCAGTTACGATTTAAACCTTGATGATATGTTGTTTAAATGGGGCGTACGCGTTAACCCCAATATGGTGCAAGATTTACAATGTAATGCCATTCCTATTTTAAGCACATTACGTAACGGTACACCGCAACAAAAATTATTGCCTTGGATGTTTTTTCCAGTGGCTGCTCCACCACAACAAAATCCACATATTATTGTAAAAGGAATCGACCCTGTATTTTTTCAGTTTGCAAGTGGTATAGACACCACATCAAACAAGGAAGTGAAGAAAACCATTTTGTTAACTTCTTCTCCTTATTCGCGTAGTGTAGGTGCACCGGTTAAGGTTGATTTAAACATGGCTCGCTCACAACCTGATCCATCTTTGTTTACTGCCGGAAACATACCTATGGCTGTGTTGCTTGAAGGTAAATTTAATTCCTTGTTTCAATTCAGGGCCGGAGCAAGAACAGATGCATTACCTTATAAACCATCAATAGATAATGGTAAAATGATTGTGGTTTCGGATGGTGATGTAATACGCAACCAACGCAAACAAAGTACAGGAGAAATTTTCCCGTTAGGTTACGACAGGTATACCAACCAGCAGTTTGGTAACAAAAGATTTATGTTAAACTGCATAGATTATTTGTGTGACGACAGCGGCATTATTGAAGTACGCGCCAAAGAAATAAAATTACGTTTGTTGGATAAGGGTAAACTAAAAACCGAACGTTTAAAATGGCAAATGGTAAACATGATTATTCCTATTGCTATCATGATGATATTTGGATTGGTTAATAAAATGATTCGTAAACGTAAATACACCTCGTAACATTTGTAAAGTAAAACGTATGAGCAAACAGATTAAAATATTATTGGTATTGATGGTAGCAGCAGCTGCTGTATATTTTTTAGTGGTACGAAAGCCTTGGAAATCTTATAACGGTGATGGAACCGACTTTGCCATTGCAGATACCGGAGCCATTACTAAAATATTTTTAGCCGACCCACGCGGAGGTAAAGTATTACTTACCAAACAAGCCGATGGTTTGTGGTTGGCAGATAATGCAGTTGCTGCAGACATGACCAAAGTTAACTTGGTGTTGCAAACCATGTACGATATAAAAATGCGCAATCCACTAAGTACAAACGAGTTTAATACAGTAATTAAAGAGTTAACGGCAGCAGGTATTAAAGTTGAGTTTTATGAGGGTGATGATTTATTAAAAACCATTTACGTAGGGCAAATGACCTTAGACCAATCGGGCACATTTATGATGATAGATGGAGCGGAAGCTCCTTTTGTTACGCACATTCCGGGTTTTGTAGGATACCTAACACCACGTTTCCCAACCAACCCTGTTAAATGGAAAAGTAAATTAATTTTTGATACCAAGTTTGATGAGTTGGCTAAAGTAACGTTAACGTATCCCATTACTCCGGCCGAATCTTTTAGTTTAGATAATAGTGCTGCAACCCCCGTTTTAAAAGATGCTTCGGGTAATGTGGTGCAAGCTGATGCAAACTTTTTAAAATATTATGCAGGTAGTTTTACGCAATTGTATGCCGAGGCTTACGATGATAATTTTACCGCAGCCCAACACGATTCTATTTTTAAAGGCGATGCGTATTGTTTAATAAAAGTTGAAAACAAAGCAGGTAAAACCCAAGAGTTAAAGTTACACATTAAAGGTATCGACTTAAAAACCAAAAGCCGTTACAATGACCAAGGCAAAGAACTAACCTTTGATACCGATAAGTATTTTGCTTTTGTAAACGGAGACAAAAACATGGTATACATCCAAAACTATAGCTTTGGCCGTATAATTAAAAAGCTTAGCGATTTTAAAGCGGTAAAGTAAATAAAATAAAAAAGCCCCTGTGTTCTAGTGAATGCACATGCGCTCGTTTCATGCGTTAAATGATCGTTGGTTTCTTTTAATATAACTTCTACACGAAAGATTCGCGCGGAAGCGGGGGGGGAGTTAGACAATTTGAAGAAGCAGATTTAGTCGTAAACCTCAAAATCTTTTATGAATATTCTTCTTGCTACCTCGAGTTCTTTATTAAGTGTTTCCCTGAAGTCTTTCAATAGTACTTTCGTACTGAATATTTCTTTTTTGACATCATTTCTTAACATGCATTGAAAATATGCTTTAATGAATGGATTCGAAAAATAATATGACATTGAGTCTTCATTGTACCTTAAAATTTCAGCTCTTGTTGGTAATGTTAATTCGTCTACATACTTTTTTAGATTATTTCCTTTATACTTTTTATCAGATAGTTGAATCGTTTCGATAATTTCACCGATAGTCACAGATTCTTTGTTCGTAGTAAGTATAGCTTTTATTATCTCGGTTGGATTTTCAGATTTCCTTTTATGAATGATTCTTGTAGAATACTCAAATACGGACTTCAGCGAATCGGAATTCTCTGCTAAATACTCATCGAGGGCTTCATCGAAAGTCAACTTATCTATTTCAAATGCTTTCGGGGAATTATAGGTTTTCGATATTTTGTTGACCTCACAAATTAAATATGCTAACTGATGGGTAACTGCACCAAGTCCGCTTGAGTATGCAACGATTTTATCAACAATTGAATTGGGTATATTTATGTTTAAATGTCCTTGGCCAACTTTTATTATACTTTTTAAATCATCATTACTCATTAACGGTACTTCTATTTCGGAAATCCTATTTCTCATTTCCGGATCATATTGAACTACTTCTCTAGCCGTGTTTACAGCTCCAATTGCAATGATTCTTAAACTCGGAAACTCTACAGATGAATCCATGAAGACTTTCATAATTTGAGCCATCAGAGTTTTCTCATTTGTTTCTATTTTATGAAAGTCTTCAATTACCCAACAATTACCTGATGTACCCATGTACTTTGCTAAATTTTGTGGTGTAATTGGTAATTCAACAGCCCTTCTCGTAGTTGTTATATTACTTGTCCCGTTTTCATTGTTTAATGATGCTTTCAGTCCGAAATATGATACACTTAGTCCATTTTCATTTTTTTTGTTTTCAGTACCTTCTGAAGTGTCTTTATAGTATACTTCTAACTGATTAAATGCATCAATTACAAGGTCGTTTAGAGTCATACCATTTACACATCTAGTCGTAATACTTTTTATGTTGTCAGACCTAAATTTATTGGTTAACATTGTTGTCTTACCGGCACCTGAATAGCCGTAAAGTATAACTTGTTTACCTGGAGTGTTGAGTGCTCTATCAAATCTTTTATTTACATGTTGTCTTTCTATGTAGGTTAAAAGAGCAGGTCTACTTGGTGTGAAAACTTCATTGAGTGTATAAATTCTTTTTGCCATTTTCATTAAAGAGTCTTTGTTATTTTCCTTACCATTTACATTTCTTGAAGTCCTGACTTTATAGATTCTTCGCTTTTGCATAAATGTTATTTATGTCGTGTGCGTAATAAAAGTCAAACGAACTATGGTCGCTTTACTTCCAAGCTTTCATAAGATAGTAGTATCTCAAGTCACTATCTGCGTCCATTGATACGTATACTTTATTTCTATATGCCATAGTCTGTCGTCTGAATATTTAAATATAATTTAAATGCCATCGAAACTCAACTCCATAAAATGCTCCTCTAATAGCACTATACATCAAATACTACAAAAGTTTATTCGCTTACAGATGAATAATAGCGTTGTAATATCAGTAAATAAATAAATGGAATTTGGGCTAAGGGTAAACATGTGAGGTTAGGGTTTAATACAACACCAAATAAGTAATTTGTTTTTATTTAAACAAACAAAAAATTACATAAAGTGCAATAAAAGTGATATTTGGGTGTGTGGGGAGGGAGATATAACAGAATACACCTCACCCTGGGTAAAGGGAGCTCCCCCGAGTACTCGGGGGAGCAGCGCGTACCATCGGTAATTTTTGTTATAAATTGAAGTGTTATCCTTAGATATAAATTACAAACGGAAGTGCTCCCCGCCTATTAGGAGGCACCGAATCAAGTTCGGTATTTACAAGGTGGCCGCAGGCCGGGGTGGTCGAGAACTTTACCCCTCACCCTGAGTACAGGGAGCTCCCCCGAGTACTCGGGGGGAGCAGCGCGTACCACCGATAAATATCGTATTAATTATAGTTTCATGTTAAAGTCAAATCCTCAAATGGAAGTGTTCCCCGCCTATTAGGAGGCACCGAATCAAGTTCGGTATTTACAAGGTGGCCGCAGGCCAGGGTGGTGTATATAACACACACAAAGCGTAACTTAATATTTGAAAGAAAATCTCCTAACCTTAAGCCAATAACCAAACCAAGAAATGTCGAATGATGAAACGAAGTTCAGCCTAGCTAATAACGAATGTTGAATGACGAAGTGTGGAAGAAGCTTAACATGGCAAGGAAATCTTCCAACCTCCAACCTCTAATATCACTTTTCCCACTTCAACGTTTGTATCATGTGCAGCACATCCTTTTTTAAGTAACCAAGTACCGGTGATACGCTGTCTACATTGGTGCGTTCGTTAAAGTATAAGGCTCCGCGCATGTAGTTTTTTACACTGTCGGTTACATAAAACTGAAAACTGGTGGCGGTGTTTCCGCTTAACTCATACACCATGCCGTGTAGCCTTTCGTTTTCAATATAGGTCTCGTAAATCTCGTCTGCTTTAACAGTGTGTTTGTATACCAACGTACGTGCATCCTCAGCCAGTTTTTCTAACTCTTGCGGGTTTTTTACCTGATCAAAACTAATGTGTAAAGTAGCGTTGTAAGGTTGATAATACACGTTAAACCAACACTTTTTATTTTCCATACTAAAGTCGGGCAACACGGTTGCGTACTCAGGTATTTCGCAAGTAAAGCCACAATCGTTGTGGTGGGTTTTATATTGTTTTTGCGGGAAATCAAAACGCTGAAAACCTCTTGGTTTTGGGGTATACTCGTCATTACAACCAATACCTAACACAACTACAATAAACAACAAAAATAATCTCATAAAATTAGGCTTGGTTTTGTGGGTTTAGTATTTCTACTTTCACACGTTTAATTCTTCTTTTATCAGCCGATTCAATTACAAATTTAAAATCGGCATATATAATTTCATCTCCTTGTTTGGGCATTTCTTCTTGCAACTCCAACAACATGCCACCAAGGGTATCTGCATCTTGTCGGGCATCATCAAATACTTCGCTTTCTATTTCCATAAACTTACACATATCGTTTACAGAAATTTTAGCTTCAAACACAAAAGTATGTTCGTTTAAGCGCGAGTAAAATACTTCGTCTTCATCAAATTCATCATTAATCTCACCAAATATTTCTTCCAAAATATCTTCCATGGTAACTATACCTTGTGTGCCACCAAACTCATCAACCACCAAAGCCAAATGCACACGTTTGCTCTGGAACTCTTTTAACAAATCGTCAATTTTTTTACTCTCAGGAACAAAGTATGGTTTACGTATTAAAGTTAGCCAATTAAAATCATCGGCATTGTGCATGTGTGGCAACAAATCTTTAATATAAAGCACACCATTAATGTTATCTAAATTATCGGTATAAACCGGCACACGCGAATAACCCCAATCGTTAATTTTCATCAACAGTTGTTTAAACGGAGTATCCGATTTTATGGCAGTAATATCGGGTCTTTGGCGCATAATCTGTTTAACGTTTATGTTGCCAAAATTTACTATAGATTTTAAAATGATTTTTTCTTCGCGAGGAGTTTCTTCTTCGTTGGTAATTTCTATGGCATGGGTAAGTTCATCAACCGAAAGGATATGGCCTTTTTTGGTAACGCGTTTATCGATAATAGAAGTTGATTTTACCAATAAAAATACAAAAGGTTTTAACACCTTACTTAACGTATACATGGGTATGGCCACAAAGCGGGCTACACGCATATTGTTTTGTGAGGCAAATATTTTGGGCATTACCTCGCCAAACAGTACCAATATAAAAGTTACCAATACTATTTCTATCATAAACCCAACTAAGGGGTTGCTGCTAAAATCAAACAACAAACCAATAATTACGGTAGATACCATAACAATGGCAATGTTTACAAAAGTGTTTGATATAAGTATGGTAGCCAGTAAATGTTTGGGGTGATTAATAAGGTACTCGGTGTATTGGGCCGTGCGCGATTCTTCCTCTGTTAATTCTTCAATTTGTAATTTAGATAAACTGAAGAAAGCATTTTCGGAACTTGAAATAATGGCCGAGCAAATAATAAGAGCTACTACCACAGCTAAGCTTATAAATATGGTAGCCACATCGGTAGTGGTAAGTGTTGTGTTAATTATACTTAACACAGTATTGACCGGAGGTTCTGAAGCTAAACTACTTTCCAAAGTTTGTTATTTAAGTTAAACATGCAATGTATTAAAATGGCAAATCGTCCATTCCGTTTACATTATTTTCTTCACCCGATGTTGCAGGTGTGTTGCTTGCGTTTTGCTCTTGCGGTTGATTGTTTGTTGAACCATCATTACCATTTGAGTTATTTCGCGAACCCAACAAAGTTATGTTATTCGCTCTTATTTTTATGCCACTGCGTTCAATTCCTTGTTGGTCAGTCCATTTTTCTGTTCTTATTTTACCCTCAACATACACGGTTGAGCCCTTTTTTAAGTATTTATGAGCAATGTCTGCAAGGTTATCCCACAACTCTACGCGGTGCCATTCTGTGTCTGTTCTTCTTTCACCTGTTCGGCTGTCGGTATAACTTTCGCTGGTAGCCAAGCTTATGGTAAGTACACGTCTGGTATTGTTTTGTCCTAATACACGTGGTTGTTCAGGGTCGCGACCCAAATTGCCAATTAAAATAACTTTATTTACGCTCATGTTAAGAAAGAAAAAATAGTTTGTTTAAGGCAATATAGTATCCAGAAAACGCTCAAGCAAGCGAGGCACTGCAAAAGTTTGTATATCAGTGGCTGATACAGGCACAAAGCCTTTGTTGGCAGAGGGTTTTATTTGTTTTCCACTTACTTTCCAAAAAACTGCATATAAGGTTTGATGAGTAAGTTGGTGTTTGGTAGCGAACATAGGCACCAATTCATCAGGCAGTTTATTTAATAGTTCTTTGGTTTTGGGGTGATGCAATAAATCTGTTGCAGTAATTTCAGTTTCCGATTCAACCAATGGAAACTCAAAAAGGTTGTTCCATATACCATCATTAATACGCTGACGTAAATAGGTGTTTCCTTTATGATCTGTTATGTACAAGTAGTTTAGGTAACGTGCAACAGGTTTGCGTTTTTTTTCTTTTACCGGAAAATCGTACACCTTATTTTGTTTATATGCTTCGCATTGTAGTCGCAACACACATTGCCCGCATAAAGCTTGTTTGGGTTTACACACAACAGCCCCCAATTCCATAATAGCTTGGTTGTGTGTAGCAGGCGCATCGGTGTTTAATAAATCTTGGGCAAGTTCGGCAAATAATTTTTTGCCTTTGGTACCATTAATAGGTTCATCAATAGCAAATAACCTGGACAGCACGCGGTACACGTTGCCATCAACCACAGCATGCGCTTCATTAAAAGCAAAAGAAGCAATGGCCGCAGCAGTGTATGGTCCTATTCCTTTCAGTTCAATAAGTTGGTTGTAGGTTTTAGGAAACTCACTTTTATAATCATGTGCTAAAATGCGGGCAGTTTTAAGCATATTGGCAGCACGGTTATAATAACCCAAACCTTGCCAAAGTTTCATTACGTCATTGTCGTTTGCCTGAGCTAGCTTCTGCACGGTAGGGTAGTTGGCAATAAACTTGTTGTAGTAGGGTAATCCCTGCTCTACACGAGTTTGTTGTAAAATAATTTCCGATAACCAAATGTAATATGGGTTATGTGTATCGCGCCATGGAAGATCGCGTTTATGGGTTAAGTACCATTTAATTAAAGGTTGTAAGGGAGTCATATTTATGAGGCGAAAATACACCACGGATATTTTTTTCCATCAATTAGTGCTTTTTGTTTTGAAATTCATACCTTTGCAACCCGCTTTATCAAAAGTGGGACAAAGACAATCATTTGACTTTAAAGTTATTAATAGTTAAAAACCGTAGAAAATGACAAAAGCAGAAGTAATTGCAGAAATCGCAACTAAAACAGGAATTGAGAAAGCACACGTGCAAGAAGCAGTAGAATCTTTCTTTAAAGTAGTAAGAACCTCTATGACTGAGGGCAAGAATGTATATTTCCGCGGTTTTGGAAGCTTTGTAATTAAAAAGAGAGCTAAAAAAATTGCGCGTAACATCAGCAAAAACACCGCAATGGTGATTGATGAGCACTTCATTCCAAGCTTCAAACCGGCTAAAACTTTTGTAGATAAAGTTAAGAAAAGCGAAACGGTTAAAACTAAAGCAGCTAAATTAGCAGCGAAAGCTTAATGAAATTTAACAGCAAGCAAATTTTACTTGTTGCCATAGCCTTAGTAGTTACAGCTACTTTGTTTGTTATGGGTTACAAAACTCCTTTTGGGCAAACGGGCTCAAAAGGGGTTTCTGTATTGAGTGAACAGTTTGATGCTGAAGGTTTTTTGAAAGATCAAAAAGCGAAACTTACACCTGCACAATTAAAACAGGTCGAGTTACTTGAGGCGGACAAAAACAACAAAGAAAATTTAGTACAGTTAGCCAATCTGTGGGATTCGTTAAAGGTAACTTATGCAAGTGCACATTATACACTTCAGTTAGCTCAATTAGAAAACAACGAAATTACATGGTTTGCTGCCGGAAGTAAATTTTACAATGTAGCCAACTTTGCAAGCGATAGTCTTTTAGGCATGCATGCAATAGGTAAAGCAAAAGAAGCTTACAGTAAAGTAGTGGAGTTAAATCCGGCTAATTTACAAGCCAAAAGTGCTTTAGCCGTTTGTATCATACAAGGAGACAACGATGTAATGAAAGGTGTAAGCCTTTTGAAAGAGGTTGTGGCTACAGATTCAAACAATGTTCAAGCGATTTTTACCTTGGGTATGCTTTCTATACAAAGCAGCCAATTTGATAAAGCGCAAGAACGTTTCGAAAAATTGATTAAACTTGAACCCTTTAATCCGGAGTACTATTTTTACTTAGGTGAGGTTTATGCAAAAAGTGGTAATGTGGCTAAAGCCATTAAAACTTACGAAACCTGCAAAACTTTAGTAACCGATAAAGAGGCAAAAAAGGAAATAGACCAAATAATTAATAAACTAAATAAATTGTAACACTATGCCAAGCGGAAAGAAAAGAAAAAGACATAAGATCGCAACGCACAAGCGTAAGAAAAGACTTCGTAAAAACAGACATAAGAAAAAATAAGTTTTCTTAAACGCTGTATTACAAACATCTTTTTTATTCAAAAGATCTTAATGGTAAACCGTTCATTGCTGGGCGGTTTGCTGTTTTTAAACACACGTGTTAAAAATTGTGAGCTACGAACTGGTAATAAATAGTCATGCGAATGGTGGGGTTGAAATTGCGCTGCTAAGAGACAAAAAACTCATTGAACTACATCACGAAAAAGCGGATAATAGTTTCGCTGTTGGTGATGTTTATCTGGGCACAGTAAATAAACTGATGCCGGGACTGAATGCTGCTTTTGTTGATGTAGGGCACGAGAAAGATGCATTTCTACATTACCTTGATCTTGGGCCTCAGGTAAAATCGTTGGTAAAACACACCAAAATTTTACGCAACAATCCCCACGCTGATGTGTGGCCTGAAGCCAAATTAAATGAACCCGACATTGAAAAAACGGGAAAAATTAATCAGGTACTGCAACGTCTTCAACAAGTTGTGGTGCAGGTTACCAAAGAACCCATTTCTAATAAAGGTCCACGTTTAACTTCGCAACTTTCTTTAGCCGGACGTTACGTGGTACTTATGCCTTTTGATGGTGTTGTTTCCATCTCCAAAAAAATTGTTAAAACCGAAGAACGTCTACGCTTAAAAAAATTGGTGCAAAGCATTAAGCCTGCCAATTTTGGTGTGATTGTACGTACGGTTGCCGAAGGCCAGAGTGTTGAAGAGCTTGAAAACGATTTAAAAGATTTGATGAAACGTTGGGAACATTTATGTACTCAATTAAAAACAGCAGTTCCGGGTCAGAAAATTTTAGGTGAAAGTGAACGTACGTTAACTTTGGTGCGCGATTTACTAAATGATGGTTTCACCGGAATTTATGTAAACGATAATTTTTTGATGAACTCCATCAAAACTTACATCGAAAAGAAGGCGCCCGAGTTAGAGAAGATTGTAAAACTACACACCGGAAAACAATCCATTTTCGAACATTACGGTATCGACAAACAAATTAAAAGTGCGTTTGGTAAAGAAATAAACTTTATGGGTGGCTCATATTTAATTATTGAGCACACCGAAGCATTGCATGTGATTGATGTAAATAGTGGCAGCATTGTAGGTAAAGACATTAACCAAGATGAAAATGCACTTAAAGTAAATCTTGAAGCAGCAGCCGAAATTGCCCGCCAACTGAGGTTGCGCGATATGGGCGGTATTATTGTGGTTGATTTTATCGACCAGAAAACGGCCGGTAATAAACGTTTGGTTTACGAACGTTTAAAAGATGAAATGAAAACAGACAGGGCAAAGCACAAAATCTTGCCTATGAGTCCTTTTGGGTTAATACAAATTACACGTCAGCGTGTGCGCCCCGAAATGACTGTTGTTACAACAGAAAAATGCCCTACTTGCGATGGTACCGGTGAAATAACCAATAGCATTGTTATTGCAGATGAGATAGAAAACAGGTTGAAATATTTCCTTCAAAATATGAATATGAAAGGCTCAATCACCATTGAAGTACATCCGTATTTGTATGCTTATTTCACCAAAGGTTTTTTAGGCTCAATACGTTTTAAGTGGCTTTGGACATATAAACGTTGGATACGCATCAAACCAATTAATGCCATGCATTTTGGTGAGTACCGTTTTATAAACGCGCAAGGCGAAGAAATATCTACTTGATCCTAATTGTTTAATTAAGTGCTTCACTCAAGGAGCTATTTAATTGACTAAGGTTTAAATTTCCCTTTCCTTTTTAGCATAAACATTTATCTTTGATGGTATAACAAAACCTAGTTATGCGCATCAAAATAATTATTACTTGTTTAGCAATTTTTACCCTCGCTTCTTGTGTATCAAAACGTAAGTACAACGATATGTACGCCCTATGGGTTTATACCGATAGCCAGTATCAATTGATTAAAGGTAAAAATAACATTAGCGATAAACGTATCTATGCTTTGTTGGCCGAAGTAGACAGAATTAGAAGAGACTCAGCCTACATCGATTCTGTTTGCAGGTCGAGTATGAATAAAAGTGATGCTGATAAAGCACGCTTAGAAGCGGAAAGAAAACGTTTGCGCGATGAGTTAACCGCTCAATCAAGTAAACTTACTTTATCAGCAAGTAAAGTTGCAGAGTTGGAAGGCGTATTGTTTCGTAAAGATTCTATGATGCGTGCAACCCGCAATCGTTTGCAACAAGCTTTGTTGGGTTTTGCCGATAAGGGCGTTAATGTGCATGTGGTGGGTGGTAAAGTATACATTTCTTTAGATGAACGTTTATTGTTTCAATCGGGTAAAGTGGATGTAAACCCCGAAGGACGAACAGCCTTACTTGAAATTGCCAATGTATTAAACCAAGA
Organism: Bacteroidetes bacterium UBA6183; assembly: GCA_002422865.1. Lineage (GTDB taxonomy): Bacteria > Bacteroidota > Bacteroidia > UKL13-3 > UKL13-3 > UBA6183. The sequence continues at coordinate 18,343 of DITN01000076.1, read as the reverse complement.
TCCAACTACTATAATGACAGTTGAAGGTCATACCGATGATATACCCTACAAAGGCAAAGCATTTAAAGACAATTGGGACATTAGTGTGTTGCGTGCAACATCTGTTATCAGGTGGATGAGTAATGCCGGTAAAGTAGCTCCCGAGCGTTTTATTGCAGCCGGTAGGGCTGAGTATTGGCCTTTAGATGCCGCACCTACTGCCGAAGCACGCAGAAAAAACAGACGTATAGAGATTATTGTAACTCCTAACTTAGACGAAATCGCACAAATTTTAGATGGCAATTAACCAATAACTGCTGTATGAAATATATTCTTAGTTTATGCTTACTTGTTTTTGTGCTAAAGGTTGATGCACAAACGGGAATTCAACTGACAAAGATTAAGAACAATAAAATTACCACCATACTTCCCGGAGATCCGTTTACTTTTTCTTTTTTGGATTCATCAGGCACAGCAAGAGGCTTACATGCCACATTAATAAATGTTAATGATAGCCTATTTACTTTTAGGGTTGGTATGATTGATGAAATGAAGCCCAGGTTTTACCAAATGCCCATCAATAAAATAGTGAGCATTAGAAAAGAAGGGAGATACGTTTACAATAAAAACATGACCATGTTATTTGTTACCATGTTGGAAGTGGTACCCACCGTTGAGTTTATTGTAAACAATACAGCAAATACTACCCAAGCTGTTCTGTGGGCAATTCCTGCCGGTGCTGTTTTAGGCATAGCCAACGGTTTAGTAGAAAGTGCCTTTTGGCCAACTAAACCAAGACGAAAAATTGGAGAATATTATAAAATTGATGTGGTTGGACATTGATAAAAAAACAAGCTATAACTTGTTGATTATATAGGATTTTTGGTTATATATTTGTTTAGCAAGTTAATAGTCCTATGAAAAATATCCTGATTCTATTAAGTTTGGCTTTTTTCTTTAAGCTCCAAGCTAAAGCCCAAACACCACTAAATGGCGACCAACACTGGATTTTAAACACCAATGTATCTGACGAGTTTAATTACACCGGCACTCACAGTCAGGTGGTAAGCCAAATAGAAAACAAATGGCATTTTATAGAGACAAATGGTAATAAAATGTTTTCGAGTGCAGCTACCAATTGGCTTCCGGTTTATCCTCAGTCAATTTTTACGGATGATGGCAGCAACATAGAAGTAACCAATGGTGTTTGTGAGATTATTGCCAAATATCAACCAGGGCAATACCCTTGGCCTTGTGGCAATTGTTGGGGTAACCAGGGCGCACCTACTCTGCAATCTTTTAATTATACTAATGGCATGTTAATTAGTGATGCACAAACATCTTTCGGTTTTTATGAAGTTAGGGTAAGGTTTCCATATTACCACAACCAACGCGAAAAAACCAGAGGCGTTGCCCCAAGTTTTTGGTTTTTTTCCGATCATCCCAAATTACCTGAAAATACTTACGGCTATGGCGAAATTGATGTTTTTGAGCAGGTGGATAACTACGAGGCTGAAGACCCTTTTAACAATAATGACTATTGTTTTGCACCAAACATACATTTTGATCAGATAAATGGAAATAATGGACGAACGCAGAATGTTCAATATGGTTTAATTGGTTGGCGAGACCCAGAAGATTATAAAGCACCATTAAATTATCCGGTGAGTTTTGCCGATGGACAATTTCATGTTATTGGTTTTGAGTGGCAAAAGGATTATGTTTCCTTTTATGTAGATGGAAATGAAGTTGGGAGTTTAAATTTTGAACAAGGTAAACTGTTACCCATGAACGCGTATTTAAATAATGGAATGACGGAAAATTTGGCCATTTTAGCGCAAACCGTTTTCCCATTTAAGTACGAAATTGATTATTATAGGTTTTATGAGTTTGCTGCTAATCCTAATCCAACTCCCTTATTTATATCTACTTCAAACTACAGCAATAGCACCTTGGGTTACGATAAAAGATTAAATATTACCATAGGTGGAAGTGGTTTAACCACAAAAGTTGCAACAGGAACTAATCTTTTGCTGAGAGCGGATGAAAACATAATATTGGATGAAGGTTTTGAGATAGACGACAACACACAAATGTATTTGCAAGTAACAACCAGATAACAAGCTATGAAAAACAATTATTTAGTATTCATGATTTTGCTGTTATCATTACTTTGTGCATGTAACCAAGATGATGAATTGAAGATAAACGGGCGGGTGAACTTAACTAGAAATGGAATTTTTACACCGCGTTGGGTTTTTGAAGTGGCGATTTTAGATAGCCTTGATGATAACAAACAACCCTATTTTGGCGGAGCTAGTCCGAGTAGTAGAGAATTTTTCGGATTGAAAAGTCTTAATAAAGAGAATACTGTTTATTTGCGTACAACTGAATATGAAGACCCATCAGGTATCGTATATTGTTATGACACTATAGAAGTTCAAACTCATAACAATGATAGTATTGTTTGTAAAATAGCACGATATGCTAAAAATGATACAATTGTTTATTCTGATTATACCTTTCATGGTAAATACAATAAACTTTCGGGCAATATAGAAGGATATGTTTTTCCTAAGACATCTAGCTATCGTTGTCAAACTTGTCCAGGTATCGTATACCTGTATTATACAGGTAATACCCCTGCTGTATTTTTACCTTATTAATCAAGGCTAATGCTTTTGCTTAGACAGTTCGATTGATGTGAAAAATGTTTAAGTGTTTGTTAGGTAATCTAACCATTAAATACATTATACTCATTAATGTTGGATTTAGAATATTGCAAAAACTCAACTAAAAATATTATTCAATAAACTCTAATTATGAACAAACAAAAATTAATTCTATCACTGGCCTTTTGCCTAAACTTTACATTTACCTTACAGGCCCAGATTAAAGTCGTTACAGGAGGAAATGTTGTTTTAAGCAGGAAAACCGATCCATCCGCATGGGTTCTTATCGGTGAAACTGAACAAAACCTTTCTAAGATTTATCCATTGGCTCGCTTTAACACCAAGCTGTTAATACTTTAGCGTTAACCGTTAATCACGAAGCGTTCACCTCAGACGTAAGGGATTGGGTTTGGGTTTCTGCAAGTAAAAGTAATTATGGATTTGCTAAACATTGGATAACTATTTTGGGTAAATCACATAATACATTTACAACCTCTTTTGGTACAAGTTATGCTTCCTCATTCATTCGATCTTCTGATTTAAGCATTAAAAAAGATATTCAGGACTTAAGTAATGCACTAGATATTGTAAAGCAGCTACGTGGTGTTCAATATAATTTCATACCTGAGGCTTTCTGCGGAGACAGTTGTGATCAGGCTACATTAGATGTTGCAGGTAATGATAGATTGCATTTTGGATTTATTGCGCAAGAATTAGAGAGTGTGGTTCCCAATCTAACGATTAGTATAGAGAACGGAAAAAATTCAACTATTAAAGCAATTGACTACGATGAAATAATCCCATTGTTGGTTGAAGCAATTAAAACTCAACAATTACAAATTGAATTGTTGGCTAATAATTTATCGCTTTGCTGTCCAGGAGTTATTACATCTGATGGTTATAATAACAAAGACAGTCTTACAGATACTATGTTAAAGAAACGAGGAAAAACAGGTACTAGCTCATTGGCTTCGGGTGTAAAAGAAAATAAAGTGCATAAATCAACTTTATTCCCAAACACACCTAATCCATTTGATGTTAGCACTACAATTTCTTATGAAATTCAAGCTGATTTTAAAAGTGCTAAATTATTTGTTTACAATACTCAGGGCAACCAGATTCTATCTTATCCAATAAATACTAGTGGTAAAGGATCTGTAGAAATAAAAGCGGCTGAACTTGTAGCTGGTGTATATTATTATTCCCTTATAGTTGATAACAATGAAGTCGGTTATTACAAGATGATTTTGACAAAATAAATCATTAATACACTATAAATTATTTTAAGTTATGGAAGTTGTTTTGAAATAGACGAAACTATAAAAACTTATTGTCGAATGAAAAAATTATCAAATAGAATGAGGGCAATACGTGAAGAATCAGAACTAACACAAAGTGAAATTGCCGAAAAATGTGATATTAGTGCATCTGCGTATGGACAAATTGAACGTAATCCATGTAATTCTTCATACAACACCCTTTTGAAAGTTGCCAATGCAATGAATGTTTCTTTACTTTATTTAATAGACGTTGAGTCAAGAGAAAAGATTTGATTAACTGATAAAAGTTAGCGTTAATTTATTTTAAAAAAACAAGCCGGCAGTGGTAATCAATATCACTGCCGGCTTTTTTGATTTTATCAATGAAAAAAAGTATTGTACAGCTATATTAATAAAAACAGTGCCAAACTTAAATTATTGGTAAATTTATGATTTAATGTGCTGTTATATAATGATTTATGTTTGTGCTTGGATTGGAATACTTTCAAAGTGAGTAGTTTTTACTACATGTCGTCTATTTTTTTAGTACACATGGGTTGAATTTAGACACCATTTCATGCTCCATGAGGTGATTCAAAATTGGTATTTAAGTTTTTGTTGGTTACTTTCGGTAAAACCACACTAAACTAAACTCATGAAAAAAATCGTTACACTTATTGTTGTTGTGTTTGCTTTTTATTTGCAAGTAAAGGCCCAATGGCTTTACCCAACTGATAAATTTTATACAGATGGATTACACCGCTCTAATTTTTTAACGCAGGTTCAAAGTGTGGGCATAAACATTACTTCCGATATAGAACAACTAGCCACAGCAATTGGGGTGTGTGATACGATAAGCGCCTTACAAACCTATTCTTGTTATGGGGTGGCATTGGCTTTAAATCGTTTGCAAGTGGTGGGCACAGCAGGAAATATTACTGTAAAATTGATGAAAACGGATGGGGCACCTATTTGCAACAACGACTCGTCAAGTTACACCATATTTTGTGGACGAAGGTTAAAAAATGCTCCTTCAACTGTTATTTACCAAGAAACGTATAGTTTAGGTAGTATAAATCTTTTACCCGATCCAAACGGGGGGAACTTTAGTTGGGCCAATTTTAATTTTTCGGGATTACCCAAAACATTTAACACCCAAAATGATGATGTGATGGTGGTGATTGATTTTAGCAATATGGGTGATGATTCATTAACGATGATGGCGGCTATTGATGAATATGGAACGGGAGCCGTAAAATATACAACTGCCTCGTGTTGGAATAAGGCCAATTACATTTATTCGTTCGGTATTTTACCTTTACTTAAAAATGATCCCTACCTTGTTTATTCAAAAAAAGTGACAAGCTGTTTAGGAGGTAATTCCAATGCATTTTCTAATCATTTTGAGTGGCAAATTAACCCAGATACATTTTTTGTTTGTATGGGTGATACTGTGCTAATCAAACCTAATGCACGTTTTGGTTTTGGTAAAGCATACGATTTTGAAGTAAAACAAAACAATACCAATTTGCCCTACGATGCCGTGGTTAATTCTTATCCGCAAACCAATTGTGGTGCCACCAGTCCGCAAGCAGACTACGGTTTTTTATATGTAGCCGATAGCAATGCATACATACCCTTTTTATGGCCGGATAGTTCGTATGTAAACGGCAGTTTGATTGAGGCCAACATCCATACTCAACCTTACAACCAAATAAGTTTACTTAATCAAATAAAGGTTTGCCCTGGTTTAAATCAATTAAATGCTGTGGTTAACGGACCTGATTACACTGCACTTTGGCGAGGGGCAATATTTGGTGATTCAACCCAAATAAATACAACCTTCAATGCCACTATTGATACCACTTTAACCTTAACTGTAATAACACAAAAGGCCGGATGCGAGACAAACAAAAGTGTTGATTTAAAAGTAAAACAACCTTATGTGCAACAATTATGTGGTGTAACTTACGATTCTTTAACGCATCGAAAAATTATACTACAATGGCAGAAGGAACAAGGTGCTGAGGTTAAGAGTTATCATATTTACCGTTCGTATGATTCGTTAAACCAGTATCAAAAAATGGCAACTATTAATGACAGCAATGCAACAAGATTTTTAGATAGCAACAATACTTTTTTAAGTAACTACGCATACAAATACAAAATCACCACAACCGATTATTGTAATAACGAGTCGGTGTTGGATAGCAGTAAATCATACAACAGCATGTTGGTGCGCAATAACTATGATACATTGTATTGGAACAATTACGAAGTTAACGGAGTAGCTGTTGCTGATAGTGTAATTGTTTGGCGCAGTGCTCCTGGATCAGCATTTGAAAAAATAGCCACACTAAGTGCAACTCAAAACCAATTTGTTGATTCGTTACTTCTAAATTTTTNNTCTATTATCACATTGAAGCTAAACCCAAGGATGGAGCGTATTGTTCAGATAACAGTCAGCGTTCTGTATTATCAAGCATGCTTAGCATTTTTGAAGTTGGTTTATATGAAAAAAATCTTGAATCGTTTTCTGTTTACCCGAATCCAACCAATAGAAAACTGAATATTATAGGCACAAATAAAACTAAACAAGTTGCCTTAATTTATAATGTATTGGGTGAGTTGGTTTTTGAGTCATTAATTGAACCAACTGTAAATAACGAGCTAGATTTAGCTAACCTGCAAACAGGAATTTATTTTGTAAAATTGGGTGATGCAAAACCCATTAAATTTGTATTGAACAAATAATTTAAAACGTATACAATGACCATAGAAGAAGCACAAAAAATAGTTGACGAATGGATAAAAACAACCGGAGTTCGTTATTTTAACGAGTTAACCAATACGGCCATGCTGATGGAAGAAGTGGGCGAAGTTGCCCGTATAATGGCGCGCAAGTATGGTGAGCAAAGTTTTAAACCAAGCGATAAAGAGGTTGATTTAGCCGATGAAATGGCTGATGTATTGTTTGTGTTGATATGTTTGGCCAATCAAACCGGAATAGATTTAACGGCTGCCTTGCAAAAAAACTTAGATAAGAAAACCAAACGTGATGCCAACAGGCACAAAGAAAACGAAAAGCTAAAGTAGTATTTACTCCAACACCGGAGCAAGGGTGCTATAAATAATACCGTTTCCTTTTTTAGCATTGATATTTAATGGCGTGCACATAAAAGTTTGTTTGCTTTCATTTAATATGGCCGCTTTAACCACCAATTTTGATGAGGTGTTTTCGGGTAACTCAATTCGCGGGCGTAAAATAATAGGCGCAATTAGGTTTGATGTGTTTTTGAATTTATCTAAGCTGGTTGTGCCGTAATATAATGTCTGGTTGTTGTTATCAAGTAAAGTAACTTCTAAAACTGGATTGGTCAATGAGTCTGTAGTATTTATCCAACTCCAAACTTCTAATTCAACTACTTTGTGTGCGTTGGTAAATTCAAAAGTAGTTTCGGTTGTGCGATTATTTTCTGCTGAAACAATTACTGGAAACGAATCAGGAAAAACCGTTTGTTTTCTGCTGCTAAACACAAAGGTTTCACTCAACGATTCGTATTCCTCAAACATTTTTTTGTTGTAAAATAAAGAAGCAATGCTTGCGTACTCGTATGGAATTGCACCTCCATGAGAGATGATTAAAGTATCGGGTTGATGTTGTAACAACCAGTTGTAAAAGTAGGCATAACCCAATGTGTCAATCTTGGCCGAAACAACATTCGGTTCTATGTTTTCACGATTAAAATAATAGTCAAAATAATACTTACGGTTACCAGCTAAAAAAGTTGTTGTTCCTTTTTGCATGTATGGTTTCATGGCCATTACCGATGCTTTGTATGCCTGGTGATAAAAAACTTCGTAATGTTTACGCGTATATACAAGCGCATAAGTATTCATCAACATCAACCCTATAAAAACCAATGTAAATAATGTTTGATGTAATTTACTGTAAACATAAAATGCCGCGGCCAATAAAAATACCACACCAAAAAGTAATACGGAATATTGCATGATAGGCGCACGCCACTGCGAGTATAAATAAGGGAAAGTAAATGAGGTTACAAATACCAATAATGAAAAAACAAATGCCTTTTGATTGCTATCTTTTTTAATCAGTACGGAAATTATTCCTGCAATCAACCCTAAAAAAATAAACCATAAAATTGGTGTGGTGTATTGGGCTATATATTGTAAAAAGTAATGGATGTAATTTTTATCGGGTACACCTAACCAGCTTAATCCACCTTGCTGAAATTGTGGTAACAACAATGGAAATTCTAATGCAAACAAAACAGCCGATGCACCAAAACTCAATATCCATTTTTTAATTTGTTGCCTGTAAACTGCCAGATAAATAACACCTGAAAACGCACAAGTTACAAGTGCCATGTAATGTGTATTAGCTACCAAAAACAAATACACTGCAGCCCACACAAATTTTTTATTTTGGGTTGATGTACTAAAAAGTGTGGACACAAAAAGTAAAGTAAATAACAAGCCAGGTGCATACATACGTGCCGTTTGGCTATGTACCAAAAAGTACTGCGAAGTGGCCATAAATAACACTACCAATAAAGCGGTGTGTTTATTAAACAACTGTGTGATGAGCTTATAGGTTATCCAAAGTGTTGCTATACCTATGGCAATAAACGGGAGTTTATAAATTACAGGATTTAGTCCAAACAGTTTGGTGTAGAAATAAATAAAAATTTGAACCAATGGTGGGTGCATGTCTAGTTCAACCACACCTATATTTATTACATCTTTTAACGAATTGTAATTACATCTTGAAAGGGTACTTAACTCATCGTTGGTTAAGGCCATTTGGTTGATGTTAAATAAACGAAGTGCTGCGGCTAACGCAAGAATAAACCATATAGCATAGTGTTGAATGAATCGATATAAAAAACGATTTTCATTCATACATGTTAAACGGTTTGTGTTTGTTGGCTAACTAAATATTCGCCTTGCATAATGGGTAGCACGGGTGCTGTGTTTAAATGCAAACAGAAATGTACATCATCTTCTGCTGCATGTAAAGCTTTAAAGCGTTGTGCATGCGAAGATTTGCGGACGTAATCTTCTAAATCGTGCTGCATAGTTTTATACAACTGTTCGGCCATTAAACCAGAATCACAGTGTAAGGTGACGTTGTTTTTAAGTTGTGCAATTACTGCTCCGGCAAACAAGGTATCTTCCATGTTCACTTTATCTTTCCATCCTGCACATAACAAAATAATATCATTGGGTTGATGCATCAACCAATTGCACAACACCTCTAAATTTAAGAAACTTCCCGCTACAATTTTGTCGGCACCCAACTCTTTACTTTGTTTGATGGCCTTGGTTCCGTTGGTGGTGGTAAATGCAATGTTGCGGTCTTTTATCAATGGATTTTGAAACTCAAAAGGAGAATTGCCCATATCAAAACCCGGAAGCTTAACGGCATTTCGTTCAGCTGCACATAAAAAATCAAAGTCTTTAAACAAACTACACTCTTCAGGAGTTGATACCGGAAGGATTTTATTTACCCCTGTTTTAAACGCCACACACATGCTGCTTGTGGCACGTAAAACATCAATAACAACAACTGTTTTACCTTTAACTTGGTATAAAGGTAAAAGGGCGGGAGTGAGTACAACTTCAATTTGTTTATTCACGGTTGGTAATAATGGTTATGCCGTTTTCGTCTTTTTTATTTGCCTTTTGTTGTATGCGTTTCAGCACATTTTCCCATTTGGGTTCAATGGTTTCAACCGCATGATTGGTAAATATGATGGTAATGTCACCATCATATCTCCAATAATAACTGGTATCGTAAGTGTTATTTCTTACGGTAGAAAAGGATTCAATCTTTTTGGGTTCACCCAAACTTTTTATTACATCTGCTTCGCTTGTTCCGGTTGTTATGGCTGCGTATTTTTTGGGTAAACTTTGTGCTAAACATAATTTACCTATTGTTAAACATACCATTAAAACAACAAAACGCATCAGCTTATTAATGTGGTTAAATGTTACAAGAAAGGTGTTTTAACCACCTTGGCTTTAATTTGTTTTTCGCGAATTTCAATAAAGATTTCAGTATCAACCTTGCTATGTGCTGCTGCTACATAACCCATACCAATGGCTTTATTTAGTGTTGGTGATTGTGTTCCTGAAGTAACTTCGCCAATTACATTTCCGGAAGCATCTTTAATCATGTGGTGCTGACGAGGAATACCCCCACGTTCAACCATTTCGAAACCAACTAACTTTTTAGTAGGCTTGTTATCTTTAATGGCTTTGTGGTGATCGGCCATGATGAATGGTTTGGTAAATTTGGTAATCCAACCTAAACCTGCTTCAATTGGAGACGTTTCATCATTAATATCATTTCCGTATAAGCAGAAGCCTTTTTCTAAACGTAAAGTATCGCGAGCACCCAAACCTGCAGGTTTAATATCAAACTCAGCACCTGCCTCAAATACTGCGTTCCATAATTCACTTGCTTCAGCATTTGGTACGTATAATTCAAACCCTCCTGCACCGGTATAACCTGTGTTAGAAATTAATACATTATTGATACCTGCTAATGTGCCGTATTTAAATGTATAATATTCCATTTCGCTTAAGTTAACATCAGTTAATTTTTGTAAAGCTTTAATGGCATTTGGTCCTTGTACGGCCAATAAACTTGTGCCTTCGCTTAGGTTTGTCATTTCAACACCAAATGTGTTGTGTTTGCTGATCCAATTCCAATCTTTTTCAATGTTTGATGCATTAACAACCAAATAAAATTCGGTTGCAGAAACACGGTAAACCAAAAGATCATCCACAATTCCACCTTTATCGTTTGGCAAGCAGCTGTATTGAATTTTTCCATCAACCAATACCGAAGCATCGTTGCTTGTAACCAACTGAACCAAGTCTAAAGCTTTTTCGCCTTTTAATAAAAACTCGCCCATGTGGCTTACATCAAACACACCAATACTGTTACGTACCGCATTGTGCTCCTGAATTAAGTTGTTGTATAAAACAGGCATGTTGTAACCTGCAAATTCAATCATTTTTGCGCCTAAAGAAACGTGCAAATCGTTTAAAGCTACGTATTTCATTCTTGTATTGATTAATTATTTAATGGAGGCGAATTTAATAAATTTAGCGAGAGATAGGGTTTATTAGTTGACAAGTTATTGGTTGATAGGTTGATTTGTTATTGGCTGATTAGTTGAGTGGTTTGATTTTCATTTAAAATAAATTTCTTTCCAATCTCTAATTTCTAACTTCCGACCTCTAACATCCAGCCTCTATGACCTAACTTCGGGGATGAAACTGCGTAATCACATCATGCAAATAAGCCCTGTCGATGTGGGTGTATATTTCTGTGGTGGTTATGCTTTCGTGACCAAGCATTTGCTGCACCGCACGTAAATCAGCACCGGCCTCAACCAAACAAGTAGCAAAGGAGTGGCGCATGGTATGCGGAGAAATGTTTTTATGAATACCGGCCCGTTTGGCCAAATCTTTAATAATGTAAAATATCATCACACGGCTTAATCCTTTACCACGGCCGTTTAAAAATACGGTATCTGTATGTCCGGTTAGGGGTGTAATGTGCGAGCGAACGGTATCCTTGTATAGTTTAATGGCTTTAAGTGCAATGCTACCAATGGGCACCAATCTTTCCTTGTTTCCTTTACCAATTACACGTACAAACTCATCGGTGTAAGATATATCGGCAAATTTTAAGTTAACCAATTCGCTTACACGTAAACCACAACTAAACATGGTTTCTATGATAGCTTTGTTGCGCATACCTTCAGCCTTGCTGTGGTCAATTTGTGCAACCATTAAATCTATTTCATGCACATCAAGTACCTCGGGTAATTTTCTTTTAAGTTTGGGTGATTCTAATAATTCGGCAGGATTTTTATTAATCAAATCCTCCATTAAAAGGTAGTTGTAAAATGCTTTGATGCCGCTTAAAATACGTGCCTGACTCGTAGTGCTCATGCCCAATTCGGTAATCCATCGTAAAAACTCCCGAAGGGTTGCCAGGTTAATATCTGCAGGTTGTGGACTCAAACCTTTGACATCAAAAAACTGAATCAGTTTTTCCATATCGCGTTGGTAGGCCTCAATACTGTTTTTAGACAGTGATTTTTCTAACTGCAAATAAGCTTTAAAACCTTTTATGTATGGATTCCAGTTTACCATTTATAATATTCAAATATTGAATATTATCTGATGAATAACAGCAGATATTTTGTGCGCATGTGTGGGTAAGTCTATTGTGCTAGAACAAATTAATCCGTGAAATCTGTGGCTAATATTTATTTATGCTATTTTTGTTTGATTACTTCAACACATGAAAATAATAATAATTAACGGTCCTAACTTAAATTTACTGGGTAAACGCGAACCTGAGGTGTATGGACATACTTCTTTTGAAAGTTATTTTACCAACTTACAAAAGGCATTTCCACAAATAGAACTTAGCCATTACCAAAGTAATGTAGAAGGGGAGTTGATTAATAAACTACACGAAGTAGGATTTAGTTATGATGGTATTATTTTAAATGCCGGTGGTTATACGCATACCTCTGTTGCCATTGCTGATGCTGTTGCGGCCATTACTACTCCTGTGGTTGAAGTACACATCAGTAATATTTTTGCCAGAGAAGATTACAGACATGTTTCTTTGTTGGGCAAACATTGTAAAGGAAGTATCAGTGGCTTTGGGTTGAGTAGTTATGAATTGGCATTAAAAAGTTTTGTTTAACTAAACGCTTGATTTATCATTCAAATGTTTTGCTAACCCGTAAACTTATTCTCGTTTAGTTGGGTAAAGTATTTTACCTTTTTCATAAAATGATCAGCAACAATGCTGCCTTTATATATACCATGCAGTTGATTAAAAGGTTTGAAGGTATTATTGATTTTGCGCAGTTTCCACCATTTACCAAATTTAAAAAAGTAATCGGAGTGTGCCTTATGAATAGCCAAGCTATACTTGGGCAGGCCATTCATCATAAAAAATATAGAGCTCAATAAATCTAAGGTAGAACGCACCGGGATTAACCACAACAAGGTGCTTACCGGTAAGTTTTTGGTAAGCATAATTAAGTTGTTTCTAAAGTTTAAATATGTTTTTTGCGGACTCTGTTTATTTAATGTTCCACCACCAACATGGTATACCACCGATTGCGGAACGGTAACCAAGGTGTGTCCGTGAAGTTGCATACGCCAACACAAATCGATTTCTTCCATGTGGGCAAAAAAGTGTTCGTCAAAACCATGCAACTTTTTAAACACTTGGGCACGTACAAACATACATGCACCTGTAGCCCAAAAAGCCGAGTGGGTATCGTTGTATTGTCCTTTGTCTTCTTCTAAAACTTCAAATATTCGGCCCCTGCAAAAGGCATAACCAAACAAATCCATGTAGCCACCACCCGCACCGGCATATTCAAATTTATTTCGGTTGTTGTAATCTAACATTTTGGGTTGAGCAGCAGCAATGGTTTTATCTTTTTCCATGGCTTCAATTACAGGTTCAATCCAGTTTGGTGTTACTTCAATATCATTATTCAACAACACAAAATAATCAGCATTCACTTGTTTTAGTGCATGGTTGTAGCCACCTGCATAACCGTAGTTATCATCATTTTTTACAACGGTAATATTGGGGTAGTTTGCTTTTACAAACGTAATAGAATCATCATCAGAGTTGTTGTCGGCAACAACAAGCTCTAAATTACTGTAGGTAGATTTTACCAAAAAAGGTAAAAACTGCTCCAGTAAGCTCCTGCGATTCCAGTGAATAATAACAACGGCTACCTTAGGTTGATGCATGTTTGATTAGTTATTTTGCTTTAAAAGGAACAAAAACAAAACTTGCGCCTTTATCGGTTACCAATAACACACACATAAACTTAGCGGCATCTTTAAATGCAGCCTTAAAACTTTCTTCACGTGCTTTGGTAACAATATTTTTTTCCAATAAATCTTCCAATACGGTTGCACTGATATTATAAGAGCGCGAGTACTCCGTGGCATCAATAATCATGTCGCCAATTTTAACAGGCTCCTGATGCGCAATAAAAATAGGATATTTGCTAAAACCTTCTTGTAAAATATCAGCCGAAACCTCTTTCAGCATATCATTGTAAAAAGCCAAATCGTCTTTTAACAATTCGAGGTTTACCGTCATTTCGTTATCCATATCAACCTTATTTTTTTAGTTCTAACAATGCAATATTTTCCACGTGGTGTGTATGCGGGAACATATCAACCGGTTGCACACAAGTTACTTCATACACCTCTTGCATCATGGCAATATCGCGTGCTTGTGTGGCAGGGTTACAACTTACATATACAATTTTAGGAGCAGCTACTTCTAATAGTTTAGCAATTACATCAGGATGCATACCGGCACGAGGTGGGTCGGTTATAATTACATCCGGTTTACCATGTTTAGCAATCAACTCATCATTCAATACATCTTTCATATCACCGGCATAAAAATGTGTGTTGGTAATGTTGTTTAAAGCCGCATTAATTTTTGCATCTTCAATGGCTGCTTCCACATTTTCTATACCCACTACCTGTTTAGCCAATTTAGATACAAATAAGGCAATAGAACCAACACCGGTGTATAAATCATATACATTTTCGTTTCCGGTAAGTCCGGCCAGTTCTCTAGTTTTACCGTACAATGCCTGCGTTTGTAATGTATTGGTTTGAAAAAACGATTTCGGACCAATTTTAAATTTCAAATCCTCTAAGGTTTCAATCAAATGGTCTTTTCCGCTAAATACATTTACTTCCAAATCATAAATGGTATCATTCATTTTTGGGTTGATGATGTACAATAACGCAGCTATTTGTGGAAACTTTTCTTTGATGTGATTTAATATGGCTTCACGTTTTTCTTGGTCTTCTTTTTTAAAACAAAGGATCACCATCCAATCGCCTGCAACGGTATTACGTAAAATGATATTACGTAAAAAGCCTTCTTGGTTGTATGGATTAAAAAATTCGTAGCTGTTACTTTTTCCGAAATCGCGAACGGCATTTCTTATTTCGTTGGCCAAAGGATGTTGCAGGTAACAATGCTCCACATCAAATATTTTATCAAATCTTCCGGGTATGTGGTAACCTAAACCTTTGCGTTCGTCTTCGCTCATGGCTTCCAATTCATCCATGCTGTTTACCCATTTTCTATCAATGAAACTAAACTCGCATTTATTGCGGTAGTAGGTAATGTTTTCGCTGCCAATAACAGGTTTTAATTCGGGGAAAGGAAATTTGCCGATGCGTTCAAATGCATCAAGCACTTGTTGTTGTTTAAAGCGCAATTGAGCGGGGTAACTCATTTGTTGCCATTTGCAACCTCCGCATAATCCAAAGTGCGAGCAAAAGGTGTCAACCCTGTCAACACTTGGTTTTACAATTTGTTGTATGGTGGCAAAACTAAACGATTTTTTGTTGCTGTTAACCCTAACATCAACCACATCACCCGGTACGGCATGGTCAACCATAATTACTTTATCGTTGTGTCGGGCTATACTTTTTCCTTCGCTACCGGCATTAATAATCTCTAATTGCTCGATGGTATAAGGTATGAATTTTCTTTTTCGCATAAAGGTGCGAATATAGCTATTTGGGGCTAGTATAGTAGCATCAAAAAAACAGGAGTTGTTTCTTAGTATTCGGCCAACACACGTTTAATGGCCTCGGGGAAGTGGCGCATTTCAAGGGTTGAGATATAAGCTTGAATATCTGCTAAAGAAAATGTAGGATGAACATCAAATTTGGCTTGAAAAATAGTAGCACCATCATCGTATTTTTCGTTTACGAAATGTATGGTAATACCATGTTCTTTTTCTTTGGCAGCTAAAACGGCTTCATGCACATGATGTCCGTACATGCCTTTCCCTCCGTATTTTGGTAATAAGGCAGGGTGAATATTGATGATTTTATTCGGGTATTGTTTTACTAAATATTCGGGTATCAACCATAAAAAACCGGCCAATATAATTAAGCTTGGGTTGTATGGATTGAGTAGTGCGTTAAACTCTTGCGCGTTTTTAAAAGTGGTGCGGTTAAACACATGCACCGGAACGTTGAACGGTTTCATACGTTCTATCACCTTGGCATCAGGATTATTGCAAAATAAGGCAGCCACTTTAATGTTTGGATGATTGGCGAACTGCTCACAAATGTTTTGAGCATTTGTTCCGCTGCCTGAAGCAAAAATGACGATGTTTTTCAAAGATATAGGTTGTTAAAATTCCAATTCGGATAGCACTACTTTTTGAAAGAAAGAATCCACGTTGTTGTTGCCATTGAGCAAATGTAAAGGAGCGGTTAACGTAACAATATCCGTTTTATTGATTTGGGTATTGATACGTTTGGCCATTACATTACTAGGTCCTGTCCATGACGGTGCACCACCCGGTCCGAAAGAACGTAACTGCGCACTTGCTAAACTATCGTAGGTATACAATCCTGATGATGAAGTATAAGTATAAAACGGACGCGGATAAGTGATAATTCCGGTTGCTTTTAACACAGGCCAGTTGGTATATCCGGTAACTTGATCTCCTGCCGCCATACGGAACGAACGTCCCGGATTATCAACCAATCTTTCGATAGGTGTAAAGCTAAAGAATGACGCATCTAAAGCAATGTCGTTAGGGATTTCGAGTACCATAAAAATTTTACCGCCATTGTTAAAAAACGGAATAGTGGCATTTTGTGCCGTACCTAAACTACGTGTTGGATCTTCGGTAGCCCAAACAATACGGTTAAAAAAGTCGAATGTTTTTGAGGTGGTAAATTCATCAGCAGGAAATTCGTCCAATAATGAAGTAACTACATCATAGTTGGTAAAGCTGCTGCCAAGGTTATTAATACGAGCGGTGTAAAAAGAGGTAATGGCATTTTTGTTACTGATGTAATCATTAATAAATAACAAACCATTTTTGGGTTGACGAACATATATCCTAGCACTTATCCATACTGATTGTGCACCTGTACGGTCTTTACAACGCAGGTAAATGGTGTTGGTATCATTCATCAAACCACCCGTTAATTTTTGGCCAAACTGGTTTGTTTGGTTGTTGTTAAACAATAAAAAATTTCCGGTGAATACACCGTTTACTTTTTCGCCCACAAAAGTTGATGCATTAACACTTGAAGGTAATTGCACTTTGTTGTTAACGGTATCATTTAATGCCAATTCAACCACACTGATATCTGCTAGTCCATCAACATCGGTTAAAATCCAACTGTAACGAAAAGCAGGGAAGGCCGTTAATTTCTGACCAGTACTAAAATCGAAAGTAATATTTGGCGCACTGTTTCTTACCGGATAAGTAGTGCCTGCAGGTGTTGGGTCAACCACACCATTGTTATCAACTGCGCGCACAAAAATACGGATGTTGGCGGTATCACTTCCGGCAGGTAGGCTTAATAAAAAAGTGCCACTTTGTTTATTGGTAAAACTCCAGGTTTGCATGTTGTCAATGCTTACCTCATACCCTTTAATAAAACCTGTTTTTACACTGCCCCACCAATGTGCTTCCACAGTAGTTGTGTATCTGCTATCACCACTGCGGTAAATACTGTCAACAGCCATAAATGTTTCGGGAGCTCCTGAATCAATTCGGTCTCCTTCAAAATCTTTTTTACATGATGCTACAGTTGCAGCTATCAATAAAAAAAGGGAAATATGTTTTAACAATTGCATGTTTGTTTGTGTATCAATTTAACAAAAGTAAGTGTTAAACGTGGTTCTATAAAGTTAAGTTTTTGTGTGCTTAGTCGTTGATGTTGTTTTTTAACACCAACATTTTAAGTGCAGTTTCTGCTGCTTCAACCCCTTTGTTGCCATGTTTTCCTCCGGCTCTGTCAATAGCTTGTTGTTGGTTATTGGGAGTAAGCACGCCAAATATAACAGGCTTATTGTAGCTTAACCCAACATTGGTAACACCATGTGCGCAGGCATCACAAATAAAATCAAAATGGCGGGTTTCGCCTTGAATTACACAACCTAAAGTAATCACTGCATCAACATGTTTTTGGGCGGCTAAAAATTGAGCGCCTAAGGGCAACTCAAAACTACCCGGTACATGATTAATCAAGATATTTTTTTCTTTAACACCCATGGCTGTTAGGTGCGAATATGCACCTGCCAATAGGGCATTTGTTATTTCAGGATTCCACTCGGCTACTACAATACCAATGGTGATTTTCTTAAACAGTTTAAGAGGCTCTAAGTTGGTAACGGATAAGTTTTTTAGTTGCGTTGACATGGCTGCGAAGGTAATACCAATTGTATTTAATTTAACCGCAAACTAAAAAATAAATTGCCTTTGTACATACAGGGAATATGGCACAAAAAAAGAGGCTGTCTTTTTTGGAATGCCCCCAAAAAGTTAGACA
>DITN01000051.1 GCA_002422865.1 Bacteroidetes bacterium UBA6183 | reverse complement strand
TCAACTCTATTCAGGGAAGTTCAAAGAAATTCGAAGCACGAAACGTAGTTCAGCGTATCGAAATTCGAAATACAGAAACGAGGTGGCTGAACAGTCTTGCGAAGATTCGAGCATGGTCGCATACAAAATTGAGAGCACGCAGACCATTGGTGCAGACCGAAGCGTCTGTTAGCAACGCTTTCGACATTGGGGAGTGTTTAACTTAAAAAGATAAATTAAACTTTTGTACGTATCAGCCACTTCGAGTTCGAAGTGTAACGGAGAGTATCGAGAAGGGATTGTTAAAGGTAGTTTTTTCTTCTCAGCTCCTCCTTTAGCTTCGCTGAACTACGTTTCGATACAAGCTCTCTGGCAATTCCCACCCAAGGCTCATCCTGACGCTATGGTTAGCACTTAGCTCGAGCAGGCTGTAACTTTGCGAAGCAACCTCCTTTACTCAGAAGCGATAGACTTTGCCCTCTAAACAACTCTGCGAAAAACTCCTTTACCTCTGCGGTAAAAATTAGAAGCACAAGATTCACCATGCTTAACTACTTTTCAAAAATCCAAATTGGTATCAAAACAACCTTCAGTCAACTCATATCTATTCAACCGGTCATCCAACAACTCTTCACACTTCGTAGCTTTGGCGAAGAAGTGAATCAACCAATAACCATCCCCCCTTTTAAATTAAAAATAAAAACCGTAAAATCGAAGTAACCATAATTACCCAAGTGTATGTTACAAAACCTCGACTTAACAAAAATGTTGGTGCTTGATATTGAAACAGTGCCACAATACCCAACCTACAAAGAAGCACCCGAAAAATGGCAGCATTTGTGGGATAAAAAATCGGCCTTTATTAAACGTGACGAATCGCAAACCGCTGCAGATATTTACCCGCGAGCAGGCATTTATGCCGAGTTTGGAAAGATTATTTGCATTTCGGTTGGTATTTTCAACCGCAGCGGAAACTACTGGCAATTCAGGGTAAAATCATTTTATGGCGATGATGAAAAACTGCTGTTGGAAGAATTTGCAACCATGCTTAATAGGCATTTTGACGACCCGGACAACCTATTGTGCGCGCACAACGGTAAAGAGTTCGACTTCCCTTACATGTGCCGCAGGATGTTGATTAACGGTATTGAAATCCCTACCATATTAAACATTGCCGGTAAAAAACCTTGGGAAGTAAATCATTTAGACACGATGGAGCTATGGAAATTTGGCGATTTTAAAAACTTTACTTCATTAGAATTGTTGGCTGCAACATTTGATATCCCAACACCAAAAGATGACATTGATGGCAGCCAAGTTTGGACCGTGTATTGGAATGAAAACGACTTGGAGCGCATTAAAACCTATTGCCAGAAAGATGTGGTTACGGTTGCACAACTTATACTTAGATTTAGGGGCGAAACGTTGTTAGATGAACATGATGTAATCATGAGTTAGTGTTTAAACATCAAACACAAAAAAGTTAACAACCAACCTAACCCGATTATACTTACTTTTACCAAGGTAAATTAGATTATGAAAAGAGAGAAGAATTTAAAAACTGTGCGCAAAGAAATAGAACGTTTTTTTGCAGCAAACAGTAAAAAAGCATTTAACTATAAACAAATTGGCGCAGCATTAAATATAGAAAGTACCGAAGGTAAAAACTACATCATCAGAACATTAAAACAAATGGAAAAAGATGGAATGATTGATGAAGTAATGCCGGGTAAATATTTAGCACTGTTAACTACCCATTTTATAACCGGAAGGTTAGAGATAACACAACGCGGTGCCGGATTTGTAATACCTGAAGAAGGTAGCGGAACTACAGATGATATTTATATTGGCAGCGAAAACTTAAATACAGGTTTGCATGGCGACACCGTTAAAATAAACCTGTTTGCCAAACGCAGCGGAAGCAGAGTGGAAGGTGAAGTGGTGGAAGTACTTAAACGTAAACGCGAAGAGTTTGTAGGGGTGGTTGAGTTAGGCCATAACTATGCTTTTGTTTCGCCCGATGATAAACGTGTACCTATTGATATTTTTATTCCCGAAGGGAAAATAAACAAAGCCAAAAACGGAGAAAAAGTGGTGGCTCGTGTGGTGGATTGGAGCAACGAACACAAAAATCCCATTGGTGAAATTATTGAAATTTTAGGTAAACCCGGTGACCACAACACCGAGATGCACGCCATTATTGCCGAGTATGGTTTTGCCAATAAATTTCCGGATGCTGTAGAAAAAGAAGCGGAAAAAATTCCTGATGTAATTACCAAAGACGAAATAGCCAAACGCAGGGATTTTAGAAAAATTACCACGTTTACCATCGATCCGGAAGATGCTAAAGATTTTGATGATGCACTTTCTATTGAAGAGGTAGAAGATGGCATATACGAAATTGGCGTTCATATTGCCGATGTTTCTCATTATGTAACACCCGACACGGTGCTTGATGCCGAAGCTTTTGAACGCGCCACATCGGTTTATTTGGTGGATAGAACCATACCTATGTTGCCCGAAAAACTAAGTAATGGGGTGTGTTCATTACGTCCGCAAGAGGAGAAATTAACTTTTAGTGCCGTATTTAAAATGACACTAGAAGGTGAAATTTTAGACAAGTGGATTGGCAAAACAGTTATTTATAGTGATAGGCGTTTTGCATACGAGGAAGCTCAAGATCGCATTGAAAGTAAGGTTGGTGATTTTGCAAAAGAGATCAACATACTAAACGACATTGCTTTGATATTGCGCAAAGCACGTTTTAAAAATGGTGCCGTAAATTTTGAAACCGAAGAGATAAAATTTAAGTTGGATGAAAACTATAAACCGATAGGCATTTTTAAAAAGGTGCGTAAAGATGCACACAAAATGATTGAAGAGTTTATGTTATTGGCCAACCGAACAGTAGCAGAGTTTGTACATAAAATGAAAGGCGAAAAACAACCTAAAACATTTGTGTACCGTGTACATGAGCCACCAAGCGAAGAAAAATTAAAACTCTTCAATTTGTTTGCGGCACGTTTTGGGTTAAGCATTCAAACCACATCGCAAAAGGCCATATCCACTTCGTTTAATAATTTGTTAAACGATGTAGAAGGTAAACCCGAACAAAACATTGTACAAAACATGGCTGTGCGCAGTATGATGAAAGCCTATTACAGCACAAAAAAAACAAGTCATTATGGTTTGGCATTCGATTTTTATACGCACTTCACCTCTCCAATTCGCAGGTACCCCGATTTAATGGCACACCGTTTATTGTTTTCGTATTTAAACAAAGGCAAATCGGCTAACGAAGCGGAGTATGAAGAAAAATGTAAACACTCATCACAAATGGAAATTCAGGCTGCCGATGCCGAACGTGCCAGTGTTAAATACAAACAGGTGGAGTACATTAAACAATTTATTGGTGAACAGTTTGATGGTATAATAAGCGGAGTTACCGAGTGGGGTATTTATGTAGAGATCACTGAATACAAATGCGAAGGTTTGGTTAGGTTAGCCAACTTAACAGACGACTTTTACGATTACGATGAGTTTAACCAATGGATTATTGGCAGGCGCACACGTAAAATATTTCAGTTAGGTGGCGAAATTAAAGTAACCGTTAAGCAAGCCGATTTACAAAAACGTCAGATTGATTTAGATGTAGTAGAAGTAGCCACGGCCCGCAGAATTACCAAAAAGATTGATAAAAACGTGCGTAAAGAAGAAAAAAGAAAAAAACGCAGAAGGTAATTTTTAATTATTTTTTATACTGATAATCAATATTTTTACACTTTAATGCCACTTGCATTAGAAATAAATACTCAAACTCATATATTTGGCTAAATTTAGAAGTACGCAATGAGAGGATTTTTATTAAGCATAGTTATATTATTTTCTGTTACTGCATTTGCACAAAAAGGAGGTAAAAAACCGGCATCGGGTTACGATGTGATACACCCTTTTAAAAATGGTATTGCCAAAGTTGAAAAAGACGGTAAACAAGGTTTTATAAACGAAGCAGGTGAAGAATTTGTACCTGTAAAATACGACCAAATTTATCCTTGGGAAAAAGGCAGAGCCAAAGTTGAAATTGCCGGAAAATATGGCTTTATCAACGAGGCAGGTGAAGAATACATACCGGTTAAATACGATTTTATAGGGCCATTTAAAAACGGACTGGCCATTGTATCGCTAAACGGACGAAGAGGTTTAATAAACGAAGCAGGCGAAGAAGTAGTAACCTTACAATAAGGATATCAAATAATATTTTAAAGCTGTACCCAAAAGGTGCAGCTTTTTTTGTGGGTTGATTTTAGCCCCCTTTCTGTAAAAAATCTCATCAGTAAAACACCCATTCTAATCCAATAAATCAATGATCACACCATGAGTATTCTATTGTAATTATTCAACACCAATAGGATAAACCAACTATTACTGCTAATATTGCACCCAAGAGTTCGGTTAATATTTGAAAAAAATAACACTATTTCATCAAAGGCTCAACCGCACTTCAAAATCAGGCTTTTTTACCCTTGTGGGATTTTTAAAAGTAATTTTAAAGACGTTAGAAGATTGCGAAACCAGCGGAGGCTAAATCCTTATTTATTTATGGATTTTTATCAAACACCGAACTCTTATTTTTCCCTTTCTCTTAAACTAAAATTCATCGTTTTTATGGGTCGTAATGTTGCCATGGCAATTGGCTGCATCAGAACAAATTGGGGGAAATCTGCTCTGTTCACGCGCACGTGCCTGTCAATTAACAACAAAACAAAAGCCAATTGTAATTTTTGCTCGTTGTTTCTTCAGTAAATTTCAATAGTTTTACCATACAAAATGTGAATTAGTTTTCACACGCTGACTTTATGTGCAATTTTATGACGACAATTAAACTTATTTTTTTAGCTAATAGCTTCGTCTTGTTGACATCTTTCACACAGACAGATTTTGATTTTGCAAAAACTTATGGACAAGATAAAATAGTTTTGAGGGACGGACATTTCATGGGTGACACCAACAGTTTAAATGTATTTGAAAATTTCACAAAACTCGACATTTCAAAGTTTCAGCATTCGGCCAAAGACAATGGAAATCATCATATCGACATCTGGACTTCGAGTAGTTTGGGGACATGCAAAATCATGAAAATCTCATCCAAGATACCTATTGACACGACTATTAATGAAACAGAAATAAATGGCCAAAAAACAGGACCTCAGACCATAAGAGCGACATTTGAGTTTGTAACATATCAATTCACACAAAGACATAATCCTAATAAATTAACTTATATATCAATAAGGCACGAAGGACTTTCTGAATATTACATTGACAACAAAGAGTTTCAAATAAGCTATGTGACTGCTTTTGTTGGCATGGAGTTAATTTACAACAAGACAAAAAAGGAAATATTGACCATGTTGACAACGAATTAAAACTACACCTAACACACTTAGCTGCTGCACAACTCTGTATTAAAAATGTAAAGCATACTTTCTGGCGATTTTACAGCCTTGTTTAACGTTTAAACCTAAATTTTACTGTCAAAAAAATGGATAGCTTATCACTAACTAAAATGTGTTGGGGAAGAAGTATCTTTATGCAGACAGTTCTTCGCTTTCTTTAACATAAGGGAAAAGCTATCGTTTGTTGTCTTATCTCCAAAACATCACCTTTTTCACTTATTTTTTCGGCATCAATTTTAACATGAATCAATCAAACACCCTACTTGTAATTGCCCTTATTGGTTATACTATACTCAGCGCCTGCAACGATAATACCTGCGATAAACTAACCAACGAAGTAAACAACATCAGTAACGATGCTTTTGGCAAACTGCCATACACCGGAACCGACACATTGTGTTTTGTGGATGAACTAAACGATACGAGTTTAGTTGTTGGTCAAGGTGAAAATTTATTTTATGAAGAAACCTCCAAACCCGTTACACCGGTTTGTTTCCATAAAATATTAGACCAAGCCTTTAAAATAAGTTACAAACCCATAAAAGGAAACCTGGCTTTTGATGTTTACCAAAAAGCCAACGGAAAAAACATTGTGTTAACGGTACCCACCTTTCCGGTTCATTATTACATCGATTATTTAACGGTGGGCACCTACAGCCCTTTAAATTTAGACTCGGCAAACGTAGCCGGAGTTTGGTATAAAAACGTATCTACTGCAACCGGAAAAGATGTAACATTTAATATCATAGACGATACCTACACCTGCTATTACAACCAACCTTATGGCGTTTTACTCATTAAAAGTAAAAAAGAAAATAAAACGTATAGTTTAATTGGTGGTAAGTAATTGAGTTGAGATAATCATATTTAAACTTTTTGTAAACCCAGACCTGCTAAAACAAAAAAAGACCAAACTCTCGTTTGGTCTTTAGCCTTAGTTGCGGAGGCAGGACTCGAACCTACGTCCGTCAGCTGACGGATTTGAGCCCTCCGAAATTTTTAATTTATCCTAAAAAAAAAAAGACCAAACTCTCGTTTGGTCTTTAGCCTTAGTTGCGGAGGCAGGACTCGAACCTACGACCTTCGGGTTATGNNGCCCGACGAGCTACCACTGCTCCACTCCGCGATGTATCTTTTAAAATGCCATTAACCTTTGCGCTGTGCTCTGGTTTTAGCTTTTTCTTTGCTTTAATTCAAACCAATATTACTACCGATTTGGGAGTGCAAATATAATACACTTTCTTTGCCATGCAAATTTTTATGAATCATAAATCAGGATATGTAAGCATTATTGGCAAACCAAATGTAGGTAAGTCAACGTTAATGAACGCTTTAGTGGGTGAAAAAATTTCTATAATTTCTCCAAAAGTTCAAACAACTCGTCACCGTATTATGGGTATTTTAAGCAAACCCGAGTACCAATTGGTGTTTAGTGACACACCCGGAATTATAGAACCGAAGTATAAACTACATGGCAGCATGATGGATTTTGTGAACCAAAGTTTGCAAGATGCAGATGTTGTTTTGTTTATTACCGATAACAGTGACGACCACCCGGAGGATGAAGCCGTTTACGAACGCCTTAAATTAATTAAACTACCGCTTTTAGTGTTGGTGAATAAAATTGATTTAATTGGTGATAACCAGAAGGTAGAAGAAAAAATTACTTACATAAAAAGTAAAGTAAGCAATGCTACATCTGTTATTCCGGTTTCGGCATTAAATAAATTTGGATTGGATAACGCCATGACGGCCATTATGGAATTTATTCCTGAAGGCCCATCCTATTTCCCTGACGATCAGTTAACAGACAAAAGCGAGCGTTTCGTGGCATCAGAAATTATTCGCGAAAAAATAATGATGCGTTATAAGGAAGAAATTCCATACAGCGTGCAGGTTGATGTGGTTGAATTTAAAGAAGACGAAAAAATAATTCGCATCAGTGCAGAGATTTATGTAATGCGCGACTCACAAAAAATGATTTTAATAGGAAAAGGCGGTTCTGCTTTAAAAAATGTAGGTATAGCAGCCCGCAGAGATTTAGAACGTTTTTTCGACAAACAAGTATTTTTGCAGACCTTTGTAAAAGTAAAAGAAAACTGGAGAGACAGCGACAAGTTGCTTAAACAGTTCGGATACAAAGAAGATTAATAATTTAAAGGCAATTTAAAAAAGAAAGAAAATTATGGGAAACATGGTAGCAATTGTGGGGAGGCCCAACGTAGGTAAATCAACACTTTTTAACCGCTTGGTGGGCCGCAGAAAAGCCATCGTTGATGACTTTTCGGGGGTAACCCGCGATAGACATTATGGTGAAGTAGAATGGTGCGGACGTAAATTTAACATTGTTGATACAGGAGGATTTGTATCAAACAGTAACGATGTGTTTGAAGCAGCCATCAGAGACCAGGTAAATATTGCCATAAAAGAAGCCGATTTATTGTTGTTTATGGTTGACGTAGCAACCGGTATAACCGACTTAGACAGTCAGTTTGCCAAACTATTACGCAAAACCAACAAGCCGGTTTATTTGGTGGTAAATAAGGTTGATAACAGCCAACGCGTTTATGAAGCCAGCGAGTTTTACAAATTGGGGTTTGATGATTTGTACTGCTTATCATCAGTAAGTGGTAGTGGCACAGGAGAGTTGTTGGATGACATCATGGAAAAACTTAAACCCGAGTTGATTGATGAACCTAATGAAGACAACGACCAAGATTTTGAGGGTGATGTAGATGAAGACAACTTTGCTGCTGAATACGATGAAAATGACGATTTAATAGAAAAAGAAGAACCTGTTAACTTTATTCCCAGGGTAGCTATTGTAGGTCGTCCAAACGTAGGTAAATCATCGTTGGTAAATGCATTATTGGGCGAAGACAGAAACATTGTAACCGAAATTGCAGGTACTACCCGCGATACCATTGATACCTTGTACAATGCATACGGGCATAAGTTTTATTTGGTTGATACAGCCGGAATACGTAAAAAATCTAAAGTTAGAGAAGATATTGAGTTTTACTCGGTAATGCGCTCTATCAATGCACTTGAAAATTGCGATGTTGCAGTATTGGTAATTGATGCCACCATTGGTTTAGATTCTCAGGATATGAACTTGATACACCTTGCTGTAAAAAACAGCAAAGGCTTAATGATAGTGGTGAACAAGTGGGATTTGATAGAGAAAGACCATAAAACAGCAAAAGCATACGAAGACGCCATTAAGGAAAAACTGAAACCGTTTAATGATGTACCTGTCTTATTTACATCGGCTGTAGAAAAACAACGTATACACAAGTTGGTTGATGTAGCCATGACAGTACATGCAAGTAGAAGACGTAGGATTAAAACCCATCAGTTGAACGAAGTAATGCTCGCATTGATAGAAAACTATCCACCACCATCAATTAAGGGCAAATATGTAAAAATTAAATTTGTGATGCAGTTGCCGGGCCGTAGCCCCAAATTTGCATTCTTCTGCAACTTACCACAGTACGTAACCGAAAGCTACAAACGTTACTTGGAAAACAAAATCCGTGAAAATTTTGATTTTCATGGTGTTCCGATGGTGATTTACATGAGAAAAAAGTAAAAAATACTTGCACTATTCAAATAAGTGCATATATTTGCACCGATTTTAATCAAGAAAAAAACAAACACAATGAAAAAAGTATTATCAATCGCTGCTGCAACTGCTATGTTAGCAATCGTTGCTTGCGGACCATCAGCTGATGACAAAGCAAAAGCTGAAGCTGCTAAATTAGATTCAATCGAACAACAACGTATCGCTGATTCTACTTTACAAGCTGAAGAAATGAAAATGACTGCAGATACAACTGCTGTTGTTGCTGATTCAACTGCTGCTCCTGCTGCAGAAGCTCCAGCTGCTCACTAATTCGTTAGTAAGTAAGACTTTAAAAATCCCGCTACGTGCGGGATTTTTTTATGTGTTAAAAAAACTACAAAAAGATTTTTTTTTGTGCAAAAGATCAATACTTTTGCACTCCTTAAATATTAAAAGCTATGTCTACTAAAAGAACATACCAACCATCAGTACGTAAAAGAAGAAACAAACACGGTTTTAGAGAGAGAATGGCAACTGCTGCTGGCCGTAAAGTAATTAATGCACGTAGAGCACGTGGTCGTAAGAAACTTACCGTTTCTAGCGAAAAACGTCATAAAAAATAATTAGTAAGGCCTTCTTGGCCTACTTCATTGCCTTTACCATACAATGACAACCAACAGCTTTAATAAAGCTGAAAGGCTTTGCAGTAAAACACTAATTAATAACTTATTTAGTAAAGGAAACCGTGTACTTACACAGTTTCCTTTTCGTGTTTTATGGCAATTCACCCCTACAGTACAAACCCAATACCCTGCACAGGTAATGGTTTCGGTGTCTAAACGCAATTTTCCCCATGCAGTAGACCGTAACCGCATTAAAAGACAAATGCGCGAGTTGTACCGCACGCACAAACACATACTTTATGAAGTGCTCCAGCGTACAAATAAAAACATGATCATTTCTATTACCTTCCAAAGTAAAACGCATCTTCATCATAACGAACTAAAGCCCGCATTTGAACAAGTACTTCAAAAAATTGTAACCCAACTTGAAAAAGCTACTTAGTCTTCCGTTTATTGCATTGGTTAGGTTGTATCAAGTACTACTCTCTCCATACCTACCAAATGCCTGCAGGTACACCCCCACTTGCTCTCAATATGCCATTGAAGCATTTAATAAGTATGGACCCATTAAAGGTTTTTGGCTTTCGCTTAAACGTATTTCTAGTTGCCACCCTTGGGGTGGGCATGGGCACGACCCATTGCCATAGTTTAAAATATTTAAGCAATATTGCCGTTTATCAAAACATAGCAACTACTATTGTTGCTTATTGTATATTCGGTATTAAGTTAACACAAACGAACAGCACATATGAAGGATTTATTGAAAAAAATACGTTGGTACTATGTAGTGATTGCCATTGGTATTTTAGGACTCTTTTCTTTTAAAACAGCAAGTACCAATTATTTCGAAATCAGTAAGAATCTTGACATTTTTGCGACCCTTTTTAGGGAAGTAAATACCTATTATGTTGATGATGTTGATGCCGGCAAACTCATCAAAAAAGCCATTGACGAAATGTTGGAGTCTTTAGATCCATACACCAATTATATTTCGGAAGCAGAGGCAGAAGATTTTAGGTTTCAGATGACCGGACAATACGGTGGAATAGGCAGCATGGTCGGAACTAAAAATAACCAGGTTGTTGTTACTGACCCATACGAAGGTTATCCGGCACAAAAAGCTGATTTACGAGCGGGTGACATTATTTTGGAAATTGAAGGAAAATCAACCCAAAACAAAACCACCAGCGACATTAGCAAAATGCTTAAAGGACAGCCGGGCACACAAGTTAAACTACTTATACAGCGTGAAGGAGAAGGCACTTTAACCAAAACCATTACCCGAGAAGAAATTCAACTAAAAAATGTACCTTATGTGGGCATGGTTAACGAAAACACCGGTTACATCAGGTTGGCATCGTTTACCCAAAATGCCGGTAAAGAAGTGCGTGACGCCATGGTTGAGTTAAAGAAAAATCCAAACCTTAAAAGTGTTATCTTGGATGTAAGAGGAAATCCAGGGGGATTGTTACACGAATCCATCAATATTGTTAATGTATTTGTTCCGCAAGGTGTTGAAGTGGTAAGTACAAAAGGTAAAGTAAAAGAGTGGGACAAAAGTTACAAATCGCTTAATCAACCTGTTGATACAGAAATACCGATGGTGGTGCTCACCAACAGAGGAAGTGCCAGTGCCAGTGAAATTGTAAGCGGCAGTATACAAGACCTTGACAGAGGCGTAGTGATAGGACAAAAAACATACGGTAAAGGCTTGGTACAAAGTACACGCCCGTTAACCTACAACGCGCAACTTAAAGTAACCACCGCCAAATATTACACACCAAGTGGAAGATGCATACAAGCTTTGGATTACAGCCATAGAAATGCAGATGGCAGCGTGGGCAGTGTGCCAGATAGTTTAAAAAAAGAATTTAAAACCAAAAGTGGCCGCAAAGTTTTTGATGGTGGAGGTGTTGATCCTGATTTGGCTACCAAACAAGCCGAATACAGTAAGATTACCGAAAGCCTTATTGTTAACCAGTTAATATTTGATTACGCTACAAAATACCGCAACAAACATAACACGGTTGCTCCTGCCAAAGAATTTAAATTAACTGATTTAGATTTTGCCGATTTTAAAAACTTCTTATCTGATAAAAAATACGACTACCAAACAGCCAGCGAAAAAGCGCTAGAAGACTTTAAGAAAAAGGCAGAAGACGAGAAATATTTTGAAGCAGTGCAGGCCCAATACCAACAATTAAAGCAAAATCTTACGCGCGATAAACAAGCCGACTTGGATAAAAACAAATCCGAAATAATGGAGTTGTTGGAAAGTGAAATTGCCAAAAGGTACTATTTCCAAAAGGCACAATACGAAATGGCAGCAAAACATGATGAAGATGTGAAAGAAGCCATCAAACTATTGAATGATTTGCCACGTTACAATGCCATTTTAGGCAAAAAATAAGCGTATTTAGAGTTGACGTAAACTAAAGTAAGCAGTGTTAGCATATACCGACTTTATCATACTTTTTTTGTTGGGTTCGATGGGCGCCTTTTTATCAGGATTTTTGGGCGTTGGTGGAGGCATCGTTTACATTCCGATACTCGATTATTTTTTAGGTAAGCTTGGCTTCAGTGATGATAATTTGGTAAAAGCCATTCTAGCCAACTCTTTATTTACCATCATTTTTTCAGGCTCTGTAAGCAGTTACAAACAATATAAACTGGGTAACTTTTACCCACGCGAAATTTTATACACGGCCATTACAGGTATGGTTACCGCAGTATTAATGACCATGCTTATTAAATCAGGAACATGGTATAGCAAAAGTGTGTTTAACTATGTGTTTGCCAGCATGCTTTTGGTTATCGCACTGCGTATGTTTTTTGCCGCAGTTCAAACATCCAACACCGGTGATGCGATAAAACCATCAGGATATTATGTTACCGGATTTTTTGCCGGAATTATTACCGCCATGAGTGGTCTTGGCGGAGGTGTTATTATGACTCCTGCATTTACTGATGTACTTAAATTAGATATTAAAAAAGCCAGTGCCATATCAAACGGGGTAATTCCATTTTTTGCTGTTGCAGTTGGTATACTAAATCTAAGTACGCCATCAACCCAAACAGTAAGTAGTTGGCAAGTAGGTTACATTGTTTTTCCTGTTGTTATCCCCATGATTTTATCTACTTTTTTGTTTGCTCCTTTGGGCGTAGTTACCTCTCAAAAAGCCAACCAGAATGTAATAAGAATGGTATTTGCCACCTTTGTTAGCATTGTTTTTATCAAAACCTTATTGGCTATTATCCAACAATACCAATAATTGTTTACCCGTGTAAATCGGGGTTATCAATAGGGATTATTTTAGCCAATGTATGCACCTGATACAAACGTCCGGTAGCCACAGCTATACAATTGGTATAAGTACGAAGCGTATCCAACTTCTTCAAAATAATTTTCGATTTACCCTGCATTTTAAATAAATCACCTTCCCTTAATTCATCCAAAGTTACGTAATCTTTTTTCCTATCGTAATGCATCAACACCTTCAATAGTTTTACATCTGCACTGTGCGAATACTTGGGGTTTTTCATATGGCCAATCAAAGCAAACTTAATATCGTTCGGAAATACATCATGTTGCAAAAAAGGCATCATATTTTGTCTAAATTCCTCTTTCCACTCTTTACCATGC
Organism: Bacteroidetes bacterium UBA6183; assembly: GCA_002422865.1. Taxonomy (GTDB): domain Bacteria; phylum Bacteroidota; class Bacteroidia; order UKL13-3; family UKL13-3; genus UBA6183. The sequence continues at coordinate 24,807 of DITN01000051.1, read as the reverse complement.
CCATCAACCTTATTGCCATATTTTAAATAAGTGGTATGATGCGCCAACTCATGGATAAAAGTAATGAGAAACTCATACGGGTTTAAATTATGATTTACTGTAATCCGGTTACCACTGCCCATGGTTGGATGATAATCGCCATAACGTCCTTTACGTTCTACCTCTATGTGCAGATTAAGCTTGTAATACATAATCAACTCGCAACACAGTTCAAGCGAAGCCTCGGGCACATATGGTTTAAGAGATGACATCAAAGCTGTCTTATGCTTTAGCTGCACCTCCGTTAATGCTCCCAATATGAGCGAGTTTTTTTCGATTGCCATTTAATGGTATAAGATTTAACGTGCAATTACCGAAATATTTCACTAAGTTGTGTTACCAAAAAATCTATGTATGGAATCAGTTAAAATTATCGAGAAAGAAGAATTACCCTCTATTAAGTTTGTTAGCTATGATGTATTGAACACCAAAGAAGAGCGTGACGCCAGAAGAGAACAAGTAGAAAAAGCGATGGTACTAGGCAACAGCAGTAAAGGTAAAAGCAAAATATTTTTTATGAGTCAGAATGGATTGTTAGAAGTAGAAACAACCGTTTGGGCTGCAAGTGATGATGTGATTACCTTAAAAAGTGGGTTAATGATTCCGCTGCATGCCATACAAAAAATAGAACTTATTTAACACCAAGAAGCGCACTCAGGCATTGTTTATAAATTACCAATAACTTGTTGCCTGTGCAGTGCAAACTGTTACTTGTTTTTTATACTTTGCAAGTAATGAGTGCGCCTCTTAACAACAAAAAAATAATTTTTGGTTGGACCATGTACGATTGGGCCAACTCGGTATTTTCGTTAACCATTGCTACGGCCATTTTCCCTCCTTATTACGAGGCCATGAGCAAAGCAGCAGCCATTAGTAATGGCGCACCGCCTGATGGTCCTTACTACATTAATTTTCTTGGTCATCAGTTTGCCAATACAGCATTGTATTCCTACTCATTGTCGTTGGGTTTTTTACTTGTTACTATCTTCAGTCCCATTTTATCAGGTATAGCAGATGTTAAAGGAAACAAAAAAGCTTACCTCAAATTCTTTTGTTACTTAGGTAGCATCAGTTGCATGTTGATGTATTTTTTTGATGCACAAAATATTTATTACGGCCTGAGTTTATTTATACTGAGTTTGGTAGGATTTGGTGGAAGTATTGTTTTTTACAATGCTTTTTTACCCGAAATTGTTACCGAAGATATGTTTGACAGGGTGAGTGCACGCGGCTTTAGCATGGGTTATATTGGCAGCGTTATTTTGCTCATCATTAATTTGGTTAACATTATGTTTCCCGAATTACTTTTTCCTGTTGCAGCCAAAACACAAGAATTTGTTCAAAGTGGATTGAGTGAAGCAGATGCGTTAAAAAAAGCGAAGGGTTATTATGAAGGTATGGCCAGTAAATTGTCTTTTGTATCTGTAGGGATCTGGTGGATGGGCTTTGCACAAATTCCTTTTAAACGTTTGCCCGAAAAATTACGTAACCAAAACTACACCGGGAATATTTTAAGCAAAGGTTTTAATGAGCTTAAAAATGTTTGGAAAGAAATAAATGGAACCAACACCCACAACCACATTAAACGTTATTTGTGGGGATTCTTTTTTACCAGCATGGGCTTACAAACCGTTATGTATGTGGCAACCTTGTTTGGTTCGCAAGAACTAAAGCTAAAAACAGCCGACCTAATTGTAACAGTGCTTATCATTCAACTCATTGCCATTATTGGGGCATGGGGGTTTGCACGTATAAGCGAAAAACTAGGTAACATCCATACTTTATTAATTATGGTGGTTATTTGGATTGGCATATGTGGAGTGGCATACAATGTACAAACCGAATACGGATTTTACGGATTGGCAGCAGTAGTTGGTTTGGTAATGGGTGGCATACAATCAATGTTTAGAAGTACCTTTGCTAAAATAATTCCCGACAACACACCTAATCATGCCTCGTATTTTAGTTTTTATGATGTATGCGAAAAATCGGCCATTGTGTTAGGTACGTTTAGTTATGGTATTATTGCTGATATAACAGGCAACATGCGATTGAGTATTGTTGCATTAGCTATATATTTTATTATCGGGTTATCTTTCCTGGTACGTATTAAAAATTTTAAAACACTTCATCCATAAACAACATATGAAAGTTGATTTATTTATACCGTGTTTCATTGATCAATTAAGACCCGAAACTGCATTTAATACCATTAAGGTATTAGAAAAAGCGGGATGTCATGTTAACTACAATGTTGAACAAACCTGCTGCGGACAAGCCGCTTTTAATGCAGGTTTTTGGGATGAAGCCCGCGAAGTTGGCGTTAAGTTTTTATCTGAAGCCGACATCAATCGTTACATGGTAAGTCCTTCGGCAAGTTGTGTTGGCATGATTAGAAACTCTTACGATTTTTTGTTCCAAAACTCATCACACCATAATAGATTCAGACAACTTCAAAAAAAGATTTTTGAACTGAGTGAGTTTTTAATTGATGTGATGAAAGTGGAAGAATTGGGAAGTATGCTTACTGCAAAAGCCACCTACCACGATTCGTGCAGTGCATTACGTGAATGTAACATCAAATCTCAACCCAGAAAATTATTGGATAAGGTACAAGGTTTACAAATTATTGAGATGAAAGATTGTGAAACCTGCTGCGGATTTGGTGGAAGTTTTGCTGTTAAAAATGAAGCCATTTCTGTTGCCATGACCGAACAAAAAGTTGAAAATGCAATGGCTACAGGAGCCGAATACATTATCAGCACCGACTTTAGTTGTTTGATGCAGATGGATAGTTTTATCAAACAAAAAAACTTACCTATTAAAACCTTGCACATAGCTGATGTGTTGGCACAAGGGCTTTAATAGTTACATCACCATTATCCTATCCACAAACTTCAACTAGTTTTACTGTTATCATGAATTTTGATTTTAATAAACTACACACTTTTACTAAACATGTTTTTTTAACATGCGGCATGCCAGAAAGCGAAGCTAAACTTGCCGCTGATGTGCTGCTTACAGCTGATTTAAGAGGTATTGATTCGCATGGTGTAGCAAGACTTTCGGGTTATGTAAGGTTATACAACGCCAAGCGTGCCAACATGAATCCGGTGATAAAAATTTTACACGAAACACCATCCACTGCAACAATAGATGCTGATGAAGGGCTAGGTTTAACGGTGGCACCTAAAGCCATGCAAATAGCCATTGATAAAGCAAAACAAGTAGGTACAGGCTGGGTTGGCATACAAAACTCAAACCATTTTGGCATTGCTGCTTACCATGCGATGATGGCTTTAGAACACGACATGATTGGTATTGCCATGACTAACGCAAGCCCTTTGGTAGCGCCAACAAACAGCAAAGAACGTATGTTGGGCACAAACCCCATGTGCTATGTTTTTCCGGCCGGCAAACACCAACCTGTAGTGGTTGATTTGGCTACATCAACTGCTGCAAATGGTAAATTAGAAATTGCACAACGCGCCAATAAACAAATACCCAAAGGATGGATTATTGATAAAGAAGGTAATGATACCACCGATCCAAATGCATTAAAAAATGGTGGTGTTTTACAACCTTTAGGAAGCGGAGATACACAAGCCGGACATAAAGGCTTTGGGTTGAGTGCTGTAGTGGATATTTTTAGTGCCGTATTAAGTGGTGCAAATTATGGACCATGGGTGCCACCATTTGTGGCGTTTTTAAATCCCCTACCCGACTTACCAGGAAAAGGAATAGGACATTTTGTTGGGGCAATGCGTATTGATGCATTTAGACCTGCAAACGAATTTAAACACCACATGGACAACTGGATTGATCGCTTTAAAAGTGCAACACCAATAAATATCAATCAACCGGTTATTATTCCCGGAGAACCTGAATTTGCGCACCACAAAGAACGTATGGCAAATGGAATTCCTTTGAATAGTTTAGTGGTTGAAGATTTAAAAAAACTCGCCCAAGAATTAAATATAGATTGGATTAGTTAAGGGGTTGGATAAATTAGTGTTCTGTTTTTCTCCAATTCTTTTTTCTTGATGAAACCTTCACGGCTTTTTCCATTAGCATCCGTAAACGTTATTTTGATGTAAAACGTTGTTTCGCTAATACCATTAAAACCCGTGTGCGCAGGAACACCATGTATTACTTTTGATTTGGTTTTGGGCTTGGCATAAATTAAGGTGGTATCCATTGTATACCACTCGTAAGCACGTTGCTCGTGTTCGGGAGTCCCCTTTATAAAATCAAATTTATCCGGATGGTAATAGAAGGTTGTTGCACCAATTACAAGTAAACATAAGAATACTTTTACCGAAGTAAAATGTTTGGCGGGTGGAGCATTTTTAACCAACAATAAACTTTCGTGTTTGGCCTTCAAACGTTTTTCTTGTTCAAAGTGCTTTAAAATGGACTCAGCAATTCTGCTTGCATCTTGTGGTTTTATGCCTTGGTGTACAGCCGACAGTCGCATGGAGTCGTCTAATAACACACGTGTTTCATCGTATGCTTTTCGTTTCTCCGGGTTGGCCAATACTTCAACTGCTTCATTTAAATTTTTCAGCATCGTTTGACTAAAGTCGTCCATCTTATTGGTTGATGAACTGTAACGAGCTGTCATGACCCTAAATGCTTCTTTAATCTCAGCGGTATCAGCATCCGAATCAATACCTAAAATATCATAATAGTTTTTAAATGACATGCGTTATTTGATTTAAACCAATTCAGTCCAACTTTCTACTAAACCATTCTTTAACACTACTTCGAAATTTGGAGTATGTTTTCCTGATTTTTCATCAAACAACGAATAAGTCCAAATTTGGGTAATTGCATTGGTATCGGCTGTTTGTTTTACATTATTGGCTTTACCTTTTGCTAGCATCAACAAATTCATTGGCATACCTTGCCATAAACTACCCATACTTACCATGTGGGCATAACTATTACCGTATACTTCGCCAATTAAACCAATTAATTTTTTCTTATTTTCTTCTAGAGCTGCTTTGGCTTCGTTATATTCGTTTTGAGCCTTTGTAACTGCATAAGATTGTTTACTCGATTTTACTTTCTGAATGATGTACATCAAAACCAAGTAGAGTAAACACACACCGGATACCAAGTAAACAGCAATGTTTATGTCTTTCATATATATAGGGTTGAGCAACCAAGGTATTTGATTTATTAACCCATCACCACTATTTTATTCTACATGTACTATATCAAGACTAACAGTAGTTATAGCGTGTAAAAAGCAATGTTATTTCGGACGGTACTTACTCAATTTCAAAATCTTCTCAAAGTCTGTTTCGTTCATAAGTTCATGTAAAGTAACCTTGGGATTTTGTGCCATGTAATGATTTACAATCTGCCATCCGGCCCATGCTCCAATTGCCGGAGACGACTCTTTAGGTACATCTTCAGCAACTGTAAACGGACCATCATTTAAGTACCGCATGAACTTCCCGGGTTCACTTTCGTAAAGCATATTTTTATCGATAAAATGAGTCCAGATATCTATTTCATGTTGTTGGCACCAATCTAACTGTGCGTTGGTGTAGCCCATTACTATTGTATCGGCAACATTGGGCAACAAAGCCTTCATAAAATACCTGATTTTACCTTCAACAATCATTTGTGCCAAAAAACGCTTGTCTTTTGTGGTTTGATAATCGGTTAAACCAATGGCCAATGATTTAATGGTATTAGGAACAATATAATTACGCTGCATCTTTGCAATCATAAACTCTGGCATATCCAAACTGCGATAAAAGTCACCAAACCTTTGGTTCATGTAAAAATCTAAACCAATGCACAACATGCTATCATAAATAACATTCCCGTTACCAAACTCACTAATAAAGGTTGTAAATTTAGGAACAACGGCTTGCGGAAACTCTTGGTGATAAATACCCATAGCAACACTTAAGTCTTGCTCCAAATCGCTTACATCTTTAAAGTTACTATCAACAATTTGATGTAGCTCTTGCAAACGTTCAATCCCTAAAAGCATACGCATAGGCCTTACAAACAGACTATCCTCAGGCATAAAAGGCATGCGCATGATATCGTTTGCATAAGAAGTATAAAACACCCCATACTTATTTGATAATGCATGCAAAGACTCCGTTAAATGGGCAGTATCGGCCTCAAAAAGCTCTTTATCAAAACGCTGCATTTTAACCGGATATAAAGGTGCTTCAATTGCCGCCCTAGGGTGATTAAATTGAGTTTTATTACAACCACCGCATGACGAAATAATAAAGGCGATACATATTAGCGCCCATATAGCTATATTGCCAAAGTTTTTACTAAACATCTTGCAATTATAATGAAGAAGTTGATTACTACCTGCTGTATTATTGGTGCTTTTGCATCAGCAGCACACGCGCAAATAAAATTGGGCTTAAAAATTGCCCCACAAATTACTTGGGTAACAACTGAAAGTAAGAGTATTTCTTCGAGTGGAAGCAAACCAAATGCCGCATACGGCTTAATGTTTGATTACTACTTTACTGAAAATTATGCCTTTGCCACAGAGATTGCTGTAGCAAGTTATGCAGGTGATTTAACTGTTAAAGATTCGAAAATTACACGTGGAGGAACAGCCGCTAATTACGAAGATGTAAATTACAAATACCGCACGCAGTATATTAGTGTGCCATTAATGTTGCGTATGCGTACCAACGAAATTGGCTACTTCCGTTACTTTGCCGAGTTTGGTTTAGACTTAGGTGCATTGGTTAGGGCTAAAGCTGATATTAAAAACAGCTCGATTGATTTATCTGATGTAAACGTAAACAATCCTGATAAAGAAGATGAGTACGGCATTGAATCAAACGATAACCCACCTGTAAAATATGATGATGATGCGGTGTTTTTTAGAACCGCAATGGTAATTGGAGCAGGTATTCAATACAATATATTTGGCACTACACAGTTAGTAGCCGGAGTAAGATACAACAACGCACTGAATAACTTCGCGGTTGAAGACAACTGGAAAGCCAGAATGAATGCGGTAAGTTTAAACATTGGTGTTTTATTTTAATGAGCTTAAAACAACTTACCATTGCTGTTGCACAATTAGATTACCACACCGGTAATTTTGATTACAATACACAAAAAATTATTACCCATATACAAAAGGCACAACAGGCCGGTGCCGATCTAATTGTATTTTCTGAATTGTGTGTGTGTGGTTACCCACCTCGCGATTTTTTGGAGTTTGATGACTTTATTGAACAATGCCAACAAAGCGTGAATCAAATAGCCCAACATTGTAACGGCATCGCTGCAATTGTTGGTTCGCCCAGTAAAAACCCAAACATAAAAGGTAAAGATTTATTTAACTCCGCATTTTTACTTGCTGAGGGAAAGGTGGCTGCGGTAAGGCATAAAACCTTATTACCTAACTACGATATTTTTGATGAGTACAGGTACTTTGAACCAAACAATCGTTTTGAAGTTGTTGATTTTAATGGCGTAAAAATAGCACTTACCGTTTGCGAAGACCTGTGGAATGTTGATGATAACCCCATGTACCAAATTAATCCAATGGATGAGTTGATTAAACAGCAACCTGATTTGATGATTAATATTGCGGCTTCGCCATTTAACAAAAATCAGCAGGAAACACGAACATGGGTAATGCAAACCAATGTAACTAAATACAACATTCCGTTGTTTTATGTGAATCATATTGGTGCACAAACCCAACTTATTTTTGATGGTGGAAGTATGGTTGTTAATCAACAAGCAGAGGTAATAGATAACATCACGCCTTTTGAAGAACAACAACGCATTTATACATTCACATCACACAACGGTAAAACGGAAATTAAACCTATACAACCGGTAACACTTGCATTAAGTACCCCAATAGAACGCATACACCATGCATTGGTTTTGGGTATACGCGAGTATTTCTTGAAACAAGGATTTACCAAAGCCATATTGGGATTAAGTGGGGGCATCGATTCGGCCGTAGTGATTTGTTTGGCAGCAAAAGCACTGGGACCAGAAAACGTACGTGCTATTTTATTGCCTTCTCAATATTCAAGTCAACACAGCATTGATGACGCTATTGCACTTGCAGAGAATTTAGGCACCCCATATGATACCATAAATATTGAAGAAACTTACCAGGCTTTAAGCCATACCTTACAACCACTTTTTAATGGTTTGCCATTTAATATTGCCGAAGAAAATATGCAATCGCGCAGCCGTGGTGTAATTTTAATGGCCATGAGTAACAAGTTTGGTTATATTTTATTAAATACATCAAATAAAAGCGAATTGGCTGTAGGTTATGGAACCTTATATGGGGATATGTGCGGAGGTCTTTCTGTGATTGGTGATTTATACAAAACAGAAGTATACCAACTGGCCGATTATATTAACCGCAATGGTGAAGTAATCCCTCAAAACACCATCACCAAAGCACCATCAGCAGAGTTACGTCCCGATCAAAAAGACAGTGACTCGTTACCGGATTATGATACACTAGATGCTATATTAGCTTTGTATATAGAACTGCGTAAAAGCCCTAAAGAAATTATTGCTTTAGGTTTTGATGAAGCATTGGTAAAACGTGTATTACGCATGGTAAATAGTAATGAATGGAAACGCATACAAGCACCGCCTGTATTGCGTGTATCGTCAAAAGCATTCGGTCCGGGAAGACGAATGCCAATTGTGGCTAAATATTTAAACTAACCATTATTCGGCTTCAAACTCCAACTCTTCATCATCCTTTTGTTTTTCTTTGATATCCGATTTAGTTTTATCATCAAGACCTAATTCTTTCTTTAAAAGTTCTTTAATGTTTTGTTTTTCTTGTTTAAGTTCTTGTGTGATTTTTTGCTTGGTGCCCACCTTATCGTAACTTATAGTAACTTTATCTATCGGGCCTTTCATACTCATGTATAAGTTAACACCTCTATCGGCTGTAGCTTCTTCTTCGTTAAATTCATTATTTGATTTTTTACGTTTATTTTTAAGCAACTCATTTAACTTAATTTTCATTTTGTAATCAACCACATTACCAAAAGTATGAGAACCACTAAGGGTGATATTTAAAGCATTATTTTTAATATCAAACTGAGGAATGAAAATGGTTTTATTTTTTATCTCGATGGTATTATCTAAATCGGCAAATTTCAAGTTGCGAAGTTCATTTACATCAATGTATTTGCCCAAAGCATTAAGCGGTTCATAGTTTACCAATTCACCATTATTTACTTTTATTTTACTTAATACATATAGTTTATTTAAATCACACGTAAAGTTGTTACTCCAAACCCCAACAAAATTAACCTCTCCACTTAGTTTACCTTTTAAGTGTTTTTGCGTGATTTCTTTTTGACCAAAGTCGTTACACTCTTTAAATAATCGGGTAATGTTTATTCCTTTCAGGTTTGATGATGCAGTAATCAAAAATCTTCCATCAGGTGCATTTTCAATTTGTCCGTCTAACTGAATAGAACCTTCCATGGTTTGAGCCGAGAAGTCTTCAACTGAAATAATTTTCTCGCGCCAAAACAACTTTGCTTTTACATCTTGGGCCGTAAATAAATTATACATCAGTTTGTTTGCACTCACATTGGCTTCTATCGTAATGTTATCAGGTAAAGCAAAACCCGCTTGCAATGTATCTTTTGAAGGCGAACTGAACACCGCGAAATTATTAATATCCAATTGGTTTGATTGATAAGTAATTTGTGCGTTTAGCTTTTCGTTTTTAATCAATAAGTATGGAATTAAATTTTTCAATGCGCCCGTTATCTTCACATCCGATTGGTTAATTTTTGTTTCCAATTTATTGATATCAATATCTCTTCCGTTAACCGTAAACAACGCATTAAACACATCAATTTTATTGCCATTTTCGCCAAAAACTAGGTTGGTTAAATTCACATCAACACTACCGTTCGCTTTGTTTTGCAACCAATTGGCAGTGCTTACATTGGCCAACAACCCATCAAAATTAACATCAAACTTTACGTTCCCGTGCGCTTGTTTTATTTGGTTTGATTTAATGAAAGCGACCAAATCTGATGCATTTAAACTGCCTTTTAAGTTGGTAGTTAACCTTGGATTGGTAAAATCTGTAATGGTTAAACTACCCATTACGTCATCTTTATTTAGGGTAAATTTCAAATCATTTAGCTTGACAAAACTCTGCTGTGCATTTTGTTTGGGGCCGTTACTAAACTCTCCCGAAAAGCTGATATTATTCAAACTCAAACCATCGCCTTTTTGCAACTTACCATTTTTAACACCAAATGTAAACGAAATTTGAGGTGATTTTTTTTCAGATACTTCACCTTTAATCAACCCGTTAAAATACAACTCACCCTCACTTTCTAAATCGGAAGGTAAACTTACACTACCCGGTAATAAACTTAGCATCGATTGAATATCTAATTTGCGCGCGCCTACTTTTACATCAAACAAAGTGGCTTTAGGTTTATTAACAATGCTGCCTTCTAAGTTTAATTGCAACATATCTACATCAATAAACCCTCTAGTGAACGTATAGGTTTCTGTTTGATTATTAATGGCTAAAGCTATATCTAAGGTAAGTAACTTATTTTTTGCAAACTGGAACCTGTCTGCTTTTATCTTACGAGCATAAACCAATCCTTTGCAGTTAATAGACTCCCCAATGCTGCTAAAATCACCACTTAAAATAATGTTTTGTAAACGTAAATCGTGGTGTTGTTTGTTGGCCCTGTTCAGGTAAACCAAGTTCACCTGATTTAATTTCACTTCTTTTAAACTCAATAAAAAGCTTTGGCTGGAAGTTGTTGTGGTATCTTGTTTTAAAATATTAAAGTTAGACTTCCCTGCTAAATCGGTGTATAAGTTAAGCTGAGCACTGTCAATGGCAATAAGTTTAATGTTGTATTGTTTACGAAGGATATCATAAATATTAAACCCAATGTATACGTGTTCGGCTTGTAAAAGGTATTGTTTGGGTTGATTAGGATCGGTAATGCGCACCAAATGCATGTCTAAACTCACTTTAGGAAACTGCTTAAACAGGGTAATATCTATATCATTAATAGTGATTTTTGCGTCTAACTGCGCATTTAGCTGATCAAGCGCGTATCTCTTAATTTGATTTTTATTAGCCAGCAGGTATACAATAAGACCTGCAGCAAGTAAAAGAAATGCAACTATAGAGTACAGAAGGTATTTAAGCGGTTTATTTTGCATTACTGGTTAAAATATAGTTTTTGAGGTTCAGTAGGTTGCAAATATTTTGAAAAAAAAGTTAGCATGCGTTTGTATTTATAAACATCAAACTTATCTTTGCACACCTCAAAACAAGAACGGTACTTAAAAAAAGACACCGCTTTGTTAGAAGGGAGCATAGCTCAGCTGGTTCAGAGCACCTGCCTTACAAGCAGGGGGTCACAGGTTCGAACCCTGTTGCTCCCACCAAAAGCCACCAATAGGTGGCTTTTTTATTTTACGCGGTTTCGTTCATACGTTACAAAACCGATAGTTCCAAAATGCTATCCTTTAAAATTCATTTTATTATTTGATTGTTAAATTTTAAAACGAATAATGAAATTAAAAAGTATACACCTATATTGCGCTACCCTTCCCTGATGTAAGTGTTTTTTTCATATTGATTACCCCATTGATATGAAGTAATGAATGCTATTAAAAACTATTTAAATAACATCTATGAAAACGCTTATTACCTTGTTGCTACTAACCAATGTAGCATTTGCTCAAGACGGATCTTGGAGCGCAGTTGCCACGCCTAAAAAATCGAATAAAATTGCGGTTTTGTTAAAGGATACTTCATTAAACACTTGTCGATCGAAAGTAGTGGTACAGATGACCATGCATGGATACATTATTGCCAGCAATGATTTGAACGGATTTAATGTTACCAGTGTACCAAAAACTTTAAACATCACAGAGATTACCCTTAATGCAATCGGGACAAAAACGGACAGTGGTTACTTTGTGATTTTTACACCGAAAGGTGAAATAAAAACCAAATCGGAGATTACCAACGGGCCATTAGAAGTTAACAACTCTGGTATTAAAGGCTCTCTGGCACAAAAAGCTTGGGAAGACATGGAACTGCTTTGTGAGGCACTTAACGGTAGGATATACTATTACAACAAGAAATAATTTCACATGAACAAAAAAGCCGTTTTTTAAAACGGCTTTTTCTGTTACAATTAATGCGGCAGGTACTTTTCTTCTATTACCTTTAAATGATGCATCTCATGCGCTACAATTGCATAACCAATTGCTGCAGGAGTTACTTTGTATCCGTTGGCAAAACCCACTTGTTGAAGTCCTTCTTCACTCAAACTTTTAAATAGTTCAATGGTACTTGCACGAAGTAAACTGAATTCGCGCACCATATCCATTATGTTACGGCTATCGGCATTGCTGTTTGCCGCATAAACGTTTTCATCGTAACCCGGATTTTCACTTTTATCACCACGTGCAATTCGCATGGCACGGTATGCAAATACACGTTCGCTGTCCATCAGGTGTTGTATTATTTCACGAATGCTCCATTTCCCTTCAGCATACCTAAACTCCAGCGTTTCTCCATCAACAGAGGTTATCACATCAATGGTGTCCATGTTACTTTTGGTCATCAAGTCGAACAAATTTCCCTCTGCAGGCAATTTGCTGTAATATTTTTCAAAATACTCGGGGTACTCACCCGCTTTTGGTCTTGTTATATTTTTCATTTTTATCTTATTTAAAAGGCCCTACTCACTCCTATTATCCATCTGAATTTTAAGCTTGCACTGTCTACGTAAGGTGTATTATTTAAAAACAATGGCGCATCAAAACGTATTGCCAGTGGTTTAACTTCATCTAACTTACCCCATCTTTTAATGGTTAAAACCGCCCCTGTACCTGCACTTACCAGTAGGTTTCCGGTAACTGTTTTAGCTGATGTTAAACCATATTCTCCTGCTATAAATTTGTTTTGTAACACACCGGCATCACCAAACAAATACACATCAAGGTGTAGATAATCTCTTAAATACTTAGGCGCAAATTTCACCAACTTATCTAACTCCAACTCACCATTAAAACTTGCACCACTCATACCTGTGTACATCAATACTTGGTTTGCACCTACAGCATTTGGCAAAGCATAACCAGCATAACCACGCACGTTTAATCCGCCACCATAATGCAAGTGATTTACATTAGCACCATAACCTAACCAATTTGTAGGCACAAAGGCTACCGAACGTAAATATTTGTTATCCATCAATTGCTCACTGTTTGCTCCTGCTACGTTTAGTTTGCTTTCCGGGGCAACATTATCACCGGTCATGTATTGCGCAAACACGCGTGTTCTAAAATCCAGCTTGCCGAGTTGATTGTCGTTTATAACAGTTAAATGAATACTGGCATAATTGTAATCACTTCCTAAGGCAGTGTTACGCATGCCCAAAGCAATTTGTCCGGTACCACGTTTGTATACATACGCACGTGTGTATTCTAAATTAAGGGTATTGTTATACTTACCTGCATTCCACGAATTTGGGTATAACAAATAAGCCAAATCAGTCACCTCATTGCGGTACATGCTCTTAAAATACGCAGTAAAAATATTTCTGCCATACTTTTTCTGAATACCGGCCTGATGCATCCATAACCCATCTAACAAACGTGATTGAATGTTGTAATTAAAGTCACGGGCAATATTATTTTGGTAGCTAAAAAAATAATTAATGGGTTGATGTACGGTATATTTTTCATCTCTTAAAACTTGGGTATTATACCATGCAGTAGCCCTAAAAATATGTTTATAGTTGAAATAGTTGCCGTTTAGATGTAAACCTGCTTTTATGCCATCAACACTGTTATACCATAAATCAGGACGCCATTTTAAAATATAATGCCTGCGTGTTAACGGATTTTTGATGTGGTGATCGAACGAAAACTTAACCGGAAATTTTGTGCTGTTGTTTAGTTGGTTTACATCAGCCAAACGATAAGTGGTATCGATGCTTACTTTTTTCAATCCACCCGGACAATAAACTGTGGCATAATAAGTTGGATTTAAGTTACCCCAACCAAACCATCTGTTACGGAATTTAACACTATCATTTGAATGTTTAAAAAAGTAAGTATTACTAATAGTAGTGGTGTAAATTTTTCCATCCTTGCTGTATGCCATTAAATCAACAGGCATTTGCATGGTACCTTTTCGTTTTAATTTAACCACATAAACATCCGAAGGTTTTCCATCTTGCTCATACACGCGTTGTGGTCTTCCATTTATAGCGTAATCAATGGTTTTGGTAGTTTCCATCCATTGGTCGAAAAACCAGTTTAAGTCAACATGCGTGTAGTTAATGATACTGTTTCTAAAATCTTCAAAATAAGGGTGCGCCATTTTCCATTGGTTGAAATAATGTTGCATGGCACCTGAGAATAGAGTATCGCCCAACACATATTGCAAATTATACAACATGGTAGCTGTTTTGTAGTATACATTACCGTATCCACCACCATGATGTAACGCACCATTAAAATCATCGCTATGGGTGTTTAAAGGCATATCGCTTTTATTAATGGCATCACGGAAATAACCGTTATACACGTTTTGATCCAATAACGGTAAAGGCTGATAGTTTTTAGCCACATAACCTTTGTTAGAAGTAGTTGGTTGTTCTTTGGTTAAGCGCGTCATGGCCCAATGGGTAAGGAACTGCGTGAACCCTTCATCTAAACTGGCACGATAAGTTTCGTTATTACCCACCATACCAAAAAACCAGTTATGGCCAATTTCGTGTGCAAACAATCCGTAATAACCCGGAGATAAACCACCATCTAAAGTTAACATTGGGTACTCCATGCCATCACGTGCATCGGCAACAATCATTTTAGGGTAAGCATACAAACCAAAATCGCGTGAGTAAACTTCAATAACCTTGGCAGCAAACAAGGCTGCATCTTGCCAACGAGCAGCATGAGGTTCTTGAGCCAATGAGATGCACTGAACAATATTACCACCGGGTAATTTTACATTAACTTCGCCTATGCGATATGTTGGATCGGCCGTCCATGCAAAATCGTGCACGTTAATTGCCCTGAAACGCCATGTTTTAAAAGTACCATCGTTGGCTGTAACAACAGATGGTTTTTCGTAAAGTGGTTTATCCTTAAAATTTTTAATATCGAGTTTTGCACGTAAATCGGCAGGTAAAACGTCTTCTCTATTGGTTAATACACCTGTTGCATCCATAACATAATGGCTAGGCATAGTAAGTTGTACATCAAATGTTCCAAAATCACCATAAAACTCCTTACCTAAATGTTGATCCGTTTCCCAACCAAATTTTCTATCATATACACAAATACGCGGATACCAATGCACGCCATCAAAATGTTTGTTTCCGTAGGCATCAAAAGTTTTCATGCGCCTTCGCTGGTCTCCTCCGGCATCAAAATATGTTTTAAATTTTATTTCAAATGAAAGAGAAGCATGAGGCAATATGGGCTCATCCAATACTACCTTCATAATACTGAAATCTAATTGCGGCTTAATCTCAATTTTCTCAATCAATGGATCAGCAGCCATTTGTTGACCTTGTGCATCAACAGACTGTCCGCCCATACGAATACGTTTTACAATTACACTTTCTATCTCGGTACCTTTACCGGCAGTTTCGTATTTGCCAAATTTTTGATGAAAGTTATTGGCCAAGTTAAGCTGCTCTAGGTAACCACCTTTTAAAAATGCATTTTGGTATAAATGAAAGTACACCTCCTTTAGTGTATCGGGAGAATTGTTGTAATAAACCAACTCCTCTTTACCTCCAACAATATCAAGCGAATCGTACAATGTAACTTTGATACTGTAATGCACATCTTGCTGCCAATAACCATCAAAAGGCTTGCGGTTTTTCCAATAATAAGGATTTGAAGCGCTGCGGTATTCGCCCATTTGCGCCAATGAAACGATACTGATCAAAATAGCGCCAATTATTAAAGTAAGGTGTTTAAACATAGGCGGCAATTTATGTGTAATCATATTAAGTTACAAAAAGGAAAAATGATCATAGCAATGAAATGACCAAAACACCTATTGTAAAATTTTGTTTAACACTGTTTATCATGTACATTTTAATTTTTAAACTTAAGTTATTACATTATACTTGTACAACACTACAACTCACTAAACACCAATAAATGACAAAACATTTTACTGCTGTCACCCTCTTTTTAAGCATTTGTATCATCGGATTTTTTTCCGTACTAACCTACACGTTTAAACCTGTACATAAACCACAACAAAAGGTTCCTAAAAAAGACCGCATGGATTTGGCTTGGGCACAAGAAAACGAAATGACCATGGATCCTGAATTAGGTGAAGTGCCCAAAGAGCGCTTGTTAAAAGCGTTTGAATACAAAGAACAATTGTTGAACAAAATAAAAGGTAAAGCGGCTATCCCGGGAGTTAATTGGGTTGAACGCGGACCGCGAAACTGCGGTGGCCGTACACGCGCAATTTTGGTTGATTTAAATGATGCCACACGCAAAACCATTTGGTCGGGAAGTGTAGCAGGCGGATTATGGAAAACAACCGACATTACGCAAGTCAGTCCTACATGGATTAATCAAAACGACTTTTTCGACAACATGGCTATTTCATGCATTACACAGGCACCAGGCAACCCGCAAGTGATGTATTTTGGCACAGGAGAAGGCAATAACAATGCTGATGCTGTAAGAGGATTGGGTATTTGGAAAAGTACAAATGGTGGAAACACTTGGACTCAATTGACATCAACCAACAACAGCAATTATTACTATTGCAACAGAGTATTTGCACTTGGCAATGGCGATACCATTTTAGCAGCTACGCGCACCGGTTTATACCGTTCGGTTAATGGAGGAACTACCTGGACAAAAGTATTGGGTACAGGTATTTCATCGGCAGGAGGTAATGATGCAGAAGATATTGAACGCATGAGAAATGGAACACTATATGTTACCATGAACAACGGTGGTGCAAGTTCCGGAACTATACATAAATCGTTTAATAACGGTGCAACATGGACTACACCACGTACCATTAATGGGTTAACAATTGGACGCGAAATTGAACTTGCCGTAACCGAAGTTGATACCAATGTAGTATGGGGAATTATTGAGTCGGGCGGAATTATCAGATCGATTATTCGCAGCACCAATGCCGGTAATAATTTTGATACCACAACGGCATACCCTAACGATGCTGACGGAGGTATTCCAGATAACGATATTTCTCGTTCACAAGGGTGGTATGATATTTCTATTGCCACTGATCCTAACAACGTAAATGTTTGTTATGTGGGAGGAATAGACTTGTTTAAAACCACCAATTCAGGTGCATCATGGCAGCAAGTTTCTCATTGGTATGGAGGTTTTGGATTTCAGGAAGTGCACGCGGACCAACATTTAGCGCTGTTTGAACCAGGAAACTCCAGCGTTATCTATTTTGGCAATGATGGTGGAATATACAGAAGTTCCAATGCTACAGCTACTATCCCAACTATTAGTACAAAAGAAATTAATTATAATACCACACAGTTTTATGCTGCCGATATTCATCCTACTACCAATAACTTTTACTTAGCAGGTGCACAAGATAACGGCTCGCATAGGTTTACACAAAGTGGAATAAACAACACCACTGAAGTAACAGGAGGCGATGGTGCATTTTGCCACATTGATCAAAACCAACCGGCCTACCAATTTACTTCCTACGTATATAACGCATATTACAGAAGTACCAATGGCGGTAACAGTTTTAGTGGCTCAGGTTTAACTTTTGGCACCAGAACAGGAAGGTTTATTAACCCAACAGACTATGACGATTCCTTAAACATCATGTATGCGGCATATGCTGGGGGTAATTATTTAAGATGGAGTAATCCACAAACTGGGAATACAACCACCACGGTGACAGTTACAGCCCTCAATAACATTATGGTTAGTGCTGTAAAAGTATCACCTAATATTTTAGGACGTGTTTATTTTGGCACCAGCAGTGGAAGGGTAGTGCGGGTTGATAACGCACATAGTGCAAGTGGCACAGTGGCCGGTACACTCATTAACCCAAGTGGTTTACCTGCGGGATACGTGAATTGTATTGAAGTAGAAGATGGAAATGACGACCACGTAATTATCGTTTATAGCAGTTATGGTGTAAATAGCATTTGGGAAACACGTAATGGTGGTATAGCATGGACAAGTGTGGAGGGTAATTTACCCGATATGCCTATACGATGGGCGTTAATGAATCCAAACAGACCTCATCAGGTTTTAATAGCAACCGAATTGGGTGTTTGGAGTACCGATTCGCTGAACAGTACAGCCACAAACTGGCAACCAACCAACAGCGGTTTAAGTAATACACGTACTGATATGCTTAAATTACGTAAGTCAGATAAAATGGTTGTTGCGGCAACACACGGACGAGGTGTATTTACCAGTGATGTTTTTAGTCCGTTTAACCCAAGTGCAAATGTTGATTTTAGTGCTGATAAAAGAGTAAGTTACATCAACACACCTATTCAATTTACGTCTAACTCTGTTGGTGCTACTACTTACTTGTGGAATTTTGGAGATGGTACAACCAGCACAGCAGCAGCCCCCGTAAAAAATTACACTACAGCAGGAAATTATAATGTTACATTAACCATTAATGGTGGCCCTGGAACCTTAACCATCAATAACTTTATCAAAATATTACCATACAGAGGTGTACCATATTTGGCTGCTGATGGTGGAAGCTTTGAAACCAACCAAAATGATTTTGGAGCAAATAACGTAAGCGGAACATCTTTTGAACTAGGGTTTTCAACTATAGCCGGTAAGAGTGGAACATTCTCAGGAAACAACGCATGGGTAACTTCAATTTCAACAAATTATATTGACAATAGCGAGGCACAATTATTAACTCCTAATTTTAATTGTACTGCAGCAGGAAATTACACCTTAAGCTTTTATACCAAATACAAAGTAGAAAGTACGTGGGATGGATTTAGGGTTGAATACAGCATTGATAAAGGCACAAATTGGTTGCCTTTGGGAACAACCACCGCATCAAATTGGTACGATTATGCAAATACAGCAACCGGTAGACCTTTCCCTCAAAATCAAGCTTATTTTTCTAATGCTACCACTATGACATCTTTTGCCCAAAAATCATTTACCACAAATGCATTTGCCGGACAAAGTCAGGTTTGTTTCCGCTTCATTTTTAAATCGGATGTGACCGTAACAGATGCAGGTATAGCTATTGATAATGTTGAATTAAACGGACCGGTAAATAGTGCTTTACCTGTTAGTATTGGTAGCTTAACGGCTAAAAGATTAAACGCAGAAGAAGCCCTTGTTAAATGGAATACATACAGCGAAAAAAATAACAAAGGGTTTGAAGTATACAAAAAAGATGCAACCAACACCAATTGGGTATTGTTAGATTTTGTGATTGGCAAAATAAATAGCAGTGAGGCGCAATACTACAGCTTTACTGATAAAAATGCAGGGCATGGTGCTGTAGCTTATAAACTTAAACAACTTGATATTGACGGTGGTTTTAAATGGAGCAAGGAGGTTATTATTCCACCATATTTAGAACAAACAAATAATGATGTGTTAAGTATTTTACCGGCCGGAGGAAAACAGTTTAACATCAAACCTAAAACAGAATTTAACATAACCATTTGGGTATATGATGCACACGGTAGAGTAATTAAACAATTGAGTTTTGAACCTCAACAAAAAAAGATAGATTTAAGCGAATTACCTGATGGTGTATATTTTATTCAAGCACAATCAGCTGATGGAAAACAGCAAGTAATTAAACTTCCGGTGTTTTAACACCGATAAAAATCAGTTAAAAATCCCCGGCAGTTTTGTTGGGGATTTTTGGTTTATACACCACAAAAACTAGCTTCAATCATATTTTCAAATTAAATTCTATCCATTAAATTTGCGTCTTTATTAATTAATTGTTTAACCCATCTTGCATATGGAAAACAGCACAAACAACTACCAGGTAATCGCATATTACCACTACACATCTATACCCAATGCGGAAGAACTTGTTCCGCAACATTTGGCATTTTGTAAATCAATTGGAATTAGAGGCCGTATTTATATCGCCCACGAAGGCATTAATGGTACAATAAGCGGAACTATTGAAGACTGTAAAAAGTACATGGATCATTTATTGGCCGACCCAATGTTTCAGGGTATAGAATTTAAAATTGATAAACACCATGAACATGCTTTTAACCGTATACATGTGCGTTACAAAACAGAGATTGTTCATTCCGGCTTAAGAGACCCGAAAGAAATTGACCCTACCAAAGAAACCGGTAAACATTTGCGTGGCGATGAATTTGCCAAATTAAAAGAAGAAGAGGATGTAGTGATTATTGATGTGCGCAGCAATTACGAAACCCGCCTTGGTCGTTTTAAAAACTCGGTAACTTTAGATATTGAAACCTTCAGGGAGTTTCCTAATAAGGTAGCCGAACTTGAAAAATATAAAGACAAAAAAGTAGTTACTGTTTGTACCGGTGGTATAAAATGTGAAAAGGCTTCGGCCTATTTAATTAAACAAGGTTTTAAAGACGTATATCAATTGCACAACGGAATTATTGGCTACGCAAAAGATACCGGAGGTAAAGACTTTGATGGTTCGTTATATGTTTTTGATGGCCGTGTGAGTGTGCCAATTAACAACGTTAATCCAACGGCAATTGCCAACTGTAAAAATTGTGGTAGTCCAACCTTCCGCAATTTAAATTGCGCCAACGTGGAGTGTAACGAGCAGTTTAATATGTGTGAAACCTGCAGCGAAGAAATGCAAGGTGCTTGCAGCGAACCTTGTTTTAATCATCCCCGTAAGCGCCCTTACAATGGTACCGGTTATTATACCCGCCCTGCATTAGAGGAATTAGTTAAGCATTAATATTATCATCTATCTTGTGCCGTGGTGTTTTCAATATTAACATAAACACTGCGGTACATTTTTATAAAAATAATAAAATAAGATAACATCAGCGGACCGAAAATTAAACCCGGTATGCCAAATAAATTCAACCCTAAAATTACCCCGAATACAGTTATTAATGGGTGTACGTCAGCAAATTTCTTTTGTATCGTAAAACGAGCAATATTATCTATATTAATAACTACTATAGCACCATAAGCAGCTAAACCTAAGCCCATCCATAAACTGTTTGTGGCCATTAAAATAATAGCTGCAGGAGCCCAGATGAGTGTACTGCCTGCAATAGGAATAATGGAAGCAAAGGCTGTTATTACCGCCCAAAATATGGGTTCGTCCATACCAAAAATCCAATAACCAATACCTGCTGCAGTACCTTGTATGGTGGCTATTAGTGGCACACCAATAGAGTTAGATAATGTTTGAGATTCTAACTCTTCTGCCAATACCTTAATGTTATCATGGTTAAAAGGCAAGTAATTATTTACTTCATTTTGCATGTTATCGCGTTGCACCAACATGTAATACAACATAAAATACATCATACCTACATTACCCAACAACACAAATAGTTTACTAATAAACGAAGGGATAATTTGTCCGAGTTTATCTTGCATGGTCGATATCAATTCGGGAGAAAATAACTGCCTTCCGGTTAACTCTAGAAACTTGGCATCCAATACTTTTAGGGGGCCAATAATAGTTTCGGGGTTTGAAACGATTTGAATAATTTTACCATATAACAAATTGCTGAACGTGATTACCGGAACCAACACAATAATAAATGACAAGAGTATAATTAAAATGGCACTGGTAGATGATTTCCATCCTCGCTTTTCAACCATGTAATTCATCATTTTACGGAACAATACAAAAAAGATAAGTGCCCCTAAAAATGGCGTAATAAAATCGCTTAATAAATACACAATAAATAACCCAAATACATTTAGTGCCAAATAGGCAATCGTACGCTTATTAAAATGAATTTGATTACTCATGGATTGACAATATTACATCAGCAAAGTACACAAAATTGTATAAAAAAAGGCAGTCTCGATAAATAATCGAGACTGCCTTCATATTTTATTATTAATTACTGATTATTCAGTGACAGTTAATTTTTTAGTTGTGCTTACGCCATCAACAGATACATTTACAAAGTAAACACCTGCTTTAATGTTGCTTAAGTTTAAGCTAACGTTGTTGCTACCTGCCGCTAATTTACCAGAATTAACTGTAGCAACAGTTTGGCCTAATAAGTTAGTGATGTTAACCGCTACATTACCTGCTTGCTTTAAGTTAAAACTAACAGTAGTGCTACCATTTGCAGGATTAGGATATACGCTGCTAATAGCAACTAAATCGTTTTCTGCAACACCAACGTTTAAGCTGGTTAAGTGGAAAGCTGTGTTCAAGAATAAATCAGCAGCAAATGCATGACCAACTAAGTAATTACCTGTCCAGCTTGCATTCTGACCGTATGCATTCCATTGTGGCTGAAATTGACAAGAATTATAATAAGTTGGGTTAGTGAAAGGAACTCCACTTGCTGCATCATTATAGTAATATAAAGTACCAAATGTGTTTGCACGTCTAGATGTATTTGGATTAACAGAAGGATCTCTTTGATATACAATTACAGCAGTATCTCCATTAACAACAGCTTTAACACCAGATTTGAATGTAGCAGTGAAACCAACTAAACCACCAGCACTTACATTTATACCTGAAGGAGCAGTTAATTGAGCAAATTTACTTCCGAATAAAGTTTCATTTGAACTTGCTGATGTGGTATCAAAAGGAGAATTACTTCTATCATTACCAAGCAAGAATGTATCGATTTTTACTAAATCTGCAGGCATTAAAGCAGCATTATTCCATCTTAATAAACTCACTTTATCTTGAGCTCCACCTGTAAAATTAGTTCTTCTGATATTTGCATTAGCAAAATATGCAACAAATACTGTATCAATAACCTCTTCGTTATTTCCATCCACATCGTTATCCGTGCTATCAGCATTTCTTAAGTAAACATACTGGAAGAAAATTGAATCAAGTGTGTAAGGATTGAATTGTGATAAGATGATACCAGGATTTTCTGTATTTTCAATCAACGCATCTTTAGGATCTAAGACATGTCCAAAACTTTGAAATGAAGCACGGCTAATTGCACCATCTTCTCTAACAACTTTGAAGTTTGAATCTGCGGAAACAAATGAAATAGATCTATCTAAAACTGCACCAAGTGGACTTTCACCACCTTGAAATTGTGTGATGAAGTTTAACGGTTGGTACCAATCCTGAACTACAGCTTTTTTAGCTCTTGTTGAACTATTTGTGTTAACATTTGAAGGGTTAACAACAACAGAAACTGTTTTTACACGTAAATCTACGTTTTTTTCTTTAGCAGGGGCAGTATTGTTACTCATCTGAGCAAAAGCAAAACCCGCTGTAAGAAGCATTGATGCGCTTAGTAATAGCTTTTTCATAATAATTATTTGCAGTTATGTTAATTTTAATTCTAATAAAATTTTTGACAAAACTAATCTTTTTTAGTTTTTAACAAAGTAAAGACTCAAGGTTACAAAAAATAGTTGCAGCAAGGCATAAAGTTACTTATTTCTCTATCCATTTATCATCGCCTTTAATCAACTCAATTAACTCTTTTACAGCGGTTTCTTTTTCAACCCCCTTTTTAACAACCTCTTTACCACGGTAAAGTGTAATTTTTCCAACTCCACTTCCCACGTAGCCGTAATCAGCATCTGCCATTTCTCCAGGACCGTTTACAATACAACCCATTATAGCAATTTTTACACCCTTTAAATGGTCTGTTTCTTTACGAATCATGGCTGTGGTTTCCTGTAAATCAAAAAGTGTCCTTCCACAACTAGGGCAACTGATGTACTCTGTTTTGGTGATGCGTGCCCTTCCGGCCTGTAAAATGCCAAAGGCTATTTGATTAATGCGGTATTGCTTTATTTGATTATTGCTCAGCATCACACCATCACCAAAACCATCAATTAATAGGCTTCCACAATCGGTTGAGGCATGAAGCATAAACTCTTCTTCATCGGATGTTTGATAGCTGCGTGCTACAAATACAGGTGTATATAATTGATTTGACGATAAAGTAAAAAATGCATTACGTAAATCGGCCACTGCGTGTTGGTTGTTGCTGCTTAACAATAAAACAACTTTATTATCGGTAGCAAGTTTAATGGCCAAATCCTTATTCACCTCATCAGTGGTAACACTAACAAAATTAAGTGTATCACTTTTGTTTGAAGCACTTACGTATTCATTCAACCCAAATACCGGAAAATTATTGGCTTTATCGGCCAAAGCATTCCAGGTTGCTGCTTCATAAATTCCTTTAACCCCATTTGGCAACATAAAGTCTATGGTATTTTTACCAAAGTAAATAAAATCACAACCCAAATCGGCCATGTGCCATTTATCTAACTTCGCATCATAAATATGACCCACTTCTGTTAAATCGGTTGGGGTGATGTTTGCTCTTAAACTAAAATCAGCAACTACCCTTGGCACGTTTGTTCCACCAACATTGGTAATCTCTTGGGTATTACGTTTATTGTAATCGTATGGATTCCAATCTTCAATTGGGTTAATACTGTTTTTTATGGGTTGATGTGCAGCACGATTGCCGTATCTGGCCACCAATTTTTGTGCAACCGGTACTTCAAATTCAGGATCTTCGGTTAACGAAACACGAATGGTATCCT
>DITN01000013.1 GCA_002422865.1 Bacteroidetes bacterium UBA6183 | reverse complement strand
AGTGGTGGTTAAGTTTCATAATCTTGTTTTTATTTGATTAATAAGTGTAATTTCCGTCAAACCTTCCCTCTGTAATTTTTATTACCTCACCTGTTTCTTTGTTAATACAGTCGAAGTTGAATGTGCCTGAAATAATTTGATTTAGAGAGTCAAATCGTAACAATTCAACCTTTCCTCCTCTTAAAGAATCCGTTCGCCAAAAGTTGTTTTCATTTACATCTATATAGCCTCCGCTGGGCGTGTAGGAATTTGTATATCCTATTGAATAATTATTAATTGAGCTATCAAGATTATGATACCATCTTATATTTATTTGAAGAAAATCAATCTCCTTATTTCTAATGTAACCATTGATTCCTATGGCGTTTCTATTAGTTCTATCAAACGAAAAATAAATATGAGGCCAACTTGTATTACTTTTTGCCACCCATACTTTGCCATTAACCTTGCAGCCAAATGTACCTGCACCGGTGGTGGTTATGGGTGGTAATTGTTCTTCTGTAAGTGGTTTATTTTGTGTAGGGTTGGTGGTATGGTTGTCTTCGCAACTGCCTAATAGCATTGCCAAAAACAAAATTGCAAGCAAGTGGTGGTTAAGTTTCATGGTTATATTTCTTAGGCTATTCAAAATTTATAAAACTTGATGTAAAAACCAAATAAAACAACCTTTTTTAAAAATAACCTACAAACAATACGATTAACCCACCCTATTTGTACTATCGGAAAAATAATTATATAGCACTTTGGTTGGTATATTAGGTTAATGTAATTTAAACCATGCAAAGCGGGATTATTGTTCATTCATTACCCCCAAATTAATCACCTCTCAAATACTTAACGCACCTACAATATTCATTGGTGGAATTACGGTAAACAAAAAATCCCGCTATGTAAAATTACAAGGCGGGATTTTTGTATTACCAATTATTAATCTTAGAATTTGTTCTTCCACATCATACTTTCAACAGGCTTAACACCGCGTTTGTTGTACTTCGCATTTTTCTTGGTGTTGTACATGGTTTCAATGTCACCCTCCACAGCAAAATAAATCAATTGCCCAATAGGCATACCGGCATAAATGCGCACAGGTTGCGCACAAGATATTTCTAGCGTCCATGTGTTACAAAAACCAACATCACCTTTACCTGCGGTTGCATGGATATCAATACCTAAACGTCCGGTACTGCTTTTACCTTCCAAAAACGGTACGTGCGCATGAGTTTCGGTATATTCGGCAGTAACACCTAAATACAAGGTATTGGGTTGCAATACAAAACCCTCTTGAGGAATTTCAAAAGTTTCGATTTTGTTGTGCTCGCGTGCATCTAATACACGGTCTTTGTAAGTAGCCAAATAACGACCTAAATGCACATCATACGAGTTAGTGCCTAAACACTCCGGTTTAAAAGGTTCAATTAATATGGTTCCTTTTTCTATCTCTTCAAGAATACGTTTGTCTGATAAAATCATGCGTTAAAAATTAAGCGTGCGCAATATAAATGGGTTGAGTAATTAACTACATAACATTTTTTAAACATTGGCTTTTTTGTTCTTAAACTTAAGATTACGGTATGCTTTAAACCAAGCTGTTTGCTGAAAAGTACGTATAAACTTGACCTTAGCCCAGATAATTGGGTACAACAACACATTAGCCAAATAAATATGAAAGGGTAATAACTTACCGATATACCCTAAAAACTCGCGGTATCCTTTCATTCTTTTATGGTATGATGCCCCTTGTATGTCGTAAAAGGCCACCACCATATCAATAAATAAAGCCTTGCTTTCGTGGTGTTTAAAAAAAGTCATTTGCCACTTGTTATCGGCCATAATTTTCAGGCTTGAATCTAAGTAAGGCATGTATTCGAACACCGATTTGCGTGTAAATGTAGTTTGGTGGCAAATGGGATATTTAAAATAAAAATCCTTAAAAGACACTTGATGTCCGCCAATATAATTAACGCCCGTGGGTTCATTTACCGTTTGCATTTTGGCATAAATAAAGTCTATGGCATGAACATCTCTGTTTACAAACACATCCTCCAAAACCATGTTGTTATAAAAAGCATCACCTGCGTTTAAAAAATAAAACCACTCCCCTTTTGCTGCTTTAATGCCTTTGTTCATGGCATCATAAATACCTTTATCAGGCTCACTAATTAAAGTACCAATGTAGGGTTTAAACTTGTTAACTTCAGCAACAGTATTGTCTTTACTGCCTCCATCAATAATAACCAATTCAATGTTTTTATAGGTTTGGTTGATGGCACTTTCGAGTGTGTCTTTTATCAACCCTTCGGCATTGTAACAAACCGTTATTAAACTAACTAATGGCGTATTCATTTAAAACTGACAGTTACAACCTCTTTTACGAGACTTGGAAGTTTTACAAGCTTGCGCACTAACAACAGTTAGAGCTAACGCAGCCAATATGGTGTATGTTATTAATTTTTTAAGCACAAGCAAAATTAGTAATTATGCTTAACATTGCAGCAACTAATAAAATTATGAAAGAAATTATTGATTTTGTATTACACATTAACCAACACTTACAAGATTTTGTTCAGGCTTACGGACCACTGGTGTACGCTTTATTATTTTTGATTGTTTTTGCAGAAACAGGTTTGGTAGTAACCCCTTTTTTACCGGGCGATTCCTTACTTTTCGCGGCCGGTGCATTAGCCGCTAATGAAGTAAACAACCTCAATGTATTTTTAATTATTATATTACTTATTGCTGCCGCTTTAGCCGGGGATAACACCAACTACTTTATTGGCCGATACCTTGCTAAAAAAGGAGAGGGAGCCAAACTTTTTGGACTATTTACCATACGTAAAGACTACTTAGATAAAACGCATTCGTTCTACGAAAAACATGGTGCAAGAACTATTATTATCGCACGTTTTGTTCCTATTGTAAGAACCTTCGCTCCGTTTGTTGCAGGTGTGGGTAGCATGACTTACAGCAAATACATCACATACTGTATTGCCGGTGCCATTGTATGGGTAACCATGTTAACCATGGCCGGTTATATGTTCGGCAACATTGATTGGGTAAAGAAAAACTTCGAATTGGTGGTGTTTGGTATCATTGGTGTATCTTTATTACCAATTGTATTCGAATTTATTAAACACAAGTTAAAAAAGGCATAAGCTCAGTGAAGTGGTTTAATGTTGTACATTAAATTCTTAACACAACTAACTTCACTAAATATAAACGTTATATTTGTTTGTAATACAAATAGTAAGACCCAAAACATGAATAACATGAAAAAGATTTTTTTAGTAATATCTGTTTTAAGTACTTTAGTAGCGCAAGCCCAAATAACGCTCACAAGTGCAAACTTTGTGCAAGCTGGAGACACTATTTTTTATGGAATAGACAGTACAAAAATGAGCAGCAATTTGGCTTCAACAAATGGAACCAACAAAGTCTGGGATTATTCATCTGTTGGCAGACAAAGGGTATCAGAGTCGTTGTTTTTATCTCCAGCAAACTCACCGATTCCTGCACCAGCTAACATTACTCACGTTTTGGTTGAAGATGCAAATTTACAAGGCATCGTATTTATGAATGTTAACTCAACTGGAATACAAACGATTATACCAAATCCAATACCCATTGGTGGTGGTGATCCTTTTCTTTATTTAAACAGTATAACATTTCCGCTAAACTATCTTACCCGCACCAGAGATACCGCCATATCACGTGTGGTTGTTCCGGCTTCTCTAATTCAGGTTCCGGTTTTTGATTCGGTAAGAATAACACTTAATATTAAGCTTGACGTGCTTTGTGATGGTTGGGGAACACTTAAAACACCAAATGGCGAATTTAACACCCTTCGTTTAAGGAGAAGTTCTATTACCGACTTTAGCGTTGAAGGCGGATTACCAAATCCATTAATGCCCTCAAGAATGATATGGACTGAAATTCCATTATCAAGTTTACCAATCACAGTTCCAAATAACCAACTAGATGTGCGCTATATTTGGCTAAGCGAAAACAGCAAGTATTTTTTAGCTGAAGCAAGAATGGTGGTTGATACCCCTGATCAACAAAAAGAATTTAGATACCAAACACCTCGTCCAGTTTCCAGCGGATTACTTAACAGTTTGGCTGATAAATTTCAGACAACAGCATATCCTAACCCAGCAAATGAGGTGTTGAACATTGAAGCAATGTTGTCAGCAAATCAAGTTTACACTATTACGCTAACTGATATTACAGGGAAAGCACTAAACAATTTTGAGATAACCGGTAATGACCAAACTAAAATAACTTTACCAACTGCCAATTTGCGCAATGGTTTATATTTTGTTCAAATTGCTGGCAGTGATGGTCAGGGTATTGTAAAATTCAGCGTTAACCGATAAATACAATTAACAGATTTAATAAACAGAAAGGGCCGTTTGCAAGCAAACGGCCCTTTCTGTTTATACAAGCCAATCTTGATAAACAATATCTTTACGCCAATGTCCGGTAAGTATGGGTACTGAGTCAAACAAACCAAACATAGATGCCCCACTACCACTCATTGATGCATATACCGCACCTTGTTGATAAAGCCATTGTTTTACCTGTTTAAGCTCAGGAATGCTTTCAAATACAGAAACCTCAAAATCGTTAACTACAATATCTTTCCATATTGTTACGGGTGATTTAATCAACCTTTTAAGTGATTGTTCTTCGTTAAAAACGTCTCGTCTTTTGGCATACTTATAAGCAAGGGCGGTATTGCTGTGTGCACCTGTATTCACCAAAACCAAATACTTTCCGGACAACGATAAATCAAAAGGCTCCAACTCGTGCCCTTTACCAAATAAATAAGCTGGTTTGTTTTGAATAAAAAACGGACAATCACTTCCTAAAACAGATGCTTTATTTTCAAGTGTGGTTGTGCTTAATTTAAGGTCAAAAAGTTCATTCACCATTTTTAACATGTAGGCAGCATCACTACTACCACCACCGAGGCCGGCTCCCATTGGTAATAACTTATTTAAATGAACCAACACCGGAGGTAAATCAAACTCCTTATCTAACAATTTATAAGCACGTACCACCAAATTAGTGTCAATATTTCCGCTAATGTGTAAACCATGCTGCACAAAAACACATTTATTGTGTTTGGCATAAGCCTTGTTCTCTAAACATTCAAGTATATCACTAAAACCAATGGGATAAAAAATCGTTTCAATATTATGAAAACCATCTTCACGTTTATTAATCACGTGCAGTCCTAAATTGATTTTAGCGTTGGGATAACTAATCATTACTTTAATCATTTACCTTTGTACAATTGCAAATTAACGCATAAATAATGCAGGAATATAAAATTAAAATAGCCCTTTTCTTAATAGCATTTATGCTGTTTGTTGATATTTACGCTTGGCATGGAGTTAAACATATCCTAGAAAAAAGAGGAAAACATGTTACGCGTTGGGGCCAATGGATTTGGTGGAGTATACCGGTTATTCTTATTACCTTATTTGCTGCAGGTCACTTATTTATCGAATTGGAAACCAACGGTAGGTACCGCGTGTATGTGGCTGCTAGTATATTTATTATTTACCTCAGTAAGTTTATACTCATGCTTTTTGTTCTGGTTGATGATTTAAGGCGAGCTTTCCTTTGGTTGAAAAAAACAAGAAATTTCAACCCGAGCACCAACGAAAACAACTTAGAAACTTTAACCGAAACTACACCAAGTTCAAATAAAATATCACGAAGCCAATTCCTTGCTCAAGCAGGAACACTAACAGCTGCAGCACCATTAATATTACTTACCAAAGGCGTATTTAAAGGTGGTTACGATTATCGTATTCATCGTGTACCCTTGTATCTAAAAAACCTACCTCCCGCTTTCGAGGGACTCAAGATTGCTCAATTAAGCGATATTCACACCGGTAGTTTATTGGATCAGGATGCTGTAAAGAAAGGCATGGATATGTTGATGGCCGAAAAACCGGATGTTATATTCTTTACAGGTGATTTGGTAAACAACGAAACCAAAGAAGCATATAATTACGCTAACATGTTTAGCGAGTTAAAAGCACCAATGGGTATTTTCAGTATTTACGGAAATCATGATTACGGTGATTATGTGAGATGGGAAAGTAAAGCGGCCAAACAAAAAAACTTAGACGATTTAGCTAAATTACATTTTGACATGGGTTGGAATTTGATGCGTAACGAGCATGTGACTCTAGATAAAGGTGGCCAACGCATCGGTTTAATAGGGGTTGAAAATTGGGGAAATAAAGGACGTTTTCAAAAGTTTGGTGATATTGACCAAGCCATTAAAAACATGCCTGATGTTCCTGTTAAGTTATTACTCTCCCACGACCCTAGTCACTTTGATGATGTTGTGAGCATTAAACACCCTGATATTGACGTAACATTTAGCGGACATACCCATGGAATGCAATTTGGTTTCGAATTTGGTAAAATAAAATGGAGTCCATCTCAATACATTTACCCGCATTGGGCCGGATTGTATGAAGTAAACGGAAGCAGGTTATATGTTAACCGTGGGTTTGGTTTCTTGGGTTATCCGGGGCGTGTAGGTATTATGCCCGAAATTACCATTTTTGAATTAAAGAAATTTGGTCAACTATCCTAAAACATAAAAGTATGATTAACGAATTAGTCTTCGTTAATCATACTCCACAATTTATCTTTTAGTTGTACAATGTTATAGTTAGTTGCCGAACTAATAAAAATATGCGGTACTTTGGGTAATTCCTTTTTCATTTCCGCCATCAACTCTTCATCCAATAGGTCAGACTTGGTAATGGCCAATAGCCTTTTTTTGTCCAATAAATCTTTGTTAAATTTCTTCAACTCATTCAACAATACTTTATAATCTGCCTTAATGTCTTTACTATCAGCCGGAATCATAAACAGCAATGTAGCATTACGTTCTATGTGACGTAAGAATCTTAATCCTAATCCTTTTCCTTCATGTGCGCCTTCAATAATTCCAGGGATATCAGCTATTACAAAACTTTTATAATCTCTATACTCTACAATTCCTAAGTTAGGTACAATGGTAGTAAATGGATAGTCAGCAATTTCCGGTTTAGCAGCAGTTAGTACGCTTAATAAAGTAGATTTACCTGCGTTAGGAAATCCAACCAAACCAATATCCGCAAGAACTTTTAATTCCAATATTTTCCACTCTTCTTTACCCGGCTGCCCCGGTATGGCATAACGAGGCGTTTGATTGGTACTACTTTTAAAATTCGCATTTCCTAAACCTCCTCTTCCTCCTTTCAGCAATATCTCTTCTTGGCCGTCAAGGGTAATTTCAAACAACACCTCCCCGGTTTCAGCGTCTTTTGCTACTGTTCCAAGTGGTACATCTAAATAATCATCTTTACCATCTTTACCATGGCAGTTCGCATCTCTTCCATTTCCACCTGGTTCGGCAATAACATGCTTGCGGTATTTCAAATGCAATAAGGTCCACATTTGTGCATTGCCTCTTACAATAATATCCCCACCTCGGCCTCCATCACCACCATCAGGACCACCCATTGCCGTTTTCTTATCGCGCAACAAATGCATACAACCATCGCCTCCTTTACCGGAGCGACAGCAAATTTTTACATAATCAACAAAATTAGATTCGGCCATTCGTTTTGGTAGTCCTTAATAGTTAGTTTGCAGCACTCTCTATGGCCTGACAAAGTTGGTTAAAAATAACCTCAATTTCGCCAATCCCATTAATACCTTTGTACTTATTTTGAGCCATGTAATAATCTTTTACAGGCATTGTTTCTGCGTTGTATACATTTATACGGTTTTGTATAACCTCGGGGTTTTGGTCGTCAGCTCGTCCACTGTCTTTACCACGAAGTAACAAACGTTTGCGTAGTTCTTCTTCTTCTACTTCTAAGGCAAGCATCATGGTAATAGAAGTAGATTTTTCTTTTAATAAATTATCCAGAGCTAATGCCTGTGCTTGTGTGCGAGGAAAACCATCAAAAATAAAACCTTTAGCATGAGGGTTGTTATTTACCTCACTTGCAAGCATACCAATGGTAACTTCATCAGGAACCAATTGCCCCTTATCAATATAGCTTTTAGCTAAGTTACCCAACTCGGTACCACCTTTAATATTTGCTCTAAAAATATCACCGGTAGATAAGTGAACCAAACCGAATTTTTCAATAAGTTTTGCAGACTGAGTTCCTTTGCCAGCACCCGGAGGGCCAAATAGTACAAGGTTTAACATTATTAGTAGTATTAATTTTAAGGATGCGCAATTTACACGTTTTTATTGTCATATGATACTTCCCTCCTTCCTTTTTGTTGATTTTGCATTTAATCACCAATTCGCTTATGCCCGTTATGCAATCACAAAATATAGTATATTTACTGCGTGAAATTAATCGCTTACATAGCACTAGGAGGAGCATTGGGCGCCTTATTACGATATGGGGTAGGACTTGCAATTAAACCGGAAAACACACTGTCGTTCCCCACACATACATTTTTGATAAACATCACCGGATGTTTATTAATAGGAATTGCGGCAGCTGTATTACAAACTACCTCTTATAAAGAATTTGTACAATTTTTTGTGATGATTGGTTTACTCGGAGGATTTACAACCTTCAGCAGTTTTTCTTTTGAAAGTTTTTCGCTCTTAAAAAATGGTAAACTATTTATTGCTGCAGCATATATTACATTAAGTAATACAATAGGAATAGTTGCAGCTTTTGTAGGTTATTATATTCATCAATTATTGATTAAAGCATGAGGGGAGTTGTAGTAAAATCGACAGGAAGTTGGTATCAAGTTAAAAACCAAGAAGGTCATTTGATTCAATGCCGTATAAAGGGTAAGTTTAGATTAGATGGAATAAAGCACACCAACCCCATTGCAGTTGGCGATTTTGTTGAATACGAAGTAGAAGATAACAACGAACAAAACACTGCTGTAATCCATCAAATATACGATAGAAAAAATTACATCATCCGAAAATCCAGTAACCTATCAAAACAAACACACATCATAGCTAGTAATATAGATCAAGCATTACTTGTTGCGGCTTTGGTTCAACCACAAACATCTTTGGGTTTTATAGACAGGTTTATTATGACTGCAGAGGCTTACCATATACCAACCATAGTTGTTTTTAATAAAAGTGATTTGTATGAAGGTGGACTAGAAGATATACTGAATGAAACCATGTCTATCTATCAAAATATTGGTTACACATGCTTTGAAACGTCAGTTATATCAGGTAAAAATACCGATAAGCTGAAATCAATACTAAAGAATAAAACAAGTTTAGTTGCCGGTCATTCAGGTGTGGGTAAGTCATCGCTTTTAAATCATATTTCTCCTGGCCTAAATTTAAAGACCGGAGACATTTCGAACTTTTCACAAAAGGGCACACACACCACTACTTTTGCCGAAATGTTTGACCTGAGTTTTGGAGGCCACATAATTGATACACCAGGAATTAAAGAATTTGGCATTGTTGATTTTAATGAAAGTGAAATATCGCACTACTTTAAAGAAATGCGTCCATACATTACCCAATGCAGATTTAATAATTGCAAACACCTTAATGAACCGGGTTGTGCAGTTAAAGAAGCTTTAGTGAATGGTAAAATTGCACAAGAACGTTTTGATAGTTACATGAACATTTTAACCAAAAAAGATTATTACGAATAATTATGAAAGTGGTTATACAACGCGTTACCGAAGCAAGTGTAGTTGTTGATGAAAAAGTTACAGGCAATATTCAACGAGGATTATTGGTACTTGCAGGATTTGAAGAATCAGATAATGACGAAGATTACACTTGGATAAGTAATAAAATTTGCAACCTAAGAATATTTAATGACGACCAAGGTGTGATGAACTTGAGTTGTATTGAAGTAGGTTACGATATCCTACTGGTTAGTCAGTTTACTTTACATGCCAGTACCAAAAAAGGGAATCGC
This sequence comes from Bacteroidetes bacterium UBA6183, assembly GCA_002422865.1. Classification (GTDB taxonomy): domain Bacteria; phylum Bacteroidota; class Bacteroidia; order UKL13-3; family UKL13-3; genus UBA6183. The sequence continues at coordinate 26,227 of DITN01000013.1, read as the reverse complement.
CCCAGTTATATCAATGCATCAAAACCTGACTTGGCCAGAGAGCAATACCTCACTTTTCACCAAGTATTAGCAAGTAACCTAAACAAACCAATCCCAAAGGGAGTCTTTGGGGCTGACATGAAAGTCAGTTTAACCAATGATGGTCCGGTTACCATCATAATTGATAGTAAAAATAAAGCATAAAAAAACCCGAACAATGTTCGGGTTTTTGTTTATTACTTAGAATACTAGTATTCCCATAAATCATGTTCTTTTTCGAACAATTCGTTCTTAATTCTTTCCGACTCTAATAAAGCAGCTACGCCATCATCTTTAAAGTCTGAGAATTCTTTAATTGCAGCATCATAAGGGTTAGCCTCTTTAACAATATAACTGCTGAACAAACGTTGCTCAAACCAATCATCATAAGTTAAACGAGCAGCATCATTTTGACGGTTAAACACCTCCATATTAACCAAGATACTTCTTACATCAGCAGGATCTGCATCACTAACATCTTTGTGGTACTTTAACCATGCCCACTCTACTTCACCAATCTCAGCACCCTCAACTTGAGGAGCTACAATAGGGGCGATAGCAATGATACGCACATACATTCTCGATTCCTTTTTATCAAAAATCCAGTCTTCTACAACCTTGTATTTTTTAATATCGGTTGCAGCTAACTTTATCAAAATAGTGTCCGTATAAAAATTAGATGGATCTTCGGGCTCACCATTTGGATCTATCAATTTTTTCTCCGGTTTTTTATCGCTAAAGTAATTAACGAACTCCTCCGGACTGCGGAAACTATTTAAAGAATCATCTTTGTATGCAGTTAATTTACCGGAAACAATAGCATTGTAAATGATAATATTCAAGGGATTTTTAGGCCACTGCATGGGTTGATTTTGTTTCTCACGCGTATCAATTACGCGCCAAATACGTTTTGCCCATAACACATCAGCTTCACGTAAATAAGGCCAATCAACCACTTTACGTTCAGTAACAGCCTGACGAGTATATATAAAATCGTCATATACTCCTTGAGCCATTGCAGGCAAGGTAATTAAGGCTGAAAATACTATAAATATTATCTTTTTCATCATCTTATTGTATATCAAATACTAAAGGAGTTGGTAATTGTCTTGCACCATCAGGGCCTTTAACCTTGATAGATGTAATAATAACCTTATCACCTTTTACAGCACGAGAAAGAGCTGCTTGCATATTGCTGGTCAACATTTGTCCATTTCCTTTTTCTACAACAGGTTGTCCACCACGCTTAGGAATCATCACAAATTGGAATTCGTAAGGAATATAATTAACTCCTTCAAATGCAAAGTTTTTAAGCGGTGCACGCACTACATTTTGTGACTTAATTTGTGCTGAAGCAACATTACCACTCACATCTAATGTTCCTAGAGCAGGAATTGGATCAGGTACCATACGAACACGGTACTCTTGTTCACCCATTCTTTTGGTAGCACCGGTTCCTCTGTCTTTAACAGAAGCAACAACCTTTACCTTACTTGCTGATTTATTAAGTGATAACAAGTATGCACCCTTTTGTTTAGGATCAGGTTTCAACTGTCCAGCACTTGCCGGGTCCAAACTCACACTAATATCAGCTGCAGCATATCCAGGAACGGAAACCGAAATAGGATTATCTAAACCAATGTATACCACGTTCATTTTAGTAGCAGCAATTACCGCGATAGGTTTAACCGCTGTAAAAGCAAACTCAAACGGATATTGTTCCACCTTACCTGATGCACGTTTAGTAGTGATTACGCCTTTATATTTTTGTTCACCTTCACTACCTGGAGCAGTTTCAAATTTACCAATTCCTTCTTCACTTTTAATTTCGCGACCATTAACCGTTACAGTAGCATCTGTTTTAGAAGAAGCAGCAGCTAAGAATATGTCTGCAGCATATTTACTTCCCACCGAAACATATGTACCGTTGGTAGGAATAACTTGTGCTTTAAAGTTGTCGATAACAATTACGTCACCAGTTAAGTTAGAACGGAAATAATCTAAAACTTGCGCTTCTGTATTTTTGATGTCATTTTGGGTTTTTGTTAATAAGGTATTAACAGCAGCCAAAGGTGTATGCTCAAACATTTGAGACTCCCAAGTAATTTTGGTTCCTTCATGCGGAGGAGGATCAGGAGTTACTAAATCACTCTTAATTCCGGCACGTTTGTCTGCAGGAACTAAAGCTAAAAGTTTCTCACGTACATCGTTGATTTTTTTCTTTACCTCTTCTCCACGCTTTTGTACAATCATCATGTTAGCATGAATCTCTGTATTACTTGCGCCAACAATTTCCTCGTCTTCCGTTTTTCCGTCACCATTGCTGTCTTCTTTTCTACCACCGGTAGCAGCAATTAACTCTTCCTTTAAATCATTAAAGTATTTCACAGCTTCCTTTGAAACTTCAATTGCTTGTCTGGCTTTCGCCTCTGCATCAATTGCAATTGGATCTGTTGGGTGATCCGCTTTGTACTTAGCAATTGCTGCTAACGATTCTTGGTTCTTTTTATCTATATTATCACCGGCTCGAGCCATACTCACTTCCACCAAGTGGAAAGCTTTCAGGATTTCGGCAGAAACGTTTAACGCTAATAGCGCTGTTAACACGAGATACATCATGTTAATCATCTTCTGCCTCGGTGATGCATTACTATCTGCCATCTTTTATATTCTCCCTTGTTTATAATTATTGAATCAATAAAAAAATTGTGTAACTAAACAGTTGTTAGTTAGCCGTACGGTTAACGTTCATTGCAGCTAACATATTACCGTAAACGTTGTTTAAGGCAGTTAAGTTAGTTGAAAGTTTACCCATTTCTTTTCTGAAATTTTCAGTTTCTGAATGTGTTTCAGATAAGTTAGTTACCACTTTTGATAAGTTACCAACGAATTCGTTGATTGATTTCAAATGGTTATTTGACTCAGTAATTTCTAATTCGTAAACGGCATTTAAAGAACTTAAGTTTTTGGTCATTCTGTCTATTTGAACACCATATTCTTTTGAACCTTCTGAAGCTGTAACTAAACCACCAATAGCATCAACAGCTTTCGCGTAAGAGCTACTGATACCATTAACAGAAGCCGCAGCGGTTTGTACACTTTTGGTATACTCATCAGTTGCAACTGCAGCAGTAGAAAGGTCTTTTAAGTTGGTTACATTTTCACTTAAGCTTTTTAATCCATTACCTAAACTTTGAATTAACTCAGGACCAACTTTTGCTTCTTCTAACATTTTATCCAATTGCTGAGATACAGTACCTGAAGCGTTGCTCTTTTTGCTTTTTTCTTTTGGATCTAAACCTGCTAATTCTGGGTAAACTAAAGTCCAATCGGTTTCTTTGTGTAAAGGTTCAAAGGCAGAAATTGTAAATAGGAAAGCTTCGGTTAATAAACCCACCATTAGCATTAAATCAGCACCTTTCCAGTGCAAAATTTTGAATAACGCTCCAACGATTACAACTGCGGCACCGATACCGTAAACTTTAGCCATTACTTTTTTGAAAGCCGTGCTTTCGAAGAAACTGTTTGAACTTGACATGTTAGAAATCTGTTTTAAAAGGTTAAATTTTTATTAGTTAGTTGTTTGTGTGTTTTTAATTTTTATCACGGTTTGAACGTCCAATGTAACTCATTACGCAACGGAAACCAACGTAAGAATTACAACTGTCTTGATACTCGTATGAACGAGAGCCATTTTGTATGAAGTAAGCAACATCTTTCCATGAACCACCGCGTATAGTTTTTCGCTTCAGTGTTTCAGGATCTGTTTCTTGGGCATCATATTGATAATCTGGATTCAAATCATGTGTAAATAAGTTTCCTGATTCTGCATAAGCTGTACTTGTCCACTCTGCAAGGTTACCGGCCATGTCATACAAACCGAAATCGTTCGGGAAGTATGAAGCTACACGAATTGGATAAACCCCACCATCAGAACTGTATTCTCCACGTCCCGGCTTGAAATTAGCAAGCGCGCAACCTTTTGCATTACGGATGTAAGGACCACCCCAAGGATACATTGTTTGATCACGACCACCACGGGATGCATATTCCCACTCGTATTCTGTAGGTAAACGGAAACTTGTTACCGTATTTTCAAGAATGTCAGCATAAAAAGAATTTAGATACTTAGTTCTCCAATCACAGAAGGCATTGGCTTGATGCCAGTTAACACCTACTACAGGATAATCATCATATTTCGGATGCCAAAAATAAACCTGAGTCATTGGTTCATTGTAAGAATAAGTGTAATCACGAATGAAAACCAACGTATCAGGGTAAATTTCTACTTCTTTCTTCTTTTTAAAGTCGGCACGGTTAATGTTTTTCCAGTTTTGACGTTTAACTTGTGCAGCGGCACGCTGGTCAATAAACTCATAACTGTATATCAACTTACGCACATCAATTTGCTTCACTTTGTAATAAGTTTCGGCCTGGTTGTAAAAAAAGTTTTTGATATCCTCGGTTGCTTTTACATCTTCCTCGTCAATTTTCTCTTCCCAATTTAACCCGCGTAAAGATTCATCTTCTTCCCCTTCAGGAAGTGGATGGAAATATTTCTCCGGATTGGTTTCGGCAAGTTTATTTCTAAACAAGGAATCTTGAACCCAATATACAAACTGACGGTATTCGTTGTTTGTAATTTCCGTTTCATCCATGTAAAAAGCAGTGATGGTGATTTGCCTGTTAGGGGCAATCTGAGCCATTGGGATGTCTTGCTCATTAGCACCCACGTGGATTGACCCTGAAGGAACATAAATTGTTCCGTAAGGTTGTGGGTGAAACCATGTTCTTCTTCCAGGTACACCGGTTAGTTCGCCCTTGTCACTGCTCATGCCACAGCCGAACAGTGTTGTTAAAATCAGGGCAGATATAAACCATTTGATGTTTTTCATTTTGGAATGATATAGTTAGTTTGAATAAGGCAAAATTATATATTTTGACTAAAAATGCAACTTAGCTGTACTTTTTTTTAGATTCTTAACGTGGATAATTGCTAATATATTGTTAATCACTATAAAAATCTTGGTGTATAAATTGGTCTGATGGTTTTTACAGGTGGTTCCGTTTTGAAGCCAAAACAATGTCTGTAACCAATTTCAACAGTACCGTTACTGAACTGGGACAACTTACTTGTGGTTAAATCGTAAGAGATCATAGCACTTGACACATCAGAAAATTTATATCCGGCAAGTAATGCAATCGCATCAACAGTACGGTAAGTGATACCGCCTAAAATGTTACCGTTGTATGTAGTCATTACATTTAAATCTAATGTTGTTTTCACCGCATTTTTCACAAAAACATTAGGCTCAATCGTAAACGTACCCATGTCGTAAACACCACCAAACATTAAATAATAGTGCATGGCAGCAGTGTATTTAATAGGTCCATAATTTACATTTGCTTGATTTAAGTGTGTGCCGGATAAACCTGCATAGACCTTATCAAATCCAGCAATTGAAGGTATCTGATAATAAACACCGAAGTTTAAATCTAATGAATTACCATTAACAGATTCTTTAGGTATAGATGGATCATTAGGATCTTGAGCTTTTAATTTAGTACCATCTAATGATTTTTGGATGAACCCAATACCAAGACCGCCTGAAAGTTTATGTTGATTTTGAAATGTATGATGATAAGCCAGCGAAAGTGTTGGGGTAAGCGTACTTTCAAAACCTTGGTTATCACTGAAGATATTTAAACCAACCCCTAATTTACCTTGAAATAACGGTGCATGAATGTTACCACCAAAAGTTGAAGGACTTTGACCCTTTTCTTTTGATCCAAAACCTAACCACTGCGTGCGATATAATAGCGAAGCACAAATCTTACCTTCTTCACTTCCCGCAAAAGCCGAATTGTAATTAAGTTTATTGCGGAAGAACTGCGTGAATTGCGCATCCTGCTGAGCAAATACAGAACTTGCACCCGTTGCTAATAATATACCTAGTAGTAGTTTCTTCATGCGATTGATGTAGTGTTGTTTTATTTTGATAAACAAGTATACAACATTATTTCAATAAATCAAATGGTTTTTTTAAACAAAAAAAGCGGCAACACTGGTGTTGCCGCTTAAAAGTAACGTTATATCAAGTTACACTTTCTTGTTGTGTGATTCGATGTATTTGTCCAAAGCCATTATCATACTTGGGCTTTCGGGACTAGGAGCCATTATATTTACTGTTAATTTAGCATCTGTGATCGCCTTAACTGTAGTGGCACCCCAAGCTGCAATCAGTGTACTATTTTGTTTAAATTCCGGAAAATTTTCAAATAAAGAACGGATATCGGCAGGACTAAAAAAGCAAATGATATCGTAATTTACGTTGGTTAAATCGCTTAAATCTGAAGATACAATACGGTAGAAGAATGCTTCTTTGTACTTAAATTTATTCTTCTTCATAAACTTTTCGATATCAGGTTTACGCCAATCGCTGCATGGGAAAAGATAATTTTCTGTTGGGTGGTTTTTTACTACGTTTAACAACTCCACTTCAGTTGATTTCCCTGTAAAAACTTTGCGTTTGCGAACCTGAATGTATTTAGCCAAGTAGTTAGCAATACTATCGTTAACACAAAAATATTTGGTTTCAGGAGGCATTTCTATTTTGGCTTCAGCGCACATTCTAAAAAAGTGATCAACCGAATTACGTGAGTTGAGTATGATGGCAGTGTGTTCTGAAATATTCACTTTTTGAGTTTTAAATTCTTTAAAGGGAATAGGTGACACTGTAATAAAAGGCCTAAAATCCATCTTTAAGCTTAAGCGCTTGGCTAACTCAAAGTATGGAGACTTATCAGACTCCGGTTTGGGTTGAGAAATAATGATACTTTTTATTTTGGCGTTTTTCAAGTGTGATAATTGTTTAAAAATTTAACAATAATAAACCAAGGTGCTATTTCAAGTGCGCAAAGATAAAGAAATAAATAAAATGTAGGGAAACTGAAAAAACTATTGCTTAAAAGCACAATTCGAATGACACGATATATTACGCTAAAAAAGAAAATAGCAATGATGGTTTGAGAGAGTACACCGGCCAATAAAGGATTGTTCGCGTATATACTAAATACAGTTACAGGGAAGATGATTAGAGCCACGAAATTATTCACCGATATCGTATTGCTTACAAAACCTACCGCCAAATTTTTCATTTGTAACAATACACCTAAAATGTAGTGCAATAAAAACTTGGCCAAATAAATAATGGCTAAAACTAGTAATACCACACCAAATTGTATACTGTAATTTTCGAAAAATAGCAGGTGTTTTAACTCCATATAGTTTGTAACAAACATGGCAGCTATAAACAAATAAATAGCAAACAACTGTATAATGACAAATCCAAAAAACGACCGTTGATCTTCCCAAATCTTGCGACTTAACTTTAAATTAAACACTGATAAAATAAAGGTTCTGAAATTATTTGAATTGGAGATACGAACAAAGGCAACATAAGCCAAAATAAGCATGATGGCTATGAACTTCCACTTGTTTTGATCCACTTCACGTAACTTAACTTCTTTAACAGTAGGTAAACTTTTACGTGCCACTTTACGCACTATGTATTGGTTGTTAATGGTTGCGTAACTTTTAAAAATACTGTTCAATATCGTGTCGTTGGTCAGGGTATCCATCAACCCATATGAGCCGACTTTTCTGGCGCTTGTAACCTGATAAATACTATCTGTGTACAAGCTGTCGCTTACATAAGAAGTATCAACAGAAAAGTTAAAGCTATCTGCATTTTGTTGCGCCAACGCACCGGTACCGGAAAGCACATTGAACAGAATGACGATATATATGATTACTAATCTCATTTAAAAATAATTCACAAACCCAAAATGAATTTTAGCCTTGTTAAATTCTATACTGTTGTTAAATTGTTTACCTACGGCATAATACAAAGAAAAGATTCCCGCACCTGTCTCAAAATTTAATCCTGCACCAAAACCATATGGTTTGTCTTCAATAGTTGGTTTCCTGATAACGTTTTGATACCACGCACCATTCCAAAATATCATTACATGACTATTTTGCTGCAGCAAATACCTTATCTCTGTGTTCAATATTCCGTATGAAGAAGCAAATATAGCTTGTTCATCGAATCCTTTTAGTGTGCGAATTCCACCAAGTCTGAATAACTCACTAAAAAACAACACCGGACTTTGAACATGCCCTAAATTACCCTCAACCCTTATGGTACTGCGCTGTGAAAGCGGTATAAACAAATCTCCTTTAAACAATAGCCTGTACTGTGTGGAGGACAACTTGATGGTATCATACAAACTTTTAACAGAACCATCCGGCTGGGCAAATTTAATTGCATCTACCGTGGGATTACGAATAATTTGTTTAGAACCTACCGCTGCCGAAACATCAAACCCAAAACCTTTTCTTGGGTTTAGGTAATAATCGTAACGAACCACTTTAGCATTTAATCCGTATAAATTCACTGTTAAATCGTTTGATGCAGGTAAAGCTTTGGTTACTTTTACAGTATTGGTATCAACATTTAACAAAGAAGTGTTTTGTATGCTGTAAAACACCTTGATGTAATCACTTCCAACAAACCTATATTGCAAGCCAATATCATGTTTTACATCTAAAAAAGTACTGTCAAATTTCAGTAGGTTTAATTCATAATCAACCCCAATATTGCTGCGTGCTATGTACGGCCAAGTTATGCGCGTTTTTAGCTCTTGCGACCCATTTAAAAAACTTCTGAATGCCAAATCAAAAGCCTTTCCGGTACCGAAAAGGTTTTGTAATTTCAAATTGGCTTCACCTGTAATAAGTAATTTATCTTTGTTGTTGTCGCTACCCGGAGCAAAACCAATGATACCATCTATGCTGCTGCTTTTTTTGTTGGTTAAATACACAACGGGTTTAGCTGTGGCTCCAACAAAATATATTAATGATGGACGTGTAATTTGAAGAAATGGCAGTTGACTTAATCTGGCATCAATTCGTTTTAACAATTGTTCGTTGTATAAGCCATCTTTTTTAATCCCTAAATATTTGGCTACATACCAACTTTTTATACTTGCATCACCAATAATTTCAATGGTATCAAACTTTACCAAATCACCCTTATCTAAATTCAGCAACGCTGATATTCCGTCATTAACTACTTGTACACTATCTAATTTTACTTGAGCAAAGGGATAACCATTTTGCTCTAGATAGCTGATTATTTGGGCTATTTTTTGAACATATACTTGATGGTTAAACAACTGGTTGTAAAACAAATTTTGTCGCCAACCACTTGCCGTAAGTATGTCTTCCGGAACATTACCTCCTGATAGTTTAATCCATTTGTAAGCATTGCCCAAGTGAATGGCAATAGTACAAACCGAATCGCTGAATTGAATATTTGATACACTTGCAGTAAGGTATGATAGCTCGGCAAGTTTATGTACGACTTGGTTGACTTTTTGAATACACTGCGCAGAATCTAGGCGTGTGTTTTCATTTGTCATTAGTTTGTTCAACACAAAAGCAGAGGCGCTATCAGGTAACCACTTCATCTGGTATATAGCCTGCGGGTATGCTGCATTTATTTGCAGCACAACCAACAATACAATTATTTTAAAATACCTTTGTGGCACTTTTCAAATTAAACGATTTATCTCTGTAATAACACAACACATTGGCATCGCTGTATATTCATATTCCATTTTGCAAACAAGCTTGTAACTACTGCAACTTTCATTTTAGCACACAAACGCATTATGCAGCCGATATGATTAAAGCCATTAACTTGGAGATTGAATTACGTAAACATGAGTTACCAAACGAACCTTTAACAAGTATATACGTTGGAGGAGGCACTCCAAGTATTTTAAGTGCACATCTTTTACAAGAATTATTTGAAAACGTATACAAGCACTTTGTTGTTGAAAAAAACGCGGAAATTACTATTGAGGCCAATCCTGACGATATAACAACCGAAAAACTAAATGCCATAAAACAAACAACCGTAAACAGGTTTAGTATGGGCGTTCAAAGTTTTTTTGATGAGGATTTGTTGTGGATGAATAGGGCACATAAAGCTCATGAGGCAGAAGACAGCATCAAACTTATTCAGGACTTTGGGTTTAATAAAATTAGCATTGATTTGATTTATGGTGGTCCTACCCTATCAAACCAAAACTGGATAACAAATTTAAATAAGGTAAATGAACTTGGACTAAACCATGTATCGGCTTATTGTTTAACCGTTGAACCACAAACGGCCTTACAAAGCCATATTAACAAAGGGAAATTGCCTGCACTTGATGAAGAAAAAGCAGCGGAGCAATTTGAAATATTGATTGACCAACTTGGCAAATTTGGATTTGAGCAATACGAAATAAGTAATTTTGCGCGCCATCAAGAATATGCAGTTCATAACACCAGTTATTGGCAGAACAAGCCATATTTGGGTATTGGGCCATCGGCACACAGTTTTAATGGGGTACAAAGAAGTTGGAATATTGCCAACAACCAATTGTACATGAAACAATTATTGCACGGACAATTGCCCCTTGAAATTGAAACACTAACGCCAGAAAACAGGATTAACGAGTACATCATGACCGGCCTCAGAACCATTTGGGGATGCAATTGGGCTGAATTAAAAACCAGGTTTGGTGAACAGTACACTACAACTTTGAAACAAAAAATTGAGCCTTATATTCATCAACAAAAAATAACAGATGACAAGATTGTTTTTAAACTAACACCACAAGCCCGCATTTTAGCTGACGGTATTGCGAGTGATTTGTTTTTTTAGTTTAATATTTATCTCGAAGCGTAATAGTTTTTATTACACTCATCAATAAAACTCAATATCTCTTCTCTACCTCGCTTTTTAAGCGATGAGGTTTGAAACATCATTGGCAGCTCTTCCCAGCTTTTCAATAACTCAGCTTTAAATTTATTGATATTTTTCGCGGTATCAGATTGTTTGTTTTTATCTGTTTTGGTGAAAATTACAGCCAATGGCACACCCCATTCGGCCACGCTATTGATAAAATCTAAATCTTTATTTTGAGGATCAATGCGGCTATCAACCAAAATAAAAACCAATTGCAATTGCTCCCTATTTCTGATGTAATCCTCCATAGAATCTTCCCACTTAGAGCGTAAGGTTTTACTTCTACGCGCATAACCATAACCGGGTAAATCAACCAAATACCATTTATCATCTATCAAATAATGGTTTATGGTGATGGTTTTGCCAGGGTTTGATGAAGTACGGGCCATTTCATTCCTATTTACAATCATGTTTATAAGAGATGATTTACCCACATTACTTCTTCCGGTAAATACATATTCCGGGAAAAGACCTTCGGGACAACCCGCTAAATCTGCCGAACTTTTTACGAACTTTACTTGTTTAATTTCCATGTAATAATTTTACAAAGCTAACAACCTAAACGGAATACCTTATTTTTGCACTCAATTTTTTACGATTTTGATAGAAGTTAAGCCATACAAAGACGCACAAAGTAGTAAGCGTGAGCAAGTTGAACAAATGTTTGACAGCATAGCTCCCAAGTACGATTTTCTAAATCGTTTCTTATCCATGGGAATTGACCAAATATGGCGCAAAAAAGCCATCAACTCGTTAAAAGAGGTTAACCCTAAACAAATTTTAGATGTGGCTACAGGCACGGCAGACCTTGCTATTGCTGCATTAAAGCTTAATCCGGATCATGTAACCGGTATCGACATCAGTAACCAAATGTTACAAGTTGGTAGAGATAAAATAAGCAATAAAGCACTTCATGGTAAAATCACCTTGCAGCAAGCCGACTCGGCAAATTTACCTTTTGAAGACAATAAATTTGATGCTATTACCGTTGCATTTGGAGTGCGTAACTTCGAATTTTTACAACAAGGTATCAACCAAATGTACAGAGTTACCCGTAAGGGCGGAAAGTTGGCTGTTTTAGAATTCAGCAAACCCAAATCGTTTCCCTTCAAGCAGCTGTACAACTTTTACTTTAAATACATTTTACCGGGTTGGGGCGGTTTAATTAGCAAGAGCAAAACAGCCTACACATACTTACCTGAATCTGTAGAACATTTTCCGGAAGGAGAAAATTTTGCTGCATATTTGAAAAACGCAGGATACACGAATATACAAATTAGACCTTTAACATTCGGAATTTGTACGCTATACACCGCTATAAAATAACATTAGCACTGTTAACTCTACTGTGCAGTTTTGATTTGTTTGCTCAAGCTAATATGGAGCAATACGATAATAAACGCCTGCACTTTGGTTTTACCATTGGTACCAATACAGGCCGTGTGCGCATTGATAGACGCACTGAACGTACTCCTTTTGATACGGTAAAAAATATTAACTCGGTTACTTTCCCCGGAATTGGACTAGGCGCCATTACCAACTTACACCTAGGAAGCAATTGGGACTTGCGTTTATTGTTTCCCGTAATTTCTTTCGTGCAACGTAATATCAATTACGAATTTCAAAACAGTAAAAAAACAACAGAGATCGAATCAGCTTATTGTGATGCCGCCTTGCTGGTTAAATTTAAATCCGACCGAAGAAAAAATGTTCGTGTATATGTAATTGGAGGACTTAGGGGAAGTTATGATTTAGCTTCAACCGTAAAACAAGACAGAAGCATCTCCAAACCGGTAGTTTCACTTAAACCTGTTTCGTTTGGTTACGAAGCGGGATTTGGCTTAGACATGTATTTCGAATACTTCAAGTTTTCTCCAGAAATTAAGTTTTGCAACACCATTGGCAACAGCCTTCACCATGATGGTTACATTTACACCGAATCCATAGATCGTTTGGTGCCTCAATTAATTCAATTTTCTTTACACTTTGAAGGATAAGCCCTTGACGTTACCTTCGCACGCTAAATCATGAATTTTAATTTACTAAAAACAGATACCCACACCCATGCCCGCGCAGGTGTGTTACAAACAGGTCGTGGCCCAATAGAAACGCCCATTTTTATGCCTGTAGGTACACAAGCCACAGTAAAAAATGTAAATCAACAACAGCTAAAAACTGATGTGAATGCACAAATTATTTTGGCCAATACTTACCATGTATATTTACGCCCAGGACTTGAGGTAATTAATAAAGCCGGAGGTATACACCAATTTATGAATTGGGATAGACCCATGCTTACTGATAGCGGAGGGTTTCAGGTTTTTTCATTAAACGATATTAGAAAAATAAGCGAGCAAGGTGTAGAATTTAAATCGCATTTAGACGGCAGCAAACATCAATTCACACCCGAGAATGTAATGGATATTCAAAGAACAATTGGTGCTGATATTGTAATGGCTTTTGATGAATGTACACCATATCCTTGTGAGTACGATTATGCAAAACGTTCTATGCACATGACCCATCGTTGGTTAAAAAGATGCATTGATCAATTTGATAAAACGGAACCTTTATACGGTGTTGAACAAAACTTGTTTCCTATTGTACAAGGTAGTGTTTACAAAGATTTACGAAAACAATCGGCTGAGTTTATTGCCGAGCAAAACCGATCAGGTAATGCCATTGGAGGATTAAGTGTGGGTGAACCGGCAGAAGACATGTATGAAATGACGGAATTGGTTTGTGGTATTTTACCCAAAGATAAACCACGTTATTTAATGGGTGTTGGTACTCCTCAAAATATTTTAGAGTGTATAGCATTGGGTATTGATATGTTTGATTGTGTGATGCCAACACGCAATGCACGTCATGGATTTATTTTTACAAGTCAGGGTATTATTAACATCAAAAACCAAAAGTGGCAATTTGATTACAGTCCGTTGGATGAACCTTTTACAGCGGAATATAGCAAGGCTTATCTAAGACATTTGATTCATACAGGCGAAAACCTTGGTGCGCAAATTGCCAGCAGACAAAACTTAATGTTTTATTTGTGGCTGGTAAAAGAAGCCCGCAAACACATTATTGAAGGCGACTTTTCAGCCTGGAAAACTCAGATATTGAGACAAATCACCACCCGATTGTAAAGAGGAGAACGAACTAAATTCACAAAAAATAAATTTGCGCACTATTATTGCAGGGTTGCCAAACCAAGCAGCAAACAGATGAAAACACTCGATAGATACATCATAAAAAAGTTTCTTGTAACCTTTGTTTTTACATTGGGCTTGTTTTCACTTATTGCTATTTTTATTGATATCAGTGAAAAAATTGATGACTTCTTAAAACGTAAACCACCATTTTTTACGGTAGTATTTGATTATTACATCTACTTCCTACCTTATTTCTTTGGCATGTTCAGTCCAATATTTGTGTTTTTAAGTGCCATGTTTTTTAACAGTAAACTAGCGCAAAACAGCGAAATTATTGCTATACTCAACAGTGGAATCAGCTACAGAAGATTTTTACGTCCATACCTGATAGCAGCTACTATTTTGGCTGCTGTATTTTTATACTTAAATACATGGGTAATTCCGTATTGTGACAAAAAACGCTATGCGTTTGAAGAAGCTTGGATTAAAGAAAAAAAGACCACACAAAGTAACAACATCAGTTGTGTGATAGAGCCCGGCACAATACTCCACATGGAATCGTTTAACTATTTAGATAGTACAGGATATAACGTTTCTTTAGAGCGATTTGACAACTACAAGGTAAGCCAAAGGGTATTTGCCAATAGGTTATTATGGAACAGGGAAACACAAAACTGGCGACTTGAATATTATCAGAGAAGATTATTTAAAAATGGGATTGAAATAATAGAAAAAGGAAACACACTTGACACCGCGCTCAGAATAAGTCCTGATGAGTTTGTTGTAAAATCACAGTTTGTTTCATCCATGACCAATCCCGAGTTGAACGAATACATCAGGCGAGAAAAAGAAAAAGGTTCGGCAAGTATCAGTAAGTATTATGTAGAGTTGTATAAACGAATTGCTACGCCATTTTCATTTTTTATTTTAACTCTTTTGGCTGTTGCCATTTCATCACGTAAAAGCAGGGGTGGCACAGGCTTACATTTAGGTATTGGTATATTTTTAACATTTACATTTTTATTGGTGATACAAGTATTTAACACCTTAGGTGTAACCAATGTACTGCCACCTGCAATTGCCGTTTGGATTCCTAACGTACTGTTTATGATTATTGCACTATTAATGACCAAAGCGGCTCCCAAATAACTTATGCAGGTAAACAAGTTTATTCAACTACACATTATTATTTTACTTTGGGGATTTACGCCTGTATTAGGAAAGTTTATTTCTTTTGGTGCTTTAGATTTGGTTTGGTATAGATTAGCTATCTCACTTGTTGGCTTGTTACTGTTTATGTGGTACCTCAAGCAACCAATAAGCATGGGTTTAAAATCGGTATTACACCTTGGTTCTATTGGGGTTGTAGTAGGTTTGCATTGGTACTTTTTTTATAATGCCATTAAAGTGAGTAACGTAAGTGTTACCATGGCTGGATTTAGTACTTTAACCTTATTTGCCAGCTTATTGCAACCGCTGTTGCTTAAAAAGAAATTCTTTTGGGGTGATTTTATTTACGGCATTATACTGGTAATTGGTTTAGGGATTATTTTCAAGTTTGAAACCGACCAATTAGCCGGAATAATATATGGCATTTTAGCTGCACTTACCGGTGCATTTTTCGGAGTTTACAATGGTAAACTAATAGCTACACATGGTGCGTATAAAATAACCTTTTACGAGTTTTTGGGAGCACTTATTTTTATTACACTAGCTAAAGTGGGTATGGATACAGATGGATTTGAGCTGCCATCTATTGGGCTTAGTGATGGCATTGGATTACTTATTTTAAGTGTGCTTTGTACCATAGTTGCTTTTACATGGAGTGTTGAAATATTAAAACATTTTAACCCATTAACAGTAATTATTACCAACAATTTAGAACCTGTTTATGGTATTGTATTTTCTTTAATATTGTTTGGCGATACCGAGTATATGAGCAGTGGATTTTATGTTGGTGCAGCCATTATCTTAATCAGTGTATTTACTTATCCGTTAATTAAACAACGGTTTGTAAACGATATTTAAATCATCCGTTAGAAAATGAAACGATTTGTATACCTAATGATGATGTTGTTGATTGTTGATAAAATTACATTAGCACAATCCAATTTTAAGCAAGGCGATTTATTGTTTCAAAACATAGATTGTGGACCGCTGTGTGAGGCCATAGAGCAAGTTACTTTTGGTAGGGACAGCCTGAAATTTTCACATATTGGTTTGGTTTATATTAAACAAGATAGTGTTTATGTAATTGAAGCAATAGGCAAAGCTGTTACCATAACTTCATACCAAAATTTTAAAAAGCGCTCCACCAACCCTTTGTATTTAGGACGAGTTAAGCCTGAACATCAACATTTAATTGACAGCGCTATTTCATTTGCCATCAAACAAATTGGTGTGCCTTACGATGAACCCTTTTTATACAACAATCAAAAATATTATTGCAGCGAGTTGATTTATGATGCATTTAAATCATCAAACCAAAACAACCCATTTTTTGAATTAGAACCTATGGCCTTTAAAGCACCCAACAGCAATAATTATTTTAAAGCTTGGGTTGATTATTATAAAAAATTAAACATAGAAATACCGGAAGGAAAACCGGGCATTAATCCGGCCGGAATATCACGCAGTAATAAAATTAATTGGCTAGGAATTATAAATTAAACAACATGGTAAAGCACATTGTATTTTGGAAATTAAAAGATGAAGCAAATGGCATGAATAAAGAAGAAAATGCCGCAGCCATTAAACAAAAACTAGAAGACTTAAACGGTAAAATTGAAGGTTGTATTAAACTGGAAGTTGGTTTTGATTTTTTACACTCGGCAGAAAGTGTAGATGTAGTTTTATACAGCGAATTTGAAAGTAAAGAAGCGTTAGATTTTTACGCCAATCACCCCTTACACAAAGCGGTAATGCCTTTTATCGCTGAGGCCAGAAGCGAGCGCAGGGTTGTTGATTATGAGTTTTAAATAAAACCAATTCATCAGACAAAACTGATGAGTTGGTTTTATTACGTATTCGCTAAAATATCACTCAATAGTTTTTTGGCATGCCCAATACCTGCAATATGTTGTACACCCAAGATTAAACTTTTAGGTGTTTGTTTAAGCTTACAACGTTGTGCATTGTGTTGCACAAAGGTGAGCATCTTGGTAAACAACTCACTTTGGTAATAAGCCTGTTTTTTCTCGTCAGGGAAATAAGCGGCAAAGCCACTGTTTTTCATTACAATTTTTTCAAATCCTAATTGTTTGGCCAACTCACGCAGTTTAATCATCTCTATTAAATCCCAAACTTGCGGAGGTAACTCACCAAACCTGTCTTTTAACTGTAATGCAAATTGATCCAATTGCGCATCGGTGGTTAATGAAGAAAGCTCGTTATATAAGCTTAAACGTTCTGCTATGTTTCTTACATAATCATCCGGAATTAAAGCCTCCAAGTCGGTTTCAATCGTACAATCTTTGGCTTCTATTTTATGAATTTGTTCTTCTTTAAACAGTTCTGCAAACTCATCTTCTTTCAACTCTTGAATGGCTTCATCCAAAATTTTATTGTACATCTCAAAACCAATTTCGGCAATAAAACCACTTTGTTCACCTCCCAATAAATTACCTGCACCACGTATATCCAAATCGCGCATGGCCACATTAAATCCGCTACCTAAATCACTAAACTCTTCAATGGCCTGTAACCTTCTGCGTGCATCATTGGTTAATGTGTGCATACTTGGCACCATTAAATAACAAAATGCTTTTTTATTGCTTCGCCCCACACGTCCGCGCATTTGGTGCAAATCACTTAACCCAAACATATGCGCATTGTTAATAATGATGGTATTGGCATTGCTGATATCTAAACCACTCTCAATAATTGTTGTGGCCAATAACACATCATAATCACCTTCAATAAACTTCAGCATTACATCTTCCAGTTTATCGCCTTCTAATTGTCCATGCGCAACACCCACTTTTACACCCGGGCATATACGCATAATTCTATCGGCTAACTCATAAATATCTTTAACACGGTGATGCACAAAAAATACTTGTCCACCGCGCTCTACTTCGGCCATAATTACTTCCTTCACCAAATCATCACTGTAACTGTGTAGCTCAGTAGTTACGGGCTGACGGTTGGCAGGAGGTGTATTGATTACCGACAAATCTCTTGCACCCATTAATGAAAAATGTAAGGTACGCGGAATAGGTGTTGCCGTAAGTGTTAACGAATCAACGTTTACCCTAAATGCTTTTAATTTTTCTTTGGCTGCTACCCCAAATTTTTGTTCCTCATCAATAATCATTAAGCCCAAATTTTTAAACTTAATGTCTTTACTCAATAATTTGTGTGTGCCTATTAAAATATCAACCTGCCCTTCGGCAACCTTTCTTTTCACTTCCTTTTGTTCTGCAGCCGAACGAAATCTATTTACATAATCTATGTTGCAAGGAAACCCTTTTAAACGTTCTTTAAACGTGCGGTAATGTTGATTTGCCAAAATAGTAGTTGGTACTAAAATAGCTACTTGTTTACTGTCGCACACCGCTTTAAATGCAGCACGTATGGCCACTTCTGTTTTACCAAAACCCACATCACCACAAACCAATCTGTCCATTGGGTGCGGACTTTCCATATCTTTTTTTACATCTGCTGTTGCTTTACTTTGATCGGGCGTATCTTCATACATAAAACTCGCTTCCAACTCCACCTGCATATAATTATCAGGCGAGTATGCGAACCCATCTTGTGCTTTGCGTGAGGCGTAAAGTTTTATCAAATCACGTGCAATGTCTTTTACCTTTTTCTTGGTGTTATTTTTAACCTTCTCCCAAACATCACTACCCAATTTATGTACTCGGGGTTCGTTACCATCTTTACCAACAAACTTGCTGATTTTATGTAACGAGTTGATGCTTACATACAACAAATCATTATCGCGATAAACCAAACGAACCGCTTCTTGAATACGTCCGTTAATTTCAATTTTTTCTAATCCGGCAAAACGCCCCACACCATGGTCGATGTGTGTTACAAAATCTCCGGGCTTTAAATCGCGTAATTCTTTTAATGTAATGATGCGGCTTTTGCTGTAACTATTGCGCACCTTCCCACGGTAAAACCTATCGAATATTTGATGCTCTGTATAACACGCCAAATGTATATCATAATCAATAAAACCTTTCGATAACGCGTGATACAGTGGTTCAAACTTTACATCTTTATCTAAATCATCAAAAATGGTATATAAACGTTCAACCTGACGGCTGCTGTCGCTGAATATTAAGTTGGTTAAATTATTGGCTTGATTTTGTTTCAGGTTTTCAATCAACATTTTGAAGTTTTTGTGAAACAACGGCTGCGGACTGATTTCAAAATTGATACTTGTTGATGCTTTAAATTTGGTACGGGTACCAAACTCAACAATGTGATATTTTTTTAATTGGTTGATGATTCCTTGAGGTGTATCAAATAAATGTTCGATGGGTTCCAGCGGACCGTCACCTTCTTCAGGATTGAATTTTTCAATAACATTTAACGCTTTTTCCCAACCCAATTCTATTTGTTGTTGTGAGAAAGCTGCATCCAATGTCCAAACAATGGTATCGTTTTGTAAGTAACTAAAAATGGAATTACGCTTACTTGATGCCGTTTCTTTCTGAACGTTTGGTATGATAAAAAAGCGATCTACTTTTTTAACCGAAAGCTGCGTGTTGGGATCAAACGTACGAATACTTTCAATTTCTTCACCGTTTAACTCAATACGGTAAGGTTGGTCGTTACTGAATGAAAACACATCTACAATACCTCCACGAATACTAAACTGCCCAGCTTCGTATACAAAATCAGCACGTTCGAAATGATGTTCGGTGAGGAATTCCATAAAAAATTCCAAATCAAACGCCTGCCCTACTTTAAGTTCAAAGGTATTTTGGGTAAGTTCCTTTTCACCAATTACCAACTCACAAAGTGCCTCGGCTGTAGTAACCACCAATTCTCCTGTTGTGCTGTGTTGGTTTAACCTATTTAGTACTTCGGCCCGTTCTAAAACTTGCGTACTGTCTTGTTGTGAAACTACAAATGGTTTGCGGTATGATGGTGGAAAATAAAGTACCGTTTTACCTTCGAGCAAATTCTCTAAATCGGCATAAAAGTAACGGGCATCTTCCTGGTTATTAAAAACAAACAACTGCGAACGATTGGTTTGGGCATAATAAGTTGCGGCCAGCACGGCATCCACCGAACCAACTAAACCCTTAAGGTGCACCACATCCGTTTTACTTTGGTTTAAAGCCGCGGCTAATGTTGCATATTTCTCACTCTGGCTGTATAGGCCAATCAACTGCTGTAAATTCAACGCACTAAAATTTGAGGTGCGAAGATATTAATATTGGTTATACATTCTAAAGTATTACGTCCTTAATTATTTAGGGATATATTAACTATTTAAATTCACACACTTCCCTACTTTAGTACCATGAAACTTATAACCATATTACTAACCCTTGTGTTATTGTTTGGGCATAAACAACCTGTTTATGCCCAACAAATAATACCGGGCGAGGCATGCTTATTGGCCAACAACAATGTGTTGTTGGCCAGTACTGCCTACCCATATTTTTACACCCAAAAGCAATTGGTACTTAGTTTATACAACCCTAATGGCGAAATTTAAAAAAAACAATTTTTTACCATAGACACATTAAGTGTAGAAAAAATTGGCGGTGTATTTATGCATAACGATACAACCATTGCCGTTTTTTGCACATTTGCCAGTATTAATAACCTAAAGCTGCCCAAACATTGGGGTTATGTTTTGTTTAATAACCAATGGCAAATGCAAAGCCATAAAGTATATACCATTTGGTTTAGTAAAAATGATGATTTTACAAGAGCCAATCAGCCCTTTGTAATTGATCTTTTACGTATAAAAAAAGACAGCAAAGGCCAATATTATGGCAATGCCGGTGCCCGAATTTCTTTTATTAATTACCCTACATGCTTATACTTATGTAATGATTATGTACACCCCCAATACAACAATTGGGTAAGGCTTTCGCCACAATTGGAATTACTAAATAATTTTCCGGATACGGGATTTGCTTATGAGGAGTTTGCGGGTTTCAAATCGTTTATAGGACAAGGCGCAGGAGATATAATAGAAACCAATAACGGTTATTTATCAATGGTTGGTATGATTATCTCTTCACTTGGCCAAGTTTATACTAACATTATACACAAAGATAGCTTTACTAAAAACACACGTACAGGTGGGGCATGGACTATTAGAGAGTTTACCGAACCAAATAAATTACCTAATTACGATACAGGACAATACATTAATAATCACACACCATTTTTTTATGCCAAAAAATTAACAGACAACTCTACCTTGCTAGGTTTAAGTGGTCAATTTGTTCAGTACAGAAGGGCTGAGTACGATATGATTACAGACACCGGTGCATTTTATGACAGCGACCGTGGTTTTATTTTAAAACTAAACGATACCGGTGGGGTGGTTAATTATGTGTATGATATACCCGCTGATACCGAAACTTTTATTGGTATTAATAACCCTGCAAGGCAACGCAGTTTAGATTTTCACACCCCCGATAATATTTACTTTGCACAAACAGAAGATGTGTCAAACTATTTTTTACCTCAGGCCTGGAACAGAATATGGGTAACGCTTGTAGATTCTAATTTAAATAAAAAATGGGTTAAGTGCATTACACACCCCAACAGATATGTACCCAACTGAGAATACATACAAGAACATTTAATTGCACAAACCATACAAGCAACCGCAGATGGAGGCTGTTTGGTATTTGCCAGCATTGCCTACCAGCATTTTACTGATACTACTTACTATCAAGATGCTGCATTTGGTTACACTAATCCATATTGGCAAACAATAGTGTATAAACTTATGCCTGATGGTTCTGTTTATACAGGAGACAAAACCCACGAAATACCTGAACAAAACATTTTAGTTTACCCTAACCCAGCTAACGATTTTATAAATATTGCATCAAGTAATCATTTAGCGGTATTGTGTGAAATTATAAACATGCAGGGCCAAACTGTTGCTAAACATACACTCCATAATCAAAACAAAATTGATATTAGCAATATTAAAAGCGGAGTTTATATCTTTAAGATAACTGCATTAAATGAAGAAACTACTTACCAAAAAATAATTGTTAACCATTAATGCGTTCTTGACACAATTCAATCAACACACCATTGGTTGATTTGGGATGCAAGAAGGCGATTAATTTATTATCGGCACCGTTTTTAGGTTGCTCGTTGATAAACACAAAACCTGCTGCTTTTAGGCGCTCCATTTCAGCGTGAATATCTTCTACATCATAGGCAATGTGGTGTATGCCTTCTCCCTTTTTTTCGATAAATTTTACAATGGCACTATCCGGAGAAGTAGCTTCTAACAATTCCATTTTATTAGGACCAACCTGATAAAATATGGTTTTTACGTGTTCACTTTCTACTTCTTCTATTTTGTAGGGTTCGGTATTGTACAACTTGTTAAATAACGGAATCGATACTTCTGCACTTTTAATGGCTATGCCTATGTGTTCTATTTTTTTCATTGGTGTTTGGTTGATTAGTTACTGGTTGATTAGATGATTAGTTATTAGTTGATTGGCCGCAGGTACAGACCGCAGCCCCGAGTGCTCGGGGTATTCATGATTAGGCACGTGCTGCTTTTTCCCATTTTACACTTTGGTTTCCCTTTAAGAATCGGACAAATCCGGCTATCATACAATAATTGGTTACCACAAAATAATACGGAATAAAAAACAATTTGATACGAAGTTGTCTGTGCTCAAAGATTTTACCTAATAAGGCAAATAAATAAAACAGTTGTTGTCCTATCCACAATAAACTAAACCAACCGCCAATATTGATATGCAATAAGTAAGCAGTTGGTAACATCACGATTAATGCCAATGGAGCCAAACTCCAACGCAACACTTTGTGTGATACATAAATAAAAGTAAGCAAAGCATCATGAAAAGGATTGAGTGCTTTAGGCAATCTAAACAAAGCCTGCCAAGCTCCGGCTGCAATTCGTATTTTCCGTTTAATCTCCTCATTTACATTTGCACTTGCTGTTTCTTGTGCATATGCTTCCGGCTCGTACAGCACTTTATATCCATTTATGGCAATGCGCATACTGGCCACAAAATCATCCAATATGGTATCTTCTTCTAAAGTAGTAAAACACGATTTCCGAAAAGCTATCAATTCCCCGGCTCCACCCGCAGTGGTGTGCAACTCGCTATCTTGTTTCTTTAACCACGATTCATATTTCCAATACACTCCCTCACCTGCTGATGATGCTGAATTTTTAGTTGTTGTTATCACACGCTTTTCTCCGGATACTGCTCCTACTTTTTCATCTGCAAAATGTCTCACTATATTTTTTACAGCCAACTCATTTAGTGTAGTATTGGCATCACAAAACACCACAATCTCTTCTTTTATCAGAGATATGGCGCGGTTTTCTGCAGCGGCTTTTCCTTTTCTTTCAGGTTGATGAAATACCTGCACACCTTTGATATTTTTGAGCAACTCATCACTTCCATCATTGCTTCCATCAGTTATAAAAACGATGTTTAGTTTTGATTTAGGATATTGTAAACTCAGGCAATTTTGAACTTTATCCAACAACAAGTGTTTTTCATTATAACAAGGAATAACCAATGCCACATGTGGTTCAAAAGATCCATCCAGGTTATGCACCCCCACTTTACTTGCACGTTTTAAACGAGCCAGAATACCCACAATAACAGCATACCCAAAATAGGTATAACTTACTGTAAAAAAACTAATAACAAACAGGAGTGCAGTTGTGTACATTTCTACAAATGTGAGGTATTCTTATTTAATAATAAAATTTAGGGTTAAAGTACTTTATTCGGTTATTTTTGAAATTGATTGACATTACAATACACATGACGAAGTTATCGGTAAACATTAATAAAATAGCCACCTTGCGTAACTCAAGAGGTGGCAACAATCCTGACGTGGCAAAAACAGCCCTCGATATTGAACGTTTTGGTGCTGATGGCATTACGGTGCATCCTCGCCCGGATGAACGCCATATCAGGTATGCCGATGTTTACGAATTAACCAAGGTGCTTACCACAGAATTTAACATAGAAGGTAATCCTAAAGAACAAAAATTTATTGATTTGGTGTTGGCCACAAAACCGACTCAAGTAACTTTAGTGCCCGATGCTGACGGACAGCTTACCAGCGACCACGGCTGGGATACCATCACCCATAAAAGTTACTTGCAAGAAGTAATTGCATTGTTTAAAACAAACGGAATACGTACTAGTATTTTTGTTGATGCAAACATTTCAATGGTTGAAGGAGCTAA
This sequence comes from Bacteroidetes bacterium UBA6183, assembly GCA_002422865.1. Classification (GTDB taxonomy): domain Bacteria; phylum Bacteroidota; class Bacteroidia; order UKL13-3; family UKL13-3; genus UBA6183. The sequence goes on along the minus strand of DITN01000013.1, from coordinate 1,772 downwards.
AGAAACAGGAACCGATAGAATTGAACTTTATACCGAAAGTTATGCGCATCACTACTCAACCCAAAAAGAAAAAGCCATAACCCCATTTATTGAAGCTGCAAAAAAAGCGCAAGAATTAAACTTAGGCTTGAATGCAGGACATGATTTGTCGTTAGCAAATTTAGCCTATTTCGCACAACACATACCCGGACTATTAGAAGTAAGTATTGGCCATGCACTAATTGCCGATGCATTGTATTATGGTTTAGAAAACACAGTTCAACTTTATAAAAGATGTTTGAGTAAAAACCATTAAATTACAAACTCAATATCCTTACCATGAAGAAACAAAAACACTACTTTTACTCATGTGCAATTGTTATACTTATAATGCCGGCAATACTTTTGCTGAGCGGTTGCGGTAATGGCTGCGATGGCTATTTTAGTAAAAACCCAACGGAGTATTACTACTTAAAGTTTGAAGACACTGCACAAAAATTTCTTGATGTAACCTACCAAATTGGCAGTATGCGTGCTGATGTAAAAAATGATTCGATGGGCAAAAATACCATAACATGGAAACTAAGTTTGGATAAGCCGAATACTAAAATTTTTATTCACCACAACATGGGTTACGACACCATTGATTATACTGCTTTGGTAAAGAAAAATTTTAATCCGGATGACCCATGTGCCGATAAAGGTATTGCATACGCGTTGGATAAACCTGTTGTTAATAAACACACTTTTACAAACGTGTATTATGTTGTTAAAGAAGTAAAAGATCCATTCTGGTACTCAGATCCATACTACGAATACTACCTAACCTTGAAATAATATGAAAACAAGATTATTATTATTCGTAATGATATGGCTGATGTATGGTAAATCCATCATGGCTCAACAACAAGAAGATACTAAAAGTACTTTTTCTTTTGGCGTAAATGCGGCCATATATAAACAGAATCCTCTGGGGGTTGAAGCCAAATGGATGAGAGAAAAAGTACCTTCATTTATGTTGAGGTTAAACTATTTCAACATCGATAATAAACTGAACGAAATGGCATCAAACCGAACACAAATTTTAACCCATCATTTTACCATGCAAGGAGTAACTTTTAAACCCGGTATTATTTTATTGCAACACCGAGATAAAAACAGCTATTTGTATTTAGGTGCAATGGGTGTTGTAACGGCAAGTATTCATAGTTTAAACTTTACATATAACGATGCTTTTGGCCCCTCAAATAAAACATTTAATCAAAACCATTTAAACTACGGTGCTGAGTTAGAATTTGGCAGCGATATATTTATCTCGTCAAAATTATATTTAGGTTTACAAGTTAAAACGGGGATCAAACAAACTGATGCAAATTTGTTTAATAATACTGTAAGCGGCCACAACAGCTATTATGGTTACACACCAAGCCAAGGTTATGGCAAAGAGCCGTTGTATGTTAATTTTGGACTTAGTTTAGGTGTACATTTGTAAAAAAGAAACATGACAGATACATTAGCATTACTGAATAATTTTTATCCTCAATTTGATGATGCGTTAAAACAATCGATTGCATCAAAAGCCGTTGTTAAACAGTTTAGAGCAGGTGATGAAATCATGCGCAGTGGCCAGTATTTAAAATCTACGATGCTTGTTACCAAAGGACGTGTGAAACTGTTTACCAATGGAGAAGATGGAGAAGAGTTTTTTATGTACTACTTGGAACCCGGACAAGCTTGTGCATTGTCTTTTGTGTGTGCCGCACGTAATAGAAAAAGTGATTTAGAAGCTGTTG
>DITN01000023.1:70921-74405 GCA_002422865.1 Bacteroidetes bacterium UBA6183 | reverse complement strand
TCCTGCATGACCCACTTTTAATCTTCTCTTCTCGCCTTCTTTAACTTCTTTAAACTTATGCAGGCTGCGCAATAAATTATAACGCAATTTATTTACCACATCAAAGCTTGTCCAAGTAAGTGGTTTGTTAACCAACAACACACAACCTTGCTCTACATTTATAGAAATAGAATTGGCCATTCTGGTTATAATATTTGCAACTCGTAACCCATTGCGTATAAAACTAAAATGGCTGCACCAACAATAATGCGATACCAACCAAATAACTTAAAACCGTATTTGGTTAAAAAGCCAATAAATGCTTTGATGGCAACGATGGCAACAATAAATGCCACTACATTTCCTATAAGTAATATACTTACATCACTACTATTAAAGCCCACTTGGTTGTGGTATTTTAACATTTTATAGGCGGTAGCGGCAAACATGGTAGGTACGGCTAAAAAAAAAGAAAACTCGGCAGCGGCAGTACGTGTTAATTTTTGTGTTAAACCACCAATAATGGTTGCTGCAGATCTTGATACTCCGGGTATCATGGCAATAACTTGAAACAAACCAATTACAAATGCATTTTTATACTCCACATCTGTTGCTCCGGCTGTTTCTGTTTTGGCAAACCATTTATCTACAAAAAGTAAAACAATTCCGCCTAAAAGCAATGTAATGGCTACAACCAAAGCATTCTCTAACATGGCATCAATGTAATCATTCATTAAAAAACCAATAATAGCTGCCGGTATAAAAGCCACTCCTAATTTAAAATAAAAATCAAGCGACTGAAAAAAACGTTTCCAATACAAAACCACCACACTTAATATGGCACCAAACTGGATGGCAACGGTGAACATTTTTACGAAATCGCTGTTGGCAATGCCCATGGTAGACGAAGCCAATACCATGTGGCCGGTTGATGATACAGGAAGAAACTCAGTTAATCCCTCAACAATGGCTAACACCACTGCTTCAAAAATACTCATATGTATTACAAGAATTAGCTTTTGCGCATAATGGCAAAAATCTCAATCACAAAGCCAATCATCACCAAAATAGGTGCTACAGTGAGTTTGGTACTACTGAAAATATCTTCAGTACCCGACATTAATGTAAAACCTATGGCTATAAAAACTACACCTAAAATCATTAATAAGTAGTTTTGTTTTCCGAAAATAAAATGTTCTTCGGCCTTAGGTAAATGAGGCTTTTCTATTGGTTTCTTTAATGTTGCTTTTTGCATGATAATCTGTTTAGTATAAATCGTCAATTTTTAATTTTAAGTAATGATTGGTACTTATTGCACTACTAATCATACTTATGATTATGCCTACAAGTATAACAACTACAAACAAGATTGCAAACTGTGTATTGTCGTAAAGTGCTTCAATACCACCAATCCAATTAGGTAAGGCGGATAAAACACCTAAAAGTAATAAAGAAGCGATAATACCACCATACAATCCATGTAGAATACTTTTAACCATAAATGGCTTAATAATAAACCAATGCGTTGCTCCCACCATTTGCATACTTTTAATAATAAACCTGCGAGCATAAAGGTTTAAACGAATGGTATTATTTATTAGTGTGATAGATATAATTAAAAAGATGATGCTTAAAGTAATGAGCACTGTACCTATTGTACCAACATTTTTATTAATTTCGTCAAGTATATTTTGCTGATAAACAACCTCCTGAACTTCCGGATTCCTGCGTAATTCTATATCAACTGTTTTTAATTGATTAGAAGAGGTGTATGAAGATTTTAAGAACAACTCTATACTTGGTAAAAGCGGATTAAAGCCTAAAAAGCCAACAAAATCCTGACCAATTTCACGAGAGAACTGCTGTGCCGCTTGCTCTTTGCTCACATAAACAGCACGTTTGGTATATTCTTGCTGCTGCATGGCAGTCATAATACGTTGAATATCTGCCTCAGGAACTTCGTCTTTAAAAAACACCGTAAGCTGAAAGTTCTCTTTTAGATATTGTTGCAGCTTATTTCCGTTTATTAAAATAATGCCAAACAAGCCCAGCATAAAAAGCACCATAGCAATACTAATAATTGATGGCAAGTAAGATACCTTACGTTTTTTCTTAATTTTTGGTTCGTTGGCGCTCACTGTTATTTAAATTTATTAAACACAAATGTACTAATTAACTGTAGTTCCCAACAACCATAATACTCACACCTGTACGTGGATATAAACACAGTATTGAAATTTGCTTAAATACTGTGTTAAAAAGTATAGATGCTACATACCCAAGCGCTTTAAGCGGGTAAGTATCACTTGCCGGAGTAAAGGAAATCCAAATTTATATTTTCATTTTACTTGGTAATACACAAAACAACCAAGTAAATCAAAAAAACTACTGGTATATCATCATGAGCTGATCCAACAAGGTTTTTGGAGAAAACTTAACCAACTGATTTTGTACCTTACCCTTGTTAATTTTTGTTTCATGAGCGTTTTTCAAAATTTCAGACAACTCATCGCAGGTATCAAAATACAGCACCGCATCACCACCAACTTCAGTTAAGCTTGATGTATTGGCAACCGCCACATTTACACCACTGCGCATAGCCTCCAAAACCGGAATCCCAAAACCTTCAAACTCGCTGGCATAAATAGCCATTTGTGCGGTTTGATACAATGCCGGAAAATCTTCGAAAGCTGCACCTTCAATAAAATGTACCTTTTCGGTTAGGTTATTTTGGTTGATGTATTGATGAAGTTGCTGGGCATACTCCGTTTGTTTACCAACAAATACCAAATGCGCACTTAGGTTGGCTTGATGAAAAGCTTGTAATACCAAAAGCTGTTTTTTGCGTGGCTCAATAGTGCCAATACATATAAAATAACATGATGGTAATTGGTATTTTTCACGCGCCATCTCCAACTCCTGATTTGATAGTATTTTTTCAAATTGTTCATCGCAATTTTGATAAACCACTTGTATTTTTTCTGCATCAATTCCCAAAAACGATTGGATATCAGAGGCGGTTTGAGCACTGGCTGCAACCACCGCATCAGCATCAACACAAGCTTGTAAAAATTTACGCTTATAAATTCGCCTATCTATAGGTTTGTAATATTGTGGGTAGCGTAAAAAAATTAAATCGTGAATGGTTACTACCGATTTCCCTTTAAAACTTTTTATATTGGCCGGTAGCTCATTACTCAATCCATGGTAAACATCAACACCAAGCTTATTAAGTATACCCGTAACGCCAAACGTGCGCCAAAGCGCTTTAAAGGTTTTACCTAAAATATTTTGAGGTGATATAACATGAACATTGGTATATCCTTCAACCAAACTCGCGTACTCTTCCTTAACAGATGGTGTAAACAAATAAAAAACATGCTGCGGATATGCATCGAGCATACCTCTAATAACAAACCTGGAGTAGTTTCCTAATCCCGTGTGGTTATTAAAAGCCCGCTTCGCATCAAAAGCTATTTTGAGGTTGGAGGTTGGAGGTTGGAGG
>DITN01000023.1:0-70863 GCA_002422865.1 Bacteroidetes bacterium UBA6183 | reverse complement strand
CTGCAGGGAATTTTTTGGTATAACTACCCGGAATTACTACACTGCGTGCCGGAACAAGTCCTTTATACTCAACCGGAGTATCACCCGTTACATCAATAATTTTAGTACTCATGGTTAAGGTAACGCCTGCACCAAGTACGGCTTCTTTTTCAACCCTAACACCTTCAACCACTATACATCGCGAACCTATAAAACAATTGTCTTCAATAATTACAGGTGCTGCTTGCACAGGCTCTAGCACACCACCAATACCTACTCCTCCACTTAAATGCACATGCTTACCAATTTGAGCGCAGCTACCAACAGTAGCCCAAGTATCTACCATGGTTCCTTCGTCTACATAGGCGCCAATGTTTACATAACTTGGCATCATAATTACTCCTTTTTGTAAAAATGCACCATAACGTGCTACCGCATGTGGCACTACACGCACGCCTTGCTCAGCATAATTGGTTTTTAATTTCATTTTATCATGAAACTCAAAAGGACCAACTTCAATGGTTTCCATTTGTTGAATAGGAAAATACATGATTACGGCCTTTTTCACCCAATCGTTTACTTGCCAGCCACCATCAACAGGTTCGGCTGTGCGCAACTTTCCTTTATCCAACATCTCTATTACCTCGCGAATGGCATTTTGTGTGGCAGCTTCCTTTAATAATTCTCTGTTTTCCCAAGCTTGTTCTATGGTGTGTTGTAAACTCATGTGATGATGTATTTTATATTTTTGAAGCCGTGAAATAACTACTAAGAAATTACTTACACAACTTTGCACCAACAAAGTGTTAAATTTATACATTAAACTTGTAAGGTGATTTTATGCAAAACGCTAATAAATCAACCCCAAACAAAAAAATAAACAATGAAAATTCGTTCACCACGTAAACCTAAACTAATAGAACGGGCTGCCGAGCGTAGCGACTTTGAAGACATTATCAAACTATCAAAAATTTGTTTCCCCGACACAGAACCGTGGAAACTTGAAATGTTGGAAAGTCAGTACAAAATATTTGCAGAGGGCATGCAAGTTATTGAGTACGAAGGAAAAATTGTGGGCTCTGCCGCAAGCCTTATTGTAAGTTGGGATGAGTATGATGATGACCATACCTGGAAAGAAATTTGTGATAACGGTTACATTACCAACCACGATGAAGAGGGTGATACCCTTTATGGTATTGAAGTAATGGTACACCCTGAATACCAAGGGCTAAAAATTGGCAGACGCTTGTACGATATGCGCAGGCAATTGTGTGTAGACAAAAACCTTAAAGCAATTCTTATTGGCGGACGTTTACCTAATTTCCATAAGCACTCGGCTAAGTTTGGTATTAGGGCTTATGTAAAACGTGTTATTGAGAAAAAAATTAAAGACCCTGTACTTACTTTTCAGCTTTCACAAGGTTTTACCATTCAACGACTAATCAAAGATTATTTACCGGATGACCACGAAAGTGAAGGTTATGCAACGCTTTTGGAGTGGATTAACTTAGATTACATTCCGGAGACTAAAGAGCGAAGTGTATTGATGAAAAAAGTGCGTGTTTGTGCCATACAGTACGAATTGCGTAAAATAAAATCGTTTAAAGAGTTTGCCCAACAGTGTGAGTATTTTACCGATGTGGCCAGTAACTATAAAAGTGATTTTGCCTTGTTTCCTGAGCTATTTACCACACAATTACTTTCGTTACACGAATATAAAAGTATGAGTCCTGAAGATAGTATTCGTAAGCTTGATGAGTACACCGAAGATTACATTAACTTGTTTTCGCGCTTAAGTATGGAGTACAACATTAACATTATTGCGGGTACACACTTACAAGTTGAAAACGATAATTTATACAACATTAGTTACTTGTTTAAACGCGATGGTACTTACGAAAAACAATACAAAATTCACATTACCAGCAACGAGGCCAAGTGGTGGGGTGTAAAACCGGGCAATGAAATTAAAGTGTTTAACACCGATTGTGGTAAAGTGGCCATCAACGTTTGTTATGATGTAGAGTTCCCTGAAATGACACGTATAGCTTGCCAAAAAGGAGCTAAAATTTTATTTGTTCCATTTAGTACCGATGAAAAACATGGTCATTTACGTGTTAAAATTTGTGCGCAAAGTCGTGCCGTAGAGAATCAAATTTTTGTGGCTACAGCCGGTACCATTGGTAATATTCCTTCAGTTGATAATATGGACATTAACTACGCACAATCCGGCATTTACACCCCAAGTGATTTTGCATTTCCACCGGATGCTATTGCAGGCGAGTGCAGCACCAATATTGAAACCGTAGTTATTGCTGATTTAGATTTGGCCGCTATTGAACGTGCGCGTAATACAGGTACCGTTTTAAATTGGAAAGACAGGCGTTTGGATATGTACGAAGTACAAGAGAAATAACAAAAAAGCCCGACTTAGAAAATTAAGTCGGGCTTTTTTTTATGAATGAAATGAGGCTAAATTATTCCTCCGTATTTTTATTCTCAATCAATTTAAATACATCGTAGCTAAAACCGGTGTTGCTAAATCCTCCATCGTGGAAAAGGTTTTGCATAGTTACCATACGTGTGAAATCACTGAATAAGCTCAAGCAATACTCCGCACATGCTTCTGCACTTGCATTACCCAGTGGAGATAAAGCACCAGCGTAATCAAAGAAATCACCAAAACCTTTAACACCGCTACCTGCAGTGGTTTTTGTAGGACTTTGTGAAATGGTATTAACACGTACTTTTTTCTCTTTGCCAAAACGGTATCCAAAACCACGCGCATAACTTTCTAATAAGGATTTAGCATCGCCCATTTCGTGGTAATCAGGAAATACACGTTGTGCGCCAATATATGTTAATGCTACAATTGAACCCCACTCTTTCATCGCATCTTTTTTCCATAATGTTTGCATTAAACGGTGGAATGAGATTGATGAAATATCTAACGTATCATGCATAAACTTATAATCTACATCAGCATAATCGCGCCCTTTACGAATGTTTAAACTCATACCCACAGAGTGTAACACAAAATCAATTTGCCCGCCTAAAATCTCCATCGATTTTTCAATCAAATTGTCCATGTCTTCGTTTTTAGAAACATCACAAGGAATAATTTGAGCATTACCACAAGCTGCTGCAAGGTTATTAATTTCGCCCATACGCATTGCAATTGGAGCGTTGGTTAATACAAACTCAGCACCTTGTTCGTGTGCTTTTAAAGCCACTTGCCAAGCAATTGACTTATCGTTTAATGCACCGAATATGATGCCTTTTTTACCTTTTAATATCATAGTATTATTAGTTTTCGGGTTGTTGATTAGCGTGATTAAGCATTGTTGTTCATGTTTAATCTTTTGCAATTTTATACATTTTCCGCTTACATTTGGCAAAATGATTTTAAGTAAACGTAACTTACTGTTTTTATTTTATTTAGTATTCAGCCTCAACTCATTCGGCCATCCTCCACGGGTTTTCGAGAAACACGATTATTTACATGGCAAACTAAATAATAACCGCACTTGGTTTGATGTGACCATGTACGATATTACTTTAAAAGTAATACCTGATAAAAAACACATACAAGGTTGTAATACCATATCTTACAAAGTAATTAAGCCTGCTAAAGTAATGCAGTTAGACATACACGGTTTAATTAAAATAGATAGTATTATTTACAACCACAAGCATTTAAAGTATACACGAGACAGCAGCATTATTTTAATTAAAATGCCACATCAACGAAAAAACAGCACACACCAAATGCTTGTGTATTTTAGCGGAAACCCATTAATTGCCAAAAAGGCTCCTTGGGATGGTGGCTTTGTATTTACTAAAGATAGTAGTGGCAATGATTGGGTTGGGTTAGCATGCCAAGGACTTGGTGCGAGTGCATGGCTACCGTGCAAAGATCATTTGAGTGATGAAGCCGATAGTGTAAACATTAACCTACAAGTACCATCGCATTTAACGGGTGTTAGTAACGGCCGGTTGTTGGGTTCGCACAACCTAAACAATGGTTACACCGAGTTTAACTGGCAAGTTAGATATCCCATCAACAACTACAACATCACAGTAAACATTGGCAATTACAAACATTTTAGTGATGAGTATACCGCAAAATACAACAACATCAACAAACCACTTACTTTAGATTATTACGTGCTTGATTATAACTTAACCAAGGCTAAAAAACATTTTGAACAAGTAAAGACCATGATGGCTTGTTACGAAAAATATTTTGGTCCATACCCCTTTTGGAATGATGGTTACAAATTGGTAGAAACACCCTATTGGGGAATGGAACACCAAAGTGCCGTGAGTTATGGTAACGACTACAGCAACACCCGCTGGGATTTTGATTTTATCATTATTCACGAAAGTGCACACGAATGGTTTGGCAATAGCATTACCTCAAACGACCCCGCAGAACTTTGGCTACACGAAAGTTTTACAACACATGCCGAAGCTGTTTTTGTTGAATATAATAACAATAAAGAAACAGCACATAAGTACCTGAAAATGCAGAAAAGAAACATTGAAAATAAAGAGCCAATGTTAGGTACAGCAGATGTTTATTATCACGATTTTGCAGACAACGACATCTATTACAAAGGCAGTTGGATGCTTTATACCATCAGACATGTGCTAGACAACGACACGCTTTGGTTTAACAGCTTGTTAGACTATTGTAATACTTTTAAATATAGCAACATCANNAAATATTTGAGCAGTACCTTACACAAGCCGATTTACCAGTGTTTGAATATATTTTGAGTCAAGGCGAAAACGACATGCTCGAATTAAAATACAGATGGGCTAATGCGGTTAAAGGGTTTGAAATGCCAATTAAAGTTACCTTGTCAAAAAACGATTACCAACCATTAACACCAACCACAAAATGGCGTGTTGTTGATTTAAATTACTTCGACCAAAAGGAGTTTAAAATTCAAACAGATTATTACTTAATTGAAACCCGTCAGGTTAAAAATTAAGGCATTGGCATCTCTATAACAGTAGTTATGTAGTAAGCAAAAACTGTTATTACTGAGTATATTAAATGCTCCATCCATGGGGTATATTTTCTGTAGTCTATACCCTGCATTTTACAGTAAATGGCCAACATTATTTTTTCAATGATGTATGATACCACCGTTGCATAGGCTATTCCTGTTATACCAAATAGGTAAATAAACCAAAACGAAAGCAAGCAGTGAATAACAATATAGTTTGATGAGATGAGGTAAAATATTTTATTCTTCATGATACCCATAATCACTGTTTGCGGATAAATCATGCGACTAATAATCAGCAACAAGTAAATATTGAATATTTTATAGCCAGCCATTAGTTCTTCGTTGTAGGCATATTTAAATAAATAAGGGCTTAAAAACATCAACGCAATGGTTGAAGGAAATAACCAGCGCATCAGTTTTTGGGATGATTTTTTTAACCTAGCTAAACCATCATCCAAATTTTCTGAAGCATTTGATTTTGCAATTTCTCCACTGTACACATTACTTAATGAGTTGGCTAAAATCAAAAATATAGGTAATTCTCTTGCTGCGTACCTATACATGGCAAACTCTTCATCGGTAAAGTTAAACTCAATAATATAGCTATTAATGTACTCCATGCTTCCTGCCAATAAAATAGAAAACATGATGGGAAAAACCCGTTTCATAAAATCAACAGTCAATGATTTTTGTACCGTAATGGTGGCATATTTCATTAACAAAATGATGGTATAATTAAACTTCAACAACGACAGTACCAACAATAAGTTTATGGCTAAATTTAACGATTGTTTAAAATACAAAGGCAAGCAAAGCAGCAGTATTTGAGCAAAAAAAGTAATGATACCCCAAATGATTAACGATTTATATTTTTCATTTAAATAAAAAATATAGTCTGTAATATAAGTTGGTGTGTTTAACAACACCACCAAAGCAAACATTTGAAAAAGGTTCTTATCCTTATCGTGCAAAAAACCCATGGAGGCCACAATAATGGCTGCCACAATTGAAAATACCAACAACAAGAAAAAGGTATTGAACAATACTTTCTTCTTGAGTTCAGGTTCGGCATTATTGTAATAAGGAATGAGTGTATTGGTAATTGCTGCAACCCAAAAAAAAGTTAAACTGGAAGTCACCAACATTAAGTTTTCGTATTGGCTGATTAAGCGTAAACCATATTCGTGTTGGTAAAGAATGGCAATTTTTGCAAGCAAAATGGAAATAAGGAACATGGTTCCAAACCTCAGAAAATGATAGATTTGTAAACTATTAAACTTATTTAGTTTGCTCCAGATTGATAACACGGGTTCGGTTTAAATATATTTTCAAATAACCCAATTAACCTTTACTTAACCAAATTATTGTTGATATACATAACCTTTGGCAGAAACCTGAGTTTGTTGTTTTTTATGAAACAATAGTATTGTAGCTTCGTTTAATAAATTGTATTGTTATGAAATCAAACAGAAAAGACTTTTTAAAAGCAGGTGCCATTTTAGCCGCAGGTGCTACTTTATATACCCCAACTGTAAAAGCAGCCATTAATACCATCAACCAATTTACCAACGATGGTTTGTTTGTTTTGCCTAAGTTACCCTATGCATACAATGCGCTTGAACCTTTTATAGATGCCCAAACCATGGAGATACACCACAGCAAGCATCATCAGGCTTACGTAAACAACTTAAACGCTGCCATTACTAAAGAGCCTTCCTTAAAGGGTAAAAGTGTAGAAGAGTTGCTTGCATCAATAAATAAATTACCGGAGAGTGTGCGCACTGCTGTTAGAAACAATGGCGGTGGACATTGGAATCATGCATTCTTCTGGCAATTGCTTAAAACGGGAACCAAACCAAGTGAAAAAACAAATAACCTTATCATCAAAAATTTCGGATCGATGGAAGAGTTTAAAAAACAATTTGAAAAAGCGGCCATGAGCCAATTTGGTTCGGGTTGGGCTTGGCTAATCAAACAAGGTAATCAATTAATCGTTACATCAACCCCAAACCAAGACAATCCGTTAATGGATTTAGCAACCGTTAAAGGAACACCAATTATTGGTTTAGATGTATGGGAACACGCCTATTATTTAAAGTATCAAAATAAAAGAGCCGACTATACACAAGCTTTTTGGAATATTTTAAATTGGGAAAAGGTTGAGCAGCTGCTAGATGCATAAACTTTAAAAAATTGATTGGCATTTATAAAAATTAATTTTACTTTTGCCATCCCAAAACGGTGGTTTTAGCTCAGTTGGTTAGAGCGCCTGATTGTGGTTCAGGAGGTCGTGGGTTCGAGCCCCATATTCCACCCCATCGTTTTAAAAGCTTCACTTTATAGTGAGGCTTTTTTTATTTTATGCTTCTCTTATTAAGCAGCCGTTTTAAATACAACAGTTTGTCATAATTACTTAACTAATTAAGTAAACAGTTATATTGCACCACAATGATTGCACGCAAACTATATTATAGTTTATCACCTAAAATGCGCAGGGTTGCGCGAAGGTTAGTATACCTTCCTGTTGATGTAATCGACTTAGTTACGGGCAAACGCAACCCAATGATACCACCTAAAGGCATGATTTTTACCGGATCTGGAGATTTTGAAGAGTCGGGTAAAGCGTTGATGCGACTGTGTATTGACCATGCTAATTTAAAGCCGGATAGTGCCTTGTTAGATGTTGGTTGCGGCATCGGTCGATTGGCCATTCCACTTACCCAACATCTAGATAAAAATGGAAAATACGAGGGGTTTGATGTAGTAGCGGATGGCATTAATTGGTGTAAAGAAAAAGTGAGTAGTAAGTACCCAAACTTTAATTTCACCTACACTCCACTGCGCAACGATTTATACAACCTAACAGCCCAACAGCAAGCCGAGCATTTTGTATTTCCTTATGCCAATAACTATTTTGATGTGGTGGTTTTAACATCGGTATTTACACACATGCAACCGGCCGAAGTACAACACTACTTAAAAGAAATAAAACGTGTTTTAAAGCCGGGTGGTCATTGTTTGGCAACGTTCTTTATATTGGATGAAAAGACCAAGGAAACATTAAAACACAACCCCGATTTAATGCAATTTAAGTATGAATATGATCATTACTTTTTGCACGACAATAATGTAAAAGATGCCAATATTGGGTTTAAAGATTTTTCAATAAACAATATGGCACAACAAGCCGGCTTAAATATTAAACTAATTAATAATGGTTGGTGGAAAGGCCACGACAAATCAAAAAGTTTAAACTACCAAGACTTGGTTATTTTCACTGCATAGTGAACACAATAAAACCTAAATGAAATTTCAATAAAAAAGGCCAACTGCAATAGCAACTGGCCTTTTTTGTTAATGTTGTTTAACTACTAGTAGCGGTTGCCACCATCGTTGCCACCACGGTTGTAACCACCACGGTCGCCACCACGATTAAAACCACCACGATCGCCACCACGATTAAAACCACCACCCGAACGAGGACGGTTGTTATCAAAAGTGCGCTCACGAGCTTCGTTAACTTTGATGCTGCGTTGCGCAACTTCAACGTCATTTAAGCCGTTGATAGCATTGTTAGCTTCAGCATCATTAGGCATTTCAACAAATGCAAAGCCTTTACTGCGACCAGTAAATTTGTCAGTCATAATTTTAACTGATGCAACTTCACCATAAGGGGTAAAGACGTCTTTTAAATCGTTCTCGCTCAAATTATATGAGAGATTACCAACGTAGATTTTCATGTAAAAAAAAATTAATAAATACCTTACGAAGATGGGATTTAATTCTGAAAAACAATAGCTTTTGAAAATAAAACTAACTTTTTTTTATTTAACCTGATTCTATCAAACTAAATAAATCCTAAAAGTTGGTCACACGTTAGTCACAAACCCTTATTTTGCTTTGATTAAAATTCTTTAATCCTTAAATTGTGACCTATATTTTGAATAAGTACTCATTTTAAACACTCAAAATTGTTTCATTATTCATATGGTTTAACCTTTAAAACAAACACATTATGGCAAGTACAGTAAATTTATTATTAAAAGCTAGTTCAAACTTTGTTACCGATGAGTTAACCAACAGGATTGAAAACAGCGTTAAACAAAGCAGCTGTTGGGTGGTTGAAAAATTAACATCCGACAATGGCATCCAATTTCAGATTAAAGCATTTACAGATAAACTGGAAAAACTCTATTTACAGCTACATGATACCGGATTGGATTTGGTTGAAGGATCGGCTGAAATGATTAGCAATGCATCAAACCAATATTCTGTTTTTAGGGATATTGAAATTACATTAGTTGTCAATGAAATCCCAATTCAACTGGCTGATAACGAAATGATGCAAATTGTTGGCAAAGTGCTTTAAAACACCACCAACTTACTAAAAAGCCTTCTTTAAAGAGGAGGCTTTTACTTCTTTATGCCATTTTCGTATACTTCAATCCATTTGTTAACAGACATCTTCTTCACCAATTCAGCCAACAAATTATAAGGAATATGTTCAGGCTTTTTGAAACGAATACAACTTTTGCCCATATCTAGCTTGGTTTTGCAATGTTTGGGATACTCGTTTTTAAACCAATCCAATAGATGATTATCAGCATACAAGCCCATGTGGTAAAAACTAATGGCATTTTTTTGTGATGCAATGCCCATAAACGGTAGTGGCAGTTGCGGATTACAATGGTAGCCACTAGGATAAATGTGATGAGGAACCACATAACCAATCATTCCGTAATTCATTTGAGGCTCAAACCCATTGGGTAAACTGGCCAAAATGGTTTCGTGCAACATCAGCATGGGCTCCTTGCGCTCGTCAGGCAACTCGTTAATATATCTATCTATGGTTTCAGCTTTACTTTGCATACAAATTTTTACGATAAGTGTAATTACAATTCCTTGCAAATAAAAAACTCCAAACCATTTAATCAAAGTTTAAGTTTTCAATTTCGGGAACAACCAAAATCACACACGAAAACAGCAATTGATTATCAACCGATAACAGCTTGTTTAGGCTTTAAAAACAGCATTATAATTCTACGCCTCAAACCTTTAGCAATGCCCGATTGTTGTTTAATTTTAACGTACAAAACATGTTATTAAATAGGTATTGATTTAATAATTTATTGTGTAATATTGCACGTTCCCAATAACTCGTAAAACTATGTCGACATCTATAGATTATTTAGCATTAGTAGTGCAATTTTTAGTAGCAGCGGGATTTGTTGTTACAACCATGGTGGCAACGCATTTAATTGGCCCTAAGCGTAAAACTGCCGATAAACTTGAAAATTTCGAGTGCGGTATTGAGTCGCAAGGAAACGCGCGCATTCCGTTCTCTATTAAATATTTTTTAATTGCGATTCTATTCGTAATGTTTGATGTAGAGGTAATTTTTATGTATCCATGGGCCGTTAATTTCAGGGAATTAGGGCAGGTTGGTTTTATGGAAATGCTATTTTTTACAGGAACCTTGTTATTAGGCTTCTTATACATCCTAAAAAAGGGTGCATTAAAATGGAACTAAAATTAATACAGCAAGCCAAGGTTATTACAATTACCCAAAACAGTAATTAATTACAAAAATGTCAACAGAATTAACCATATCAAAAGCTCCTGCAGGCCTTGAAGGTCCTGGTTTTTTTGCAACAAATATCGACAAGGTAATCGGGTTAGCGCGCGCCAATTCTATCTGGCCTTTACCTTTTGCAACATCTTGCTGTGGTATTGAGTTTATGGCTACCATGGGTAGTAACTACGATTTAGCTCGTTTTGGTTCTGAACGTATGAGTTTTTCACCACGTCAAGCCGACTTGTTAATCGTTGCCGGAACAATCGCAAAAAAAATGGGACCAGTATTACGTCAGGTTTATTTGCAAATGGCCGAACCTCGTTGGGTAATATCAGTTGGTGCTTGTGCCAGTACCGGAGGTATTTTTGACACTTATAGTGTACTTCAAGGTATTGATAAAGTTATTCCGGTTGATGTTTATGTACCAGGTTGCCCTCCCCGCCCCGAGCAAATTATAGACGGCATAATGCAAATACAAGAGCTGGTTAAAAACGAGCCTTTACGCAGAAGAAACTCTCAAGAGTACAAAGCATTAATGCAACAATACGGTATTCAATAACAATAAAATGGCCGAACTTACTAACGCATACATAGCTGAAAAAATACGAAATCAATTTGGTGATGCCATTTTATCTGCATCAGAACCATTTGATATGCTTACTTTGGTTGTTAATCCTTCCATTGCACACAACGTTATTAATTTTCTAAAAAATGATTCTGAAATTCAGGTTCAGTTTTTAACCGATGTTTGTGGTGCCCAGTTTCCTGAAATTGAAGGACAAGAGTTTTGTGTAATTTATCACTTACACAGCTTAACCAACAACATTCGTATACGGGTTAAAGCATTTATTCCTGCATCAAACCCAACCATTGCAACCGTTTCTGATTTATTTGCAAGTGCCAATTGGCAAGAGCGTGAAACTTACGATTTCTATGGTATTTTATTCGAAGGGCATCCAAACCTTACCCGTATTATGAACGTGGATGAGATGGATTATTTCCCTTTGCGTAAAGAGTATCCGCTTGAAGACGGAACCCGCACAGATAAAGAAGATAAATATTTTGGTCGTTAATTTTAACGGATACACACATGAACGAATTTGACGATAAAAGCGTTGAGCAAATTGAAGAACACGAATATACCACGTTAAACTTGGGTCCTACCCACCCTGCTACACATGGTATTTTCCAGAATGTGCTTACCATGGATGGCGAAATTATTGTAGACGCAGTGCAAACTGTAGGTTACATTCATCGTGCATTCGAAAAAATTGCCGAACGCAGACCATATAACCAAATCACCACATTAACCGATCGCTTAAACTACTGCTCATCTCCTATTAATAATATGGGATGGCACATGACGGTTGAAAAACTAATTGGCGTTGAAATTCCAAAACGTGCCCAATACATGCGCGTTATCATTATGGAGTTGGCCCGTATTTCCGACCACTTGGTTTGTAATGCGGTAGTTGGTGTTGACTCTGGAGCACTTACAGGATTTACATACTTATTTCAATGGCGTGAAAAAATTTACGACATTTTTGAACAAATATGTGGTGCCCGTTTAACAACAAACATTGGTCGTATTGGTGGTTTAGAGCGTGATTTTAGTGATGAAGTTTATAAAAAACTGAAAGAGTTTTTACACGATTTCCCTAAAGCATTTACCGAGTTTTCGAATATGCTTGAGCGTAATAGAATTTTTGTTGATCGCATTGCAGGCACAGGTCCAATTTCTGCAGAAAGAGCCTTAAATTGCGGATTCACCGGACCTAATCTTCGTGCAACTGGTGTTGACT
This sequence comes from Bacteroidetes bacterium UBA6183, assembly GCA_002422865.1. Classification (GTDB taxonomy): domain Bacteria; phylum Bacteroidota; class Bacteroidia; order UKL13-3; family UKL13-3; genus UBA6183. The sequence continues at coordinate 58,486 of DITN01000023.1, read as the reverse complement.
ACGATGTGCGTGTAATGACACCATACAGTTCATACCAAGATTTTGAATTTGCAATTCCGGTGGGCGAAAAAGGTGATACGTATGACCGCTTTATGGTTCGCCAAAACGAAATTTGGGAGAGTTTAAAGATTATTCGTCAGGCTTTGGATAATATGCCGCAAGGCAAGTGGTATGCTGATGTTCCTGAATTTTATTTACCTCCAAAAGAAGATGTTTACACCAAGATGGAAGCTTTAATTTATCATTTTAAAGTGGTGATGGGTGAAACAGATGTTCCTAAAGGTGAAATATACCATTGTGTTGAAGGTGGAAATGGCGAATTAGGTTTCTACTTGATTAGTGACGGAGGTAGAGCTCCATTCCGTTTGCATTTCCGTAGACCATCATTTATCTACTATCAGGCATATCCTGAAATGATTAAAGGAGGCATGTTAAGTGATGCCATTTTAACCATGAGTAGTTTAAATGTTATTGCGGGCGAATTAGACGCCTAATAAATATTGTTAAAATTGAGATGTAAGATTTGAGGGAAAGTTGTTAAGCCCTTAAACATAGAACTAAATACAATGAGTGAATTAAAAGAAGTTCGTTTCAGTGCCGAGTCAGAGGCTTTAATACAAAATCTGATTAAGCGTTATCCAGAAGGTAAACATAAGTCGGCACTTATTCCGGCATTGCACATTGCCCAAGCCGAATTTGAAGGTTGGTTAAGTGTGCCTGTGATGGATAAAGTAGCCGAAATATTAAACATCAAACCAATTGAGGTATACGAGGTGGCTAGTTTTTATTCTATGTTTAACCTTAACCCTGTTGGAAAATGTTTGATTGAAGTTTGCAGAACCAGCAGCTGTTGGTTACGCGGAGCAAATGATGTGGTTGCACATATCGAGAAACGACTTGGAATTAAAGACGGTGAAACCACTCCTGATGGCAAATTCACGCTAAAAACAGTAGAGTGTTTAGGAAGTTGTGGTACTGCTCCTATGTTACAAATTGGAGAGCATTTCCACGAAAACCTTACCCTAGAAAAAGTTGATGAGTTAATTAACAAGTATAAAACTGAAACCAAACATAGTACATACTTGGATGGTACAACTTTTAGAAAAAACTAAGCAACATGGCACGCAAGATATTACTTGAACATATAGATGTACCGGGCATCAATACTTACGATGTGTACCGCAGCAAAGGCGGTTATGCTTCTGTAGAAAAAGCCCTTAAAACCATGAAACCTGAAGAGGTGGTGGAAGAGGTTAAAAAATCAGGATTACGTGGACGTGGTGGAGCTGGTTTCCCTACAGGTATGAAATGGAGCTTTTTGGCCAAGCCTGAAGGTGTACCTCGTTACTTGGTTTGTAATGCAGATGAGAGTGAGCCGGGAACTTTTAAAGACCGTTACCTCATGGAACATATTCCTCACTTATTGGTGGAGGGTATGATTACATCCAGCTATGCTTTAGGAGCAAACTCATCATACATATACATACGCGGTGAGTATTTTTATTTGGTGCGTATATTGGAAAAAGCCATTGCCGAAGCTTACGCAAACGGTTGGTTAGGTAAAAATATTTTAGGAACTGATTACAGTTTAGACTTATACGTTCACCCGGGTGCAGGTGCTTATATCTGTGGTGAAGAAACCGCTTTATTAGAATCCTTGGAAGGTAAACGTGGTAACCCGCGTATCAAACCACCATTTCCGGCAATTGCAGGTTTATATGGTTGCCCAACTGTGGTAAACAATGTTGAAACCATTGCTGCTGTTGGCCCAATAGTAAACATGACCGGTGATGAATATGCTAAAGTAGGTATAGGCCGTAGCACAGGAACCAAGTTGATTTCAGCATCGGGCCACATTAAAAAACCCGGTGTATACGAAATTGAAATGGGCATTACTGTTGAAGATTTTATTTACAGTGATGAATATTGCGGTGGTATTTTAAATGATAAAAAATTAAAAGCAGTAGTAGCCGGTGGTTCTTCGGTTCCGGTATTACCTGCTGATTTAATATTAACCACAGCCAATGGCGAAAAACGCTTGATGAGTTATGAAAGCCTTGCTGATGGTGGTTTTGCTACAGGAACCATGTTAGGTTCGGGTGGTTTTATTGTTATGGACGAAAGCACCAGCATTGTACAAAACCTACATACATTCGCTCGTTTTTATCACCACGAAAGTTGCGGACAATGCAGCCCTTGCCGTGAAGGAACAGGTTGGATGGAAAAAATCATTCATAAAATTTTGGATGGACATGGCACATTAGAAGACATTGATTTGTTATGGGATATTCAACGCAAAATTGAAGGCAATACCATTTGCCCATTAGGTGATGCAGCGGCATGGCCTGTAGCAAGTGCTATTCGTCATTTCCGCGCTGAGTTCGAAGATTTTGTAAAAAATCCTTCAGCACAACGTGAAGTGAAGTATTATTTCCATTGTAACAATATTGATACAGCGGCAGCATACAGCAGTTTGTAATTAACATGAATTTGATTGAACAACATAGAGCCGAAATCGCATCTTTGTGCAGCAAGTACAAGGTACAAGAGTTGTATGCATTTGGTTCTGTGTTGGACGAAAGCCGATTTAACGAGCATAGCGATATCGATTTAATTGTTAAGTTTAACAATGATGTTGATGTATTAGACTATGTAGATTTGTTCTTTGGTTTGATAGAAAATTTAGAGCGTGTATTTAAACGTAAAGTTGACTTGTACACTTTAAACCCAATAGAAAACCGCTTTTTAAGAGAGAACATTGAAAGTACTAAACAAATTGTTTATGCAGCATAACCGAGTAGTTGTTTTGTTGGAGGATATTGTGATAGCTTCAAAAGCGATTTTATCACACACCAATGGGATTACAACTTATCATGGTTTTGTAACAAGCAGACTTGTTTTTAGTGCGGTTGAAAGAGAGTTGACTATTATTGCTGAAGCAATAAACAAAATAAAGAAAGAAGACGACAAAATTGAGTTGACACATGCGCATCAAATTGTAGGATTGAGAAATAGATTAATTCACGATTATGCGAATACCAACAAAGAAATTATTTGGGGTGTAGTGGTAAAACACATCAAACCATTAATAACTGAAGTTGAACACTTAATAAAAAACTATGAAAACTAAACTTACATTTTTAACACTTGCACTTGTTGCTCTTTTGGGAGTTGGTATGTTGATGGCGTTTAAGCAAAGCGAAACCAATAAGAGATACATGCACATGAATGTTAGTCATGATAAGATAATTGTGATTGATGAAAACAATAAAATAGAAACTATTACAGAAATTGATAAAAAGTTGGGGGCTTACCTTCAGCAAATTAACTTGGAAATGAATAATGTATCATTAAAAGGATTTAAACTTATCAATTCTAGCCAAGTTACACATTTTGATGGTGTTAGATTTACTATCTACACATTCGAAAAATAACTCAAATACAAAATAAATCCTAATTAGAGAGGGTTGAACAGAAAAATAAATTATGGCTAAAGTTACCATAGACGGAATACAAATTGAAGTGCCAGATGGCACAACCATTTTAAACGCAGCGCGTATGATTGGCCCTGATGTGGCCCCTCCTACCATGTGCTATTACAGCAAACTAAAAACCAGTGGTGGTTATTGCCGCACATGTTTGGTTGAGGTAACAGCTGGTAGTGAAAAAGATCCACGCCCAATGCCAAAGTTAGTAGCTAGTTGCCGCACCACAGTTATGGATGGTATGGTTGTAGCTAACAATACTTCGGCTAAAGTTAAAGATGCACGTGCTGGTGTGGTTGAGTTCTTATTATTAAATCACCCGTTAGATTGCCCGGTTTGCGACCAAGCAGGCGAGTGTCATTTACAAGATTTAAGCTACGACCACGGTAACTATAAAACCCGTACCGATTTTGAACGCAGAACATTTGAAAAAATTGACATAGGTGATAAAATTCAATTGCACATGACCCGCTGTATACTTTGCTACCGCTGCGTAAAAACAGCCGAGCAAATTACTGATGGTCGTGTACATGGTGTTTTAAATCGTGGTGATCATGCCGAAATATCAACTTATGTTGAACAAGCCATTGATAACGATTTTTCAGGAAACGTAATTGATGTATGCCCGGTAGGTGCTTTAACTGATAAAACATTCCGCTTTAAAAGCCGCGTTTGGTTTACCAAGCCTGTTGATGCACACCGCAATTGCGAAACTGAAAAATGTAGTGGCAAAGTAGTATTGTGGTACCAAGGTGAAGAAGTATTGCGCGTAACGGGCCGCAAAGACCAATGGGGTGAAGTGGAAGAGTTTATCTGTAACACTTGCCGTTTTGATAAAAAGAAAACAAGTGACTGGACCATCGAAGGACCAAGAAAAGTTAACCGTCATTCGGTGATATCGGCTAACCATTACATGAATATGGTTAAACCAAAAGAACTTAAGTTGAACGAAATAAAACAAATTACCGAATAATGGATTGGGCATTACTGTTAGATAAAACAATTCTCATCGTAATTATTTTTGCGGTGAGTTTAGGCATTGCTGCCTACTCAACCTATGGTGAACGTAAAATTGCAGCTTTCTTGCAAGACCGTGTTGGACCAGATCGTGCAGGACCATTTGGCTTGTTACAACCTATTGCTGACGGGGTGAAAATGTTTACCAAAGAAGAAATTATCCCCAACGCTTCTGATAAATTTTTATTCATTATTGGTCCTTGTATTTTTATGATGACGGCCTTAATGACCAGCGCTATCATTCCTTGGGGTAAGTCGTTTAACTTTGGTGGGCATGAGTTTGGTTTACAAGTTGCCGATTTAAATGTGGGCTTGTTATACTTGTTCGCTGTGGTTTCTATTGGTGGTTATGGCATTATGATAGGCGGATGGGCATCAAACAACAAATTTGCCCTGTTGGGTGCTTTACGTGCCGCATCACAAATGATTAGCTACGAGTTAGCAATGGGAATGAGTATTGTTGCATTATTACTAATCAACAACTCGTTAAGCTTGCGTGAAATTGTAGATGGCCAAGCAGGCGATGGTAACGTATGGAACGTGGTGCGTCAACCTGTTGGATTCTTAATCTTTTTAATTTGTGCTTTTGCTGAATGTAACCGTGCACCTTTTGATTTACCAGAATCGGAAAGTGAATTGGTTGGTGGTTACCACACCGAATTTAGCTCTATGAAATTAGGTTTATTTTTATTTGCCGAATACATCAACATGTTTATTTCATCTGCAATCATTGCAAGCTTGTATTTTGGTGGTTACCACTTCCCCGGTATTGATAGTTTAGACTTACCACAAAATATAGCAGCTATTGTAAGTGTTGCTGTGTTATTCGCAAAAATATTGTTCTTCATTTTCTTCTTCATGTGGGTTCGTTGGACATTACCTCGTTTCCGTTATGATCAGTTAATGAATTTAGGATGGAAAGTATTAATTCCATTATCAATTATAAACGTATTAGTAACCGGAGCATGGATTACTTTCTTCAAATAATTAAGTAAATCAAAACCCGAAAACAGAATCAATCATGCAATTAACCAATAGATCAAAAGTAGTTGTTAAGCACGACCTAAATTGGGTTGAAAAGCTTTATTTACCGGCTATTTTTAATGGATTAGCAATAACAATAAAACACTTATTTAAAAAACCGGCCACTGTTAAGTATCCGGAACAAAAACGTGAAATAGCATCCGTTTACCGTGGGCAACATGTTTTAAAACGTGATGATAAAGGTCGTGAGAATTGCACTGCTTGTGGTTTATGCGCTGTTGCGTGCCCTGCAGAAGCCATTAGCATTGAAGCTGCTGAGCGTAAAAAAGGAGAAGAACATTTGTACCGTGAAGAAAAATATGCTGCCAAATATGAAATCAACATGTTGCGTTGCATTTATTGCGGATTGTGCGAAGAAGCTTGTCCTAAAGATGCCATTTACTTAAGCGATAGAATTGTACCTACTGCTTTTACCCGTGGCAATTTTGTGTACGGTAAAGATGTGTTGGTTGAAGGAATTGATGCATCAGGACGTGTTGATGTGAGCAAGCGTAAAAAGAAATACGAAATGGAAGGCTCGCCTAAACAACCTTTATTAAACAAATAATCATTACGAGTTAACTATAAATCATGAGCTTATACTTATTCCTAACTTTAGCCATCTTAACCATAATAAGTGCTTTAGCTGTTGTGTTTTCTAAAAACCCAATGTACAGCGTATTGTGGCTAATTGTTTGCTTTTTTACTGTAGCTGGTCATTACGTATTACTTAATGCGCAGTTTTTGGCCATTGTACATTTGATTGTATACGCAGGCGCCATCATGGTATTATTCCTGTTTGTGGTAATGTTGTTAAACTTAAATGCCGAAACCGAGCCACATAAATCAAACCTCACCAAAATAGCTTCGGCCATATCAGCAGGTTTGTTTTTTGTGGTGTTAATAGCATCAATGCGTGCTACCGAATTAGGCGAATTTAGCTTACCCAACAAATCTAACATAGGTTTTGTAGAGCAGGTTGGCAAAAAACTATTTACCGATTTCTTATTGCCTTTCGAAATATCATCAGTGCTGTTTCTATCAGCCATGATTGGTAGTGTGTTATTGGCTAAAAAAGAAAAAAAATAACCCTTTAAAGAAACTTAGAAAATGGAAAATACATTACAAGCTGTTCCTCAAAATTGGTACTTGGTGTTAAGCACTTTTTTATTCTGCATTGGGGTTATGGGCGTGCTGTTTCGCAGAAACGCCATCATTATTTTAATGTGTATCGAATTGATGTTAAACTCGGTTAACTTATTATTGGTATCATTCTCTGCATACAGTGGCAATAGCGATGGACAAGTATTCGTGTTTTTTATCATGGTGGTTGCCGCGGCTGAAGTAGCTGTTGGTTTAGCGTTATTGATGAGCATTTACCGAAATGTTGCCAGTACCGATATTAATGTGTTAAATAAATTAAAGTGGTAACCCAAAATTAGAAAAGTAACTTACACATGAACGACAACATGATACAAGACACCTTATTGGTAACTCCGGCATTATTGGTTCCGTTGTTGCCTTTAATTGGTTTCCTAATTAACGGATTGTTTGGAAAATTCCTTCCAAAATCGGTTACCGGCTGGATAGCAGCCTTAGCCATTTTAGGCTCATTTATTTGCTCAGTTACACTCTTTAACGGAGTAAATGCCACCTCTTCAATCAGCATCGATTTGTTTGATTGGATAACATTTAACAACATCAATATCAGTTTCGGTTTTTTAATTGACTCCTTAACCATTACCATGCTTTTGGTGGTAACAGGTATCGGTTTCTTAATTCACTTATACAGTATCGGCTACATGCACGATGATGAAGGCTTTACACGTTTCTTCACTTATCTTAACTTATTTATCTTCTTCATGTTGTTATTGGTTATGGGTAACAACTATTTAGTAATGTTTATTGGTTGGGAAGGTGTAGGTTTATGCTCATACTTATTAATTGGATTCTGGTTTAAAAATACGGCTTACAACAATGCCGCTAAAAAAGCATTTGTAATGAACCGTATTGGTGACTTAGGCTTTTTGTTAGGTATATTTTTTATGTTGTTTTACTTTGGTAGTATTGAGTATTCAGCAGTAGCCACTCAGGCACAAACCTTAACGCCAAATAGCACATTGTTAATTACCATTACCATGTTATTGTTTGTGGGTGCTATGGGTAAATCAGCTCAGTTACCACTATACACTTGGTTACCTGATGCGATGGCCGGACCAACTCCCGTTTCAGCATTGATTCACGCTGCAACCATGGTTACTGCAGGTATTTATATGATTGTTCGTAGCAATATTTTATTCTCGTTAGCTCCTGCAACATTAACTTTCATTTTAATTATTGGAGTTGCCACATCAGTATTCGCTGCAGTAATAGGTTTATTACAAAACGATATTAAAAAGGTACTCGCCTACTCTACTGTTTCTCAATTAGGTTTGATGTTTGCTGCCTTAGGTTTAGGTGCATTTAGCAGTGGTATGTTCCATGTGGTTACACATGCATTTTTTAAAGCATTGCTGTTCTTAGGAGCAGGTAGTGTTATTCATGCCTTACATGGCGAACAAGACATCCGTAAAATGGGTGGTTTAGGGAAATACATTAAAGTAACTTACATCACCTTCTTATTGGCATCATTAGCCATTTCAGGATTTCCGTTCTTATCGGGTTTCTTCTCTAAAGACGAAATTTTAGCACATGCTTTCGAGCAAAATAAAACGGTTTGGATCATCTTATCCATCAGTTCATTCATCACTGCATTCTACATGTTTAGGTTGGTATTTTTAACGTTCTTCGGCAACTTCAGAGGTACTGAAGAAACCAAGAAACATATCCATGAATCACCAATAACCATGACTTTACCGTTAATTATACTTTGTGTACTGGCAGTAGTTGGTGGTTTATTAGGCTTACCTGAAGTTTTCCATGTTCAACATGCATTTAGCACTTATTTGTCATCTGTAACAGAAGGATCAGAACAATATTTGGCTCACCACGAAAAAGTATCTCACAGTGCCGAAATTGCCTTGATGAGTTTTGCAGGTATTGGAGCTATTGTGGTCATCATTTTTGCATACAACAAATATGTAAAGAAAAATGAATTACCTGCAGAAGACAGTGCATTAACCGGATTAAATAAAGCAATCAGTAATAAATTTTACGTGGATGAAATTTATGAAACCGTATTTGTTAAACCAATTACCGTACTGAGCGATTTGTTTTTGGTATTGGTTGATAAATTAATAATTGATTTGGCTGTGAATGCAACAGCCTGGATAGTGGCCACAACAGGTAAAACCATGCGATTAATGCAAACTGGTAACACCGGATTTTATGTGTTTGCTATGGTTATTGGCATGATGGTATTATTAATAATTCGCTTGTTTATATAAATGATGACCTTACTACTTTTATTATTACCGTTAGTTGCTGCGTTAGCCGTATTGCTTAGTGGCAATAAAATGGCATCGCGTGTAGCTTTGTTGTTTACTGTTGCCGAGTTTGGTTTAACAGTGTATGCGTACACCATTTTTAAACAACAAGGTCCTGAAGCATTCGTGTTTTTTCACGATTGGATAAGCAGTCCTAAAATTAGCATTAACTTAGGTGTTGATGGGTTAAGTTTTGTAATGATTGGTTTAACCAACTTCTTACTTCCTTTAATTGTGCTAAGCGGATTTAACCGTGAATACTCAAACGCTAAAACGTACTTCTCGCTGATGTTGTTGATGCAATTTGCTTTAATAGGCGTATTTATGGCTTATGATGGTTTATTGTATTACATCTTCTGGGAGTTAGCGTTATTACCAATTTACTTTATTGCATTAGGTTGGGGAGGAAAAAATCGTGTACCGGTTACATTAAAGTTTTTTATATACACCTTGGCCGGTAGTTTATTAATGTTGTTTGGATTTATCATGTTGTACTACTACAACCCTAATGCAAGTTTTAACATTACCGATTTATATAACAACCCAATTTGCAGTTGCAACCAAGGTTGGTTGTTCTGGATGTTCTTTCTAGCATTTGCCATTAAAATTCCAATCGTGCCATTTCATACTTGGCAAGCTGATACCTACAGCGAAGCACCAACACAAGGCACCATGCTATTAAGTGGTATCATGCTAAAAATGGGTACTTACAGTTTAATACGTTGGTTGTTGCCAATACTTCCTGCAGGTGTTGCCGAGTGGGGACCATTAGCCATTACCTTAAGTGTTATCGGTATTGTATATGCATCAATTATTGCCATCATGCAAAGCGATCTTAAAAAGTTATTTGCTTATTCATCGGTAGCGCACGTTGGTTTGATAGCAGCAGGTATTTTTGCTTTAAACATGGAAGGTTTACAAGGTAGTGTAGTGCAAATGATTGCCCACGGTGTAAACGTGGTTGGTTTGTTCTTCTGTGCTGATATTATTATTAACAGAACAAAAACAGCCAATATCAGCAGCCTTGGCGGTATACGTAATGTAGCTCCTCGTTTCAATACCTTGTTTATGATTGTGGTTATTGCCAGTGTGGCCTTACCATTAACCAACGGTTTTATTGGTGAATTTTTATTGGTATACGGTGTATTTAAGTACAATACTTGGTTAGCAGTATTTGCAGGATTAACCATCATTTTGGGTGCTGTTTATATGTTGCGCATGTTCCAAAACACCATGTTAGGAAATACAAACGAACAAACCCAACAGTTTGCAGACTTAAACTGGAGTGAAACTTTGGTGCTGGGAATTATAGCATTTACCATAGTGGTTATGGGAGTGTATCCTAAACCAATATTTGAATTGGTTCAACCATCACTTGATATTATTTTAAACAAAGCCTTAGCTAAATAATTTACGGAACATGACAACTTTACTTTATACAACTTGCTTAGGTTTATTTTGTATGCTTGCTGAGGTGTTAAACCTTCGCAAACTATTGGTACCGGCATTAATCATAGGTTTATCAGCCATTTTTGTGGTTAACATGCAACAATGGGGTATTACCACTCCTGCTTCAATAGGCCCAGTATCGGTTAGCCACATGATTAAAATGGATAATTTTGCCATTGCATTCAGTGGTTTAGCCATCATCATTTCCATGTTAATATTCGTCTTATCCGCTAATTACTATAAAGACGAACAAAACCACATAAGTGATTATTTGTCAATCATGGTATTTGTTTTATGTGGTGCCCTAGTAATGTTTAGTTACAACAATATGGCCATGTTGTTTTTGGGTATAGAAATACTTTCCATCTCATTATACATTATGGCCGGTAGTCGCAGGTTTGACACACGCAGTAATGAATCCGGAATGAAGTACTTTTTAATGGGTGCATTTGCTTCAGGATTTTTATTGTTTGGTATTGCCTTAATCTACGGTGCAAGTGGAACTTTCGAGCTTGAGGGCATTGCCAAATATGTTGCAGCCGGATCTGTTACGCCTATGTTTTATTTAGGTGTTACCTTGTTGCTTTTTGCCATGTTGTTTAAAGTATCAGCAGTACCTTTCCATTTTTGGAGTCCTGATGTATATGAGGGAGCACCGGCATTAATCACCGCCTTTATGAGTACATTGGTTAAAATAGCTGCATTTGCTGCTTTGTACCGTTTGTTCAGCCATTGTCTCGGTGGTACAATGTACTACGTAGAACCATTGTTAATCATAGTTACAGGAGCAACCATTATGGTTGGTAACGTTACTGCATTAAGTCAAATAAATGTTAAACGTATCTTGGCCTACTCGGGTATTGCACATGCCGGTTACATGCTTTTAGGTGTATTGAGTTCACAAACCAATGCAGCATCATCGGTACTTTTTTACGCAGCAGCATATGCCATTGCCACTATAGGTTTATTTGCATTGGCCATCATGACTTTTAAAAGCAACTTCAGCGAAAACGTAGATGCCTTTAACGGATTGGCCAAAAAGAATCCTGTGGCAGCCGCTTTAATTAGTGTATTTATGCTTTCGTTAGCAGGTATACCGCCATTTGCAGGATTTTTAGGCAAATACTACATATTTAGCGAAGCCATTAGAAATGGATACGTAACACTAACATTGTTTGCTGTTATCAATTCGATTATAGCAGTTTATTATTACCTAAAAGTGATTATTGCCATGTACAGTCAACCGGCTAACGACAAACCATTGATTATTCACCCATCATACATGGTTGTAGCCATTATATGTGCAGCAGCAACAATTGGCCTAACGGTTGCTCCCGACATGTTTATGCAAATCTTAAAATAAAATATTCGTTAATTATTCAAAAAAGAGGCCATGAGCCTCTTTTTTATTTTAAAAGTAATTGAACTGAGGTACAGCAATTAATAGGTTTGGCCATTATTAATAGTTATCTTTTTAAAAAATTTGACAACTAAAAGTACACTTCGCGTGTCTTTGTCAGTAATATTTTACGTTTGTGGTATATTATGTTTACGTTAATAAGCGTTAAAACACTGAAAATAAAAGCCCCCAAAGCGGTTTAATTTTTCCCACAAATGCTTTCATTTATCAATTAAATTAGTTTTTTTGCATCCTCTAAAAATTTGTACAAAATGAACAAAGTTCAAACACAAAAATCAGAAAGCAAATTCAGCGCAATGTTCGCATCATTTGCAATCCCGGTGCTAGTAGTAGTAGCCATTTTAATTTACATGTTTGTTTTAGGTAACCCTGCCAACTTCGAAGACAACGACCCAACCAAACACCCTGTTCCGGATGGCATTAACCACGTACTTGGATTAATTTACAAAGGTGGTTTCATCGTACCAATCCTTATTTCATTGGTATTAATGAGTATTACTTTCTCTATCGAGCGTTTTTTAACCATCGGTAAGGCAGCTGGTAAAGGTTCTGCTGAAGCGTTTGTTCGTAAGGTTCAAGCTAACTTACAAAGTGGAAACATTGATGCAGCTATTGCTGAGTGCGATAAACAACAAGGTTCTGTTGCTAACGTAGTAAAATCAGCATTACACAAGTACAAAGAGATGGAAGCTAACACCGAGTTAGACAAAGATCAAAAAATCTTGGCCATCCAAAAAGAAATTGAAGAGTCTGTATCGTTAGAATTGCCAATGCTTGAGAAAAACTTGGTAATTATTGCTACCATGGCTTCAGTATCAACGTTAATTGCGTTATTAGGTACTGTAATCGGTATGATCAAGGCGTTCTCTGCTTTGGCAACATCAGGTTCACCTGACTCTACAGCATTAGCAAATGGTATCTCTGAGGCGCTAATCAATACCGCATTAGGTATCGGTAACTCTGCAGTTGCTACTATTATGTACAACGTGTTCACTACTAAAATCGATAAAATCACTTATACAATTGATGAAGCCGGTTTTAGCATTACACAAACATTTGCTGCAGCGCATAAAAAATAATCGATTGAGGTTTTTGGTTGATATAAACACAACCACGCAATTTCAAAATCTTTCAATCTTTTAAATAAATTAAGATGCCTAAAGTAAAAGTACCTCGCAAGAGCACAAGTGTAGATATGACGGCAATGACTGACGTTGCCTTCTTGCTACTTACTTTCTTTATGCTTGCAACAAAGTTTAAACCCGATGAACCGGTTGTAGTAGATACACCTTCATCTATCAGTGAGATTAAACTTCCTGAATCAGGAATTATGCAAATCACCATTGATAAACAGGGTCGCGTGTTTTTCGGTATAACGGAACAAACAACACGTGAGGCGGTATTGCAACGCATGGCAGAAAAATATAACATGAAATTTTCTGCTGAAGAAGTAAAAGAATTCTCTCTGCAATCAACCATAGGTTTGCCTTTATCGCAGCTCAATAGTTTCCTTAAATTGGATGCTGAGGCGCGTAAAGCGGCACCTGCACCGGGAATACCAACCGATTCGCTAAACAACGAATTGGGTGATTGGATTTGGCAAGCACGTTTGGCAAATAATGACATTCGTGTGGCCATTAAGGGCGACCGTGATGCTGATATGCCAACAGTTAAGCGTGTGATTGCTATATTGCAAGAGAAAAAAGTGAATAGATTTAATTTTATTACCAGCATGGAAAAAGCTGGCGAATAATAACCTTTTAATAAACAAAACGCATGGCAGAAATAGAAGCTGGCGGTGGCGGTGGTAAACACAAAGGTGGTAAAAAAAGAGGCAAAAAAATGTCGACCAGGGTGGATTTTACACCCATGGTAGATTTGGGCTTCTTGTTAATTACCTTCTTCATGTTAACTACAAGCATGAATAAGCCACAAACCATGGAAATAAATATGCCGGTAAAGGAGGATAAGGTTGAGGATGGTAGTAAAGTAAAAGCCTCTCAAGCCGTAACCGTTCTTTTGGCAAAGGAAGATAAGATAGTTTTCTATTTTATTGACCCAGTAACAGGTGAGCCACAAACCCCTCAAATAACCAATTACGGGGCAGGGGGTATACGTGCCACTTTGTTAAAAGAAAACAAACAACGTAACCCACGTTTAGACAGTATTCCTATTTATAAGGATATGCTAAATAAAGGTGCCATAAGTGAAGATCAATACAAAGGCTACTTAAGCGGAATTAGAGGATACAAGGATGCACTTATTGTTGTAATCAAAGCCTCAGATAAATCGCGCTACAACAATTTGGTTGATATACTTGATGAAATGTTGATTTGTAACATTGGTCGTTATGCTGTAGTTGATATTACAGCTCCAGAAGTTGAGATGTTAAAAACCGTAAACTTAGAATAACAAGGAAACCATATGTCAAAACTTTCAAAAATTAATATTTTCGATAGCAACTGGGTTGACCTTGTATTTAAAGGCCGTAACCATGAATATGGAGCATATGTGCTTCGTAAAAAGAGCAATGAAAATACCAATAAAGGTATTTTATATGCTATCGTATTTTTCACACTCGTAATCTCTACACCTGCAATTATAGATTTAATTAAAGGAATTGTTCCCAAGGGAACAGAGGATGTTAAAATTACCGATGTACAAACATTAGAAGAGCCACCTCCGGTTGACAAAAGCACTCCTCCTCCCCCTCCGGCAGAACCACCACCACCATTAAAATCAACGGTGAAGTTTACTCCACCAGAGATTAAACCGGATGAGGAAGTTCCGGATGAGCCACCACCTGCGCAAGATGAAATGAAAGACAAAGATGCAGGAACAGAAACCGTAGAAGGTGACCCGAATGGGATAGACGCAAGTTTAACCGAAAGTAGCGGTGATGGATTAACTGGTGATGCGGAGCCTGAGTTTGTTACTTTTGCAGAGCAGCAAGCAGAATTTAATGGTGACTTAGGAGAATGGTTAAGCAGAAATATTCAATACCCTGATATGGCCAAACAAAATGGTATTGAAGGGAAAGTAAATATCCAGTTTGTGGTTGAACTTGACGGCCGTATTACCAACGTTGAAGTATTGAAGAAATTTGGTTGGGGTTTAGATGAAGCGGCTGTTGATGTAGTAAAAAAAATGCCTGCATGGAAGCCTGCCAAACAAAATGGTAAACCCGTAAGGTTACAAATGGTACTGCCAGTAAGGTTTACTCTTTCAAACTAAAAATAATTTAAGCGTGAAACTCGAAAAAACAAGAGCCGAACGCGAATTTAAAATAGCCAGGTTACTAAGATCATTCGGAGTAATCATGGCTATTTTTTATTTCGTAATGGGCCTATCATTTATCATCATGCCATTGTTTGATAACATACCGGCAATAAATAGGTATGGTATAAGTGTATTGCTTATGGTTTATGGTAGCTTCCGTTTGTATCGCTTCTTCAATCCATCAAAAAATATTAACCATGAAGAACAAGACACTGAGTAATTACCTACTAACATTAACTTTATTATTTGTTTTAGGGTCGTGTAATAACTCATCACCTAAAAAACACAGTGATACCAGTACCAGCGGTAGCATTACGGTGAGTGTTGACGAAAGTTTAAAACCCATCATAGAAGCACAAAGAGCGGTTTTTGAAGCCTTATACCCCGATGCAAAATTAAACATGGTTTATACCAATGAGTATGACGCCATTAATATGCTTGCCAATGATAGCGCAAGAATTGCCATTGTAACACGAGAAATGTTACCAACAGAAAAAACAAACTTCGATAACAGAAAAATTGTTCCCCGCAACATATTAGTTGGTTATGATGCCATTGGTATCATCATTAACAAAAACCGTAAGGACACCATATTTAGTATAGCACAAATTAAAAATATCTTATCAGGTACATACACCACCTGGAAAGATATTAACCCAACAAACGAAGCCAAACCACTGCGCGTTGTTTTTGATCACGCAAAAAGTGGTGCAGTAAGGCATTTAAAAGATTCTATTTTAAATGGAGCCGAATTAGCCAAACATTGTTATGCGGTAAACAGTAACCCTGATGTAATTGCCCAAGTTGAGGAAGATGTAAACACAATTGGCATTATTGGTTCGGCATGGATAAGCGATAAAGACGATAGTACATCAAGTAGTTTTTTAAGTAAAATTATTGTTGCAAACCTAATCCCTAAATCACCAGAAACAGCTGAAGCCCAAACAATGAAGCCATTTCAGGCTTATGTTGCACTTAAGCAATATCCTTTGTATAGAAAGATTAACATTATAAACCCTGAAGGCCGCTATGGATTAGGCACGGGGTTTGCAAGTTTTATAAACAGCGACAAGGGACAACGCATTATTTTAAAAAGTGGGTTAGTTCCGGCAAACGTTCCGGTAAGAATTATTAAACTAAATAACGATTAGATATAACATGAACAGATTAATGCTAAAAACCTTTGTAATGGGTGGTGTTGTTATAGCAACCGCTCAGGCACAAACATTACAAGAAGGATTAAGAGCCTTAGATTTTGACAAGTACGAAAGCGCACGTAACATTTTTACGCAGTTAACCCAAAAAGAGCCATCAAACGGAGAGCATTGGTACTACTTAGGGCAATCTTATTTAAACTTATTTAAAGAAGACTCTGCTCAGTGGGCATTTAGTGAAGGTGTAAAGTTAGCGCCTAACGTTGCTGCTAATTACGTAGGTATAGGTGAACTGCTGGTTGCAAACAACAAAATAGAAGAAGCCAAAGTTCAATTTAATAAAGCCTTAAACTTTAGCAGAGGACGTGATGGTATGGTTAAAGATGCTAAAACACTTCGTTTGGTAGCATCTGCATTAGTAAGTACCGAAAATAAAGTTGTTGATGAAGCATTGAATCATATAAAAAATGCACTTGAAATTGCGCCTAAAGACTATGAAGTTTTGATTGCAGCAGGTGATGTGTATTTAGAGATGAATAAAGGCGGAGAAGCAGCAACGCAGTATGAAAGAGCAGAAACCGTTGAACCTCAAAACCCAAAAGCATTTACGCGCGTAGCAGCAATTTGGTTACGTGTACGCAATGCCGAACAAACTTTAACAGATCTAAAAAAAGCATTGGATATTGACTCTAACTACGCTCCTGCATTAAAATTAATGAGTGAGTTGTATTACAAATCGAAAAAATACCAATTGGCTAAAGACTACTACACCAAATACCTCAATAATTCTGAACCTAGTTTAGCTAATCAAAAGCGTTTTGCTAAAATATTATTCAACTCAAAAGAATATGAAGATGCATTACCTAAAATTTTAGATGTAATTAAGTTAGAAGACAGTGATATTTACATGCACCGTTTAGCAGGTTACAGCTACTATGAGGTAGGGGAATCGAAAAAAGATACCAGCATGTATCGCCCGGGTGTAGCAGAGCTTGAATTGTTTTTAAGCAAAATTGCTGCTGATAAAATTTTAGCAAGCGATTACGAGTACTTAGGAAAACTTTATAGCCGTATTCCAGGAGATGACAGTCTTGCCGTTCAAAATATGAGTAAGGCCATTGAAATGTCACCCGATAAGATAGAGCTTTTGAAAGAAGCCGGTATGGTATATAATAAAATTAAACGTTTTGATAAATCAATCGTTTGTTTTGAGACATACATTAGCAAAACGGATAGAATATTACCCGCTGATTATTATTTGTTAGGTATGGCTTCTTATTTTGGAAGATCTTTACCTAAAGCAGACAGCGCTTTTGCTAAGTTAATTGAAGTAAAACCTGATTATGCAGACGGTTACTACTGGAGAGGAAACGTACAAGCATCTTTAGACACCGAAGCAAAAGACACCATTGGATTGAGTTCTTACAGTAAATACATAAGCATGGTTGAAGCAACACCGGAGAAATACAAAAAGAACCTCATTATTTCTTATGATTACTTAGCGAAGTATTACATCAAACAAGAAAAAAATGCTATTGCAAAAGGCTATTTGGAGAAGATTATTACTTTAGACCCGAATAACAAACAAGCTAAAGAATACCTTAAAACAATAAGCGGCAAATAAAACGGCCCAAACGTTAACCAATAAAAAACGCCAGACAACAATGTTGTTTGGCGTTTTTTTTATCATCAAGCGACTAGTTCAATGTGTTTATCGTTCGGTCTATGGCTAAGCTAACTTCGTCAAAACGCTTTTTTAATCGATTTAACAATTGAGGTACCTCAGCCACATCAAGCCCTTTTCTTCCGATGGTTTCAATTTGCATAATTAAATCAACCATTCCATCTTCAGCAATCATTTGCAATGGCGCCTTAATTTTGTGAGCAGCACTTGCCATCAACAAAAAATTTTCTGCATTATACTGTTGCTGCATGTTTTCAATTTCTTTAGGTACAGATTTTAAAATCATACCCAACATTTCCTTGACAAAAACATGGTCGTTTCCTGCAATAGTTTTTAAGTATGATAAATCGACCTTTGCTATATTCATTGCTATTATTTGCTCAAAAATAAGTAATATTCGCTATTCAATTATACAAACTCAGGAATTAACTAAGTAAAATCATGAAAGGCATATGTAACTTAGCCGTTATACCGTTGCGCAAATCGCCAGATAGTACAAGCGAAATCGTTTCTCAACTTTTGTTTGGCGACACCTTTAATATTCATCATACTGAATATGGTTGGGTGAGTATAACCACTAAAAATGACCAATACAGTGGCTATATTAGTGATAAACAATTTGCCTTGTTTGATGGCAATACAGATGAGTGGTTGGTGAATACAACCTACCCCTATTTAGAAGCACACACACATGAAGGAAAATTACTGCTCCCAGCAGGATGTTTAATTCCAAATCAAACCAAAACGCTCATTGGACACCAAGAAGTTACTATTACTAATCGCCCCGTGCTAAAAAACGTGGAGCAACTAGCCGAAATAGCGCTTCACTATTTAAACACGCCTTATTTATGGGGTGGTAAAACACCGTTTGGCATTGATTGCAGCGGTTTTACCCAAATGGTTTACAAACAATGTGGCATACAACTTCCTAGAGATGCCTACCAACAAGCTGACTTGGGCGAAACATTAAATTTTGTGAACGAAAGCAAGTGTGGTGATTTGGCTTTTTTTGACAACGCAGAAGGCAAAATTACACATGTAGGGATGATGTTAGATAATGAAAAAATTATCCACGCTTCGGGAAAAGTGCGTATAGACTTACTCGACCATCACGGAATTTTAAATATTTACGAAAAAAGTTATTCGCACAAGTTAAGAATCATTAAACGGATTTTATAAATACACACACGTTATTACTAATAAATCAACTAATGGTAGTTTTTACGTTGTAAATGGTAGAAATAATTCTTTATCGACAAAAACTATAATTAATTATTTTGTGTTTAATTTGAAACATATTAAGAAATAAAACTAAAATTATGGCATTACAAAAAGGCGACAAAGCCCCTGCATTCAGTTTGTTTAATACAGAGAAAAAAGCTGTCTCGTTGGAAGATTTTAAAGGAAAAAATTTAATCATACACTTTTTCCCTCTAGCGTTCACAGGTGTATGTACTGCACAACTTTGCACAGTTAGAGATGCAATTACTATGTATAAAAACGATGCCGCTGATGTAGTAGCCATATCTGTTGATTCTATCTTTACATTAGGTAA
This sequence comes from Bacteroidetes bacterium UBA6183, assembly GCA_002422865.1. GTDB lineage: Bacteria > Bacteroidota > Bacteroidia > UKL13-3 > UKL13-3 > UBA6183. The sequence continues at coordinate 38,995 of DITN01000023.1, read as the reverse complement.
ATTTAAAGAAGAACAAAACCTACAGTTTGATTTATTGAGTGATTTTAACCGCCAAGCAGCTACCGCTTATGGAGCATTGCATGAGATTTTTCCAGCATTTGCCATGGAACGTGTTGCCAAGCGTGCAGCATTTGTAGTTGATAAAGACGGAATTATTCAGTTTGCACAAGTATTGGAAAGCCCTGGCGATTTACCTGATTTTGCAGCAATTAACGCAACCTTGGTAACTTTAAATTAATTTTTTTGTTGATGTGCTTGCAAATACAACAAGTAAAAGTATATTTGCACCACATTAAACAAAGGGTTTCGTAGCTCAATTGAATAGAGCATCTGACTACGGATCAGAAGGTTACAGGTTTGAATCCTGTCGAGACCACTAAACATTTTACAAGCCCACAAAAACCCCAATAAACATTGGGGTTTTTTATTTCAAGCACCTATCAAAAAAAATAAGTAACTCAAACCTTGGGGACTATACCAAGGGGGCCAAAAAAATTACACTGGGGACTGCGCAAGATTTAACGTTGTACAACCTAAAATCTTGCCAAAATGAATTATAACCTGTTTTTAAGCACCAAGAGAACCAACAAAAAAGGCCTCACCCCTATTTATGCCAAAGTTGGCCCAACAAAAAGCGAACGATCTACTCACATTTGGATTGATGCGAAACATTGGGATAGCGTGTACAAGCGCGTAAATCCTGATTCCCCAAACGCCAAACACATCAACACAGAATTATCAAAGTTTGAAGCAATTATTGCAAACGCATCTACCCTCTCCGAAATTGACTATGCACTAAATCCACTACATACTGTACAGCTAACCAAACCAACAGTAATTGAAGTGATGGAAAAAATATACCAAGACTTTGTTAATGATACCACCATTACTAGCGGAACGTTGCGTAATTACCGAAACAGAATTAAATCAATTACCGCTTGGTTAAACAGCCGCAAGCAACCAAGGCTATGTATTGAATCGTTAGATAAAGTAATGGCCGAGAGCTTCAGTAAATGGATGCTGGAAAGAGGCAAATCTGCATCATACATTGATAACCATATTAAGCTTATGAAACGCATGGTTGAGTATGCTCATGTAACATTTAAAACTGAGAAAACCACAATTTCATTGTTTACCATTAGGCAAACCAAGGCTAAACAAATTTATTTAGTAAACGACCAGTTGGCCAAGCTTCATAAAACCATCATACAAAACCAAACATTGCAAAGAATACGCGACATGTTTTTACTTCAATGTTATACAGGCATGGCTTATGCCGATTTAATGAAGTTTAACCGCGGTTTGGTAACAACATACAACAACATTGAATTTTTGCGCTATAACAGAAAGAAAACAGGCAATACCGGATTATTACCATTGCTACCTGAAGCAAAAAAAATAATTGAGAAATACGATTACAACATACCACACATTACCAATGAGTGTTACAATAGGTTTTTAAAAGAGCTGGCCATGTTGTGTGATATTGATGTGAAGCTTACTTCGCACGTTGGCCGTAAAACATTTGGAAGCTTAATGCTAAACCGTGGCGCAAGTATGGAAAGCACAACTAAGATGTTAGGCAAAACAAATGTGAGAGAGGTAGAACAAATTTATGCTGAAGTGCATCACCAACGATTAATTTTAGAAATGCCGGAATTGCGGCAGATTGCTTTATTTTAAATAAAAAGAGAGTTGATTGCTTAATCAACTCTCTTTTGTTTTGATGAAGGTGAACTAATCCCCTTTTTTGTGTTTGTGCGGTTTTAACTCCGGATTATTTTTTGGAGTTTCTTTGTTGTCGCGCTGACGTTTGTCAGGTTTGCCAGTAGAAATTGCTGTTCTCTTCGGCCCAGGTTTTATTCCCATAATTTTTTTAATTTATTAATTCAAATTTCGGGATAGTATATGCGGCCAACAAATCGCATTTTCAACATGAAAAAAATTGCACACATTTAACACCTTTGCTACTGTTGTAAAAAACCGTGTGTATAAGTAAATTACTAACATTAACAACTGAAAATCAAACTAAAACCATTTGGAAAATCAGAATATTTTGTTATACTTCTGAAAACGATTAAACAAAAAAGCCCGGTGCAGTCCGGGCTTTCGTTTTTTAGGATTTAAGGGATTACTTTTTTGTTCCAACTACACTAACGCTGGAGCCTGATAATGGGCCACCGTTAATTTGAATTTCGTAACTAAAAGATTTTCTAGATTCAACAAATGCGAAGTGTTGGTTGTTGCTTCCTTTACCTGTAATAGTAAAGTTAGCACCATCAAACTCTAACATTTGAGTAGGAATGTTACCGGCAAAATCTTTACCAGCAACAGCTACTGAAGAAGTTGCAAATGTTAAACCATCCTCTGTGATGTTTAAGGTTGTACCTGTTCCTTTCGACACTGTAAACGTTGTAGTGTCTGTGCTCACATCACCATCAATCGTACTCACCGCAATACCTGTGTACGTACCCACTGCAAGGTCGCGTGCATCAGTTGTTGTGTTTGATGATGAAGTCTTAGATTCCTCTTTAGAACAGCTAGTAAGGGTGCCGAATGCCAACCCAGCGGCAATAACGGCTAGTAGGGTTATACGTTTCATGTTTGGCAAACATGCAATAAAAATACCAATAAATTAAATATTGAATAACTCCAAAATTGGCGTTAGATTAGTAGAATGAAACAACATGTATTAACCATTGCAGCAATACTAGGTATTGGGCTGCTAACAGCATTTACAATTAGCCATGAAGTAAAAAAGAGTGCAGCTGAAGTAAAACAAATGCAGGGCCTGTACATTTTCTTTTGTGCAGAGCCCGTAAAAGAAACTGAGTACCTTGGCAATGTTAAAGCCACCATGTACATGAGTACCGACACAGACGATCGTATCAACTCAGTAATCAAAAAATGTAAAAAAGATTATCCACAAGCAGAAGCAATTGTTTTCAAGTCGCTTGATTTAACAACAGCAGATGCAGTAAAATTTAAATAGTAATTCAAATCAATATTTTACTTGCATATATGTCAAACTCTAAATTATATGACTTCGCTTGGTTCCAGAATTTCGATGAAAAAATAGAGGAATTAAAAACTTTAGCCATGCCCGAAAATTGGGATTATAACAATGGTGACAATAGAAAAAATAAAATCCTTATCAACTATATACATCACACTTTTGCTAAGTTAGATTCTGAAAACAAGATAGAATGCTACTCTGATAATTGCACTTTTAATACTGGTTTGGTTACACTAAATCAAGAAGAAATCCATGGTTACTTTTCAAAAAACAAAAAACCAAACACAACCATTCCCTGGTACTTTGTCGGATGGAAAAAATCCAGTGACCGTGTACTGTCTCAATTCTCTAAATTAGGTGAATTAGCTAATTATTTCCATGACCCTTCAGAGTTAATCTATGACCCTAAAATTGAATTAAGGGTAAATATAGACCACATCATTCAAGACAATATTGCTAGATTCCCGAGACCAATTGCTTCAATGGACAATCACTTAATTTCAAATATTTTGAGTGGTACTATTGAAGATGCAAAAAGAAGGGTAAGACGAAATTACAAAACAGCAATACCGCAATATTTCAATGGTAAACTTCAGCTTCTTCTACCACTTTGTTTACAAAAAAAATCAGAAGCTGATTTAGCGTTAGTAATTGAAAAGTATAATGGTACATATAGAGCTTCTACATGTTTGACATTGGAAATGGCAATAAATAATGCTAGGTTAATTGCTAAACCCGATGACGAATGGCTAAAGCTTTAACTCACAGATTTTATTACAATAATTGCACCTGTTGTATTTGTAATAAATATGATTACCTTTGTACCACTTATTACAACAAATTAAACCAAGAGACTTTTTAACAACTAACTCACTATTGCTGTTTTTGACAGCAAAAAACAAGATAGACTTAAGCAAAAAAGATTAAAAGAACAGGATAAAACCCCCATCATTGGGGGTTTTTTTTATATCCTTTAGCTATGAATATTAACAAAAGCTATTACAGAAAGCCAAACAAAATTGGAAATTGGATTATTTTAATCGCCATTGGTTTGGCGGTAATTAATTGGGTGTTCACAATTTTAATAAGCCACTGGTTCAGGCACAAGACCACAATACTAAAAAATTTAGCAATGAAGCATTGTTAAATTACTATAAATTTGAGCAATGCAAGCGGAAGTAATTTTTAGTATTGATTTTTTAGGAAGCAAAGGTTTCAATTATTGGAAAACCGAAGGTGATGTGAGCGTTTACCAATACTTTAATAAGCCGCTTTTTATTACTGTTAGCAAAGACCTTAATTCAGCATACACATTGATTAATGATGTGATGTATCAACTTTATAAGCGTTCCGATTTGGATGTAGTTGTATCTATTTATAACAGGCAATTTGCGCAGAAAGAGCCGGGCAATTTGCTTTACAAACACCGGTTAGCAAATAGGTTTCTTTCATTAATTGAGGACTTTAAATTGATTGACAAAAACCTAGTGCTGCTGATGTACACATCTGACGTTGAAGATTTAGGAAAAGCAATTAAGCCTGTGTATGACAAGTGGAATGAAATGCTTGAAAAACGAAGCGTTATTAAACAAGTGATTGATGAGCGAAGAAATGAAATTAAACGGGTTAAACGGGTAGTTCCGAATAAAATTCAGGTCAATACCAAAAAGTAGATCAATAACATTATTATTGAGCACATTAATTCCAAACCTTAAATAAAAGCTATGAACAAAAAGCTGTATGTAAAAAACTACAAAGGATTCAAAGAACAAATTATAGACTTTGAAGACGTAAATTTTTTGGTAGGAGAAAATAGCACGGGTAAAACTGCACTGATGAACCTAATAAATGTATTGAGTTCAGAGTCATTTTTATTCAATTATCAGTTCAACAATCGAGATGTTGAATTGGGCTATTTCGAAGAAATAATTTCTAAAAACTCCACCCAAAAAACATTTCAAATTGGTACCGAAAACATCGTAATGAATAACAAAAAGGAGAGAGTACTCCGCTGTTTATTCCAATTTAAATCGGTCAATTCACTTCCTGTCGTTGACTTTATAAAGTGCTCTGTTGATGACTTGAATTTTTTGATACAAGTTAAGCCTCAAAGCCTTGATGCTTCATATTTTATTGAACATTTCGACTCTTTCGACAGATGGATTCATAAAACATCAAAATCTCCAAAAGAACCAATATCAACCGATATGAATAGGGTTATGTGGCCACTACCAATTGTAATCCAAATGTTATCAAATGAAATTAAAGATAAAATTGGAACTGACTATGGAACTTGGAACTTTGATGAAGGTATGTTTTTCGACCGATTCACCTGGTTAGCTCCGATAAGGGCCAAGGCCAAAAGAATATATGAGTCATACAATATAAAGTTTTCGCCTGAGGGAGAACATATTCCATCTTTGTTAAAAAGATTACTGACTGACCCTAAGAAAAGTAAGGATGCAATAGTTTCCCTTGAAAAATTTGGGAGGGAAAGTAACTTATTCGATAAAATAGAAGTCAAGGAGTTAGGGGACAAAAACATATCTCCTTTTGAAATTATAATCAGATATAATAACATTCCAGTGAAACTAACAAATGTTGGTTATGGCGTGTCTCAAATATTGCCTTTGATTGTCGAAATGCTGACAACTAAAAGAAATACCTTTGCTATTCAACAGCCAGAGGTACATCTTCACCCTAGGGCACAAGCAGCTTTTGGAAGCTTCATTTTTAATTCATATAAAAATCAAAACAATCACTTTCTTATAGAAACACACAGTGATTTTACGATTAACAGATTTAGGCACGAATTATATAAGAATCAAAAAAAAATTAATCTGAAAAGCCAGGTACTATTTTTTGAGAGAACAAAAGATGGGAACATTGTAACAAAAATCCCTTTAACAACCAATGGTTCTTATGAAAGCAACGTACCTGAAACCTACAGAGACTTTTTTATAGATGAGGAATTGAAATTACTAGAATTATAACCCCACAAAATTATGCCTATAATCGTTGATACGAACTGTTTAGCAAATGTATTTAGTATGTCTTCGCAAAAACACAATCAATTCAAACCCGTATTAGACTGGATATTACTTGGTAAAGGGAAAATTGTGTATGGTGGTTCTAAATATAAACGAGAGCTTAAAAATGCAACAAAGTACCAGTACCTATTCAGGCTTATGAAAGAATGTGGCAAAGTCATTGTTGGTGATGATAAAGAAATTGATAAACATGAGCATCAAATCCAAAGTAAAAATAACAATAAGGAATTTAATGACGCTCATTTGTTGGCAATTGCGATAAGCACCAAGTGCAGAATTATATGCTCTGAAGATACAACTAGTATAAAATTTGTGACAGACATGAAAAATTTCCCTCAAAAAATGGAGAAACCAGTTTATTACACTTCAAAGAAGAATGCAACACTACTATGTGATCACTATGTACATAAAGATTTAAAACCACTTTGTAAAATAAACAAATCATTGGCGGAAAAAATTAAAAATTCGCTACCTCATTAACCAATCTAATGTTAAGAAGTATTTTATTTATTTGATAACATCGCAAGCTTATCAAGAACATCATAAACGTGGTAGATAAAAAATAATTTCATATATTCGAAGTCCTGATCAATAGTTCATACTGATCTAGGGTTTAATGGTTATACAATTAAGCCGCGGAAGGGGTTCCGCGGCTTTACTTTTTTAGTTTCCGTTTAGTTGCGCTTGCTGCTTGTCATAATCTGCTTTTGCATCGTGCAATGTTTGCGCATCAATGTTTAAAGCAGCAAGCATCATTACTAAATTTTCGTAGGTGTCTACTAAAACGTTATAAGGTGTTGCAACTGCATCCCCGGAGTTGTGCTGTTGTGCGCTAATGATGGAAGTACCATCGTGTACTACTGTAAATTTCATATTATGCTGTAAATGTTATTGTCCATGAACGTGAATTAACCAAGTGCCACAATTTAGCTTTTGGCGAAGTTGGCAAACCTCCGCTCCAATCGGTTGTTCCATCATAAGTGCCGGATGCTGCCGCATTGTTTCCACCAATATTAAGGTTTACACTGTTGTTTGCATTTGTATTTGCCCAAGCGTAAATTTTATCTATGAATAGATTGACGTTGGTATTTGTCATGTTGCAATTAAGACAATTTACTCCTTTCAGCTTATTTGAATTTGGCAAATAATCAACGCTATTGCCATCTAATCCACCATCAACAACACGCGCAAATTCCACGAAATCTAAGCTTGTGAGATTGACTAAACTTGTACAATCAGGGATTAACGAACCATAAAAATGGCGCACTGTAAAACTCTTTAATGTATCTGCCAAATGTGGTAAAAACGCATCATAACTAATTCTATTATGTGTTCCAAAAAGTAAACCAAAATAGAGATTACTAACATTCAATCCTTTCATAAAGTTCTGCACTGTTGCTAAAGATATGTCAGGACCACGTTGGCAGGTAAAACCTGTTAGTCGTGTTTGTATGGCCATTAAGTATGGGCTATCAAAAGAAATATTATTAAATATTTCAAGACTAATGCCAGTTATATTTGTTAAGATAGATAAGTCAGGAAATGCATTGGAGAGTCGTATCAAAAACCATCCTGTAATTTTATCAGGTTTTTCAAAAACAACCTTTACAGTGCCATTAATAACACCATCCACCCGATAAATGTAAACATTGCCACTACCTGTATATGAAACAGTAATGCCATCACGGTAAGTAACGGTTATGGTTTGGCTTACGCTAGTAGTAAAATACCCATTTACGTTATTTTGGCCATAAACATCAAACCTAATCTCATTACTCTTAATAGAGTTGCCCTTCATTAAACCGACTGATAGCATAATTTTAACTATTAATGTTAGTACGCTCTAAATAAGTAACGGTATTTACTAAACCTGTGTTTGTGCCTGCGCTGTATGTGCTTATTTGGCCCGCAATTTTTGCCAATGTGCGCCCGGTTGCTTTGCCTTTAATTACCAATTGTGCATTATCAATAATTTGGGTATCTGCATATAATTCGCTGTACTGAACAAAGCGCATACTCATATTGGTTGATGTGCTACGCTCAATTTCTAAAACAAATTGCGCACCTTCAACACGGTTAATTACATCAAGGCCCAACCAAGTATCATCGCCAATATATTTAAATTTCTTCCACTCTTTGCCCTCCATATCTAAAGTTAAGCGGTTACATACTTGTGTGTTTATGGTTACGGTTCCGGTGGTGGTAATAGATGTTACAGGCTCTATTAAATCGCCACTTAAAAACCACGTGTTTGCGGCAATTTTTTCAGCGGTAACAAAACCTTTAAATCCATCCATTAACAAACCGCGTGGGCTTATAACAGTTGCCCCTGCGCCTTGTACGAATGATTTTGCAAAGTTGCTGTTACCTGCAAAGCGTACTTTACTATTTAGAGGTATTGCGGCAACGCTATCTTGTGGTAGGGTAATGGCTTGCGCTTCTGCACCATTTAGTACAATTACTGCGTTTACGTCTGCAACCTCTAATGTGTAAGCTGCAAGGCTCACTGATTTTCCAATGGTAATTGGTTCGCGTAAAGCCAATCCATCATTTACCGCCTTGGTTGTTGGAAAAGTATTGTTGTCGTTATCTAACAAGTTTGTGCGTTTGTTGGCTTTGTTTTCGGGTACGTAGCCAATGTTACCTTCAATAGCGGCCCAATCGTTGTTAACGTTACCCGGTGCATCAACTTTAGCGCGAATGTTATCACCCACGTTAAATACAACACCGTTTATGGTACCTGCAACATCTATAAACCAAAAATCACCTTTTTGTATTGCACCATCTACACCACTGCCTCCTTCGCTTGGGTACTCACCTGTGCTTGCATCCCAATTGCCACGGTCGTTAATTACGGCAACAACAGCAGGCTCTACCTTAACCCAATTGTCGTTGTGTATTGGGCTAACATTGGCACTGCCTATTAACTCGTAATAACCTTTGCCCACACCACCATTTACCAAATCAAGCACATAACAGCGCATACCAGGGTGTCGCCACGTTAAAGGCATGGCCAACAAATCGGTTAGGTTGTTGAATAAAAATCTTTGTTTATCAATCGGATCGGTACTAAATACATCGAAACCAATTGTTACTGGAATACCTCCTGCCATAATGATTAAGTTTTAAAGGTGAATGTACCGTTGTTTACGGTTGTTATTGGTGAATAATAAAGTTTGTAGTTGTATTCTGTGTTTAGTTGTGCTATTTGTGTTGCTCCTTCATCGCCAAACCCTTTAATAGTGCCGGTTAACTTTGTCCAACCAGCCAAAACAGGAAATCCGTTAGGATCGCGTATGTCTGTTAAATCAGGTAACGAGGCAGGGTAAGCAATAATTTGGTGCTTATCTGTACCGTTAAAAACTCGTGCAAGATTATTAACCGTTGGTTGTAATAGTGTGGTTAATCCGGCTGCTTTTAATGCAGCTTTAGTAGTTGGTAAATCAAAAGTACCAGCATTAGCCATACCCACAAATATTGGCGTGATGTAGCGCAATGATTTAAGGCCGCTTAGTATAGGTGTTTGAAGCACTCCGTTAAGTTTAAACCTTAACTGTATACGCCAATCGGCATCAACATTACCCCAACCAACATTTAGAGTATCTATGTACGCGGTCAATGCTCCACCAGTGTAGCTTACCCAAGGTGCGGCATTGCTTGGATGGGCCGCGCCCGTTTGGTTGTTATAAATTCTGTATTCAACTTCGGTACCATCATTTAGCGTTATACTACCACCAAAAAAATCGTAATTACCGTATGGGTGTGGCACTCCAATTTCAGGGTAAAAACCTCTTTCAATATAAGTTGTACCCAAGTTTGTAAGTGCAAACACGGGTGCAACAGCCGGAAAAAAGAAGTTGTTTAAAAAACTCACCACATCGGTGCCACCAACGTTTATGCCCACAAATGGGCTGCGTTTAATGGCACGGTTGCCATCAAAAACGGTTGAACCGCCACCGCCTAAATCAGCTTTGTTTATCAGTTCCCACTTACCTGTTACGTTGTTGTAAATCGGCAATTGATCATTAGCCGGATTAAGCGGTAAAAGACGCTTTTTATATCTTTTGGGTATATCGCACTCGCACATATTATTTAACTATTTTACGTTTAGAAATGTTGTATTTTAAGCCTGTACCACCGAAGCGATTTTTTGTGCACACAGCGTAATTGTTCACGAAGGAATCATCAACTTTATTAACTTCAATGTTCACGTAAGCATCATATTCAGGCTTGTTTCCTCCACGCATTTCACCTCCTGTTGTACTCTGAAATAATCCTATAATGGACTTGTTCGGTAACTGCTTACTTAACCACTCAAACTGGCTTTGGTTGTAATCCTTTAATTGATTGAATGAATCAACAAAAAGCACATCGTACATATGTGAAAAATCCTTCAGCTCTTGTACGGTTAATTTTTGGTCGGTAAATAATATTTTAGTTTGATTTTCGGGAGAAACAAACTGATCTCGATACTTGCTGATAGTTGGACTATTACCACTCATTTCAGGGCTTGCAACTGCAACACGTTTACCAATTGTTGCAAACGCATCAACCAATTGCCACATTAATTGACTTTTGCCGGCTCCTTGGTCACCACGGATGGTAATTGAACAATCAACTTCGCCCAGGTTTCCTAAAAATTTACCCAACTCACCATTTAACTGATAAGTACCGCCACTTTGCAGCTTATCCATGTTTGTAAAAGGATGCTTAGGTTTTATTTCTTTTACTACGGCATCAGGATAAACCTCCTTTGCTATTTGAATAATTTCATCAACGGTATCAACACCATTTATGGCGTTGCTTTTATTCAAAATAAAATCGGCTGCTTTTTGTGCATAGTTTGCAGCTTTAAAAAAGTAGGTTTTATCTTCCTTAATGTATTGCTGTAAAGACTTGGCCCAGCCTTTAATGTAAGCTGCACTTTGGCCAACTGTTTTGTGTAAAATACCAGCTTCACTGCACAGGTAAGATGCACCAAGTTCTGCAACTAATTCTTCCCAGCTGTATTGCTTATCACCAAAAGCCTTGCTGTTCTTTCTAAAATGGTCTGTGCCGCATCTTTTATCATCTTTGGTACTGTGTACTAACTCATGAAAGAAGGTGCTGTAATAACGGTCTATTTGCTTGAAGTTTTCAGGCTTAGGCATCTGAACCAAATCTTGCATTGGGCTGTAATATGCTTCGTTACCGCCAAATTTAATTTTAGGTTTCTTTGGCATACCATCCAAAATAGCTTCAGCTGAAGCAATGCGTTCAACCTCTTTTGCAGGTTTGTTGTCCGGTTTATCAAACTGCAAGTCGGTATCTTCAATATTGTAAACTGCGTAAAGCTTTAAAAAGCGGATTGCTTTTTCTAGCGTTTCTGCATCACCTGTTTCTTTGTCAATTTCTGTTTCAAGTACATTAAATTTACCGTAGTAGGTTACGTAATAAGGTTTTGCACCTTTGGTTATTTTACCACCTTTATCAGCAACTTGTTTGCTAGTTAAAAAATATGGCACTTCATGGTTGCGCATATCCATTTCGCAAATCAAATTCCAAAAGTTAATACCACGATAATCGCGCTTGCTACCATAGTTTTGAGGTGCAACCGTTTTTCCCTTATCAATCGTCCAAGGCATTTCCCATGGCACTACACCCTTTTCAAGTTGGTTTATTATGATACGGTTTACCACATCATACGGATTGCGTGGTTTGCTTGCACCAGCTAATGAGCCATCCAACAAACCAAGTTCAGCAGCTTCGGCTTTGGTATAAAAATCAATACCATAAAGCAGCTCACCTAACGAAGACTTTTTTTTAAAATCTAACAGCTTGAATTTACCTGATTTAATGGTGTGTGATAGGCTTTCTTCACTCCAAACATCTTCGCCACTATCTGAACTATTTACCAAGTAGTAGTTACTTGTTTTAGATGCGTATTTGTGGCCTTTAGGGTATACCTTTTTAACTTCAATTTGCTCCTTAGCATTTTCATAAACTGAATTAACCTTGTAAGCAGATTTTGAAGTGTTATTAGTGCCATTAAGTTTTGCCAAAGTATTCAAGTGGCGTTGTAATTCAAGCAGCCTATCTTCATTCTCTGAAATAACCTCCTTGTATTCTTTAACCACCCATTTTTTTGAGGGATCATTTTCTACCAATTTGATTTGTTCGCGGCAGTAATCATTACCCTTTTTCAGCTGAATAATCTGCTGTTCAACATCACGAATGATATTTGGTTTGGTTGAACCTAATTCAACACTTCTAACTTTGGGATGGGTTACAATCTTTGTTGCAGCTTCTAATAAGTCGGCAGAAACCTCTAGCTTTTTAACGGCTTTAACACCATCAAGTTTAAACAATAATAAATCTACACGACTAACGGCCTTTTTAAGTAGGTTACGATGGTTTGTATTACCTTTTAAAGCAGCGTGAGCATCAATACTAAACTTGTTTAATTGAGTAACATTAATACGCTTGTTATGGAATGAAACTAAACGTTTTAACAACAAATATTCATTGGTAAACTTTTGTTTAGATACAAGCTTACGTTTTACCTTGGTTTTGCTACCCGATTTAATTTTGGTATCAAAAAGCTCATTGGCTAATTCGTTTTCGTCAATTTCATCTTTCTGAGCTCTAGCAGCTCTATGATTCAATTCTTCGTTTTCAGCTTCAATTTCGGCTATGCGAGTTTTAAAATATGCGTTTGTTCCCGATGGATATTGAACAATAATTCCAATCACATAATCAATCACCTCACTTTCATCAGCAAACATGTTATCATACTGGCGCGTAAAGTCGGCCGCAAAAGTGTCAAGGTTAACACCCTTTGCAGATAACCAACGTAAGCGAATGGTTTTTCCATCCCTACCCTTTAAATGGTTTTTATCGCCCCAACGCTCAAAACTTGCCGTTGAGAAACGAACCCCAGTCATTGCATCAGCCAAAAAATCAACATTAACCGGTGCATCTATTTTTGCAAATAATCCGCTCAACATTATTCTGAAATTTTGAAGTCTGAAAAATCTGAAGCTTGCGCAACTTCCATTGCTTTGGTACTAATTTGACTAAGCTCACTTTTTATATTGGCCCAATCTTCAGGCATGTATTGTTCCAATGCCAATTCAATAGCATCAATCATACTTCCTAAAATGTGATTAGGGTTTTGTTGTTGCATGGCAGTTAAACCCGGATATAATGATAATAACGCCTGTGCATCCTGCTCAGACGTAACTTGTGTATTGATATTTAAAGGGATATTCATATAAAAAAGCTATAAATTGAAATGATTAAAAAAGCGATTGAGCCTGCGCTCATTATTGCGTAAAACCTAATGTACTGATGGGCTTCAGGTATGTATTGCCTTTTAAGCTGTGGATGGATTTGGCCATATTTAACAGCTTGAAAATTCCATGTGCAGGTAACTAGTTTTTTAATGAAAAAAACCGTGCTGCAGATGCTTAAAAACAAAAGAATGTAGGGCATATTATTTTATAATTTTATTGGTTACAGATGCTACAACAGCGGCAATAGCAATGTTGGTTGCAATGTTTACCGCATCATGTTTATGACTTAATTGTTTACACACATAGTATGTAACTGTACCTGTTATTACTGAGGCTAAAAGGTTGTTCATTACTTCAGTAAATAATAAAGTCCGAACTCAGCTTGCCTATTGTACAAACCATAACTTGCATTTACGCCAATACGTTTGTGCGTGTACATTAATGCTGGCGCAATTGGGTTAAACCGCGAGCTTTGAACACCTACATACAGCTTACCTTTAGGTTTTTCACGCTCGTAATTGGTGATTGTAGTGGTAACATAAACTGTACTGTCGGGCTTTAAATTCTTGAACTCAATGTTGCGCGAAAGTAACTGGCCAAGGCAAAAACTATCGGCAATAACTAGGTTGTACAACGAATCCTTTCGGTAGCTGTAAACACTAGTTTTGCACGATAGATAACTGCGAATAATTGCCCCAGTGTCCACAGTAATGTTTTTAAATTTAGGGTAGTAAATGGTTTCAGTTTGATGAACCAAATCCTCATCACCAATTATAATGGGTGTGCTATCAACCCATATTGAATAGACAGTATCAACTTGTATTTTTTCAACTCCAAATTCGGTGTTGTTTGATGTAATGAGTGAATAGAAAACCCAACCTGCAAATAGCAATGAAAGCATGATGATACTCAACATGATTTTATCAAACCTATCTAGCTTACTCATTGGTTTCCTCCTTTTTTGAATCAGCGGTAAAACGAAATCCAAAGCCAGCTAACAAAGTACCTACTGCACCTATGAAAACTCCAGCTTCAGTAAATGTCATTTTACCCATAAATGCGGCTACCATACTACCAATAACCACTAGCATTATAAATGCTGAAATGATGTTGGTTTTAATGTCGTTTTTGATTGTTTTTGGAATTTTCATATTGCTGATATTGATTATAACCGTAATAACTTAAGCCCAAAAAAAAAGCAGACCAACAAACGATCCTGCAACTGCACCCGAATGATTCAGTGCGAAATCGTACATATCTTTTACCACTGCTTTAGCCTTTGCCAAACCACCTGTAACATCAGCTTTAATAACAGCGTTACTGTGGCCAATTCCTGCGTTAATGTGGTAAATAGCGCCTAGGCTATCGTTATAGTTTTGGAAACCGTTAATTGTGGTAGTATTGTATTGGGCAACCTTGCCCAACTTTTTAAGTGCGTTAAACCCGGTAACAAAAAACACTGCGGCAACCTTTGCTGCAATAAGTGGCTGTAACAACAAATCAGGGTTTGCAACCAAATCAACATTAATTGCCTTACCCATTGTAGCATAATTGCTTTTACCAGTTATTTGGTTGTAACCACGGCCACGGTATTTATAACCATCATTAGCCCCATTTCCGGCTATGCCGTTATACACAAAATTGAAAAAGCTCACATCGTTAGCTTTTAGCGTGTTCAATTGTGCATCTGAAAGGTTCTTTGTTTTGCTAAATATTTGGCGAATACGAGCGTTAGAAGTATTTTTATAACCCACTTCTATGTTACCAGGATTAAAATTAGTTTCCTTACTAATTACCGCCAATACAGCACTATGCGTGTACTTGTTTGTAACACCTGCCTTTATTAGCTCTTGCACTATTAGGGCTGCATTATTTTTTTGAGTTGCAGTTAAAGCCATTATGCAAATTGAATTTTGGATACTGAGCTAAGGCCCTTTACCGGGGTGTAAAATTTGCCAATATCAAATACACGAACCCAAACAAGGCGTTGGCCGTTATGCACTTGTACAAGCTTAACTTTGGTGGTGCTGTTGCTATATTCAACATCTTTGAATTGTACAGCCTTACCAAATGTCTTTGGCGTTGTATCAATTGGACGTGGTACAGTGTAAAGTGGTTTTAATGGATAATCAGCAGGATCAGCATAAGTTTTTACACTTGTAATTTTGCCTTGTAAACTGCTGTTCCAATTAAGGTAAACAGTGGAGCCAATAGGCAAGTTACTTGGTGCATTACTAGGTTTAATAAACACTTGTGCCTTTGCAGAGCCACTTCCTCCACTTCCTCCTGTTCTACCTCTGTACTGGAGATAATCCATAAACAAGTTGTATTCTTCAGAAGATAAATCAGCGGACAAATCCGCTTCAATGTTTCCACCTTTAGTTAGTTCAGAATAAGCTTTAACAACTTTGGCCCAGTCTGTAATTTGCTTGGCCACTTCAAACAATGCCTTTTCATCCGTACCAACTCCACTAATGGCGTTACGAATAATTGCAGCTTGACGAGTGAATATATCACCTTGCAATGCTGCGGCACTTTGTTGAGCTGCTGAATCTTTTCTAGCCTTATTCCATAAAAAATAACCGCCACCGGTTAACACTAAAACAAGTGCATACAACCAAGGTGAAGTTGGCTTTTTATCAGCTTCTTTAATAACTATACTAGATGGAATACTTCTCATTGTTTAAATTGATTTGATGGCCTGTTTAAGCGTAAACTCATTTGCGGCCAATGTGTTGTTAATGTTTGCAGTATCATTCACTATTTCGGACAATACACGCAAAGAATTATCATCAAGCTTATCAGCTAAAATTTGTAATTTTTGTCTGCGCGATTCAACGATATCAGGAACGATAGTTTTGATATTAATTGTAACTTGGGGCATATTCTATTAACCAGTTTGTTGTGATGAATTTTGTTTCTTTTGTAAGTAATCAACTGCGCTATTTGTAACGCTGTTAATCATTCCGCGTTCATGCATGAAAACGCCAAACAAAGTGTGAAGCTTTTCAATTTCTTGCGCGGTAAATAGTTTAAAAACCTCCAAAACCTCTTGTATTTGTGTGCCGGTTTCGGGAGTGTTAATTAGTGGGTGATTGTAACATGTTGGTTGCTGAATTTGTTGTGGCTGATTTGGAGCACCACCGCCCGACAACTTGTGTATTAAACCAATACTTATAGCATCAACTAGCTTTTGGTTGTTAAGAATGGGCGTTACAACCTTATCCATCAAACCATCTAAACTACTTTTTTGCGAAAATTGGTTTTGTGCTACAATGTTGTCTTTTTCGTACTGGTGTTTCGTTTCAATACTTTTGTGCTCAATCTGAAGTGCTGCATGTTCTTTTTGCAAAGTGGTATGTTCAACACTTAGTTTGTTCAAGTCATTTTTTAAATCCTTTAACTGAAGCTCCAAATCTGATATGCGCTGATCCTTGTAACGCAACTCAGCTAATGAGCTATTTTCAGGATAATATGGTGTACGAACAACAGGTTGTTGAGTTTGTTGCGGCATTGTATTAGGCCCTACACCGAAACCCGAAATTGCTATATCAGAAGCCTCTAACTCTGAACAAATCGCATTTACATAAGGCTTTGAAATACCTGTAATAAGTGAGATTTGGTTTTGAGAATTACCGGCCAAACGAAGCCTGATTATTTCTTGTTTTTTATCTTCAGCTATGTTCATTATTCGCACCAATTAGGGTTAACAACCAGTTTAACTATCGTTACTTTAAGCACTTTAGTTGCGCTTGTATCATCAAACGCAACTGCGAAAACAGTACCTTTTACATAAGGCCATTGGCTATGTTCGCAATAGGTATCTTCTACCTCCTTCAGCTTTTCGTTATTAATTACAACAGGAGTTGCACTTACTAACTCAGCTTTGATGCTAACAACATCAGTCATGTCTATATCTTTATTTTCAGATATAGTCATGTGCTCCATCGAACGACCTATGTATTTATCAAAAAGCATGTTTTACTTAGTTTACTTCGTACTTAAATACTACCTGCACTATAATGTCATCAGCTCCACTTGCCTCTGTTGGCACCAGCTTAATGATTGATTTTTCGTTGGTGGGTTTATCAAATTCTAAAGCAATAAATCTTTCGCCCGGGGCGCTTGCTGCGGTTGCCTCGTAAAAGTTTTTGCTTACCGGGTCGATTGTTGGCTCACTATCAATTATGTTCATTCCAAAATTGAAGTGTTTGTTATTGGGATTTTTAATAACAGATAAACCAAATGCAACGCCCTTTTTTATACCCGTTAAATCGTGTTTAAACTCACTTTGTATTGCAACATTTGCAGGTGAGTTTGCCGGGATAACAATGTTTTGAGATTTG
Organism: Bacteroidetes bacterium UBA6183; assembly: GCA_002422865.1. Lineage (GTDB taxonomy): Bacteria > Bacteroidota > Bacteroidia > UKL13-3 > UKL13-3 > UBA6183. The sequence goes on along the minus strand of DITN01000023.1, from coordinate 21,309 downwards.
CTTTTATACTTCTGTGCCATGATTTTTTTTAATTAAAGCAACGGCACATTGTTGTGCCGTTGCTTATTTTAACTCTTGTTAGTTGTGCTGTTTAGTTTAAGAAGCTACTAAGCGTTAACTAAACGGAAGCCGATGTACAGCGTTTCCCAAACGTATTGTTTAGAACCTGCGCCTGAAGCTGGAGTGCTTAACGGAACACCAATTGGCAACTCCAATTTTGGTGTTAAGGTTGAACCTTTAGCAATGATTTCTACACCATCAGGTACAGCGATTGCATCTTCCATTGAACCCTCAATGTATTCTTTGCTGTTACCACCTAAGAAGTAATTTTTAGCCGAATACTTAGCCTTATCAACCTCATTGATATTAAGGATAAAGCGAGAGTTTAATAAGGTTGCTGGAACACGCTCAGTTGTTCCACCTAATGCCAACACTAGGTTATCAAAGCTCATTGCTTTGATTTGAGCTGCGGTAACTACACCATCTGCATCATCTGCCAACACACCTACACGTGCTTTGGTAGCGATTAATGCGAAATCTTCCGGTAACTTGCAACCTTTGTCAAGGTCGCTTAATCCGAAATCTTTTTCTGCTGCTAAGTCGAACAAAGCAACACCTGTTCCAGTACCGGTATTTGCAACTTGTGCACGATGTGCAAACTCAAAATATTGAGCTTTTAATTTTCCTGCCTCGTAAGCTGCTTTTTGGTCAGCTGTTAACTTATTGGCAGCGTAGGCGGCTTTTAATAATTGATCGCCTGAAATTGGTAAACTTTTCATGTTTGTTTTTATAAAAAATTAATAATGTTTGAGCTTGATTTATTTTTGTTTTAGGCTAGGGTTTATTTTTACGCGAACCTTATTGCAGACTCTTGTGGAGCTCCTGAAATTGGGATGATCAAATCATTGTCGCTTGGAGCTGCGTATTCATCCACAGCATTTTCAGCGCCATCTAAAAACACATAATCGGTATCAACTGCGTTAATTGGTTCACGGCCATGAATGCCCATTCCGGCAATCTTTATCAATGGTTCGGCCTCACCCAATTGAGGGATGAACTTTTTAAGCGCGTTACTAATACCTTCAGGTAATGCACCAACTCCATTTGTGGTGAGTGCAGGCACTACACCAGTAATGTTATTGATCATTTTAATACCGCCATAAGTTGCGAAACCGATGGAAGCTTGCTTCACATGGTCGTTGGTAGATTTAAAGGCGATGAACGTACCTAGCAATAACATTAATGCTGTTGCCATGATTCCTTTAACGCCAGTTTTGAAAGTGTCAGGTACAAAACCGTAAGCTACGTGACCAGCCACGAAGCCTCCCATGTTAGTACCAAGTGAGGCTGATTGTTTCATCAAGCCTTTGAAGTCGAATGCACCTTTAGAAGATGCTTTTGCTACTTGTGTCATATTTATTAAGAATTGAGATTTTAAATTTTTGCGGTTTTAATAACTTTTTTAGCCTTGGTTACTGCGGCTAATTCGCCAACAGGTTTAGATTTGGCTGTATCTTTTTGTGTGTACATGTAGTAGCCACCACCTGCAACCAATAAGGCAATTGCTGCATATAACAACATGTTTGATTTATTACCACCACCATTGTTGTTACCACCATTGTTTGGATCAGTTGCACCCGGATTATTTGGATCAAAGTATACAGCTCCTGCTTTACCGCCATCAGGAACTAAAGTTACTGCGCCTGATCTAGCTGAAGGCATAACAGCTTCTTTTATTTCAATTACGCTATTCTTTACATCGTTGGCTTTACCAACAACGTTTGAAACGTCATCAATAAATGAGCTTACAGCAGCGATAACAGGAGTAGCGGCAGCTATACTCGCTGCAATGGTTGTAGGTTCACCAAGGTTGCCAATTCCACCTAATATTGCAGATTTGCCTTTACCGGAATTAACAGCCGAAACTAAATCGCCCCAGTTGCCACCAATCAATGCACCCTCCCATTTTTCTTTAAATTTACCTTCGGTTCCAGCTTGGCGCATTTTATCAATTTTAGTGGCCCAACCTCTAAAATTCAACGCAACTAAACCACGGTAAGCAGTGCGCCCTAGAACCATAACCGGGTTTATTTTTTGAACGTTTTCAACCACAAAATTTGCTGCTTGTTTTACAGCACCACCAACAGCGGTAGCAGCCTTTTTAACAACATTGCCAAGCTTTTTCAAAAATCCTAAGCCTTGAACTTGTGCTTGGGCAATTTCTTGTTTAACATAGTTTTCTGCATTGCGTGCATTGGCAATTATGTTAGCTTCAATGCTGCTTATCATACTTCGGTATGATGCGAACAATCCACCTTTAGCATTGGCCATTGCAACATTACCGTTACCATCCAAACCAAACATTGGGTAATTAGCACCACCCGACAACCCAGCTAGGCCGCGTTTAATCAATTGTTCGCGAGCTAAACCATCACGGTTTAAAAAACGTACTTCATTAACTGTTAACTTATCCAAAACAGCATTACGCTTAGTTGAATCGTGCCACACGCTTAATAACTCATGCAGTGCAGGTTTTAACTCTGCAACATTGTATAACGGTGCAAGCAACTGAGGTTGATTAACAGCCATGTTGTACAAGTCTTTTAAAGAATCGTAAACAGGTTGCAATGCAACATTTGCCAACTTAAATAATTCATCCTGTGTAAACGGACGAAGTTGTTTTGGGCCTTCTTCTAATTCACCAATTGATTTTGGTGTACCCGGGCCTATCACCACTTTTGGCGTTGGTTTAGGTGCGCATGATTTACCAGATCCTCCACCAAAATTATTATTGATAATAATGGTTGGCATTGCGGTTTTTGCAACATCGCTCATGTGCATGATTGCGCCACTTGGAGCAACTGCCATGTTTGATTTTTGGATATTGCTTTTTGGCATTTTAGTAACTGGATTATCAACCAATAACTTATTGGCGTTGTCTGTTACTTTAGCCACAGCCGCGGTTTTGTTAGGCATTTTTTCGGCCGTTAATATTGCAGGAAAAAAGCCTTCTAGGCCTGCAATTTGTAAAGCCATAGCTTTAGGCGTGTTACCACCTAATCCCGAAAGTCTTGTTGTATACATAATTTCTGAAATTTCTTTTGTAATGCCTTGTGCTTCCTCATTAAATGAATGCAAACAGGCATCAATGGTGAAGTAGTTGTTTAGGTTTTTACCATCTTTAGGAACAACCACATAAACGTGCTGTAATTGCTGATCATCGCGCACACTGATAACCTTAATTGCATGGTTAATTCCCATGTTGGTTAATAATGATGAAGCGAAAATCGAAAAGCAATCACAATCTATTCCTGAGCTTCTATGTGCGAAGCTTGCAATTGGCTCACGCAATTGTTCGCGATTTTCTTCATCGCGTTTATACTGGATATGATTGTATAAAAAGTCATAAACGTTACGGCAACTTTCTTCAAGCGAATTACCTTTAAGTTCGGCTGCTAGTTTCTTTGTTTGCCACAAAGTTTCGTTCACAATTGCAGCCATGCGTTTAACCGTTTTTTCAGGTATTGCATCCTGTGCAATAACACTTTCTAAACCTTTGCTTACTGGCATTAAATTGATGTATGCAGTAGCAGGTTTAATCTTGCGGTAATGAAAATTATTATCGGCATAACCAAGACCCTTTAACAAGCCAAAGGTTCTTAGTATAGTCATAAATGGAGTTAGCATATCCTTAGCGTTTACAATAAACTCCAGCGGATTAAGCTCGTAACTCAAAATATCGAAACGAACAATTACTTTAAGATCGGATGATAATTTACCGGTAAGAATATTAACCAACTTTGCAGCATTTGCATAACTGGTTGAAAGTGGAATTGTGGCCAGCCTGCTTGTTACAAGCTTATTGATTTTAACCTCTTTAATGCCGTTGTTTTGAATGAATAAATCTTCAAAATCGCCATTAGCATTTTTATTCTGAACAGTTACATAGAGGTTTTGTAAGGTTACATCAAATGCGCTTTGGTTAGTAATTTCAATTGGTAAGTTAAACGACAAATTACCGCCCTTTAAACTTACATTTTGCGGTATACCTGCATTGGCCTTAAACTTTGTGCTGAGGTTTTTAAGCTTGCTTGCACCTGTTACCAGTGCTGCACCGGCAATAATTGCTATTGCACCTCCAATTAATAATTTAGTGCTGTTCATTACTACCTCCTTTAAAAAATTTATGATCGAATATTTTTTTAAGGCCAAAATTTAAAAGGCCACCTAACACACATTTACCTGAAAAAACGGCCGTATAAAATGCTACTTGGGCAAAATCAATAGAATTGAAAACAAACTGAACATTATCCGAAAGTGCATTAATTGCAATGCCACCAACTACAAAGGCTTTTGTATTGGTTGAATAAAGTAGTTCGTATAGTTTGATATAAAAATTGTGCATCGTTTAGTTGATGATGCACAAAGTTTAACAGCATGTAGGAGATGTGAAAGCTCGTGTGTCGCGGATGTCCTAAAGTGTCGTTATGTGTCTTAAAGTGTCGTGCTAGTTGCGGCCCTTCAGGGCTTCTTTTATATCTTCAGGAGTTAAACCTGTGTACTTTAAATAGGTTTGAATACCAATGTAATTTACGTTTTCAATCTTCAATTTTTCGCGTATCTTTTTGAAATCGCGTTGCGCTTGTCGGTCAGATTTACCGGTAATAAGAACGTGGTCTGATGGATATATTACTGCGCGTTTGAGCATGTTGCAATTTAATAAAAATTACATTTACAACAATCTGTTTTTAACAAAACTATTGTTTCAATTACACATTAATAGGCATTGTAAATTTAGGTGATTTGTATTCAGGCGAAAGCTCGTGAATTATCATGCTATCATTATTCAGTGGTTTGATAACTTGACTCACTAAATCAAACGGAACGTAAGGATCAACCCAATCAGTGTATTCTTCTTCGTCTGATAAAATATACGGGCTTCTGTGATGTCCAATTACAGTTTTGATTATTTCGTTTGGCCATGTAGTGATAATCGAAAATCCTAACTCACCTGTTTTTTCATCTGTACCAATAATGCCAGCAAGTGCAAACACCTTGTAAAAACTAACTCTGATATCAAATGGCTTACTCAGCTTTTCAACTTCAGGACCTTCAATAAATGAACTCACTGGAATGATGCAACGATGTGTATCAACTAAATCTTTGTAATTTGGATTAGTTGCAAGCCCAAAAGTACCATCATAATTTGAACGATTTTCTTTATTGTGAAATCCTTCTATCCGGGCGTTAAAGTTTAACCTGCCTCCCCTATTGAAGCCAAACTTTATGTATTCATGAGTTTCTACGCCATTCAATTTATGATACACAAAAGCACGCATACCAATTCCAATATTGAATTGTCTTTCGCTTTTGTTTAGTCTGTTTTGCCAGCGTTGTTCTGATTGAAAGGCTCTCTCGTCCTGATTGATTCGTCCACACATAGGTGCAAAATAATATTTTTAACTATTTTGTGGGCAATTAAAGCCATAAATAAACTAATCATGAAACTAAACGAAAACCTAGCTAGAGGACTTTTAATTGCTTCTATTGGAATCACAGCTCTAACAATAGTATTATTTCTATTTACCAGTAATAAAATTGAAACTAGTAGTGAACTTGACACAGACAAATTCAACCATTTTGGTGCATTTATAGCCGGTTCCGCAGGTATTCTAATTTCATTTGCCGGAACTGTTTTAATCTATGTATCCCTAAACCACCAAAGAGAAGACATACGACAAAACCGTGAAGCTTTAAGTATGCAAATTGATGAACTTAAAAATCAAAGGGAAGAACTAGAGTTAACACGGGAGGTTTTTAAACAGCAATCTCTTACTGCTGAAATTCAAAGGTTCGAAAATACCTTCTTCAATTTAATCAAATTGTTGAATGAAAACAAGAACTCGATTGAGTATAAAAGAACAACTGTGTGGGGACAAAATGAACCTAAACCTGTCATTCAAAATGGAGATGAAGCATTGAAAACTTATTTAGATAGGGTGAGCAGAAACTATTTACATGAAATAAATAAGGTAAGTGATAATAATTTAATCCAAACAAAAGTTTTCCAACTCCAGATTCAAATTGAGAAAAACTTAATACCTAATGCAATAATTTATTTTAATACTTATGCAATAATCCTTGAACTACTGGATAGTTGGAAACAAGACAAGAACAGTGTATATGCTAGGATTTTGCTTGCACAAACTAGCCAAATTGATGTGATTGCATTTTCCCACATACTATTTTTGGATTTAAGAAAAGGACTATTTTTAAAATATGGAGTTTTAAGTGGATTGGTAGAAGATTGCTTTTGCGATAAAGAATTTTATTACTACTTCTCTAAAATAACAAAAGCCTCCAATTAGGAGGCTTTTTCTTTACTTTTTAATTGACCAACGCTCAAACCCATCCACTTCACGTTTAGGATCTAGAATAAGCTTTGCACCAGGGATTAAAACTGTTGATACGCTTGGTAAATATCCATCGTAAACAATGGTTTTAACCATCACACCCACACCATTAATTTCGTAACCTTCCACCAGCTCATGAATACTGTTATCGTCTTCAGTTCTTTCTGCAATGGATTGAGGGTTCAACCCAATAGTGTGGTTAAGTTTGCGTAATTCAATGGTTTTCCAAATTGATTTTGCTTGTGGTTGTTCAACCTCAACTCCTTGAGCTGTGTTGTCTGTTTTGTTTTCTGTCATATTATTTTTTTGATAAGGGTGGCCACCCAGGTTTTTTCTTTAGTTACCTTATTTTTACACTTAATACAATTTCCGTTATGAAAAACGTTAGTAATACCAACATTGCAATTGCACTCAGGCGGATTAATCAATCTGTATTCACTCCTTTCAAACCCCCAAATAGTGTGTTCCAAATTCCAATTCTCTTGCCAACTACTACCATTACCGCGGTCTATTTCAACAGTGAGTGTATTCTCTTGTTTATTAATATCAAGTACTTCGGTTATTCCCACAAACCATTTACTTGTAAACTTCATTCCTCTTGCTAATTCCATACTTTATAATGTAAAATGTTGTTTAATTGATTCGATCAAATAGGCTCTTCTATCAGCTGGCATTTCTTCCAGTTGCTTAATTAACCGGTTGCGCATTTTCTTATTGTTGTATCGCTCCCTGAAGTTGTTGCCGGGAGCTGCAAGTTCGTTTTGCTTGTTGGTTGCTTCTGTCAACTCCGTTGTTGGCGTTGATTGGATAAATGGTTTGTAGCGTTTTACAGCACATTTAATGCAGTACAGATAAAACAAATCACTTTCATTACTAACTAACCAAGAGTTGCATGTATTGTTATTGTATGGTATTGCTTCATCGCAATAGGTACAGCACATTTTTATATTTTCAGGTGCATAGAAGGGCAAACCTTCATCATTTTTTGAGTGCTGAAGAAAAGGCTTTAAAACTAATTGAGCATTTTCCTCACCCATTTCAGCAGTGTACATTTCCAATGCTGTTTCTGCACCAAATTTCCATAACGGAACAGAATCTGCAGCACGGTTTGGTGTTTCAACTTCTTTCAACTCCTTTTTTGGAGTTGCTTTCGACTTACCTTTTCCTTTAGGCTTGTTTTTAAGTAACTCAAACCATTTGAAATTTAGCTCAAGTGTTAGTATTTCATGAGCACGTTTATCATCTGCATACTTAGTTAATTTTACCTCTTTGCCTCCTTTTAAAAAATCTACACTGGTTACAAATTCCTCATACTGGAATGGCTCATTGCTGATATAGTTGCGATTCGCATGGAAAAACTGAAAGCTTGCATCTGTTGGATATACGTATGAAAAATGCCATCTTGATTTATTAGTAATCACTATATCATCATCCAATGACTGAAATTGCTCTAGGTCAAAATAATTTCTATAACCATCAGGGAACTCCCATTTAGAATGATCAGTGTGTGCCACCCAAACAGATTCACCTTGTTTTAACTGCTGAATCCATTCAGGAATAACTTGTTTTACCACCGGTAATTCATCGGTAATTACCGGTAAATTTTGCGGTAAATCTGCGGTAATACCCGGTAATTGCAGTTGTTTTATAGCTAAAGCATGCACATTTACCCAAGTGCGGTAAGCTTCGTAAAACTTGAACAACTGCTTGTATGGTGTACTTTTATTACTGAAGGTATCTTCAAAACATGATACCGCTTTGCTCAATGCTTTAAAAAATGCAATGTGAAAAAACTTGTCGTATACAGTGTGTAGCTTCTTTACTCCCTCATGATGTACCTCAATGAGCATTGTGAACTCATTTTTATTATCAGGGTAATACTTCACCACAATAAGCCCATCCTTTTTATTTAAAGGGTTTGCATATTGTTCGAAGGCTGTTTGAATTTCTTCTTGTTCCTCAGGTAACTCAATTACATTCTTCTTTAAAAACAATTTAAAAAAGTCAGAATTAAAGTTTCTGATTGGCTTAATACTTTCACGTACCCATTCATCAACTTCCTTGCTGCGTTCGGGTGTCATTTCTGCTATTTTACCTGTCATACGTATGGGTGATTTTTAACGTTAATAAACTTTACAATACCGCGTTTGGTGAAACAAAAACTGTAAGTGGTTTCTTGAACACTATCAGAATCAAATTGAATATCAAAAGCATATATAAAGTGTGGATTTTGCAGCCTTATAAGGCGATAAACAGTATTCCAAACGTTGAAAAAAGTATGCTGAATGAATCCAACTAAATAGACTATCAGAATAAGAATTGCTAAAATAATTTGTCTCATGTTAGTATTCTAGAAAGTCATAGAATGATGTACTTTTTGATTGAAACGGTTGCGGATAGCTTGCGGCCAATTGTGCTACTGGGTGCTTATAAGTAGGTATGTTGGGTAAAACACCTGCATCCTTCAGTACCGTTATGCAGTAATCAATTACCACCTGTTTTACTCCATCGTAGTAAGTGTTATTAAGGCCCGGAATAATAGAACCAACAAATACCAGTGCTTCTACCTTACTAAAAATAAACTCTGTGCGGTAAATGGTAATAATGCTATTTTTTACCTTGTATTGGGCGCGGTAAAACTGATTGTAAAGCTTCGCAATGGCATCACTGCGCAACACATCAGTTGTTAAATCAACCAACATGGTTTGGTTTTGGCATTGTTGGTTGTAATACTCGCAGCTGGCGTTTAACATGGCTACCATTGCATCCAACTGATCTGAATCTAATACTAGTTTTTTCATGGTTTGTTAAATTATAATTGGCCTTTTTTCTTTCTTATCCCATACAAGGGCTGCAAAGCTTCTACACCATCTTTTTTTCCATCTTGAAGCTTCGTTTTTATCGTTTGTGGCTGTGCATATCGTGCACATGGTATTGGTAACTTTAATGCACATATACCGGGCATCAGTATTAATCATGAGGCGTATGTTTTAGGTTTTGGAGCTGCTAATTTTTTAGCTTCGGGGTGCTCAACAGGCAACCAGCGGCCATCTTGCCACCAAGCTAGAATCTGATACGGATTTTTAACCTTTCGGTTGTCAACCATCATAAAGGGCCTATTATCATAGATGATTAATTCACTGCATTTTTCATGTAGTCTTTTAGCTTCAATCCTTACTGCTTCAATTAATGATCTAGGCTTAATACCTTTTTTTAAAAGTGTATTAACAATCATACTTGAAGGATAAGCGTATGTTTTTGACTTATTGGGCTTCGGATTAATCCAAGTTGCTACTATCTTGAAAGGGTCTATCAACCTCTCTTCATCACCAATAATTACTTTAATTTTTTCCAAATCATCACCTACAATTTCAAGCCCTTTGCCGTGTTGCTGCATTGGGTGAGGTGTAGCGTTACTTGTAGTGTTTTCGGGCTTTTGCATAACTTTTTTGTTTTTTTGGCTCAGTTCTTAAGATATTATGTAACTGGTAGACTGTAATACCTAAATACCTTAATATCTTAAGATACTCTGTAACTGTATGCCACTAATCGTGTTTATCAATTTTTGAACTTTGGGCGTTTGGCGCGGCTTTAGGCCACCTGCAATTGAATTAAATCGGGCTGTTTCCAAAACGTTTTTTGCGTTTCTTTTACGTACCCGGTGTAGTATAGGTTTTTGTTAACTCTGTTGCGGCAATCGCTTTCTAAAAGCCTTTTAGCAATGGTTGCAATACCACGTGCTGCAAGCTGTGTTTTGAGATACTTAACACTTCTGCGATCTTTCATGCCGTAGGTTTTGCGCAAAGTTTTAGCTGTACGTTGCACGTCTGCACGGCAACTATGAATAAGCGAATAGTCATTTTCTGACTTACCGTTTACATACGTAAACACCTGTAACTTGTGAAGCTCCTCAACGTGCTTTGGTTGCACGGTTTGGCCTACTCCTAAAGTGTTGGCTAAAGGTAAATTGTTTTCTATCTGCTTAATAACAGCTAAGGTTTGGCGTTCTTGGTTTTCTTTTATTTCGGCCGCATAAATCAAATATTCGGGGGTTTGCTTTTGATGTTCGGTATCATACTGTAATGTGGTATAAAGGCCGCTGTAATAGGCACAATCAACATTGTTAACGGCATCCTTCCAGCTTTGCAAATACAAGTTGCAGCCGCTTACTTTTACAAGGCCTAAGTTTTTACACTGGCTTATGTAGCTGTAAACTCCTGTGCGGCTCTTTTTGGTAAGTGAGCTTATGTCAGAAATTTGGCTGTGGTAATCTTTAATAACTCCACTTTCGGTGATGGTTTTTAATAGCGCAAAAAATGCGTAAACCTTAACAGCTCTGTTTGTTTGATAAACCGTGCGCAATTCGCGCTTGTTTACCAAATGAGAGGCAAGGCCCTTAGGCAGTTTAAACGCTACTTTCATGACTATTTACGGCTTGCTTGTTGATTTTTAAAATGCGCCTGAGCATGATGGGCCGCAGCTTCATCAACATAGTATTCTATGTGCTGTGCAGTTAAACATTTTGGGCACACTTCAGTATTGCCATTAATGGTTTTACCGGCCGGTAAAACTTTTGGTTTACCGGTAAATTGGCATTTTTTACAAAATATCATGATTCGGTAACTACTGGTTTTGGACGTGCATTTTGTAAAAGCTGATATTGCAATTCATCAGCAATTTTTACATACTCATTAATGCGTGATTGGTAAAATTGTGTGAGTGTTGCATCATTAGCAACTGTTGGGTGCTTTAACAACGATTGTAGGCTTACAATTGCAGTGGTTAACACTTCGCTGAGTATTAGCGTTTCATGGTCGGTTAAAATAGAGTAACTTTTGGTAGTACCCTGTTTAATTCCGGTAATAACCTTAATAAGCGATTTTACCGTGGCTTCGTTGTTTAACGATTCCTTGTTAATTTTTACGTTCATATTAAGAGGCTTTTTTTAGTTGCACATCAATTAATTGGTATGTTTTACTGGTAAACATTACACCGGCACTGTCTACACCATTTGCATCAGGATTTTGCACTTTGTCAATTGCACCTGTTTTAAGCATGTGTTTTACCTGATCTGCGTGTATGGTTGATTCGTACACAAAATCGTTGATGTAGGTTTTCATGCGCATGTGTTCTTTCATGTGCTGACCTACGAAAACCGGAATAATGTCAATTTGAAAATTCATACTATTACTTTTAAAAAATTGTGCTTTTAAAAACCGATTTACCAGCCTTTTACCGGGCGGTAAAAGGTGGTAAATACAGTAAGGTCGCAACCAAGGGCTTTTGTTAAACCATAAACATGCCTATGAAAAATTACCTAATCCCTAATTTTACGATGAGTGCCTTGGTTGGTAAGAACGAATACCAAACAGCTTTAAATTGGTTGATGTGTACAAGATTTGTGATGCTTGCTTTACTGCCTATACTACGTTGAGCCCCAACGAAAGGAGGTGGTAATGATGAAAACAAGTGAAGGTTTAAGTTAAAAACCAAACAGCCGGTGCAAGCACTGGCTGTTGATCTAATACACATCAAAGAACAATTTTTTACCGATTTGGTGATTCAAAGAAAAGTTATTTATTTGGATAAATACAAATTTGTATTGTGATTTTTACAAAATTTATTTGTAAATCATTGATATTTAACCAAATTATTTTTGTATTTAACACAACTGAGTTGTATTTTTAATAATAATATTTACATTTGTACAAATAATTACCGGTAATTTTACCGGTAAAAGCTCCAGTAAAAACAATAATTAATACTGCTATGGATAAAGAAGTAAAAGCCCGACTACGTGCAGTAGTGCATTTAGAGGGAATCAGCCAAAAAGAAATATCCGACAAAACAGGATATACGGCTAACATGGTTAGCTTGAGTTTAAGCCCAAAGCATGAGGTATTAAGCTCAAAATTCTTGAATACGTTTTTTGATGCCTTCCCTGAAGTAGCAGCAAAACACAAAGAGCAAATTTTATCCGGCCCAGGATCTACTACATTATTTAGTAACCCGGCAGAGTTAGAAGAATTGCGTAAAACAGTGGTTGAGCAAAACGCGATTATTAAAGAATTGCGTATTAACCTTGATTACTATCGTAACTTATTTGAGAAAGCTTTACAACTTCACCCTGACTTAGTAAAGCTAGTTAGTCCTTTCGCGTTACAAAACGAGCTTGGGGGTAATAATTATTTATTATCTCACGAAGGGGCTAATAAGGGGGCTACGCGTATCGCTGCCGCCTAAGAAGCTTGTAAAGTGTGGTTTTGTTTGAATCCTGTCGAGACCACAACATAAAAACCACCAACTAAAATTGGTGGTTTTTTCTTTTAATACCTAACCAATATCTTTATTACCTCATTAACAACTTAACATGAATACCAAGCAACAAAAACTCGAAGCATTTTCACGCCTTTTAGATGTAATGGACAACCTGCGCGAGAAATGTCCTTGGGATATGAAACAAACCAATGAAAGTTTGCGCCATTTAACCATTGAAGAAACTTATGAGCTTAGTGATGCCATACTAAAAAACGATGATGTAGAGATCAAAAAAGAGTTAGGTGATGTATTGCTTCATTTGGTGTTTTATGCGCGTATTGGCAGCGAAAAAAATCAGTTTGATATAGCTGATGTATGCAATGCCCTTTGTGATAAATTGATTTACCGTCACCCACACATTTATGGAGACGTAAAAGCAGATACCGCTGAGCAGGTAAAAGAAAACTGGGAACAACTCAAACTTAAAGAAGGAAATAAATCGGTATTGAGCGGAGTTGCCAAAGGGACACCAAGCATTGTTAAAGCATTACGTATGCAAGAAAAAGCTGCTCAGGTTGGTTTTGATTGGCCCACTCCTACCGAAGTTTGGGCTAAGGTGGATGAAGAATTAGCTGAATTAAAAGAAGAATTTGAGGTGAACCCTGATTCTGAAAAAACAGAAAAAGAGTTTGGTGACTATTTATTTTCTTTAGTTAACCTTGCTCGCAAATACAACATCAACCCAGATGATGCACTAGAGAAAACCAATCAGAAGTTTATAGAACGCTTTCAATACATTGAAGAAAAAGCTAAAAAATTAGATAAAAAATTAACTGAAATGACCTTGGAAGAAATGGATGTGTATTGGAATGAAGCCAAGAAAAAATAAACCGACCAAAATAACATTGCATTAACCCAAAATTGAAGTAATGGTTATTAGACCTTAACATTTGCTTGAGCTGGTATACCCAACTTGCCACAAATTTATAAGGTATGAAAAAACAATTATTCTCCTTTTCCATTGCGTTTATATTAGCCTTTATAGGTGATGTAAATGCCCAAATCACTCCCCAACTTTTAGGGCGTTATTCAACAGGTCTGTACGATAAAGCATCAGCAGAAATTAATGCTTATCACCCTAAAAGTAAGCAGATGTTTGTGACCAATGGTCCAGATACATCTTTAAAAGTTGTAAGTTTAGCTAACCCAAGCAGCCCGGTTCAGGTTGCTTCAATTTCAATCAAACCTTATGGTAGCGATTTAACATCGGTGGCTGTGAGTGGCGATTTAGTAGCAGTAGCAGTTGTAGATTCAACTGGAAAAACTGGCAATGGTAGTATCGTTTTCTTTAATGCCAATACACTTGCCTTTATTTCAAAGGTAAAAGTTGGCGCATTGCCAGATATGGTAACTTTTACACCAAACGGTTTGAAAGTTTTAGTAGCAAATGAAGGTGAGCCAAATGAAGGTTATACAATAGATCGCGAAGGTTCAATAAGCATTATTGATCTCGCTGGTGGTGCTGCAGGTTTAACTCAAGCAAATGTACAAACAGCAGGGTTTACTTCTTTTAACGGAACAGCAATTGACCCTAAAATTAAAATTACTGGTCGTATTCAAACTGATTCTGGAACATTTTTACGCAATTCAACTATAGCAGAGGATTTAGAGCCAGAATATATCACAGTTTCTGATGATAATACAACTGCTTGGGTTACTTGCCAGGAAAATAATTGTATTGCTGAAGTAAACATTGCAACAGCAACAGTTACTCGATTAATAGCTTTAGGATTTAAAAATTATAATTTAACACAAAATAAATTAGATGCATCTGATCAAGGTGGGGCAATCAATTTTGCTAATTATCCTGTATTTGGAATGTATCAGCCTGATGCAATCGGTAGCTTTAGAACTGGTTCTACTACCTATTTAGTAACCGCAAACGAAGGTGATGCTCGCGCAGACTGGGGATCAGCCAATAATGAAGAAGTTAGATTTGGTAATGCAAGTTATGTAGTAGATACAGCTAAGTTTGGCGGTGCTTCTGCTGTTTCAGCTTTAAAAGCAAACACAGCTCTAGGCAGATTAAATGTAACCAACCGTTTTGGCGATTTTAACAATGACGGAAAGTTTGACAGTATTTTCGCTTACGGAGCTCGTTCGTTTTCGGTGTGGAATGGAACAACAGGAGCTTTGGTATGGGATAGCAAAGATGAGTTTGAGCAAAGAACTGCTGCATTATTCCCAACAAATTTTAATGCAAGTAGTACAAACAATACATTTAAAAACAGAAGTGATGACAAAGGTCCAGAGCCAGAAGCACTGACTGTTGGTAAAATTTTAGATTCAACCTATGCGTTTATTGGGTTGGAAAGAATTGGTGGTATTATGGTATATAATGTTACCAATCCAAATGCTCCTTATTTTGTTAATTACATTAACACACGTAACTTTTCAGTTGCTCCTGGTTCGGGCACACTTGCCACAATTGGTGATTTAGCTCCAGAAGGTTTAACTTTTGTACCTGCTAACCAAAGCCCCAATGGCAAAAATTTATTATTGGTTTCAAACGAAACGAGTGGTACAATTGCTATCATCCAATTAAACACACGCAATACAGGCAGTGCTTACCAAATGCAAATTTTGCATTCATCAGATATGGAAAGCGGTTTAGCTGCAGTTGTTGATGCACCTAACTATGCAGCTATAATTGATAAGTTGGAAGATGAACATGTAAATACATTAATTTTATCATCAGGTGATAATACTTTACCTGGCCCGTTTTTATCAGCAGGTGAAGACCCTTCATTACAAACACCATTGCGTAATACCGCATCAAGTTATTACAGTGGCACACAAGCAGTGCGCCCGGCCATTGGTAGAGCAGATATTGCCATCATGAATATGATTGGCTTTAATGCATCTGCTTTAGGTAACCACGAATTTGATTTAGGAACAAGCGACTTAAACGGACAAATTGGTGTTGACATTAGAAGTAACGGTGCTGATAAACGCTGGTTAGGAGCACAATTCCCGTATGTAAGTTGCAACTTAAACTTTAGCAACGATGCTAATTTAAGTTACTTATATACCAATCAAATATTAAGAGATACGGCCTTTAAAACAGCGCCAACTATTACTGCCAATAACCAAAAGAAAGGTATTGCACCATCAGTAATTATTGAGCGTAATGGAGAAAAAATTGGTATAGTTGGAGCTACTACACAAGTATTGGCTAAAATATCATCACCGGGTTTTACTGCTGTAACCGGACCACAAGTGGATGATATGCCGGCATTAGCTGCAATTATTCAACCAACAGTTGATTCGTTAATCGCTAAAGAGGGTGTAAATAAAATCATTTTATTGGCACACTTACAACAAATTGCCAACGAAAAAGCATTGGCTCCTCTCCTACGTAATGTAGACATCATCCTATCAGGCGGTAACCACAACATTACAGCAGATGCCAACGACAGGCTAATTGCAGGACATACAGCAACTGAGCAATATCCAATCTTAACAACAAGTGCTACAGGGCAACCAATGGCTATTTTAAACACCACAAGCGAATGGAAATACGTAGGCCGATTTGTTTGCGATTTTGATAGTGCAGGTGTATTGTTACCTAACTTATTAAACAATACGGTTAACGGTGTTTATGCAAGCGACTCTAATATGGTAACTTCATTGTGGGGCAATTACAATAATGCTTTTGCTACAGGAACTAAAGGTGCAAACGTACGCGCTATTTGTAACGCAGTAAACAATGTAATTATTTCTAAAGATGGCAACTTAGTTGGTAAATCAAATGTGTTTTTAGAAGGAAGACGTAACGCTGTGCGTACAGAAGAAAGCAACTTAGGTAACTTATCATCTGACGCCAACTTATGGTATGCTAAACAATATGATCCACAAGTGCGTGTATCTATTAAAAACGGTGGTGGCATTCGTTCAGCCATTGGATTTGTAAATTCTGTGGGCAGCAACGTATCATTAGAAACTACTCAACCCAACCCTAGTGCCAATAAACAAACTGGCGACATCTCGCAATTGGACATCGAAAATTCCTTACGTTTTAACAACAGATTGGTTATTGTTTCAACCAATGCAGCAGGCTTGCGCAGAATATTAGAACATGGTATTGCTGCAACCAAACCGGGCGCAACTCCGGGACAGTTTCCGCAAATTGGTGGTGTTGCATTTAGTTATGATACCACATCTACAGTAGGTAATAAAATTAAATCGTTGGTATTAATTGACTCAATCGGTACACGTTTAGATACCATTGTAAGAAACGGCTTATTGGTTGGTGATACTTCACGTATTTATAAAATTGTTACCTTAAACTTCTTAGCAGATCCTTCATCTGTAGGTTCGCCTGTTGGTGGCGATAATTATCCTTTCCCTTCAAACATTACCGCACGTGTTAATTTAGATACTGCCATTAAAAGCACCGGCACATCAACGTTTGCAACCATTGGTAGTGAGCAAGATGCCTTTGCAGAATATATGCAAGCTAAACATAACACCATTGCTAAAGCATACAATGTACGCGATACTTCTGTATTGGGCGACAAACGTATTCAATTGTTAAATGCTCGTCCTGATGCCATTTTCCCTGAAACAAATCCTGCCATGAGTATAACACAAGCTCGTGCAGTTGCATCACCAAACATCGTTAAAATTAGAGGTGTGGTAACTCGTGCTTATGGTCGTTTTATTTACCTACAAGACCAAACTGCAGGTATTGGCATTCGTCAGGCCAGCGGTGTTATGGTTGATGCCATTGCCAACGGAACATTAAAAGAAGGAGATAGCGTAGAGGTTGTTGGACCAAGAAATGACTTCAACAACTATGCACAACTTCAATTAATAAGTGGGGCATACACATCAACAAGCGGTGTTACTATTTTGGCATCAAACAAAACCATAACACCTGTAACTTTAACCGTAAAACAATTAAACCAAAATGGTGAAGCTTACGAAAGTATGTTGATACGCGTTGTTGGATTAAGAACAAACTCAACAGCAAGTACGTTTGCAGCAAGCTCAAACACTACAGTTTGGGATGGAACAACTGCAGGTGATACCACCATTTTAAGAACATTGGCCGCTGCCGATACAGAATTAGATGATGCTCCGGCATTGGCTGTTCCTCAAGGTGAATTTACATTTGAAGGTGTATTGGCACAGTTTTGCTCAGGTACTACAGGATGTACAAGCGGTTATCAATTATATGCCGTGCGTAAAAAAGATATTATTACACCATTATCAAACTTTGGTTTAGTTAGCCCAACAAACAATGCACGTATTGAAGTTGAGCAAGGTAACAATACACCAATTCAAATTACTTGGAACAAATCTGAAAATGCGGTAAGCTACAAGTGGATGGCAACAAGTATGAACGGTAACTTTAATGCCCCGTTAGTAGTATTACCTGCAACAGATAGCATACTCAATTTAACTTCAAATATTATTGATAATACGCTAAAAACATTAGGTGTAAAACGTACCGATTCGGTTGAATTAAAATGGACTGTTTATGCCTACAAATCTGCTACAGATTCATTACAAGCTAACGAAACGCGTACCATCAAATTGATTCGTAAACGTATATTGGGTAACTTTAATTTAGTAACTCCGGCAAACAATACCCGCGTTGGTGTTGAAGCAACAGGTTCTGTAAATATCAGCATCACTTGGACCACATCAACCAATGCCACAAAGTACACTTGGTTGGCCAAAACTGTTGGTGGAAACTTTAATGCTCCATTATTAAACATCTCATCAAACAACAACGGAACCGCAACCGAATTAACCTTAGCAGAAAGTGCCGTTGATGCACTATTAGCTGCAAATGGCATTGCTTTAGGCGATTCAATTACATTGGAATGGACGGTGAGAGCAACGGAACCGGAAGATTCAATTTTAGCATCACAAGTAAATACCATTACGTTGGTAAGAACCAACAATACCGGTTTAACCAATATCGATATCAGCAATAAATTGATGGTGTATCCAAACCCAACCAATAATTACCTTACCATAACAAGTAATGAAATATTGGGCAGTGCACAATTTAGCATGATGGACTTAACCGGAAGATTGGTTTTAACATCAAACATCAATATAGATACAAACCACCCAAGTGTTGATGTATCAACCTTAAACAAAGGCATATACTTTGTGCAAATTGTTACCCAACAAGGAATAGCAACTTACAAAGTAGTTATTCAATAAAATACATCACCTTTTTATACCGAAAAAAGCAGGCCAAGGCCTGCTTTTTTTATTACATGATTTATAGTTTTAAAGTATATTAGCGCACAAACAATATTATGGCTACAATACAATTTTATGGTGCAGCGCAAGTAGTAACCGGTAGCAAGCACCTGATAACAACTGCTCATGGTAAAAAACTGCTTTTAGATTGTGGATTATTTCAAGGAAGGTTAGATAACCGCGATGAGATGAACCGTCACTTTGGTTTTGAACCACACGATTTAGATTATGTTATTTTATCTCATGCACATATCGACCACTCTGGCTTATTGCCACGTTTGGTAAAAGAAGGTTTTAGGGGAATTATTTTTGCAACACCGGCAACCATTTCGTTGTGTGAAATTATGTTGATGGACTCTGCCTTTATACAAAACGAAGATTTGCGTTATGTGAACAAACGCAGGGTTAAACGTGGTGAACCTGCCATTGAAGCACTTTATGATGTACTTGATGTTGAAAAAACATTAGACTTAATGGTTCCGGTTGAATATGAAGAGACCATTAAAATAGATCAAGATATTACATTAACATTTACCGATGCAGGCCATTTATTAGGCAGTGCTGCTGTGCACATTGATGTTACTTGCAAAAAAGGCAAAAAAACTAAAATTACATTTACCGGTGACATTGGTAGGTTAAACGACCAAATACTTCGATCTCCACAGCCTTTTAGGCAATGTGATGTGTTGATTTGTGAAAGTACTTATGGCAACCGACTGCACCCTAAACCTGCTGATTTAGAATTGCAACTGTTAAATGTAATTCGCGAGACATGTGTAACGCAAAAAGGTAAATTAATTATTCCTGCCTTTAGCGTAGATAGAACACAAGACTTAATTTACATGCTCGATCAGTTTGCCAATACAGGACTATTACCAACCATAAAAGTATTTGTGGATAGTCCTTTATCGGTAAAGGCCACAGCCGTTATTCGTAAACACCAAGAGTGTTACAACGAAAGTTTTTTAGAATACATTCGTAAAGACCCTGACCCATTTGGTTTTCAAGACCTGACTTATGTGAGTGATGTTAACCAATCGAAAGCCATTAATGATATTAAAGAACCTTGCATCATCATTTCTGCATCGGGCATGGCCGAAGCCGGACGTATTAAACACCACATTGCCAACAATATTCAAAACCCTAAAAACACCATTTTGATGGTAGGCTATTGTACACCCGAAAGTTTAGGCGGAAAATTAAAAGCCGGGGCCAAAGAGGTAAAAATATTTGGCGAGATGTATCCGGTGAATGCTAGAGTGGTTAACATGGATTACTTCAGTGCCCATGCTGATTATGGTGAGATCATACAATACCTTAAACACCAGAAAGCAAATAAAGTAAAACAGGTATTTTTAGTACACGGAGAGTTGGAAGCACAAGAATCGCTTAAAACAAAACTGGAAGAAGTAGGTTATACAAACATTGCTATTCCTAAAATGGGCGAACAATTTGATATCACAGCTTAGTATTAGAATAACAATACATCAATCCAAATCATGAAAGAATCTAAACGCAACATATTATTTTTAATACTAGGCTCCTTTTTTATTGCCAATGCTATTATTGCCGAGTTTGTTGGGGTAAAGATTTTTTCTGTTGAAGAAACATTGGGTATCTCCCCTTTTCAAATAAAATTGTTGGGTGATACTTACTCTTTTAACATGACTGCTGGTGTTTTGTTGTGGCCAATGGTATTTGTTATGACCGACATTATTAACGAATACTTTGGCAAAAAGGGGGTACGCTTGTTTTCATACATTGCAGCAGCATTAATTACCTATGCTTTTATAGCGGTGTATGCCACCATACATACTGTACCCGCAGCTTTTTGGTTAACCAAAGAAACAGCCGAAGGTCCTATTAACATGCAATTGGCATTTAGCAGTATTTTTGGGCAAGGGTTATGGATTATTATCGGTTCGTTGGTGGCCTTTTTATTCGGGCAATTGGTTGATGTGTACACTTTCCATTTAATTAAAACCAAAACAGGCGATAAAGCACTTTGGCTGCGTAGCACAGGTTCAACCTTGGTTTCTCAGTTTATTGATAGTTTTGTGGTGCTGATTATTGCTTTTTATATTGGTGGCGATTGGCCTTTAAAATTGGTACTTGCCGTAGGTGTGGTAAACTACTTGTACAAGTTTGTGGTGGCCATTGCGCTCACCCCTTTACTTTACATCATACACTCGGTTATTGATAATTATTTGGGTAAAGACCTCGCCAAACAATTGATGGATGAGGCTGCCGCGGATTAGTTATTGGTTGACGAGTGGTTGACTAGTTACTGGTTGATTGGTTAATTAGTTATTAATTCTTGCGTCTAACTTGAACTTCCCTGAATAGAGTTGAC
>DITN01000025.1 GCA_002422865.1 Bacteroidetes bacterium UBA6183 | reverse complement strand
AATATCACCCTTTCAGGGTTTGTATAATCTATCTTTTTCTAAACAATAATGTCACTCCTTCGGAGTTTGTTTGGCATTATTGCATATCAATAATATCACTCCTTCGGAGTTGAATGAGTTCTAGTAACTACCCCGACATGTACCATAAATCATCCATAAGCTTAGCCCGAAGAGGTGGGATTACTCTATGGCACTGTGCTAAATTATGTATAATCCACAAGCTAACCTCGAAGAGGTGGCATTATTCTATCAAAAAAGGGATGACACTATTCTACCTAAGAAGTGGTGGCACCAACATACCAACCCTGAAAGGGTGGCATTATTCAGCATCTTCCAAATCATCAATCCATTCAAACAAAAAGCGCTCTTCGTATGGAACTTCATAAGTATCCAACAAGTTTATATACTCTTCTTTAAAGCTGGTTTTGGCATGGTGCGCTTCCTGATTCATTATGTACCGATAAACATTGCCTACATGACTCTTACTGTAACTAAACGCGCCATAGCCGTTTTGCCACTCAAATTTGCCATCAATGAAATTGTTTTCGTTAATCCATTTTGATGAGTTGTTTTTAATATCCCTCACCAAATCAGATAAGGCCATGACGGGCTTCAAACCAATAAACAAATGAACATGATCTGCTACACCATTAACGATGATACTTTTATGTCCTTTGTTTTCTATGATGCCCGACATGTATTTATGAAGTTCTTTTCTCCATTTTTTGTGCATAAGGCATCTGCGGCCCTTCACGGCAAATACCACTTGGATGTAAATTTGTGAAAATGTTCCTGACATGAGGTTTATATTTAATGGTTATTAATTTGTAGAATAATGTCACCCTTTAAGGGTTTGATTTAATCTATCTTTTCATGCTAAGTATAGTATAATAATGTCACTCCTCCGGAGTTTGAGTATGTATTGTTGCCTGCGGGTTAGAGTAGTTTCACTCCTTCGGAGTTGAACATATTCTGAATTGGCTCGGACATTTAACATCTATCATCCATAGGCTAACCTCGAAGAGTTGGCATTGCTCTTACCACGAAGTGGTGGCACAGTGGTTAAAACATCTATCATCCATTAAGCTAACCTCGAAGAGTTGGCATTACTCTAACCACGAAGTGGTGGCAATGTGCTTAAAAATATCAATCATCCATAGGCTAACCTCGAAGAGTTGGCATTGCTCTTACCACGAAGTGGTGGCACTGTGGTTAAACATCTATCATCCATAGGCTAACCTCAAAGAGTTGGCATTGCTCTTACCATGAAGTGGTGGCACTGTGGTTAAAACATCTATCATCCATTAAGCTAACCTCGAAGAGGTGTCATTATTCTAACCACGAAGTGGTGGCACTAATCTACCAACCCTGAAAGGGTGGCATTATTCTTCATTCACTTGCTACTGCCTAACTGCTAATTAACAATGTGCATTAGGATTGGGATAGTTATCGCTTTGATCTTCGAAAGTGTTATCCAAGCACACAAAATCTTTCTCCACCAACAAAAACAACTCTTTGCCGTTGCTTAAGGCTTGCTTGTGCTGAAACCCAACTTCATTCGTGCTTACCCAGTTTTGTGCCAAAGCAGGAGGGACTTGCACCGTAATTTTTGCGCCTTCCATTTTTGCACTTAAGGTTTGAACCGCTGCATCATTGGCCAAAGCATAAGTAAATGTGGCGTTTCCAAACTCCGTATGTTCTTCCAAATATCCATCTTTGGCAAAGTTGGCTACTTCGGTTTGGGTTAATCGTAGCCTAATGCTGTTTCCTTTTATACGTATTTTCATGTGGTAATATTCGTATCTAATTTAAATCTAAAATAAATGAAGCAAATCGCTTTTACAAAGCCTCTGCCGATTTAACTTTGGCTAAATAACTAAGTCCCATTTTTACTTGCGAGTAACTTAATGCCTCGCCCAACTTTATTTTAATAGGTTTTAAATCGGTGGTATCAAGTTCGGTGACAGCCTTTTGTATCTCATCAATATCTCGCTGCGATAAAAAATCAAACACATTAACCTGACCTGTTCCTACAAATTCAGCCAAATGGCTTTCTACCGTTCCGGTGGTGATGCCACGCTGTTTGGCAATTTCAATTACATCCATGCCTTTTTGGTAAAACTCAAGTATAATCAATTTGGTGCTACCTTTTTCTGTTTTAGTTGATGTGGCTTTGCTTGCCACAACCTTTCGTTCTATCAATGGCACATCAAACGTAAACTCTCCAAAAGTAATGCGCTGTACCTGATTGAGTTTTTTCCAAAACAAGGCCTCTAGTTCATCCGTATCGCGGGTAAATTGTTTCACCTTTACTTTGCCGTTTAAAAACAGTTTTATCTTTTCAATGGGTAATATCAATTCATCATGTATAACCTTGGCAAAATATTGTTTGGCTTTGGTTACGCGCTCGTTTAATAAAGCACCATTTATGGGTTGAGTTTGAAGGATAACCTCCAACTGTTTTACAAACTTATTGGCTGTTTGTTGTTGCTCTTTGGCCCGGTCTAACAATACCGATGAAACACTTTTGATCATTTCCTGATCGGGCAGTTTTTTGCTTTCTACTTGTTGGTTGTAATAGTTAATGCCTACCATTATTTTACCCCAATCAAAGGTTTTTAACAACAGTTGTGCAGCAAATTTTGGCTTCTCTTCCTGCAAACGTTGCTCAATAAAATCGGTGCTGTTTTCTTGCTGCGCAAATTTTAAAATACGTGCATCAGATTGTACACTGTTAGGTGTGATGTGCGATAACAAGGTAATGCCATTTAAAGTACGGCACCTGCTTAAAGCTACATATACCTGACCAGCAGCAAAGGAACTTCCGGCATCAATCACCACATCATCAAAAGTTAAACCCTGACTTTTATGTATGGTAATGGCCCACGCCAAACGGATAGGATATTGCGTAAAACTACCCAATTCTTCTTCCTCAAGTTTGTTGGTTTCTTTGTTTAACGTGTACTTTATATTCGTCCACTTTTCTTTTTCTATTTCAAAGGTTTCTTGGGTATCGTTAAACTCAACCCTAATCGTTTCTTTGCTTACATATTTTACGGTGGCTAGCTTACCATTGTAGTAACGTTTATCCAAACTCGAATCGTTTTTAATAAACATAATTTGCGCACCCGGTTTTATTTGCAAATCCATTTCGGTAGGTAAGGCTTTTTCGGAAAAATCGCCATTAATGGCACCGCTAAACAACAAGGTTTTGCCCGGCAATTTGGCCAACTCACGCTGGTTAATTTCATCGGCCATGCGGTTGTGTGTGGTTAGGGTAATGCCTTTGGGTATTTCGTTTTTTAGGTTTGATATATGCCTGCTGCGTAATATTTCAAGATCGGTTGTGGTTAAAGTATTGTTCCTGATGTTGTTCAACAAATCAACAAACGAAGCCTCTTTTTGGCGGTACACTTCTTTTAACTCTATGAACAAAGGCGGATGTTCGCGCATTACAAGCGCACTAAAAAAGAAAGGACTTTCATACTCCTTGCGCATCAATTCCAATTCAGCATCTGAAACCACCGGAGGCAGCTGAAACAAATCGCCAATAAGCAGCAATTGTATGCCACCAAAAGGTTTGTTGTTGTGGCGCACATGTTGCAAAATATCATTAACGGCCTGCAGCAAATCAGCCCTAACCATACTTACCTCATCAATAATTAATAAATCGAGCTCGCTTAGCAATTCAATTTTTTCTTTGTTAAAGCGTAAGTTTTTTAGCAATTGGTGTTTATCAACCGTGGCATTATTACCAAAAATATTGGTTGATGAAGGCAAGTATAAATTAAACGGCAACTGAAAAAACGAATGCATGGTAACGCCACCTGCATTAATGGCCGCCACACCTGTAGGTGCAACAATGGCCACGTTTTTTTGAGATTGTTCCTTAATTTGTTTTAAAAAAGTGGTTTTACCTGTTCCGGCTTTCCCGGTTAAAAACAAGTTACACGAAGTAAAATTTATGACCTCGGTAGCCAGGTTAAAAAGTTTGTTTTCTTGTTGTTTAATGGCACTCATAAATTAAAGGGTTATACGTTGTGGGGTTGAGTAAATATTAAAACGCTGGTTACGCAAAAAACCAACCAAAGTAATATTAAACGATTGCGCTGTTTCTACCGCCAAACTGCTTGGCGCGCCCACCGCACAAACTATTGGAATGCCTGCCATGGCTGCTTTTTGCAACAACTCAAAACTGGCACGGCCGCTTAATAATAAAACGGTTTTGTTGGGTTGAATAGTAGTTGAATGTAACGCTGCACCAATTAATTTATCTAAAGCATTGTGCCTGCCTACATCTTCGCGCAGCAGTAATAAATTACCATTTGTATCAAACAAAGCACACGCATGTATGCCGCCTGTGTGCTCAAAAACACTTTGTTGGGCACGCAGTTTATCGGGCAATTGGTTAATGGTGTGTGGGTTGATGCGCACACTTACATCCAGGTGTTGCACGTGGCAATTGGTTTTAATGGCCTCAATACTTTCTTTGCCACAAACCCCGCAACTGCTGGTGGTGTAGAAGTTGCGTTGCAGGTTACTCAGGTCAATTTCTAAATCGGGTTTTATCTCCACACGTACAATATTTTCCAGGTTTTCTTTGGTGTTTAGTTCGGTGCAGTATTGTATTTTATAAATATCTTGAGGGTTTTGTATGATGCCTTCGGTAAATAAAAAACCAAGCGCCAATTCAAAATCGTTGCCGGGTGTACGCATGGTAACCGAAACACTTTTTTGCTCGCGCATATCTGCCGGCCCAAAACCCAAACGTATTTCCATAGGTTCTTCTACGGCCAATAAATCAAGGGTTTGTTCAGGTTGATTGGCATTGATGCGGGTAATATTTACGCTGCTTACACTTGGTTTTGTCATCCCCACGAAAGTAAAAACTTAATTGTAATAAATGGTTGTTGTTCCGTGTAAAAACGTTTAGTACGGAAATATGCGGGTGTGGGGTTAACCGCTGGGATGCCTTCGGCATTGGAGTTAACCACGGAGACCACAAAGAGGGAACACGGAGGGCACAACGGCCTGCGGCATGGGAGAGAACACAGTGAATGCCTTCGGCATGGGGTTGAACCACAGAGGCACTGAGGCACAGAGGATTTCATTGAACGTTGCGGTCGCTGTTATCGCTGTGGTTAAAAATTGGTAATAAACCCTTAAAGTGGTTTTTATGACAAGTGGAATATATACAAACGCTGCTTTCGCTGTGTTACCCGCAAACTAAACAGACGACATAAACTACCTAAATATTATCGATTGCAACTTTATAACTTGGGTCTTCTAACACATTCACATCAATAATTTCTTCTGCATTTTTTAACAGCGTTTTGCAATCAGGACTTAAATGCTTCAAGTGTATTTTCTTGCCAACTTTGTGATAGCGTTCGGTTATTTTATTAAGCGCTTCAATGGCTGACATATCAACAACACGACTTTCAGCAAAATCTATAATTACTTCATTCGGGTCATTTAAGACATCAAATTTTTCATTGAAGGCAGTTACAGAACCAAAGAAAAGCGGTCCATAAATTTCATAATGCTTTACACCATTATCATCAACAGACTTTCTTGCTCTAATTCGTTTTGCATTATCCCAAGCAAAGACCAAAGCTGCGATGATGACACCAATAATTACTGCTAATGCAAGGTTATGAAGAAAAACAGTTACCAAAGTAACCATTACCATTACAAAAACATCAGAATTAGGCATTTTGGTGAATGTTTTCAAACTTGCCCATTCAAAAGTTCCAATCGAAACCATAATCATTAAGCCTGTTAAAGCTGCCATTGGCACTTTTTCTATTAATCCTGAACCAAACATTACAAACACAAGCAACATAACAGCAGCCACAATTCCAGACAATCTTGCCCTTGCACCGTTTGACACATTTATCAAACTTTGACCAATCATTGCACAACCACCCATTCCCGAAAAAAAGCCTGACAAAATATTTGCAGCACCTTGTGCAAGTGCTTCTTTGTTTCCTCTGCCTTTTGTCTCTGTAATTTCATCAACAATGTTTAAAGTCAATAAACTTTCTATCAAACCAACACCAGCAACAATTGCAGCAAAAGGAAAAATCAACATCAATGTTTCTAAATTAAACGGAACACTTGGAATATGGAAAGGTGGAAATCCTCCTTGAATTGAAGCAATATCACCAACAGTTTTTGTATCTATTCCGAAATAGGCAACTATTCCAAATACAACTAAAATAGAAGTAAGCGAAGCTGGTATTGCCTTTGTAAGTTTCGGTAATCCAAAAATAATTGCCATTGTTAGTAAAACCAAACCAAGTAAAATATAAAGCTGTGTTCCTGTTAGCCAATTGCCCGAAACATCTTTAAACTGGTCTAATTGCGACATAAAAATGATAATCGCTAAACCATTTACAAATCCAAAAATAACAGGATGTGGAACCAATCGAATTAGTTTTCCTAATTTTAAAAATCCTGCTGACATCTGTATAATTCCTGCCAATACTACTGTTGCAAAAATGTATTCTACACCGTGCGATTTAACCAAAACAACTAAAACAACAGCAACTGCACCTGTTGCACCTGAAATCATACCGGGACGACCGCCAAAAACGGACGTAACCAAGCCCATCATAAATGCTGCATATAGACCAGTTAATGGCGAAAGACCTGCAATTAAAGCAAACGCCACAGCTTCGGGAACAAGTGCAAGGGCAACTGTAAGCCCAGACAACACCTCGGTTTTGTAGTCGACTTTTTGCGATAAATCAAATATGTTAAAATACTTCTTCATTCAAATTTTCTAAAAGGTTAACATTAATGGAATTGAAAAAATCTGAGAAAGACAAATCAATAATTCACTTGGAAACTCCCTACTTCAAGGTTTAGTGACTGCGGAGAAATTATACATATAGAGAATTTGAATTTCATTTACGGTTGCGAAAATAACATTTTAAGCCCTTTTGACCAAGGCCTAAAAACTACATAAATGCCGACAAATAAACACTGACAAGGGTTTTATCTACAACCCAAAAGAACGCAAGCAGGTTACAGTGGTTATTTTACGTTTACTTCCGCGCTTTTTGTGAGAACCCGAAAAATAATCGCTGCTATCGCTGTGGTTAAAGAATTGGTTATAAACCCTTACAGTGGTTGTGTGTAGTGAAGTTTAATAAATTATAGTCGCTGTTATCGCTGTAGTTTTAACTGTATAAATAACTTTTAAAAACAACTAATTAACTAATTGCACTTGCATTTGTAATTTCCATTCCTTTATTTAGCCATAACATTAAGCCCTAACTTACATGAACCCCATAAGCCCTAAATTCAATGCTGCTTTATTATTTTGTCTCTGTTATGTACCCGTTTACAAGCGGATAAGTATTCTGTATAACAGTGTATTATCAGTTGAAAACTAAATTGAGGTTCGCATATAAATAAGTTAGCGCCTAGCGCAAAGTACTCATCTTACAACTAAGAATAATACTTAAAATATGGGAAAAATCAGAATAGAAAATCTTAAAAGCATAACTCTGTTAGAGTTTAACATTCCAAGCTCAGGTGTGCATATTTTGACTGGAATAAATGGTTCTGGCAAAACTACACTGTTAGCATGCTTACAAAGACTGACAGACTCTTATGCATTTCAACGGCACTTTCGGACAAGTTCTAACAATCAATTTGACAATTTTAGGAATGCTCTGATAAGATATGAACAAAATGGAAGCCGCGTTGACTATGTTTATAGAAATACGAGATGGTCACCATCTCCTAAGACCGGTGCTTCTCTTTTAGCGACAATGGGTTATAATAATGCCGTGTTTATTTCCTCAAGCGTGGAAAGGTTTTATGTGCAAAACGATGAACTAAATACTCGAGGGATATTAGCTGCTCCACAATTTTTTAGAGATTCAATGAATGAAATATTTCAAACAACAAAGTATTCAGATCTTAGAAGAAAAAAATTAGACGGAAAAGGAAGGGGTTATGGTAGATGGAATTATGGATTTCTTTTGCCCACTACAGCTATAGGCGGGCAAAACCAATATTATACCGAGAAAAACTTCAGTTTAGGGGAGCTTTTAGTTTTAAACGCACTTTTCCAGTTAGAACACATCCATAATAATTCGCTCATTTTGATAGATGAAATTGAACTTGCATTACATCCAAAAGTACAAGTTAAGTTAATGCAGTTCCTAGAGAGACAAGCAAAGCAAAAAAGCCTTACAATCATTATATCAACACATTCCAGTAGCCTAATTAAGAAAGCGAATAAATTAATTTATCTTGAACGTAATGTAGGAAATGGGATCGTTAATGTTGAATATGACTGCTATCCTGCAGTTGCGCTTCAAAGCATGGCTATTCAAGATGAAGTACAGCCAGATTTAGTATTCTTCGTTGAAGATGATTATGCCAAGTATATTCTCGAGCAACTTATCAATTACTATTTTATGAATCTTCACAATCAAAGGCGACCAATTATCAAAATTTTACCTGTTGGTGGATGGCCCCAAACTTTAAGATTTACAATATCCTCTGCTAATTATTTAATACCTCAGAATACTGATGTCTATTCCTTTTTGGATTCTGACGCAAATGCTGACATGTTAGCAATACAAGCTGATGCAAATAGAAGTTTAAGTCAACAAGAATTACTAAACCTATACAACGCCAACCAAAACAGAATTAAATACCTTCCTATTACACCAGAACAGGGCTTGGTGGAGATGCTAAACAATCAGCCCCACACACATGTGCAGCCTTTGCAAAACCTGTTTAATGAAGTGTTCGACATCTCGCAGATAATAATAGACGAACAGAATAGAGGTTATGTTTATCCTGCGAATCCTAGACAAGCTGCAAAAAAACGTATTCCATATTATATTGAGCAAATCAAGAATCAAACAAATCGTGATGAAAATTACATTCGAATAAAATTGGCTGAGTATTATGCAAGTCACTATTGTCAGAATAATCACGTATATCTCCAACAAGTTTTTGGCCCAATATTTAATTAATATTTAAACAAGCACCAGTCGCTATCAAGGTATTGCCAAAAGCTGGGCAGAAGTAATTCTATGAAGTTTTTGTGCAGGATTCACCATTCGTTCTTCGACTGAACTTTTGTGCTAATAATCCCCGCCTTCGGCAATACCCAAACCGTTTGCAAGCCTACTGAATACTCACGATTTCTTTAACCAAACTAATTTAACTGTAAAATGATAAAACAAATTTCTAAACTTAAAAATTTTGGAATCTTTCAGGATTATAGACCATCTAAAGACTTAAAACCGTTTACACAATACAATTTGTTTTATGGGTGGAATGGGAGTGGAAAAAGTACTGTTGCTAAGTTATTTTTCTCTTTAGCTGACAAGAAAAATCACAACCATTTTGAAAATGGAGAATTTACTATTCAAGTAAAAGATCAATCAGACGTCTCTAATAAAAATATCACAACAAATACCTTAAATATAAGAGTGTTTAACAAAGATTTCATTGATAGAAATGTAAATTTTGAGGAATCCAAAGCGAATAGCATTCTTATCCTTTCTGAGGAAAAAAAGGAAGAAATGGATAAGTATAAAGAACTTAAATCGGAGTATGAAGCTAAAGATGCTGATGCAAAACTCAAATCCAAAACTTACGAAAAAGAAGTTGAAGATTTAAAAAAGAGCTTAAGCAAATGGGCAAGTAATATTAAAAAGTCTTTCGAGCTAATAGAAACCACTAACTCATACTACTTGAACTACGACCGAACAAAGTTGAGTGCTTTTATAAGAGATAACAGAGCTAAAATACGAAAAGATGCAATTCTAACTCAAGAGGAAGTGAGAGATTTGAAGAATGCAATAAAGCCAACTCAAAAGAACGACATCGACATCAGCGCTTTACAGAAAATTGACACTTCCAAAACAGGTTCTCTCTTTAACCGTTTGGAAAAATTGCTCTCGAGAAGTATAATTTCAAAACAAATTGAAAGACTAACAACAAATTCTGACCTAAATCTGTGGGTTAAAGAAGGTCTTGATATTCATCTAAAGCATAATAGCACAGAATGTGAATTCTGTAAACAACAATTACCAGAAGAAAGAATAAATGAGCTTAATAACCACTTTAGTAAAGCTTATTCTGATTTACTTGATGACATTCAGGTAGAATCGGATGAGATTGCCAAACTAACTAATTGTGTTGACATTAAACTGCCAGAAGCTATTGAATTATATGATGAATTTCAAAGTGTGTTTCAAAAATCTAAAATATCCTTTTCTGAAAAGCAGAAAATCTGTCAAGGTAAATTAACAGAAGCGGAAACACAAATAGCTAGAAAAATAACCAACCCTTTTGAATTAATCAATTTGAAATTTTTAGGTGTTGAGCAAGCCTTCAATGAATTTAATTCTGAACTCATTAAGTTAGCAGAGATCATTGGAAAACATAACGGTAAAAACACAAAATTTGATGAAGAGGTAAAAAAGGCTCAACACAAACTTGAACTACATTTTGTAAGCGAGATTCTGATATCTGAAAAATATGATGAAATAGAAGAAGACATCAAAAACCAAAAAGAAGAATTTGATAAAGTTCAAAAACAGCTCTTTGAATTAGATGTTGAGATAAAAAAACTTGAAGCAATATTAATTAACGAATCGGTCGCTGCAGATGCGTTCAACAAGTCATTAGCAAAGTTTATTGGCAGAAAGGATATTTCAATTAGATTTGACAAATCACTTAAAGGGTACAAATTAATTCGAGCAGGTAAATCCGAAACTGCTAAAAACTTGAGTGAGGGTGAAAAGACCGCCATAGCGTTTGTGTATTTTATTTCTAAATTGAAAGAGAATGGAAATAGTATCGAAAAATCTATAGTAATAGTTGATGATCCGATTTCCAGTTTTGATAGCAATCACCTCTTTCATTCATACTCGTTTTTAAAACTAGAATGTGAGAAGGCTCAGCAATTATTTATACTAACTCATAATTTTCAATATTTTAAGCTAATTAGAGATTGGCTACAAAAGAAAAATGAACGGAAACGTAAACCAGATGGAACCTACGAGGAAAAAATAAGGTCTACCTTTTATTCGATTGAAGCTAGCAACGAAGAATTTAGAAAAGCTACGATTAACAATGCTAATAGCACACTGCTCGACTTTAATTCTGAATATCATTTTATTTTCCATAAGCTTTTTTACTTGAAGGAGTTAAAGTCGTTAGACCTGGAAAAAGCCTTTTTAATTGCGAATCTTTCTCGCAAACTCTTGGAAGGATTCTTAACTTTCAAATTTCCTAAAGGTCGAAATGACTTTAGCCAATTACTTCAAGCAGGATGCCCAGACAACGAAAAAAGAGAGAAGGTTTATCGCTTTATAAACAAGTATTCACATAATCAACAAATAGAATTTCTTGACAGTCCTATTGACAACCTTTTGGGAGAGGGAGATAATATTGTTAAAGAAGTTTTTGAAATTATTCAATCACTAGACAAGCCGCACTTTAAAGAAATGGAAGAAGTTTGCAAAAAGGATTTAGTTGCATGATAGAAAACTTGTGGCTGAAGACAAGGCTGCGGAACGTTGTGGTATAATTTTAACTACCATACTTTCTCATCATTCCTCATCCACACTCTTCAACCTTTCATTATCATTAACCGTAATGGTTTTATGGTTTACTGTTTTTATAAAATACCTTAACGATTGTTGTCCGTTTTGGTAAAAGTGAAGCAAGAGCGTTGCACATTGTTTTTCGTAAATGGCCAACAAGGGTTCCTCAAAGTTGGTGTCGGTATTTTTAAAACACACCACATCTATATCCGGTTGTCGTGTTTCAAGTAATGCCTTTATGTCGGTGCGGTTTAGGTAAGGGTAATCGCAACCTATTACCAACAAACTGTGTTGTGGCCATTGGTTAAATGCACTCAACACTCCGGTTAAAGGACCTGCATTTTTAAAAGTCGCATTATCCTCCATGTATTTATAATATTGGGTGATGTTGTTTTTTTGTTGTGCATTGCACGAGATGTATACTTCATCACAAAAAGGTTGTAACATATCTGCTACATGCGCATATTGTGGTTTGCTGTGGTAAGTAATAAAAGCTTTATCGCGTCCCATTCTGACACTTTGACCACCGCACAATACCAACCCAATTAATGGATTTGTGTTGTTGGTTGGTTTGGGTAAATCGGTTTTAAAAAAGTCGGTGTGCAACACTTCTGCATCCGGAATTTGGTAATAATTAATGGCATCTTGCAACAAATAATCGCGTATAACCAACAATAAATTTCCGTTTACTTCATGGTTTTTATAAGCATTTATTACTTGTGTTAAGGTGGGTTCTAATCCGCTTTTGTTATCCATTTCCAAACGACCTACTTCATCAACAATCACCCAATTGTATTGCGCTTTTAAGCATTGCGACAAGATGCTTTGTGCAGTTATAAAACCATTTTTATCAAACAAAAATCTACCAATGCTAATGCTATTTTCGGGGTTTTGTGTTTGTAGTGGATGAAACGTTTTATCGGCAATGTTGTACAACACACGTGTGTTGTTTACATCGGGTGTTAAAATGCCACCAACGTTTTGTTGTGTATCAACCCAACTTTTAAGTAAAGTGGTTTTACCCGTTTTAATAGGTTGACTTAAAATAAAAATTTGGTTGGGCATGTTTAGGCGTTTCGGTACAAACTCAACACAATTAAATTAACCACAAAAGCGGGGTACACTTTTAAACCTTTGTGTTGTAATTGGGCAATTTTTAAAGCAGGAGCGAGGTTGCTTTTTAAGTCGGGCATTAAATCTACCAACTGTGCCAGAGTTTGTTTGTTTGCTGCTTGTTGTTTGTTGGCCCACTTTTGTATGGCCCATTTAAGTGCAGGGTTTAATACATATAACATCAACACCAAAGCAGCCACAGCGCGCAATATGGCGTACAATGCTTTTCCGCCAAGGCCTTGCAAAGCAAACACCGAAACAATAAACAACAACATAAACACAGCGCCAATTATTTTGCCTTTACGTTTGCGTTTTTTGTGCGCCAATACATCTTGTGAGGAATAGTTTAGGTTTTGTAGTTGAAACAATACCTCATCAGATTTATCGTACAATTGTGTTGGCAAGCCACCGGCCCAAATGCCAACTATCAATCCCCACACGCTGTAAATAGCGGTGTACAAGGCAATCAACCAAAAGCTAAAAGAAAAATCGGTAATAAAAGAAAGGTCTTTTAAAATTGCTTTCACAAATAAATCTAAGGCTTCCCAAAGCGATTTACCGAAGATTAAGGTCATGACTAAAAACTTTTGTACGGCACTTTCCATCAAGGCAATCAACCCAAATAAAGCAGCAGCCAGGCGTGTGTTGGGAATTAAAGCAAATAAGGCCAAACCCGATAAACCTTGAAACGCAACAGCAATATAAGCCATGGGTGGCGAGTGCGGACTAACCAATGCTTTAACCAAAATTACCAGCAAGGTGGCTTGTAAAATTGATTTGCTTTTATGGCGCGTATGGTGCGCAATAAGTGTAATAATCACAATGGCGAAACCACCCAGAAAAAATCCGGTGAAGGGGATTTTAAGGGCGTGCATAAAACCACCAAGACCACTTTCGCTGAGTGCCCAAAGCGCAGTAAGTCGGGTAAGGAGTGAAGTATGGTTGTTTTGAATACTCATGTAATACCTGCAAGTAAATAACTTTTGAGGTTAAAGTAAAATTTTATCTGGTATAACCACAGCGATAACAGCGTTTTATTGCGCTCACAGAAAGCGTAGAATTGCACAGACTTTTATGGAAAACCAAATTTATTAACCACAGCGATAGCAGCGACCTCACAGCGACCGCAACTTTAAAAGAAATTCTTTGCGTCTCTGTGCCTCTGCGGTTCAACCCCATGCCAAAGGCATCCCTCAGCGTGCTCTGCGACTCTGCGTTTAAATTTATACCGCAGGCATCCTTTGCGTCCTTGCGCCTTTGCGGTTCGAATCCATACCGAAGGTGTTCTCTGCGCCCTCCGCGCCTCTGCGTTTAAATCCATACCGAAGGTATCCGCTGTGTTCGCCTCTATACCGCAGGCCGTTGTGTTCTCCGTGTTCCCTCGTTGTGTTCACCGTGGTTAATACCTATACCGAAGGTATCCCAGTGGTTATATCCAATCCATTTTTCGAAACGAAGTTCAGCAGAACTAAAATAGGAGAGAGAATAATAATTAACTTCAACAATCCCTTCTCGATACATCCCGATATAAAATCGGGATACTCGAAGAGGCTGATGCTTTCAAATAGTAAATTATTGTTTAATTCCTCCCCAATGCAGAAGGCATTCCTCAGCGCCCTCCGCGACTCTGCGTTTAAACCCATACCGAAGGCCGTTGTGTTCTCCGTGTTCCCTCGTTGTGTTCACCGTGGTTAATACCTATACCGAAGGTATCCCAGTGGTTATATCCAATCCATTTTTCGAAACGAAGTTCAGCAGAACTAAAATAGGATTCTCATGAACATTCCCTTCTCGATACGCCCCGATATGAAATCGGGACACTCGAAGAGGCTGATGCTTTCAAATAGTAAATTGTTGTTTAAGTTAATTCCTCCTCAATGCCGAAGGCATCCCTCCGCGTGCTCTGTGCCTCTGCGTTTAAATCCATACCGAAGGTATTCCAATGGTAACATCCAGTCCATTTTTCGAGTTTCGAATTTATTATTTCGAATTTAATTCTCTCTTATCAAAACCCTTTTATTAAAAATCTCGTTTATTTGATTCCTAATCGGTTAATTAAATAAACTTGAATGAAAGTACGTTACTGCTTTTTACTTATTACCCTATGCCTAAGCAACCTAGTTAATGCCCAACCATTGGTTATTAACAACAACAACCAACCCAACAGCCTGTTCAGGTTATATCCTTACATGAGTTTGGTTGATGCCGGTTTGAAACAATACAACATCAACGAATTTTTAACGGCTTATCCCAATTTAAATGCTAAACCCATTGAGCATGAAAATGCCAATACAGGATTTACCGATCATTTTTATTGGTTAAACTTCTCGGTGCAAAATACCACCACAGAGCCTTTGGTGTATTATTTAGAAACAGCACGCCCCATTACCGATTATGTTTATTTGTATACCCAAACACCGGATGGTGCCATTAAAAAACAACAAAGTGGCGATGCAGTTCCTTTTAAAGAAAGGGATTTTAACCACCGCAAATCGGTATTTAAAGTAACCTTAGCACCCAATCAAATCACCAACTTTTACTTAAATTTAAAAAGCGATGGGGAAGTACTCAACTTAGGGTTAAAGCTCCATACAGCCGATGATTTTATCATATCTACCTACAACGAGCAATTGGTGTATGGTATATTTTATGGCATTATATTTTTGGCATCCATAACTTATCTGTTCTTTTATTTTGCCCTGCGCGACAAATCATTTTTGTACTACAGTTTATATGTAATCACCATTGGGTTGATGCAGTTTTCGCTTGATGGCATGTGGTTTCAATACTTCGGCCCAAGTGCGGGTATGCTTTCATTAAAAGGAGTGATATTGTTTGCCTCTTTAGCCACCTTGTTTTTTGGCATGTATGGTAAAAGTTTCTTAAAAATAAACCATAGTCTTCCTGCACTTAACAAACTGTATGTTGGTCATGCCAATGCTACAGGGTTATTGTTGGTGTTGATTGTATTACCGATACAAATTCCTACTTTCAGTTATTTATACATCAACGCTTTAGCGTTGTTTATTCTGTTTACGTTAATGGGCACCATTGTTACCATGTATGTAAAACGTATTCCGGTTGATCCGTTTTTTACGGTTGGTATTGGCTCGTTGGCATTAGGCATGACCTTTTTTATTTTGAATAATTTTGGTGCTATACCTAATTCATTTTTAACAGAGAACAGCTCAAAACTTGGCACAGGAGCAGAGGTAATTTTTCTATCACTTTCCATGTCGAACTTAATACGTAAGTTAAAGAGCGAGAAAGAAAAAGCCCAAACCATTGCCCTTAAAAAATCGGAAGACATGAACGAGCTCAAGTCGTATTTTATGAGCAACATGAGTCATGAGCTGCGCACCCCGCTTAATGCCATTATGGGTATTGCTGATGTAATGTTAAATGAGCGTTTGGACGAAAAGGTACGTTCTAATTTTGAAGTGATTAAATATTCATCGCTTAGTTTATTAAGTTCGGTTAATGATGTTTTGGATTTTAGTCAGATTGAAAGGGGAGAACTGAAGTTAAACAACCACGATTTTGAACCCAAGCTATTATTCAATCAAATAAAAAACAATGCCAATAAACAGGCAGCCGACAAAGAATTGGTGTTTACTTTTGAGGTAGATGAGCGTATACCTAAAACCTTACATGGCGATTCGGTGAGGTTTACCCAAATTATCAATAATGTATTAAACAATGCCATTAAGTTTACCAATGTTGGTTACATACATGTTAAAATACACTTGTTAAACAGGCACGATGATAAGGCCGATTTACAAATCATCATTAGCGATTCGGGGGTGGGCATTCCTAAAGATAAAATGGATACCATTTACGAATCGTTTATGCAGGAAAGCATCAGCAACACCCGCAAGTTTGGTGGTTTAGGTTTGGGCTTATCAATTGTTAAAAAGCTTGTTGATTTACACCACGGACAAATTGAGATGGAAAGTAAAATAGGCAGGGGCACAAAATGTACCTTGGTATTGCCGTTTACCATTGCTGCCGATGCGCCTGTGGTGGTGGATGCTAAACCTCCGGTTGTTGCTACCCAAAGCCAAAGTTTAAATGTGTTGGTGGTAGAAGATAACTCCATGAATCAGTTGTTGATGAAAATGATACTGAAACAATGGAAAGACACCAAATTTGCTATGGCCAACCATGGTGGCGAGTGTTTAACCATGTTGCAGCAAGATAGGTATGATGTAATTTTAATGGACTTACAAATGCCGGTAATGGATGGTTACGAAGCAGCAACAGCCATAAGAGCAGGAGAGGCCGGGGTTGATAACTTAAACATTCCTATTATAGCCATTACAGCCGATGTGATGGAAGGAACCGAACAACGTGTTAAACAAATTGGTATGGACGAATATTTAACCAAACCGGTTAACCAAGAGTTGCTTTACAAAACGGTGATGAAGTTAACCTCAAGTATGCAAGTGAGTTAAATAGTCAAAAGCCCTGAAAGGTCTCAACCTACCTGCAATGTGCACCGCGCATTGCATAAAAACAGATTGCAAATTTCTTTCTAACTATGCGAGGGGCGTTGCCGCCTCGTGTTATGATTGGGCACTTTCAGCGCTATTTAAAATATAACAATTGACTGGAACAAGCCCTGAAAGATCGCAATCTACCTGCAATGTGCACCGCGTATTGCACATAAACAGATGGCAAATTTCTTTCTAACAATGCGAGGGGCGCTGCCGCCTCGCGTTATGATTGCGCACTTTCAGCGCTGAAGAAAACACAGTCATTCATCAATGCCAACCCTGAAAGGGCGTAATCTACCTGCAATGTGCAACGCGCATTGCATACAAAAGAAATTGCAGATTTTATTAAAACAGATGTACAATGTGCACCGCGCATTGCATAAATCTTGTTATTTTTTTTGACATCACCACATCATTAAATAACCTATATTGCAACATTAATATAGTTTACAACTTTTGACATTTCACGACTTTAAATTTAATCAAACCTTATTAGATGGCCTTGATGCCATGGGTTTTGATACACCAACACCTATACAAGAACAAGCAATTCCTGTTGTACTTGATAACAAAGACTTAATAGCTTGTGCACAAACCGGAACTGGTAAAACTGCAGCATATTTATTGCCCGTAATGAGCAATATTGTAAACGATGGTGTAGGTAAATTAAGCACATTGATTATAGCACCAACCCGCGAGTTGGCTCAACAAATTGACCAGCAAGTAGAAGGTTTGGCATATTTTACAGGAATTAGTTCGGCAGCGGTATATGGTGGTGGCGATGGGCAGATATTTTCTCAACAACAAAAAGCCATGCGTGAAGGCGCTGATATTGTAATTGCCACACCTGGCAGGTTAATCGCTATGCTTACCTCAAGCGGATCTGTTGATATGAGCAGCATTAAATACCTGATTTTAGATGAGGCGGACAGGATGTTGGATATGGGTTTTTATGACGACATTGTTCGCATCATTAATTACCTGCCTAAAGAGCGTCAAACCCTTTTGTTTTCGGCAACTATGCCACCTAAAATAAGGGCTTTGGCTAATAAAATATTGCAAAACCCAGAAGAAGTAAGTATTGCCATCAGTAAGCCCGCTGCAGGTATTTTACAACAAGCCTACATGGTTTACGATACGCAAAAAACACCACTAGTTAAACATTTGTTGCAAGACAAAGAACATGGCAGTGTTATTATATTCTGCAGTACAAAAGATAAGGTAAAAGACCTAGAGCGTGAATTAAAACGCAACAAACTAACCATTAAAGCATTTCACAGCGACCTTGAACAAGCCGAACGTGAAGAAATTATGCGTGCCTTTCGTAACCGCGATTTGCAGGTTTTAATTGGTACCGATATTTTGTCAAGAGGTATTGATGTGGATGGGGTGAGTTTGGTAATTAATTATGATGTTCCGCCCGATCCGGAAGATTATGTGCACCGCATAGGCCGCACGGCACGTGCCGAAACCACAGGTACGGCCATTACTTTTATTACGCCAAAAGACCAACGCAAGTTTGCAGGCATAGAAAGTTTGATTGGTTATGCAGTAACCAAATTAACTTTACCAACTGAGTTGGGCGAACAACCTACTTACAATCCGGAAGCAAAATTCAAGAGCAATAAACCAGGATTTAAAAAACCGTTTAAAAAGAAGCCATTTAACCGTACCAACAAACCGGGCGGAGCTGCTCCATCAAACCCCGTTAGTGGTGCTTAATACGATTGGTGGTAAGGTCAGCATGCTTTTAAAGCGTCAGGCCTTATGATTTATGAATATCCATTTTCTCATCCGTAATATTTCACATTCAACCCTTTCAGGGTTGTTTCATTGTTTTTTGTATTACTCCCCGAATTGTATTCGGAGCAATTCACGTTGAACCCTTTCAGGGTTCTATTATGTTGTTAATATGAATTACATGTGTTAAGAATGGCAAAGCAAGTCCGCAGGACTTGAACATGAATAGCCGTGGGTGAAACCCGTGGCATAAACAGTAGACGACATACCAACTCCTTAGGAGTTGAATGTATTAAGAAATTAAGCATGAAGGTTGTATTAACAAAGAGTGAGGTGATAAACTTAAAACGCAGCAAACCCTTGGTGAATTAAATGTATAGATTATGCCAATAAATCAATTGTATGGTATTTACACAGATATTCCTGAGTGGCAATTGACAACAAAAGTCATAGTTAATTACCCATAAGTTGTATTATTTTTGAATAAACTTTAACTTTTAAGTTATGAAAAAACAATTACTAACCGCTCTTGCAGTATTGAGTATTGCTGCTTCAGCAAACGCGCAAGTTTTTCCGAATGGTGCCATGGAAAATTGGCAAACATTAAACATTGATGAACCTAATGGTTGGAACACATCAAATAGAGAATGGAGGTTGGTTAACGGACAATTCACCGTAACCAAATCAAATGACAGTCGTTCCGGATTTGCGATTAAATTAGAAACAAGGGTATCTGAAGATGGCGATACCGCGTTTGCTTATTTTGCAAATACAGAAGGAGATCCAACAGCAGGTGAGGGCGGACAACCGTTTAGCCAGATACCGCAAAACATGACAGGATACTTTAAATCAAACATTGCAGCAGGCGATTCGGCTATTATGTTGGTTTTATTCAAAAAAAATGGAGTAGTGATATCACAGTCAACATACAAGTTTACTGGTATAAACAATACCTACACCGCATTTTCATTTGCCATTCAAAACTTATCGGTTACACCTGATAGTGTAGTTATAGCCGCAGCTTCAAGCAATGTGCTTGATGAAGTAGGTGTAACTCCGGGCAGTTGGATTATATTTGATGATTTGGCATTAACCGGAACAGGCGTTACCCAAACCATTACCAACGGGAATTTTGACAATTGGACCACCACAACTTTATATAACTTAAACGATTGGTTTGTAATGGGCGAAACCGTTAACAGAACTACCGGTTACAAAGGTTCGTATGGTGTAGCACTAGAAACTGTTGAATACGAAGATGGTTACATTGGACAAACTGCTTTAGCTAACAATGGTTATGACAATAACAACGGTGACCCAATAGGAGGTTTGCCATACACGCGCACATTAGATACGTTGGTATTTTGGTACAAATACAATGCAGCAGCTGCAGATGATTCAGCCGGAGTTTATGTAACCATTAGTGGCGGTGGTTCACCGGTTGGTGGCGCATTTAAGTTACTAGGTGCAGCAAGTGCATATACTAAGGTTCAAATTCCACTTCAGGCATTCAGCACTCCTGATACATTAAGGCTCATGTTTTCGTCATCTCACAACCAAGGTGGCCCACTTACAGTTGCAGGAAGTGTATTAACCATTGATGAGGTTCAATTGGCATCAACACCATTAAACACAGGCTTAAAAAACATTTTCAAAAATTCTGCAAGCATTGGTTTGTATCCTAATCCGGCTTCAAGTGTTGCGGTTATTCAAACAAACAACAAAGGTACAATTAGTTACTCGTTGAATGATATTACCGGAAAAGTGATACTTAACGGTGAAGGAAATGAAATTAACCTAAGTAACTTAAACAATGGAATTTACTTTGTAACCATTAAAAGCGGTACAGAAGTAATTGCCGTTAAAAAGTTAATAAAAGAATAATCTAAAAATACTGCTATAAAGAGGCTGCTTATGGAAATGGAATGCCCCCAAAAAGTTAGAC
>DITN01000082.1:11376-18583 GCA_002422865.1 Bacteroidetes bacterium UBA6183 | reverse complement strand
ATGATCTAACCTCCTACTCTCGATATACGCTCCCTTCGAAACCCGCCCAAAACGCACAACAGACGCTATGGTCTGTGCTTGCTCGAGCAGGCTGTACTTTTGCGAAGCAAACTCCTTTACTCAAATTAGTTCGCGACTATGCCTCAAACCACTCTGCGAAAACCTCTGCGTTTCTCTGCGGTAAAAAGAAAACGCAGATGTTTTTGAATAACAGTGATGAAGTAAACTCCTTACGACCATCGGGAAACTCAAATTAACCAGCGACTATTCCTCTAATTACGCTGCGGTAAAATGGGTAAATGTTATTAATATAAATTGGTGAACAACTCAGGTTATTTTTTTGCCAATTCTTTTATTAATTGCACCTCTAATTATTTCAATTTTATGAAAGCATATGTATTTCCCGGACAAGGTTCACAGTTTGTGGGCATGGGTAAAGATTTATACGATAACAACGAACAAGCAAAAGCCTTGTTCGAACAAGCCAATGAAATTTTAGGTTTCCGCATCACCGACATTATGTTTAGCGGAACGGATGAAGAGCTAAAACAAACACGCGTAACACAACCAGCTATTTTTTTACACTCGGTAATTAAAGCATTGGTTGCAGGCGATACCTTTAAACCAGATATGGTTGCTGGCCATTCATTAGGTGAGTTTAGTGCTTTAGTAGCCAACAAAACATTAAGTTTTGAAGATGGTTTAACATTGGTTTATAAACGTGCCATGGCCATGCAAAAAGCCTGCGAAATACAACCCAGCACCATGGCTGCCGTATTGGGTTTGGATGATGCCAAAGTAGAAGAAATTTGTGCAAGCATTACCGATGATGTAGTGGTTGCGGCCAACTACAATTGCCCGGGCCAGTTGGTTATTTCGGGTAGTGTAGAAGGTATAAACAGAGCTTGCGAATTATTAAAAGCAGCCGGAGCAAAACGTGCATTGGTTTTACCGGTTGGTGGTGCTTTTCACTCGCCATTAATGGAGCCTGCAAGGGTTGAGTTAGAAGCTGCAATAAATGCCACACATTTTAGCGAGCCAATTTGTGCCGTATATCAAAATGTAACTGCAAGCGCTGTGCGCGATGTAGCTGCAATTAAAGCCAACTTAAATGCTCAATTAACTGCACCTGTAAAATGGACACAAAGTGTACAAGCAATGGTAGCCGATGGTGCAACGGAATTTATTGAGTGCGGACCGGGTAAAGTATTACAAGGTTTAGTTAACAAAATTCACAAAGAAGCTGAGGTTTCATCATTAGCATAACACACATGGCATTACCCAATATTTTTACTGCACCGGTAAGTGCAGATATCATAAACAGAATCAATAAACTTACTGCAAGTACATCTGCTTTATGGGGTAAAATGAGTGTAAGCCAAATGTTGGCACATTGTTGCGTTACTTATGAAATGATTTTTGAAGACAAACATGCTAAGCCCAATTTTTTAGTGGGTTTTATACTTAAAGCATTTGTAAAAGGTAAAGTGGTGGGAGAGGCGCCATACGCGCAAGGCGGACCAACAGCACCACAGTTTGTAATTACTGATGAACGTGATTTTGAAAAAGAAAAAACACGTTTAATTAATTACATTAACCGTGTACAACAAATGGGCGAAGACGCTTTTGAAGGCAAAGCATCGCACTCGTTTGGGGTGTTAAATAAAACAGAATGGAACAACATGATGTACAAACACCTGAACCACCATTTAAGCCAGTTTGGTGTGTAAACTAAATGGCTGAGTTGATAATAATGAAATCCCGTTGGTGTAATGCTAACGGGATTTTTTGTTGGGTGATGTTAAAATCTTTGTGACGTTGTTAGGTTGCTTTTGTCTGATTTCACTCTAACTCTTCGAACAATTTAGACACATTAATATTTAATGCAATTGTTATTCTATAGATTGAACAAATAGATGTATTGATATTACCTGCTTCTATTCTTTTTACTTGGGCAAGTCCAATTTCAGCCTCATTTGCTAAACCCTCTTGGGTTAGGCCCTTACCCTTCCTTAGTTCTTTTATTCTTTTACCAAGGAGGCTTAGAAACTTTTCATCTTTAGCATAGTGCTTAGTTGCCACATTGTAAAGGTGAAAATTCTAGTTTGTACAAAAGAATCAAATATGATACTTTTGTTAAACATAAAAATTAACCAAATGAAAAATAAAATTAAAAATCTACTACTCATCCTGATGGTTCTTTTTGGATTGAAAGTAACCGCTCAAATTGAAGTAAGCCTTCTTACAAATGGAGGATTCGAACACCAAACTCCATTTAGTGGTTGGAGTGGGATTAACTTACAAGGTAATTTATGGGAAGGTCAAGGTAGTTGTTCAGCATACCAAGGTAATAGCTATATGTGGGTTGGCGATTCTGAGCAAGATTCTGGTCGCAATGATGTTGCAGAAGGATTGTACCAATCAATTAGTATTCCTCAAAATGCATTATCGTGTTCTTTGTATTTTTATGTCTCAATAAACACGTTAGAAACATCAGTCACAGTTGATTATGATTATCTAGACGTTAAACTGAGAAATAACAGTGGTCAAATAGTTGCAAATCTTGGAAGAATTGGCAATACTGCGGGAACTTATGGTATCCCGGGCTGCCAAAATTGGGCATTGGCATCGGTGGCTGTTCCTAGTAATTATTTTAATATGCCATTGCAATTAACTTTTGAATTTGCAACTGATGCATCTGAGCCAACCATATTTCGACTTGATAGTATCAGTCTGATAGCGACTTTGCCTTGTGAGTATACAGCAAACATTATAATTGATACCTT
Source organism: Bacteroidetes bacterium UBA6183 (assembly GCA_002422865.1). Classification (GTDB taxonomy): domain Bacteria; phylum Bacteroidota; class Bacteroidia; order UKL13-3; family UKL13-3; genus UBA6183. Next base: position 15,797 of record DITN01000082.1, on the reverse strand, counting down.
GAAAGATGCTAATGCTGCAAGCAATATTGCTGTAGGATTTGTAAGTGCCAACTCATCTAATTGTGGCTGGGAGGCAGTTGTTAAATCGGGTGCGACTTGGTTGTCAACTGAGTCTGGTGCGTTTGGGAATGATTCTTTAAGAATAAGTGTGCTTGCAAATACAACTGCAATTGCAAGAACCGGAACGATTGAAATTGGTGATACTATCATCTCAATAACTCAGCCGGGTGTTCCTTGTACTTACGTGTACTCACAAACAAATTACACTTGTACAAGCTCACTTGCCAATAACTATAATAATATTGCCAACGTAACAGCGCCAACAGGATGTAATTGGCTTGCCAGTGTTGTTGAAGGTGGAACTTGGTTATCAACTACTTCTCAAGGTTCTGGTAACGGAACAATTTCTATCACTGTTCAAGAAAACCCAACCACAGCACAAAGGACTGGTAAAATATCCGTAGGTGGTAGTTTATTAACAATCAACCAACCTGGAAAACCAAATACCGGATTAGCTGATTTAGCTGATTCTTATGGCGTATCTGTTTATCCAAATCTTGTAAACAGTGAATTTAATATTGCAGTTGCAAAGGAACACATTGGTACCACATATAGTATTTATGATGCTTTAGGCCAATTGGTGTTAATCGGAAATGTTACCAGCGAGAGTAATGTTGTTAATATTGAAGGTATTGATTCAGGTATCTACTATCTGAAAGTGGGTGAAAACAGTAAGGCTATAAAAATTGTTAAACAATAACCTTGGTTCGTATGCTTTGGTAGGTTATAAATAATAGAAATACTTTACCAATCAATTTCCTTATCTTATAAATCCCGTTGGTATTATACCAACGGGATTTTTTGTTTGTAGTTTAATTATGCTTTAGAAGATGATGATGCGTTAAGCATGTGAAAAACTAATTTATACTTTGGCCCGAAATTATTGAAATAGAACTACCCTATTTAGTTGAGTAAATAACGTACAAAATAATCATTAGCTTACGGTAATACCAATAGATAAACCAAGTAATCGGTTCGTGAATGGGTGAAAGTTGGTAGCTAAAACCATTACATACCCTTTCCCTTTTTTGCAGTTACAATAGTATGTGTGTCAAATTGTGTTTCAGCAATTTTATACTTTACTTCAACTATGTTTATCTCTTCAAATTTATGGTTTATGAGCTGCAATTTAATGTTGTTTAAATCATGGTAATAAAAATAAACCCGACCACCACTGCCAACTTTAAAGTCGGATTTATTGGGGTCGCCTTCCACAAAACTTAGATACAGCAATCCACCATCATTCAATAAATCGTGTGCGTTGGCAATAAGCGCTTGGCTTTCCGTTTGCGATAAATAAGGTAAACAAAATCCACCAATTATTCCGTCATACTTCTCCTCCAGCTGGTTAATTTGCCTGCTGTCCATTACTGCAAAATGCGCCTTAGGGTTATTTAGTTTTGCCAGTTTTACCATGTTAGGTGCAATGTCAATTCCTAAAATGTCAAAATCTGGTCGTTTGCTTAACAAGTAATGGGTGATGTTTCCGGGGCCGCAACCAATTTCTAAAAGTTTAGCATGGGGTTTGTTTATGTTGCTGCAAATAAAGTCGTAGGTGCTGTTGTATATGTCCAAGTTCATAAACTTGTCTTGGTATATGGAAGCAATGTTGTTCCACGTATCAAATGTTTCTTTGTTCCTGTCCACTATTGTTTGGTTTTATAAGTTTGTTGCTTAACGCAGTTTATAAAAAAGTTGATACACACTTTGTATCGTAAAACTATTAAATTTTGTTTCATATACAAAGTACAAAACAACCATTAACTTAAGGATTAATGCCAATTGACAACACTTACGTTAACCCGAGTAACACGAGCTTGAATGGTTTTACTTATCAAGTTTATAAATAAACTCTTCTATTTCCGCTTGTCTTGCATTGGCAAAACCTTTGCTTGTTCCTATTTTAACAAAACCGCATTTCTCCAATACTTTTTGCGAACCAAAATTATCAAATGCAGCGTGTCCGAAAATGGGGCGTTTTGTTTCTAGGTTAAGAAACAGTTTTAGAGCTTTTGTGGCCACACCTTGTCCCCAAAAGGGTTTATCTATCCAAAAAGCAATTTCAGCTTCGTTATCTATTTCAAATTTGGTAACCGTTCCTGCAACGGCATTGTTCACCAAAATTGTTTGCATGTTTACGGTTGGGTTGTACAGTAGTTTGGTATATTTTTCAAGGTAGGCCGTTTTGTCTGTGGGGTCTTTAGCCGTAAATGCCGCTAAATAATTTGCTTCTTCGTCAAGTTGATACGCGTAAAAATTGCTGATGTCTTCTTTTACTGATGGTCTTAGTTGTATGGCTATCATTTTGTTTTTATTGGGCTTAGTGGCTTGTAACGGTTTTGCGCTTGGCGTTCGTGCGGGATTTCGGAGCACCTAACTGTCAACCCAGCACTAGAGTTGATTTGAAAAACCAAACTTGAATTTAAGCACTTCACCCCGCATGACGCCAAACGGATGTTAGCGGTAGTGGTTCTTTTTTGACGGTTTGTATCCGTAATAGTCATCAAGTCTTTGCATTTTCTCATCGTCCACTCGTTGGTTTAATAAATCCCTTATGTCAAGATAAATTTCCTTTTTTATCCAATTTGTAAACTGCAAATAAGTTTCGTTTGTGTCGGCTAAATGCTCATAAAAGGAAACGCCAACAGCATTCCATAGTTTTTCGTCTTTTTGTTTATGGCACCATTCCGCAAAGTCATATATTTTCTTCAGTCGGTCAGTATCTTTGTCTGTGTGTGCTTGCCTTGTAATTGGCAATAGTTCCATAAATACTGTGTAAAGTGTCAAGTCAGGTGCTTCAACCTCCTTTTTTAACTCTGGTGCACATTCTATTGCTTTTTGTCTCCAAACACTCATAACTTTTTAGATTTTTCCCTGTTTATCATTAGCATTGACAAAGTTGACAGAACAACTCCAATTGTCGTAAAAAGTCCATATACCCAAACAGATTGTTGTTTATATACTGTCATACTTTCTTCGTCAAAATACCTTCCTTATTCGTTATAGTTTATTGTTAAACGGTTGATAAAAGTCCACGCAAAAAGTAGCGTTGTCAAGAATAGGATTGTCGTTAAAATTGTCCATATATTTTTTTTCATTTCCTTTTTTCTGTAGGTCGGTCACACCATTGCCGCTAACTTACTTATCTGTACACCTATTTTGTCGGTTAGGTGCACAATATTGTTTTGTACGCACAATATTGTACACCTTTTAAAGAAATTTAGGTGTGCTTTATTTTTGTTAAATTAGTTTTAATGTATCTAAAGGACTAGTCGCAGATGCAGACCGAAGCGTCTGTATTATTTTACCTAATTGCTCGGTGCTTACAAGTGTATAAATTTGGGTGGGGTTGGTGTTTTTATTATTCATGGTTAACTAAGTTTTACTTTACTAAATAAAGCTTTTGTGTTGGTAAAAGCAAGTATACCCACTCATTCCGAAGTTCGCCTGCGGCTCATTCGGGAAGCTCCCCTAGTAGGGGAGCAGCGTTTCCGTTTTGTGTTTATCTTAAAAACGGAAATTATTTTTTGAAAGTTAAACCCGGCTTAGGGATGGTAGCAGTTACCTTGTAACGCGTACAGCCCGGTGCAGACTGTAGCGCAGCGANNCGCAGCGAAACGTCTGTAAAGCCCCCAAATAAACCACACAAAAAAATCCCGCTAGTGAACTAACGGGATTTTTTGATGAAAGGTGAAGTGCGTTTTATTTTGCTCTTAACTCTTCGAACACTTTAGCGGCATTAAACTTTTTGGCTTTTTTGCCTTTGCGTATAATTTTAACTTTTACAATGTAGTCGCCTTGTTGAACGGCATCTACCACATCTTGTCCGGTTACCACAAAACCAAAAATGGTGTGGCGGTTATCTAACCATGGTGTGGCTACATGGGTAATAAAAAATTGACTTCCGTTGGTGCCTGCACCTGCATTGGCCATGGCTAAAATGCCCGGTCCGGTAAAGCGGTATTGTGGTACAAATTCATCTTTAAAATTGTAACCCGGTCCGCCTTGTCCGTTACCCAATGGATCTCCGCCTTGTATCATAAACTTGGCAATTACACGGTGAAACTTTAAGCTGTCGTAATAAGGAACACCTTCGGCTTTGGCGGTGTTTTTAATTTTACCTTCGGCAAGGCCTACAAAGTTGGCTACGGTTAAAGGCACACTGTCCATAGCCAAACGTAACAAAATGGTACCACGTGTGGTTTTCATTTCGGCATAAAGGCCTTCGGTTAATTTTACTTTTTTTGGTTTTTTTTCTTTTGCTTGGGCTACGCTTACTGCGGTAACCAATACTAAAAGTGCAACTAATAATTTTTTCATAAATAAGTAGTGTTATTAAACGTTAAATCTAAAGTGCATTA
>DITN01000082.1:0-11339 GCA_002422865.1 Bacteroidetes bacterium UBA6183 | reverse complement strand
ATAAATCCTTTTTCGAAATCGGTATGAATTACGCCTGCTGCTTGTGGTGCTTTAAATCCTTTGGTAATGGTCCAGGCACGTACTTCTTGCACACCTGCGGTAAAGTAAGTAATTAGGTTAAGCAACTTGTAAGCTTCTTTAATTAACTTGGCCACACCCGATTCGGTTAAACCCATGTCGGCTAAAAATGCTTCACGGTCTTCAAAACTTTCTAAGCCTGCAATGTCTGATTCGATAGCTGCGCTGATCATAATCATACCTGCGCCTTCTTTTGCAGCCGCTTCTTTCACCATGTCAACATACTTGTTACCGTTTACCACCGATGCTTCATCAACGTTACAAACGTACAATACAGGCTTGGCGGTTAACAAATAAATGTCTTCTACAAACTTGGCTTCATCTTCGGTAACAGGGCAGTTACGTGCAGATTGACCCGACTCTAAATGGTTTTTATATTTTAACAAAGCAGCTTCTGCTTTGGCAGCATCTTTATCGCCTGTTTTTGCAGCACGGCTAATGCGTTGTAATTTTTTCTCGATACTGTCTAAGTCTTTTAACTGTAACTCGGTATCAATAATTTCTTTATCGCGTATGGGGTTTACACTGCCATCCACGTGTATGATGTTGTCGTTATCGAAACAACGTAATACGTGTAAAATAGCATCTGTTTCGCGAATGTTGGCTAAAAACATGTTACCTAAACCTTCGCCTTTGCTGGCACCTTTTACCAATCCGGCAATGTCTACAATTTCTATGGTGGTAGGTACAATACGTTGCGGGTTAATCAGTTTTGCCAACTCATTCATACGCTCATCCGGAACGGTAATGGTTCCTACGTTGGGCTCTATGGTACAAAACGGAAAATTAGCCGCTTGTGCCTTAGCGTTACTTAAACAGTTAAACAGGGTTGATTTACCTACATTAGGTAATCCTACAATTCCACACTTTAATGCCATGCTATTTTAGTTTATCATACGTGGTTGCTACACCACAATTTTTGTTATTCCACTTACTTAATAAATTGTTTCATATCCATAATCAGCTTTTCGGCCAGGTGGTTTGCAGTAGCTTCACCTTGACTTTCGGCATAAATACGAATAATAGGTTCGGTGTTTGATTTGCGCAAATGAACCCACTCTTTATCAAATTCTATTTTTACACCATCAACCGTATTAATAGGTTGTTTGCTGTATTTGTCTTGCACTTTTTGCATCAACCCATCTAAGTTAATATCCGGTGTTAATTCAATTTTCTTTTTGGCAATAAAATAATCGGGGTAACTGTTGAATAATATGCTGCACAGTTTGTTTGATTTTGCCAAATGTGTTAAGAACAATGCAATACCCACTAAGGCATCACGACCATAATGGCTCTCCGGATAAATGATACCACCATTGCCTTCGCCACCAATTACGGCTTGTGTATCTTTCATCATTTGTACCACGTTAACCTCGCCAACAGCACTTGCACTGTAGCTGCCTTTATGTTTTTCGGTTACATCGCGTAAGGCACGTGTTGATGAAAGGTTAGAAACGGTATTGCGTTTTTGTCCTAATCTTTCTAAGGTTTCGTTGCTTACATTTTTTAACACGTAATCGGCAACAGCTACTAGAGTATATTCTTCGCCAAACATGCTGCCATCTTCGTTTACCAATGCCAAACGATCTACGTCAGGGTCAACCACAATACCTAAATCGGCTTTGGTGCGCACCACTTGGTTTGATATTTCGTGTAAGTTTTCGGGTAATGGCTCCGGGTTATGCGGAAACTTTCCATCAGGTGTGCAGTAAATTTCTACAATATCGTTTACACCTAATGCTTTTAACAACATAGGTACGGCAATACCTCCGGTAGAGTTAACAGCATCCACCACTATTTTAAAGTTTTTGGCTTTAATGGCTTCAACATCCACCAACTCTAATGCAAGTATTTTATCGATATGTTTTTTTATGGCGTTACGTCTTTCGGTAACAGTTCCAATTTTATCAACCAAAGCAAAATCAAAATCGGCTTTATCGCCTAAAGCAAGCACTTGTTTACCTACTTCATCGCTAATAAATTCACCTTTTCCGTTTAGTAGTTTAAGGGCGTTCCATTGTTTAGGGTTGTGGCTGGCTGTTAAAATAATACCACCATCGGCATTTTCTTCAGTTACCATTAACTCCACAGTAGGTGTGGTACTTAAGCCAAGGTCTATCACATCAATACCCAAACCAATTAAGGTTCCGGTAACTAAACGGTTCACCATGTCGCCACTAATACGGGCGTCTCTGCCTACCACAATGCGGCAAGTTTCTTTATCTTTTTTAATAATGCTTCCAAAGGCTGCGGTGTATTTTACCACATCAATAGGGGTAAGGGCATCGCCTGCTTTACCGCCAATTGTACCTCTAATGCCTGAAATTGATTTAATTAAAGTCACGTTACAGTGTTTTTTAGGGACGGCAAAAATATCATTTGCAGGCTTGTTAACCAAGTTTGATTTGTAACAGCTTGATAACGTTACTGCTTTATGCAAAATTAGGTTTGTTGGGCCATTCAGATTATTAATTTTGTAATATAATTAACGGTATAAATACCGATACCTAAGCAGTTTAAGCGGGTTTTGTTTAACATGTTTAGATATGCTTTCTGTATTAAATATAAAAAAACTAAACTTGCCAAAGCAATGCAAGCTAATAAAGAATGGTTCAGCGAGTGGTTCGACTCGCCCTATTATCACATTTTGTACAAAAATCGCGATGAGCGTGAGGCGGAGTTTTTTTTAAGAAACTTGGTTGATCATTTGGCGTTTACACACGAGCAAAAATTAATTGATTTGGCTTGTGGCAAAGGCAGGCATAGCATTTATTTAAATAGTTTGGGGTTTGATGTAATGGGTGTTGATTTAGCAGCCCAAAGTATTGCAGCCGCAAAAGTTTTTGAAAATAGCAGGTTGCATTTTGAGGTGCAGGATTTAAGACATTTGCCTTACCAAAATAGGTTTGATGTGGCCTTAAATTTATTTACCAGTTTTGGTTATTTTGATTGTGATGATACCAACCAAAATGTGATGCGCCAAATCAATCGCATTTTAAAACCCAATGGTTTAGTGGTGATTGATTTTATGAATGTGGAGTGCGTATTGGCAGGTTTAATTCCTTATGAGCAAAAGGTGGTTGATGGCATACAATTTACCATTACCAAAGAAGTAAAAAATGGAATTTTATTAAAACGCATTGAGTTTAGCGATAAAGGAAAAACATACAGTTTTAGTGAAGAAGTGCAAGTATTAAGGTTGACTGATTTTGAACGATTATTTGATATAGCCGGGTTTGAAAAAGTGGCTGTGTATGGCAATTATAACTTGGATGAGTTTGATGTAAAACAAGCCGACAGGTTAATTTTAGTTGGACGTAAACATGCTTGATACGCTTAAACAAATAGATACCGAATGGTTTTTGGCCATTAATAATGGTTGGCAAAATGCTTTTATGGATTGGCTATGCCCTTGGTTGCGCCAACCTAAAACATGGATTCCGTTGTATGCTTTGGCACTTTGGGTTTCGTGGAAAGTATTTGGAAAACAATCGTTATGGGTGCTAATTGGCGCAGGTTTGTTGGTGTTAATTTCCGATCAGTTTAGTGCCAATTTGGTTAAAAATACGTTTGAGCGTTTGCGCCCTTGCAACGACCCGCTATTAAAAACAAAAGTACATTTGTTAACTTATTGTGGCGGTGGTTATAGTTTTATGAGTGCGCATGCTACCAATCATTTTGCCATTGCCGTTTATTTTAGCATGTTGTTTAAAAGGCGTTTGCCGCGTATGTTACCTTATGCATTGATTTGGGCGGCAAGCATTGCATTATCGCAAGTTTATGTGGGTGTACATTATCCTTTTGATGTAATTTGCGGAGCCATAACCGGATGTGTGTTTGGTTATTTTGCTTCGGTATTGGTGAGTAAAAAATTAGAAATTAAATAAATGAGTTGGTGGTTTTACATATTGTTAATTGCTTTTCCGTTAACCGGAGGTATAATTGGTTATTACGCTAACCTAAGTAAAAAACTAAACATAAAAGTGGTGCTTGCTTTTGCAGGTGCTTACTTGCTATCGGTGGTATTGTTTCATTTAATACCACACATTTACACCGAGGCCAATGTGCTTTCAGGAATTTTGTTGTTGGCCGGATTTTTCTTTCAGGTATTCTTGGAAAAATTTTCTCGTGGAGTTGAGCATGGCCATTTGCATTTGCACCAACATGGCAAATCCAACAAAATTATTCCTTACGAAATATTAATTAGCTTAAGCCTGCATAGTTTTATGGAAGGTATGCCTTTGGGTAGTGGCTTGTTAGAAGATAGCAATAGCGAATTGTCTTTTTTGTTTGGAATTGTGAGCCATGAAATGCCTGCCGCTTTTGCCATGGTAAGTATATTAAAAGCAAGCCATGTTAAACCTAAATTGTTGCAATGGTTTATTGTAATTTATGCCAGCATGAGTGCTATGGGGGCGGGTATAAGTGCCTTACTTAAAAATAGCGTAGACCCGCACATGTTCGAGTATCTGATGGCATTTGTGGTAGGTACTTTTTTACATATTGCTACTACCATTTTGTTCGAGAACAGCGAAGAACATCGTTTTAGCCGCAACAAAGTATTGGCCATTATTGGTGGTGTTTGTTTGGCTGCTTTGGTTAGTTTGTAAATAAACAACATGAGTTTTCTCTTTATTAGTTAACACACAAAGCCCTGAAAGGGCGAAATACAAGTGCGATGTGCAACGCACATCGCACCATAAAAAAACAGGGCGCTTTCAAAAAGTGGCCTGTTTTTATTAATAAAGAGTTTGTGTTAATTATTTTAAGGTGCCAGAGTTTCGTCTCTAATCATTAATACTTTTATTGTATGACAAAGCCCTGAAAGGGCGAAATCTACATTGCGATTGGGCATCGCCCATCGCCCAATAAAAAAGGCCATCTAGTAGACAGCCTCTTTTGTTAATAAAGGGTTTGTTATAATTATTTTTTAGGTGCAAGTGTTGCATCAACATGCACTTCAATTTCTTCAGCAATTTTAGCGGTAACCAATTTAGGTATTTCTATTTTATGGTCGGCTACTTTTACTTTAAAATCGCTTACCAATTGTATGCTTTGTCCTTTCACTGTAATCTTACCGGTAATGGTTCTTACTTGCTCTACACCGTGTACATTTAACTTACCTGTAACCGTTACATCATAAGTTCCATCTTTGGTGTAATCAATGGTTTCATTAATTTTTCCGGAGAAAGTACTGTTTGCATATTTTTCACTCTCCATGTATTTCTCATTAAAATGCTCTTGCATTAATTTGTTTGGAAAGTTGAATGAGGTATTTAATACCTGAAAAACCACGTCATTGGTTTTGGTATTAAGCAATACAACAGTAGTTGTGCTGTGTGCTTCAATATCTTCAACGGGTGTTTTACTAAAAAAATCAATTTTACCGTTAGATGTACGGTATATTTGAGCAGTTGCGCTGATGCTTAATCCAATTAAAGCAACCAACATGATGATTATATTTTTCATTGTTTTTTATTGATGTGCATGAATAATGCCAGGTTTATTTTCCTTCTTTTTCTAAACTAAATACACGCGAAAGGTTAAACCCAAAACGAAGTGTATTTAAACTGAGCTTGTTTGCATTTTGCGAGATAAATTGTTGTTCAATTAATCCTGCACCATTGGTGAAATGTAATTGAAATACGTGTCCACCGGTTTCAACGTCTAGGCCAAAAGCAAAGGCATCATAATATTGGGTTCCATCTAGTTTTTTATCATCACGCGCATTTAGGCGTGGTATGTATTCAAAATTAAAACGTGCACTGCGTGATATTTTTACGGATGCACCCAAACCTATTGCATAAATATCATGCGATTGTGCTTTGGTTTCCACCAAATTTTGATGCACCATGGTTGGTGTAATGGCTACCGAAACATAATCGTTAAACTTACGTGTAATGATCAGTTGGTTTACAAACGATAAACGTGAAGTGAAAAAATTATTACGTGTTTTATCGGCAAATTCAAGTGTGTTGATTCCGATATTACCAAAGTAGTTTACACTAATTGGCATACTTTTTTTACCGCGTGTTTGTTGTAGTATTTTGTATTTGGCCATTAGGTCGTAGGTTTTGCCTAAGTTACTTCTTCCAAATCCCATCATCAGTTTATCAGTAACACCATATTCAAAACCTAAGCGCATTACTGCGCCATCAACCCCAAACATGTTGTACAGGCCATACACATTTTCTTTGTCAATTTGCATGGGTTGAAAACGGTGTTGTATGCGGAAGTCCAAATGTTTGGCTTTCATTTGTTCGTTGGTATGCAAGTTTACCAAACGCGTTGATTTAAACGAGGCAAAAACAGGAGTAGGTTTTGTTGGCGTTTCTTCCTCCATCATTTTTAATAAATCCTCTTGAGCGAATAAGTTGTTGGCCATGAACAAAGCCATTATGATTGCAATCTTTTTCATGAATATTAGTTTTTAGGAGCACCTGCTGCTATCCATGCAGCCAATGCATTTCGGTTGGTTAAACTCATTAAACCACTTGAAGGCATAGGAGAAGGATTGCCATCAACAGCACGTGCTTTTACACGGTCTTTGTTGGCAAACACATTTGCATAGGTGGTTAAATCAGGTGAATTGCCTCCTGCTGTGTGACAGCTGGTACAATTAGCAGCCAACATAGGCGCAATGGTTGCGCTGTAGGTAACACTTGCGGTGTCTTTGTTTCCACCAAAACTATTTGGATACAATTCTTCTTCTGTATCATAATAACAAGCACTTAAACTTAAAGTAAGTGCAGTAATTGATAAGTATAATATTTTTTTCATCACAATTAATTAAACGAAATTACGGGTGTACTCACACCATGACAACTGTTACAAGCACCGTTAAGGGTTGAACTTTGCATGGCCTTATTCATGTTTCCATTTTTATCAATCAGCACAGGAAAAGCCCCACCTTTAAAATTTACGATTTTTCCGGTATAAAAGTTTCCTAAAATATCAATTGGCAATTTATAAATGAGCGATCCTGTTCTATTGGGGCCGGTCCATAACTCAATACTTCCTTCATTGGCCGTGTTACCCGATTGGTAGGCTGTGCCGGCAATATTCCACCATCCACCTTCTTGCACAGCCTCGTTGTATCCTCCTTTGTTGTGGCAACTCATGCAGTTTTGTCCCGAGTTGTGGCTTTCGTCATCACCGGCTGCACTCTCTTTTGCATTTTTTTGAATTTCATCATAATGACTACAACTGCTGATGAACAATGCCAATACAAAAATTACTAGGAAGGATTTATACATGTTATTTTAATTATTGAGGTAACCAGCGGCTGCCCATTTTTGTATAATGGTAATTTTACAGGCTTCTAATTTATTCCCACCTTTAGGCATGGCACTATTACCGGGTAAATGATTGATACTGCCCAACAGTTTACCACTTTGTGTTTGTTGTTTAATGTTGTTGTAATCGCTTAAGTTGATACCACCTTGCGGGTTTGCACTGCTATGGCAACCACCACAGTTGTTATTGATGATGGTTTGCACGGCCCCAAATGTAAAGGTATTGGTATCACACCTTACAATGTTGGTATTGCGTGCACCTTGGTTAATCCATCTGGCAATTAATGCAATTTGTGCTTGAGTAAGTGGTGCTGCAGGCGGACGAGGCATACGTTTATCAGGATCTGTTTCCAATAAAACTTCATAAAGTTCACTATTGTTGGGATTAAAGGCTATAACTTTTGCCGTATTGATTACGTTGTTGTAATTGTTTAAAACAACACCTTCTGCTGCACTTGCTGCATCATGGCAACCGGTCATGGCACAATTTCCAACAAGCAACGGAAGAATCTCTGTTTGAAAACTCACCGAATCGTTGGTGGTGTTATTGCCGGGATTATTCAATACCGGTGTAACTTCTTCTTGTGGGTTATGTTTACAGGCGATAAAACCTACAGTTAGTAATGTTAATGTGAAGAATATCGGTTTGTGTATCATTTTCATACCAAGGCAAATTAATGGTTTTTTAATAAACAATATTGCCCTGTGCGAAAAATGTTTGTACAGTGCATGGTGGTAGCGACAACTATTTAAGTCTTTAACCCCAATTGTCAACCACAAGAAATAGTAAAGTATTGGTAAGAAGAAGCTAAAATTCCGAAGCCTTCATAAATTCCAATAACCGGCTGTTCCCCGAACTTCTGATCAATGATTTTTCACCTTCCCAATCTTTTTTACCTTGGTAAATGTATATGATGTTATCACCCATGTCGAATAAACTTTTCATGTCGTGGGTATTAATAACAGTGGTGATGTTATACTCGATGGTTATTTCTTTAATCAACTCATCTATTAAGCGCGAGGTAAGAGGATCTAAACCAGAGTTAGGTTCATCACAAAATAAATATTTAGGATTTAAAGCAATGGCTCTAGCAATACCCACACGTTTTTTCATACCACCACTTAAGTTTGAGGGGTAAAGTTTATTTACGTTGGGTAAATTTACGCGTTGCAAACAAAAGTTAACCCGTTCTAAAACCTCTTCAGGTGTCATTTTAGTGAACATACGTAATGGGAAAGCAATATTATCTTCCACGCTTAACGAATCAAATAGTGCAGTGCCTTGAAACAACATGCCAATTTCTTTTCTAATTAGCTTACGTTCTTCATAACTTTTGTGCACAAAATCATCTGGTCCGTAAAAAATTTCACCTTGGTCAACATCAATCAAACCCACCATACACTTCATCATCACACTTTTTCCGCTACCACTTGCACCAATAACAAAATTAGCTTTACCAGGATAAAAACTAGCCGAAATATCATCAAGCACAACTTTGCCGTTGAAACTTTTTCTAATGTTTTTTAATTGAATCATATGTTTAAGCGGCCAATAAAATGTCAGAAAGTAAGTAATCGAAAATAATTACAGCAACAGCACTGTATACCACGGCCATTGTGCTGCTTCTTCCTACCTCAAGTGCGCCACCCTCTGTGCGGTAACCGTGGTATGCACTAATGCTTGTTATTAAAAATGCAAAAGTTGTTGCTTTAATTAATGCAAAGCCTACAGAAAATGGTACAAAATCGGTGCGTAATCCCCTTACATATGCATCTGCACTTATAATATCGCCTAATACGCCTGATAAAGCGCCACCAATAATTGACAGTACCATTGAATAAACCACTAGAAGTGGTATGGTAAGCACACCGGCAAGTATTTTAGGTAACACCAAATAATTAGCAGAGTTTATACCCATGATTTCTAATGCATCAATTTGTTCGGTTACTTTCATGGTACCCATTTCTGATGCAATGCTGCTGCCCACTTTACCGGCTAATACCAAACAAGTAATGGTTGGCGAAAACTCGTAAATATTACTGTCGCGAACAAAGGTGCCTAACATATAATCAGGTACCAATCCGCTTACCAGCTGCACGCCAATTTGTATGGTAGCAACTGCACCTGTAAATACCGAAATTAACGAAACAATGCCAAAAGAACCCACACCAATCGAGCTCATTTCGTTTAAAGTTTGTTTTGCAAAAACCTTAAATCGCTCAGGGCGTTTAAACAACCCTAGCAAAAACAAGGTGTAGTTGCCAAAATGCTCAAAAAACTTCATAGTAAACCTTAGTTGTATTTGGCGGTAAATATATGCATACTTAAGCCTATTTTTGGCCTTTTAATTTTTATAAATAAAATCAAGTATGCACAAAACGGTTGTTGTAACAGGTTGTACAAAAGGAATTGGTTTGGCTGTTGCCGAAACTTTTGCCCACATGGGATTTAATGTGGCCGGTTGCGCCCGCAATAAAACAGAACTAAACCAACTTGCCGAAAAGTTAAATGCGATTAACCCCAGCGGTAAACATGCCATGTTGGTGTGTGATGTGAGCAAAACCGATGAGGTGAAAAGTTTTATTGAGACCATTAATAACACTTACCCTAAGGTTGATGTGTTGGTAAATAATGCCGGGGTGTTTATTCCCGGAAAAGTAATTGATGAAAAGGAAGGAACGCTTGAACATTTATTACAAACTAATGTTGCCAGTGCATACTACATCAGTAGAGGTTTTTTACCTGCCATGATGCAAGCTGAAAGCGGACATATTTTTAATATTTGTTCTATTGCCAGTTTACAAGCATATGAGGCTGGCGGTTCATACAGCATTAGCAAATTTGCCATGTTGGGATTAAGTAAACAATTGCGTTATGAGTTAAAAACTCATGGTGTACGTGTAACTGCGGTTATGCCGGGGGCAACCTTAACCAATTCGTGGGCAGGGGTTGATTTACCCGCAAATAGATTTATACAAGTTGATGATGTGGCAAAAACTATTAAGGCTGTTTATGAGTTAAGTAGTAGTGCTGATGTAGAGGAAATTGTAATTCGCCCGCAGTTGGGTGACATTTAAAATATTATTTTTGCACCTTGTTTCTTTAAAATTTACGTACAGATTAGTTGAATAAAAGTATGCAACATACTCAGGATATAGCAGGTTTTTGTGGTAGTTTACACCAGTATAAACGTAGAAAAACATCAACCGTAAAAATTGGTGATTTATACATGGGTAGTGATTATCCCATTCGTGTGCAAAGTATGACCACAACCGATACCATGGATACGATGGGTTCTGTGGCTCAAATAGAACGCATGGTACAAGCCGGCTGCGAGTTGGTGCGATTAACAGCGCCAAGTATCAATGAGGCTAAAAATCTGGAGCATATAAAAGCTGAGTTACGCAAACGTGGTATTCATGTTCCTTTGGTAGCGGATATACACTTTACGCCAAATGCTGCAGAGGTGGCTGCAAAAATTGTAGAAAAGGTGCGTGTTAACCCGGGTAATTACGCTGATAAAAAGAAGTTTGATATTATAGAATACACCGATGCTGCTTATGCAGAAGAGTTAGAACGTATCCGTGAAAAGTTTACACCGCTGGTTCGTATTTGTAAAGAACACGGAACAGCCATGCGTATCGGTACCAATCATGGTAGTTTAAGCGACAGGATCATGAGTAGGTATGGCGACTCTCCATTGGGAATGGTTGAGAGTGCGATGGAATTTTTACGCATTTGCGAAGATGAAGGCTTTTACAACATTGTGTTGAGCATGAAAAGCAGCAATACCCAAGTGATGGTGGAAGCTTACCGTTTATTGGTTAAAACCATGAACGAAAACAACATGATGTATCCTTTGCATTTGGGTGTTACTGAAGCGGGTGATGGAGATGATGGCCGTATTAAAAGTGCGCTTGGAATTGGTGCTTTGCTGGAGGATGGAATAGGGGATACCATTCGTG
>DITN01000065.1 GCA_002422865.1 Bacteroidetes bacterium UBA6183 | reverse complement strand
CTGGTAATATAACGGACATGCGATTTTTAAATATGCAGATACACTTTTGACAATTATTGATAATTACGATAAATCAAAAGACTAAACAACAGTTTTTCCTTTCACAACACACAATATCCATTCATCAATAAGTTTTAACTACATCGTGGTTTTGTTTTCATAAATATAGATATTTGCCGCGCCTAATCTAGCATGGCTTAATACCATTTATGAAAACAAAACTTACTACACTCGCGCTGCTATTCGCTGCTATTACATGTATTGTTAACGCACAAGATACCAATACTTACCAATTACGTATCGAGCAATCTATTTTAGATTTTCCGCAACAAATTGATTTGCCCTATGCTGCGCCTTCAATGGGGCAAGCACTCGACCTCTCTAATAATTTTTATGAATTAGGTTTTTGGGGCATTGATAAGTTAGGTAACAAACTATTTAAAAGTAAAACTAAACCTTACACGCAAAAGCGTAAAATAAGCAATGGTATTTTTAAGTACGGACTTGGGTTAGCATTTGCTCAATATGGCAGCGAGTTGCCCATCCCGCTTGGTGTTTGGGCACATGAAGAATACCACCGCTCGGTCTTGGGTGTGAAAAATATTACCTCTAAAAACGGAAATTGGTTATTTAGCCGTTGGGATGGAACCGTTTATGGTGTATCCGACCAAAGTTTACAACAACTTAAACAAAACAACATCAACCAATTGTTGTACAGTTATGTTTCGGGTGTTCAATATGAAATTGCCTTAAACGAAAAAGTAACACTCAACGATTTTTACCACAAACGCAGCTTAAATAAAACAGCCTTGTTGCTGTATAACGCGTATTACGTGTACAATTATTTTGCATTTTCAACAAGTACAGCAAGCGACTCGGTTAAAGTACTTGCACCTGAGCACGAAAGTAAAAATCCCATGCAAAGAGATTTTGCAGGGGCTGATTTAACAGCATGGGCTTACGACATGTTTAATCCAACTGCTTCTTATTTAAACCGGGATTCTTTTCCAAATGGTGAGGGGGTTAACAGAAGGGTTGGTTTTTCAGATTTATCGCCCGAGGCACAGGATTATCTAAAGCAACAAAAGCAGTTGTCGCTGCTTAACTTTTTAAATCCCGCTATATTTTTTATCCCTGAAATTAAATTGAATCCGCAATTTTCTTTTAACTTTTTCACCCAATACTCCCCTACTCATTTTGGTAACGATATTGCCTTGTACGTACCGGTAAAATATAAAGGAAATAACCTATTGGTAAACATCCACAACTACAATAACAAAACATCAAATGGTTATGGCATTGGATTGGCATTTTATCATCACAAATTAGGAAACAAAACCGAATCGGATGTTGCAATAAATGTGTGGAATCAACCCAAATCATTTTACAACAACCAAAAAGAAATAGGTGGGGCAGTTCATTTTAAACTACGTTACCACATCAACCCAAGCTTTGCGGCAACTTTGGCTACAACAGCCAAAACAAGTGGATGGATGATATCAAACCCATATCTAAACCCAAATATTTCTTTACAGATGGGCTTGGCATACAACTTAAAGCAATAATAAGGATAAGAGCAGAACAAGTCTAGTTACTTTTTTTGACAATTAAGCTTCTTGTTGTTTTCATAATTCTTGTATATTCGCTTGAATTTCAAAAAGCAAGATGAAAAAAATTGCCCTGCTATTAATTTTGTTTCTGTACTTAGTTCCGGCTATCGGAATTACAGTATCGGCACATTTTTGTGGCAGCCGCATTACATGGGTATCTGTAAATTTTGAGCACCAAGAGCACAAGTGTGCCTGTGGCAGCAAAAAAATGAAAACAGATTGCTGCAAAGATGAAGTTGCTTTTATAAAACTAGATAACGAACAACGTCACTCGAGCCACGATTTAAACACTACGGCACCTGTTTTTGTTGCTTTAACTGCACAACAAGGTATTACATACAAAGGTTTATGGTTATCATCACAACACATTATTCAAGTACTGTGTTTACCTCCACCCGATAACATAAAACACCCGCTATACGTTCGTCATTGTACTTTCCTTATTTAGGATATGTATTGTTTTTGCGTGCTTTAACCGGTCTGGACTTAAGCACTTTGGTGTGATGTAACTTAGGCTGCATCACAATCATTTTTAATATCCTTTAACACAGGAAATTATTTCATACAAAACTTATAATAACAGAACAATGAAAAAATTATTACTAATAGTTGGAATACTAGCAGCATTTACACAAACTTTCGCACAAAAAAATGTGGTGTTACGCATCAATCATTTTTTAGATACCGTTCCGTTTGCTTTTGACAAAAGTGCAATAAATAATTTAGGAAACGAATTTAACGTATCTCGTATGGAGTATTATTTATCTAAAATAATCATTAAACACGATGGCGGTCAGACTACACCTGTTAACAATTTATATGCTTTGGTTAATGCAGGTACCAATACAGATATTGAGTTAGGCTCTTTTAATGTAAACAATATTGAAGGCATACAATTTAGTATTGGCGTTGATACCCCAAATAATAATGCCGATCCAAGTTTATGGCCAGCCTCTCACCCACTTGCGCCTAAATCTCCATCCATGCATTGGGGTTGGGAATCAGGTTATCGTTTTGCAGCCATGGAAGGTGTTGCCGGAGTTGGTATGGTAAGCACTTATGAAATCCACTCGTTGGGTAATGTAAATTATTTTTCTACATCAGTAAATAAAACAGCTACCGAAAGAAATGGCAAATGGATTATTGCCATTGACGCGGATTATACCAAAGCCATAAAAGACATTAATGTAACCCAAAATTTGGTTTCGCATGGTGATACCGATGAGGCACAAAAACTATTATTTAATTTTAGAGACAACGTGTTTAAACCCGGAACAATTTTAACAGGCTTAAACGAATCTAAAACCAATATTAACCTAGGTCTTACTCCCAATCCATCAAACGGAGCGTTTGTTTTATCGGTTTCAAACCAAGCGCTGTTTAATAAAATTGTAATTACTGATATTACGGGTAAGGTTTGTGTTGAAGAGCAATTTACGGCTACATCAACCCAACCGTTTAACTTAAAAAGCAAAGGCATCTATTTTATGCAAGTGTATAACAACAATACCTTTATTGGTGCGCAAAAATTAATCGTTCAATAACACGGTTGAAAACACTTACTGTCATATTCATTTCTTGTATGTTCCTCTTCCTTTTATCATGCAAAAAAAAGGAAGAGGTTGCGTATGAACCGAACTTTGCCCCACCTTCAAATTTTCCGGCCATAAAGTATCCGGAAGATAACGGCTACCGTTACAGCAGGTGGAAACTTGGCAAAAAATTATTTTACGACAAAGCCCTCTCACGAAACCAAACCATTCATTGCGGGTCGTGCCACCAAACCCAATTTGCCATGGCCGATAACCAAGTATTTAGTTTAGGAGTTGATGGTGCTGTGGGTGTAAGAAATGCACCAACATTAGCCAATGTGGCTTATCAACCTTACTATAATTTTGATGGTGGTAATCCCACATTAGAAATGCAGGTTTTGGTACCCATACAAGAACATGTGGAGTTTGATTTTAACATTGTAGAAATTGCCAAAAGATTAGCTGATAATAGCGTCTATCAAAACATGAGTAAAGAGGCTTATAACCGAGAACTCGACTATTACGTGATTACTCGCGCATTGGCCAACTTTGAACGCACCTTGATTAGTGGTAATAGCAAATACGACAAGTACATTAGACAAGAAGCTAGCTTAACCGAACAAGAGTTACGTGGGCTTAATTTATTTACAAGTACAAAAACAAACTGCAGCACTTGTCATACCGGATTTAACTTCACTAATTTTGCTTTTGAAAACAACGGATTAAGCGAGGTATACAGTGATGAAGGAAGAGCAAGGGTAACCAAACAAATTACAGATAAGGCAAAATTTAAAGTGCCTACGTTACGCAACATAGAAAAAACAGCACCATACATGCACAATGGAAGCAAAACAACGTTACTTGATGTAGTGGCGCATTATAACTCGGGCGGTTACAACCACCCGAACAAAAGTAGTTTAATTAAACCCCTAAATTTAACACAAGAAGAAATGAACGACCTGGTGGCATTTTTAAAAACCTTAACAGACGAATCGTTTATTAATAACCCGCTTTTTAAAAACAATTAACATGAAATATAAAATTCTCATCACCTCTTTTATAGCAGTTACTGTATTATTAGTGGCATGTAAAAAAGATGATACCGAACAACAAGCTAATACTTCCGCAGTTAAATACGACCCAACACCTTATACCATGAATCATGCAGGGTTTCCGGCACCACCAATTGCTGATGATAATTTGTTAACCATACAAGGTGTGCAACTGGGACGTATGTTGTTTTACGAAAAAATGTTGTCGGGTAACAACACACAATCTTGTGGATCTTGTCACCAACAACAATTTGCATTTACAGATACAGCAAAACTATCGGTGGGTATACATGGGTTATTGGGTAAACGTAACTCGATGACTGCCGTAAACATGGCTTGGAATACAGGAGGTTTTTTCTGGGATGGAAGAGCAAACTTATTGCGCCAACAAGCTTTAATGCCCATACAAGATGAATTAGAAATGGATGAAACACTAGATAACGTTATTACTAAACTATCAGCAAGTAAAACGTATCGCGATCAGTTTATGCGCGCATTTGGCAGCGAAGAAATAACAGCCAATAAGATTGCGTTAGCATTAGAGCAGTTTATGAACAGCATTATATCAAACGATACCAAATACGACAAATACAGAAGAGGTGAGTTAACATTGGATAGCTCGGAAGAGCGTGGCAGGGTTTTATTTTTTGCTGAATACAATCCAAGTTTCCCTGAACTATCAGGTGCTGATTGCGCGCACTGCCATTCAGGACCAAACTTTTCGAATAATCGTTACATGAACAATGGTACCAAATCAGAGGCAGAAATAACCGATATTGGAAGACAAGGCGTAACCGGGAACATAAACGATAAAGGTAAATTTAAAGTAACCACGTTGCGTAATATTGCTTTAACACCACCATACATGAGTGATGGAAGTATTAAAACATTAGAAGAAGTAATTGATCATTACAACAATGGATTGAAAGAATCTACAACACTTGATCCTGCATTAAGATTTACAAGAGAAAAAGGTTTGATGTTAACAGCACAAGACAAAGCTGACTTGGTGGCGTTTTTGAAAACATTAACCGATTATTCGCTTTTAAATAACACGGCCTATAGCGACCCAAATAAATAGGCGTGGCTTAACATAACATGAGAAATTATTTCTGCTATTAAAAGCCAATGATAATCTTTATACAACAATGGCCTGAGCAAACAAACTTGGGCCATTTGTTTTTGCTGTACAACTAAAATATCCTAAATTAGGTCAAGCAATACATACAAATTAAAAGTCCATTATGTCTAACATCCAATTAATTATAGAAGAGCGTGCTGCCAACATAGGTAACTTTATGGTTGGGCGATTATTGCCTTTTCGCCAAAAAAGAATGGTAGGTCCGTTTATTTATATCGACCACATGGGGCCGGTTAAGTTAAATGAAAGGGATCAAATGGATATTAAACCACATCCACATATCGGTTTATCTACCCTAACTTTTTTGTTTGAAGGCAGCATCATGCACCGCGATTCTATTGGCAGTGAAATGGAAATAAAACCCGGAGAAGTAAATTGGATGACAGCAGGTAAAGGTATTATGCACTCAGAGCGTACTCCTGAATATTTAAGACACTCCGAGAAAACAATGCATGGATTACAAATTTGGATAGCATTACCTAAAGCATTTGAACAAACTGAACCTAATTTTTACCATGCAGATAAAGATCAAATACCAAGTTGGGTTAATGATGGTGTTTCCTACAAATTAGTAGCAGGCGAAGCCATGGGCCAAAAATCTCCGGTGCCGGTATACAGCAAGTTGTTTATGATTGAAATTACATCGACCAAAAACACAGCCATAAACTTAAAAGACCAACTATATGGCGAGGCCGGTTTATACATTTTAGAAGGAAGTGTAAGCAGTGAGGGCAATACCTTTGGACCTAAACAAATTTTGGTAGCTAAAAATAGTACATTGTGCGAGTTTGAAATCAGCGCCAACACAACAGTATACATTTTTGGAGGTGAACCTTTTGCTGAAGAACGATTTATTGATTGGAATTTTGTTTCGAGCGATAAAACTTTAATTGAAGAAGCCAAACAGAAATGGGATGCACAGCTATTTGAGAAAGTAGTAGGTGACGAAATAGACTTTGTTCCATATCCAACACGTAAAAACCATTAATAACCAATGACACATGTAAAAGCACATATTGCCCACGAGCAATATCAAGTAAAAATTGAAGCCAATGGCAACACTTTAATTGCTGATGAACCTATAGATGAAGGTGGTTTAAATTTAGGATTTAATCCAAACGAACTTTTAGCCGCATCACTGGCTGCATGTACTTCAATAACATTACGCATGTATGCCAACAACAAAACATGGGATTTAAAAGAGGTACATGTTGATGTTGATTTGGAGTGGGACAAAACATCAAACCAAACCACCATTAACCGAAAAATTGAGCTGGTAGGAAATCTTGATGAACAGCAACGCACAAGGCTTCTGAGCGTTGCAAACGCTTGTCCGGTTCATAAAATATTAAGTAATACCATACAGGTTATTACCAATTTAAAGAATGAATAGCGGCACGTTTTAGTATTGATTTTTAAATAGATTTCGTTAAATTGGTTTAGCATTCATCCCCATGTATGAAATCAAAAACAATTTTGTTTGTTGCCTTAATCCTTAGTCAAGTGCTTTGGGCACAAACAAGAAATACTTTCACCAAAACACCTCAATCGGATTGTAATGCAGCCGTTAGGTTACCCATTTATAAAAGTTTCAGGTACGGGGCAGTTGCAGCACCAAATAGTTTTGGCAACGTTCAAGAAATTACATCAACCCAAAGTGGTTTAACTTTTGCAAAAGAACACCATACGGCATGGTATGTTTTGAATTTTTCTAAAGGTGGCGATTTTACTTTTAAAATCAACCCCATTGATAGCACCAATGATTATGATTTTTTACTTTATAAAGTATCCGATTCATTGTATTGTAATCAGATTAAAAACCAAAAAACAAACCCAGTAAGAAATAACTTAAGTAGAAACAATTTAAAAACAAAAGGTGTAACCGGATTACGTATTGATGCCACAAACGCATACAGCAAGCCCGGTCCGGGAGCTCAATTTTCAAAAAACATAAACGTACAAAAAGGCGAGCAATATGTTTTGTTAATAGATAATGTATATAAAAACGGCAATGGCTTTAGCATTGATTTTGAACTAAACAATGCCATTAGTATAAAAGGTGAAGTAAAAGACGACAACGGAAAACCTCTTGTTGCAAAAGTAATTTTAACTGACTCGTTAGGTAATATCATTACTGAAACCCAATCTTCAACCAACGGAAATTATGAAATGACAGCTATGGTTCAGGAAAATAAAAATTACCAATTATTTATATCAGGTAAAAATACATTTTTTGAAACCGTGCCTATAAAAGGGAACCAACCTAACCGTGAGTTAAAAACTACTTTACCCGTTTTAAAAAAAGATAAAACATACAAATTAGAGCAAATTAACTTTGAGCCTAACAGCGCTGAACCTTTGCAAGAAGCTTATCCGGCTATACAAAACTTAGTACGATTAATGACCTTAAACCCCGAGTTAGAAATTACCATAGAAGGTCATGTAAACGGCACAACCAACACAGGTGTGCTGCTAACATCAGAAGCTGATGTAAAACGACACGAAGAAATTGCGTTGGCCAGAGCACATAAAGTTGCATCGTTTTTAAAAGCTGCGAATGTTGATGATAGCAGGTACGAGGTAAAGGGATTTGGATCCAGACAAATGTTGTTTCCAAATGCACGCACATTAGCAGAACAAAAAGCTAACAGAAGAGTTGAAATTCGTATAAAATAAACCTATAAAATCCCCTAATTATGGCAAAGCAACAAACGCTTGTAGACAAATACATTTCGAGTTTCCCAGAAGATACTCAGGTGGTATTGCAACAAATTAGAACATTAATACGTAATGCGGCAGTTGATGCAACAGAAACGATGAGTTATGGAATACCAACATTTGTACTAAACGGTAATTTGGTGCATTTTGCAGGTTACAAAAACCACATTGGCTTTTATCCCGGTCCAAATGGAATTGAACATTTTGCAAAAGAAATAACAGCCTACAAAAACTCGAAGGGCGCAATCCAATTTCCTTTAAACGAACCCTTACCCAAAAAGTTAATCACTAAAATTGTGACTTACCGGGTAACACAAAACATTTTGAAATTAGCGGCTAAAAGTAAAGTTAGTACTTGTAAAAACGGTCACCCATTTACCAAAACATCCGATTGCCCAACATGTCCCATTTGTGAAAAAGAACGTAAACCCAAAGCAGGATTTATGTCGGTACTAGGTGCACCTGCCATACGTGCACTCGAAGGAGCCAACATCAAAACACTAAAACAATTGAGTAAAAAAACGGAAAAGGAGCTACTTGCACTTCACGGATTTGGACCAAGTAGTATAAAAAAACTGAAATCATTACTTAAAGAAGAGGGGTTGAGTTTTAAGAAGTAACTTATCCAAACAAGTAGTTCAACATTTCTTCCAATTTACTTACTTCAACAATGGTAATGCCCGACTTTTGTTTAGGCATCTTATTAAATTTACTGATGTAAACAGTGGTAAAACCAAGTTTCTCTGCCTCGCCTATGCGTTGCTCTATACGGCTAACTGCGCGAATCTCACCACTTAGTCCTACCTCGCCAATAAAGGCAATTTTATTATCTACCGGCATATTTTGATAACTACTAACAATAGCCGCGATTACACCCAAATCAATCCCGGGATCTTCTACGCGCAAACCACCTGCTATATTGATAAACACATCTTGCATACCCATACGCAACCCACACTTTTTTTCGAGTATGGCCAATAACATGTTTAATCTTTTGGCATCATAACCATTGCTGTTACGTTGTGGAGTACCATATGCAGCAGTACTTACAAGCGCTTGGGTTTCTATTAACAATGGGCGTAAACCTTCAATGGTTGCACTGATAGCAATACCACTTAAATTTTCATCACGTTGAGAAATCAATATTTCCGATGGATTGCTTACTTCACGTAACCCTGCACCATGCATTTCATAAATTCCGATTTCGCTGGTGCTACCAAAACGATTTTTGGTGGTACGTAAAATACGGTACACATGATTTCTGTCGCCCTCAAATTGTAAAACGGTATCAACCATATGCTCCAGTAACTTTGGCCCGGCTAGTGCACCGTCTTTGGTGATGTGACCTATTAAAAAAACAGGTGTTCCAGTTTCTTTAGCGAAACGAATTAAGTCGCCTGCGGTTTCTTTAATTTGTGAAATACTACCCGGAGTACTGTCAATTAATTCGCTTTGTAGGGTTTGAATAGAATCAATCACCACAATATCAGGTTCCAATTCCTGTAAGGCCTTCCCTATTTTTTGGGTGGATGTTTCAGTAAAAAGGTAACACTCGCTGTTGCGAAAAGGCAAACGTTCGGCACGCATTTTTATTTGTGTATCACTCTCTTCTCCACTTATATACAGCACCTTTTTGTTGGTAAACTGCAAAGCGATTTGTAGCATAAGGGTCGATTTTCCTATTCCCGGCTCACCTCCAATTAAAATAACACTTCCGGGTACAATGCCTCCTCCAAGCACACGGCTTAACTCTAAATCTTTTATCTCGTAGCGGTGTTCAGTGCCATGTTCCACATCAGCTAATAAAACAGGCTTCAACACACTTTTAGTGCTTTGTGGTTTCCATGTTTTTTTATATTCAGGTTTATCTTTATGTATAACTTCCTCAGTATAAGTATTCCACTCGCCACAACTGTTGCATTTACCCACCCATTTTGGGGAAGTTGAGCCACAGTTTTTACAAAAAAAGGTTGTTTGCGTTTTTGCCATATGTTGTTTGCAATATAGTATTAAAACAAAAAAAGCGGGAAACGTTTAAGAATCCCGCTTTAATTACAAACTATCCTTACCTCAAATACACTACTATTTAGATAAGATTTTAGGCATATATACTGCAACTATTGCATGCAGCTATTTAAATCCTTCGATTTTATGGTTGCAAAAGTAAAATAAGATTGTGAATCTATTTAATGATTTTTATCAAGCGGTCGTTAAACCGTTTAATCGGTGACTACTTATGATACATAAAACAAATACATAACTGATATTAAACAATATAAGGACATAAAGTGTATTGTATTAGTTAGTATATTGAGTAGATATAAATAATTACCTTATTTTGCTGCATAATTTTGAGCCAAATAGACAATATAAAACAACCAATTGCGCATGATCTTGATTTGTTTGAAATCAAGTTTCGTGAAGCCATGAAAAGCAATGTACCGCTCTTGGATACCATCATGACTTACATTGTTAAGCGTAAGGGTAAGCAGGTGCGACCGATGTTTGTCTTTTTATCAGCCAAATTATTTAATGGCATTAACGACAGTACATATCGTGCTGCCAGCTTGGTTGAGCTACTACATACAGCAACTTTAGTGCATGATGATGTGGTTGATGACAGTGATGAACGCAGAGGTTTCTTTAGCGTAAATGCACTTTGGAAAAACAAAATAGCTGTTTTAGTTGGCGACTATTTATTAAGTAAGGGTTTATTGCTTTCTGTTAAAAATAAAGACTACCATTTACTTGAAATTGTAAGCGAATCGGTAGAAGCCATGAGTGAGGGTGAGTTATTGCAGATTGAAAAAACGCGTAACCTTAATTTAAGCGAAGAAGTATACTACGATATTATTCGAAAAAAAACGGCATCATTAATTGCCAGTTGTTGTGCTATAGGTGCAGCCAGTGCAGGAGCCAATGCTGAGCAAATAGAACAAATGCGTTTGTTTGGCGAAAAAATTGGTATAGCCTTTCAGATGAAAGACGATTTGTTGGATTATGGCGATAGTGACATTGGAAAACCAACCGGAATTGACTTAAAAGAAAAGAAATTAACGCTTCCTATTATATACACCATTAACAACGCAGACAGCAGTACACGTAGCTTTATCATTAACACCATAAAGAACCACAATAACAACAAAAAGAAAGTTGCTGAGGTAATTAAATACGTGAACGAACACGATGGCATCGCTTATACCCGCAAGGCCATGGAGCGTTATAAAAACGAAGCGCTTACACTGTTAAACAATGTAAGCGACTCCCCTTATAAAGACAACCTGAAAGAATTGGTTGCTTATGTAATTGATCGTACTAAGTAACGCCAAAAATTATCTTCTTAACATTAACTGCACCTTACGATTGGCTTGATGCATTTCTTCGGTACATTTATCGCAGTCATCACAATTGGGTTCCGTTATATTTTCGCCCACACCAATTGCAATTATTTTACTTGCAGGCACACCTCTTTGTGTAAAATATTTTTGCGCATTTACCGCACGTTTCCTCGACAATGTAAGGTTGTACTCCTCAGAACCACGACAATCGGTTGATGCAACAATTTCTATCACGGCATTTTTATCTTTTTGCCATTGGGCCAATACTTCTTTAAACGTTGACAAATCTGCTGGCAAATTGCTGCTGTTAAAAGTAAAATAGGCCTTTTGTAACAACACCATTTTCTTTTCGGTTTTAGCTGCTACCACTGTTTTGTTCTTTTCTACCACATTATTGGGTGCGGTTACCTCTTTTACAACATCTTTCTTCAATGTAGGTTCTACCTTGGCTATTGCAACCATAGTGGTATCTGTTTTAGGTAAAACTGTTTTTTTAGGAACCGGAGTATAATTGTTGTTAAAGTAATACACCTTGTCAATGCCATTGTCGCTATCTCTGTTTGATGATAAATAACCTGTAACACCATCTTTATCGGATATGTAAGCCATATCATCTTTGCTGCTGTTAAATGGTTTACCCAAGTTTTGTGGATTTGAAAGTGTAAAATTATTGCCAATGGTGGTTACAAATATATCGTACCCGCCATAGCCAACATGACCTTTAGATGCAAAGTATAATTTATCGCCAATCAAGAATGGGAATCCTTCTTGTTCGGTTGTGTTTACTTTTTCACCTAAGTTAATTGGTGTTGTCCAAGTGCCATCATTATTAAGAGTAGTTTTGTAAATATCAAGCCCACCGTATCCTCCGGGCATATCGCTTGCAAAATATAACGTGTTGCCGTCAGCACTTACTGTTGGGTGAATATAATTAAAATTCTTATCGTTAAACGACAACTCTATTATGGTAGAAAACTTACCATTATCAAGCTTGCTGCTGTATAACCTTAGGTTACTTACTCCATCAGCACTGGTTTGTCCGCTACCCGACTTGCGCACTTCTCCTTCTTTTACTTTAGCTCCGGTTGCAGTAAAATACAAGGTTTCGCCATCAGGTGATAAGCACGGTGATCCTTCATTAAAAGGGAAATTAATATCACTTACCACATCATCACCTTTGGTAAAAGTTACAGAATCTGTTTTGGTAATAAAACCTAAATCAAACAAGGTGGTGAACTCGTTATAGTTGGTGTCTTTTGCATGGGCATAAATCAATCCGTTATCAAAAAAACAATACCCCAAACTTTGTCCGCTTACATCAATATTGGTTACACCAACGTATGTTTTTGTTCTAACAGAGTCTTTGTTTTTTATGGCCCAATTTAATGATCGCGTTAAAAATGCGCTGTATGAATCAGACTTCATAAGCGTGTTGTAATAATTAAATTGATCGCGCGCTTTATCGTATTTTCCTTGAATTTTAAGCACATTACCATAATCTAAATAAACTTCAGGACTTGCTTTTTTATCACCTAATAAAACCAACTCGTTAAACTTTGTCTCTGCTTTTGAGTATTGAAAAGTATATAAATAACTGTAGGCAAGTCTTTTTAAAACGTGTGCTTCATTTTTTGTGGTACGGTTGTTTTTTAATGCAAATTCATATTCTTTGATGGCCTCTTTAAATTGAAAATAATCATAGAAAGCATTTCCTTTTTCAATACTTTCTTGAGCAAAAAGAGTATGGTTAAATCCAACTAAAATGGTGAATAAAACAACTAATAAATATATATTATTTTTCATAAGATTGTGCTGTTAATGTGGCTAAGATGTCGTCAATATATTCTCTTGTATTGGCCAAACGAGGAACTTTATGTTGCCCTCCAAGTTTGCCATTTTTTTTCATCCAATTATAAAAAGTGCCACGCGATACGGCATGAACCCTTGGCATAACCATAGCCATATCTTTATAACGTTTGGCTTCATAGTCGCTATTAGTTTGTTTTAAATAATTATCTAAAGTGGCGGTAAACAACTCCATGCTATCTGGCATGTGTTCAAACTCAATAAGCCACTGGTGTGTACCAATTGTTTCTTTTTCAAAATGCACAGGAGCTGCCGTGTAATCAATTACTTTTAAGTTCAGTTCGGCACAACATTGTGCAATGGCATAATCGGCATTTTCAATCACCAACTCTTCGCCAAAAGCATTTATAAAATGTTTGGTTCGTCCAGTGATTTTAAAACGATGCGGGTATAACTGTGTAAACTTAACCGTATCGCCAATAATATATCGCCATAAACCGGCATTTGTACTAATTACAAGCGCATAATTTTCGTTGGGTTTTACTTCATCAATGGTATATGTTACCGGGTGGTCTTTGCCGTATTCACTCATGGGCATAAACTCATAAAAAATACCGTAGTCCAACATCAATAACATGTCCTCTCTTCCTAATTCATCTTGTATACCTAAAAACCCTTCACTGGCATTGTATGTTTCCAAATAGTTCATATTTGATGAACGAATAAGTGACTTAAATCGATTTTGATACGGAACAAAACTTACTCCACCATGTATATATAATTCCAGGTTTGGCCATACCTCTGCCAAGTTATTTTTACCGGTTATCTCAAAAATTTTATCAATCAAAACTAAGGTCCATGTTGGCACCCCACTTATGCTGGTAACATCTTCACTTAAGGTAGCCAAGGCCATCTTTTCGATCTTCTCATCCCAATTATCCATGATGGCAATGCTTAAATCGGGAGTACGAAAGTACTGCGCCCAAAAAGGCATGTTTTGCATCATCACGGCACTTAAATCGCCATAATAAGATTCGCCCTCATGAAACTTATTAATTTGATGACTGCCGCCCATGATTAAACCTTTCCCTGCAAATATTTTACTACTTTCACGTTGCAGTTGATAAAACATCAATGCATCTTTACCCCCTTGAAAATGGCACTCCTCCAACGAATCGAAGGTTACAGGAATAAATTTACTTTTAGCTGATGTAGTACCGCTTGATTTTGCAAACCACGTGACATCTGTAGGCCACAATAAATTTTGCTCCCCTTTCATCATTCTGTCAATGTATGGCTTGTGCGTTTCGTAATTACCTATGGGTACACGTTGCTTAAAATCGTGTATACTTTTTATGGAACGATAATCGTATTGAATACCCCACTCAGTATAGCGGGCTTGGTTAATTAGTTTTTGAAATACCTGCATTTGTGTATCGCCCGGACGTTCCATCATTTCTTCAATAAAAGGAATCCGTTTTTTTAAATACCATGTTACAAGTGAACCAAAAACTGACATAGGGTAAATTTGTTTCGGTAATTTTAAGGCTTTTGAAGCAGTTAAACAACTGTAAAATATGCACCTTTAAGTGCATAAACAATAGCTATTCGCCCTTTTGATAATGATCAGCAAATTTTTGAATGAGTTTGAATGCTTCGTTGTATTTACTTAATGGCAGGGCATCAGCTTTGTCATCAACATCATGATAAAAATGATAATCACCCATTAAATAAAAGAAAAACGATCTTACTCCATTCTCTGTAAAGTAGTGATGGTCGCTGTTTTGTGCTTTGCCGCGTGACGCTATGGTTGGTAAAAAATCACCATCCATATTTACTAGTTGTAATTCCTGAAACTCATCCGGAAATACTGTTGCATTAACGGCTGTTAAGCCTTTATCACCCGTGCCCATTAAATCTAAATTTAACAACAGTGAAATCTGCTTAAGCGGAAACAATGGATTTTGCGTGTAATAATACGACCCAAACAATCCGGCTTCTTCGCCTGCAAAAAACATAAATACCACACTATATTCGGGTTTATTTTTGCTGTAATAATTAGCCAAATCCAATAACATGGCCACACCACTGGCATTATCATTTGCACCCGGAAAAATTGCCTCTTTACCCATCATGCCTAAATGGTCGTAATGCGCGGTGAAAACTACAAATGAATCTTTGTATTTGCTACCCTCCACATAAGCAATCACATTTTGGGTAGCGTGGCTTTTTATCTGAGCGGCTATAGTAATTTTAGCACTGGTTTGAAATGGTTTCAAAATACCTTCTTTCACAAAAATAGTTGCAAATTGATCCCATTTGGTAGATACACTCCATGTCAATTTTTTTTCGGCAGCATAAATAATTCCCCTCGCGTTAAACTCGTTAGAGGTAATTTGTTTAAGTCTTTCAGGGTGATTTATTTTTTGATATTTCACCTCACCAACAACAACAAATGTTTGTCGTGAAATCTGTTTCTCTATTTGATTAAATGCCGCCTGATTATCAATCGTAGCGCTATCAATCCAGAGTAATTTAAATACCCCATCAACAGGAGGACAGCCAGCCGAAATAATAAAATGCTCGCCTGGAATTAATCCATGGTCATCAACTATTACTTTAACCTCATTTTCGTATACACTTACCGGAAAACCAAATTCCTGAAAATACTCAGCCGTGAATGATTTTAACTTTGCAGCCTTCAATTCCTCCCTGATGTATTTCGCAGCAATATTATCACCCTTTTTCACATAACCACGTCCGTACATTTCGGGAGCACATAAATCGTTAATTACTTTACGTGCATAGTTTATGTTTTGTGCATGCAGCGTAAAATTACACAGCAAAATCAACGCACTTAGACGAATTACTTTAAACATATTGCAACTAAATTATTTCGTTTAATATCCATACAAGTTACTGTTTAATATATCGGGTTTGATGATTTGGATGCATCAGGCCTATGGTAGATTAATTTACCCTAGCTTTAGTGATGATATTGTTGATAACAGAAATTAGAATGTAAATGATAATACTAAAAGCGATGCCTGCAAACTTAAAAATGGAGACACTTATGATACATCCGAGTATTAAAATAAACCTGGCCTCATTACCCTTAAATTTAAACTGTTTAAATTTAAGCGCTAGCAGAGGAAGTTCGGCAACCAGTAAATAAGCTGATAAAAGTGGGAATACTGTTAAGAACCAACGGTGTTCTATAAGTGTGGAGATACCATAGGTATCATTACTTAAAATAAGTGGTAAACTAGCAATAAACATGGCATTAGCAGGTGTTGGTACACCAATAAAACTATCGCTTTGGCGTGTATCTAAATTAAATTTGGCTAACCTGATGGCCGAAAAAACAGGAATTAACAAAAAGGTGTATTGATTGATGCAAAAACCTTCTCCAAAACATTTACCTGCAATACTGTAAAAGATAAAACCGGGAGCAACCCCAAAACTTACCACATCAGCCAACGAGTCGAGTTGCTTGCCCAACTCACCACTTACATTTAGCAAACGTGCCACAAATCCGTCAAAAAAATCCATAACAGCAGAAATACCGATATATATAGATGCCATGACTAAATCACCTTGTATTGCGTTTAAAATGGACAAACAACCAAACAGCAAGTTAGCCGAGGTTATTGCATTAGGGATATGTTGTTTCAAACCGAATATATTTTAATATGAAGTTTACAAATTAATACCTTATTTGTGAAGTTATAAAATTGGCACGAAAATTAGTACAAAATGTGTACATTTGACTACCATGCTGAATAGAAATAAAATATCATTAGTACTCCTAATCATCTGTTTAAGTGCGTTTACTGACAGTAATAATGGTTCGGTTAAATTAATTAACCACCAAAAGAAAACTGTACCCTTTAAAATAAAAGGCCAAAAAATAGAATGGATTAACAATGCCATTAACATTGCCCTTTTATCAACAGATAACCGACTTATACAGATTAACAGCATACCTGAAAACTTGTTAACTGACACAACTTTCAGAAACAATAGAATACAAGTATTGATGATTGACAACAACAATACTACCTTTATCCAAAACAAAAGACTTTTGCCGTTATTAGAAATCAGGTGTGACGCAGCTGAAACAGGACATTCTATTTCGATTGTGGCACAGGGTAAAATTTTTTATCAAAAACAATGGTATCAATTTGAAGTGAATACACAACATGTATTGCCTAAAGAAAAAATATTAGGTACTTCAAAAAGAATCATAAACTAACACCAACAGACAAACTATTTTAATATGAGAAAAAGTATACTTACCTTTTTGTTAGGCGCTTCATTGGTCCCTGCTATGGCTCAGTTAGCACCTCAATCTAATTTAACCAACAAGCCCTTGGATGTTGTTTTGTACGAAAAAGGAATTTTAAGGCAAGTTGAACTTCAACGAACCCTTGAAGAACGAAACCTACAAGCACGAACCGAATTTGCCAATGGAAGTATTAAACAAGCTATGTACGTTACGAGTACAGGACAAATTGTTTACAACACCACATTTAATATTGGTGCGGGAAGAACCCTATCTACTAATAAAGTTTGGCCGGGAGGCACTTTAGGTGCAAGTTTAACCGGAGCAAATATGCCAAACCGCTTAGGCATTTGGGATGGCGGTGCTGTAAGGGTAGCACACCAAGAACTAACAGGCCGTGCTACACAAACGGATGGTTCTACACAGTTAAGCGACCACGCCACACATGTTGCCGGAACTATGATTGCTAGTGGTATTGAGGCAAACGCTAAAGGAATGGCTTACCAAGCCAGCATAAAGGCTTACGATTGGAATAGTGATGATTTTGAAATGACTCAAGCTGCGGCTTCTGGCATGTTAATATCAAACCACTCATACGGAAACATCTGCGGTTGGTATTATGATGATGGTCAATCGCGTTGGGAATGGTATGGAGATAGATTTATTAGTACTGTAGAAGATTACAAGTTTGGATGGTACAATGATCAGGCACAAGATTGGGACCAAATTGCATTTGATTATCCTAACTATTTAATATGCAAAGCTGCCGGTAACGACAGAGGAGAAAACTTATCAGGAACAACCACATGGTACCATGCTGATGGAACTCTAGGAACAGGTACTGCCCCACTAAAAGATGGTGGTGCTGCAGGTTACGATTGTGTTTCTACATACAGTACTGCTAAAAATATTTTAACCGTTGGTGCTGCGAATAAAATTGGAGGCAACACCGGTAATGGTTGGACCAAAGCTAGTGATGTTGTTATGAGTTCATTTAGTGGTTGGGGACCAACAGATGACGGACGTATTAAGCCGGATATTGTAAGCCCAGGTGTTTCTATTTATTCTCCCTACAGTGGAAGCAATAGTGCTTACGCCACAATTAGTGGAACATCAATGGCTACGCCAGCCGCATCAGGCTCATTATTGTTGGTTCAGCAGCACTATTTTGCTCGTAAAAGCAAATACATGCGTGCTGCCAGTTTAAAAGGGCTAGTAATTCATACCGCAGATGAGGCCGGTTTGGCAATAGGACCTGATTACAGATTTGGTTGGGGTTTGATGAATACAGCATCTGCTGTTAAATTTATAAACGACTCCGCTATTAACAAACTTGAAGAAAGAATATTAACATCCGGAACTACACAAACCGTGCAGTTTAGTGCTGATGCAGGTAAACCTTTAAAGGTTACCATCTGCTGGACAGACAGACCGGGAACTCCCGTGGCATCAAACTTTTTGGATAACACAACCAGAATGTTGGTAAATGATTTAGACATTCGTTTAACCAGAAATAGTGACAACACTGTGTACATGCCCTACATTTTAGATCCTGCAACCCCTGCAAATGCAGCCACTACAGGAGATAACAACCGCGACAATGTAGAGATGATTAATATTGTAGCCCCTACCGCAGGAATTTACACTTTAACCGTAACTAATAAAGGAACCTTGGTTGGTGGCAATCAAGCTTATTCTTTACTAATTAGCAATGGTGTTGAAAAAGCAATGGCTCAATTTACAGCAAGTAAAAATATTTTATGCGTTGGCCAAACAGTAACATTTACTGATGCCTCTACAGGCCCTGTGTCTCAGCGTTTATGGTCGTTCCCTGGTGGAACACCCTCAACATCAACAGCTACCAACCCAACCATTACCTATAATACACCTGGCATTTATCCTGTATCATTAAAAATAAGTGGTGCTTTAGGAACAGATTCTATTTATAAAACAGAGTACATTACTGTTGGTGGAAAATCGCTTCCGTTTTTCGAAACATTTGAAAGTAACTCGCCAACCTTAAATTCGTGGGGTGTACAAAACCCTGATGCCGGCACAACATGGGCACTATATAACACAGGTGGTAATACTCCCGGCACCACATCAATCGGGATTAACCTATTTGAATACAGCTCTGTTGGGCAAAGAGATGGACTTATTGCTCCTGCATTAAACTTGAGTACACATACAAATGTTAATTTAACCTTCAAACATTCCTACGCATTATATCCACAAAACCCATCAGACAGTTTGATTGTTTACGCCAGCACAAACTGTGGAGCTACATGGATAAGATTACAAGGATTTGGAGAAGATGGTACAGCCAGCTTTGCTACGGCCGTTTCGAGCAACACATTCAGCCCTACCACTTCATCAGAATGGTGCGGTGGGGCAGGTTCTGGATGTAAAACCATTTCATTGGCTCAATTTGCCGGACAATCAAGCGTTACACTCAAATTTGAGAGCTACAATTTCTTTGGTAATAATTTATTTATTGACAACATTAGTGTTGATGGTACCTTACTAAAACCAGTGGCTAATTTCGAGTCAAGAACAATAGCTTGTGTAGGAGAACCAGTTGCTTTTACAGATAAATCAAGTAACTACCCTACTGCATGGGAATGGAATTTTACAGGAGCTAACCAAACTATATCAACACAAAGAAATCCTATTGTAACATACAATTTACCGGGCACATATAGTGTTAAACTCAAATCTAGCAACGCAAGTGGAGCAGATAGTATTACATTAAACAACTACATTACTGTTGTCGATAAACCTAGCATGCCAAACATTAGAGCTAATGGTTCAACTGCATTATGTGTTGGAGATAGTGTGTTATTGGTTACAGATAGTACCGGAACGTTAAGATGGTATGCAAACGATGTGTTGATTGCACAAAATGTGCAACAAATTTATGCTACACAAAATGCAACTTATCGCTTAGCAAATTTTAACGGAACTTGCGAAAATTCGTCTAGTTTAAATGTGCGTATCGATGCTAAACCTACTACACCAACCATAACATCAAATGTAGTCGGTAATGCATTCTGCACAGGAGCATCGGCCACACTTACATCAAGTGCAAATAGCGGAAATCAATGGTACAAAAACGGAAATACCATTAACGGTGCAAACGCTAAAGTATATAACGCAACTGATTCAGGTGCTTACTCTGTAATCACAACTTCCGGTGGCTGCTCTTCTAACGAATCGCTAAACAAAACTTACGGTTTATTGGCTCGCCCAATTGTTGGTAGCATAACAGGCACCTTGGCACCTATACGTGGTGAAGCCAACAACTACAATGTAACTGCCGAAACAGGTTTAACGTATGTTTGGAGTATTGCTGCAGGTAAAGGAACTATATTAAGTGGTAATAACACTGCAACAATTAGTGCTAGGTTTAATGTAGTTGATACTGCTACTTTATTAGTAAGTTCACGTACAAGTGCTGGCTGCCAGAGTGTGGCAAGTACATTGCTTGTCAACGTTGCTCCTGCGGTTGGATTAAATGAAGCATCTGGCATCAGAAACTTAAGCGTTTACCCTATTCCTGCTAAAACTGCCGTTAATGTTAGGTTAGAAGGCCTAGAAAATGGTAATGCGGAAGTGCGTATTGTAAACATGTTAGGACAAGTGGTGCACAGCCAAAATATAAACCTTGCAACCGGCATACAAACACATAGTATTGATATAAGCACATTAAATAAAGGGATTTATTTAATAGAGCTTCAACACAGCAAAAACAAATTGGTAAAACGTATTGTGGTTGAATAAACCGCACCCGATTTGCGGTACAAAAAAGGCGGCACTCCATTTGTGGAGTGCCGCCTTTTTTACTTATTACCTCAGGTATTAAACAGGTATTTCCAAACCTTGGTAATTCGCAATTACCTCATTTAAAATTTCGTGAATGCTTTCGTGGTTTGGCGCCATCACCAATTTTGTTCTGTACTCTTTAAAATTAGGAATACCTTTAAAATACTGGCTGTAATGTGTGCGCATTTCAAAAATTCCGGCAACTGGGCCTTTCCATTGTACACTAAAATCCAAATGTTTACGCACCACATCTACACGCTCGGTAATTGTTGGTGCTGCCAACAATTGTCCGGTAGCCATGTAATGTTTAATTTCATTAAATATCCATGGGTAACCAATGGCCGCTCTACCAATCATAATGCCATCAACCCCATATTTGTTGCGGTATTCCAAAGCCTTTTGTGCCGAATCAATATCGCCATTGCCAAAAATAGGAATTTGTATACGCGGGTTATTTTTTACTTTGGCAATCAACGTCCAATCAGCTTCACCTTTGTATAATTGTGCGCGTGTACGACCATGAATTGATAATGCCTTGATACCAACATCAAACAAACGCTCGGCTACCTCCTCAATGTTCTTGCTGTTTTCGTCCCAACCCAAACGGGTTTTAACCGTAACCGGCAATTTGGTTGATTTCACCACACGATCCGTAATTTTTACCATTTGAGGTAAATCTTTTAAAATACCCGCTCCGGCTCCTTTGCATACCACTTTTTTTACCGGGCAGCCAAAGTTAATGTCTAACAAATCCGGATTGGTAGCATCTACAATTTTGGCCGCTAACTCCATCGACTCTTCATCTCCGCCAAATATTTGTATACCAATAGGGCGCTCGTAATCAAATATATCAAGCTTCTTGCGACTTTTAATCGCATCACGTATCAATCCTTCACTGCTGATAAACTCGGTATACATCAGGTCGGCCCCTTTATCTTTGCATACTGCCCTAAAAGGCGGATCACTCACATCCTCCATGGGGGCAAGTAATAAAGGGAATTCTCCCAATTCTATGTTTCCTATCTTAACCATTGTTATATTCGCAGCGCAAAAATAGGTAAATGACTGAAAAGAATTTGTTTTGGGAACATCCCGTTGTGTTTTTTATTACGCGCATGTTTATTTTGGCCGGCATGATGCTGGTATTTGCAGGATTTGCATACAGCATAGCCGTTTACACCAGTAAGGCTATATTTGGAATTGATTATTTGGCAAACCCAAGTTTACTTACTGATTTCACCGCTCCATCAAACCTGAATGCGCTTAAATACATTCAAGCCTTAACTTCTGCAGGTATATTTATTTATCCTGCTTGGTATTTTTGTAAAGCCTTGCACCAAACCCCGGCCGAGTTTTTAAAACTAAACCGTAGGATAACTTTCAGCGAAATTGCACTTTCTATCACCATTGTACTCGCAGCTATGCCTTTTGTAAGTTGGTTGGTTTATGCAAATGGTTTTTTAAAATTACCTGCATCAATGGCCGGATTAGAGCGTGAACTTAAAGCGGCCGAAGAGCTTGCTGCAAAGTTTACGCAAGCATTTATACAAGCTGATACATTAGATGTTTTATGGATTAACCTCCTTGTAATTGCCATTTTACCAGCCATTGGTGAGGAATTTTTATTTAGAGGGGTGCTACAAAATTTTGTACGTTTAACAACAGGTAAAAAACATTTTGCCGTATGGATGATAGCCATTGTGTTTAGTGCATTTCACGGGCAGTTTTACGGCTTTTTACCACGTATGATATTGGGGGCTGCCTTAGGTTATGCCTACCTGTTTACAGGTAACTTATGGATAAGCATTATTATGCATTTTGTAAACAATGCCTTTGCTGTTGTAAGTAGTTATACCCCCATTAAAAACAATTTACCCACTGTTATGCAAGATGGTTACGTGTTTGAATCATGGATGATAAATGCCGGAAGTGCGGTGGTAACCATTGGTTTATTATGGATATTGCGTAACATTACCTTTAAACGTGTGTGGTACAATGGCGAGTGATTTTAATAAAATATACCAAACCGGAAACCCGATTGAGGCCGAAATCATTATTCAAATGCTGGAAGAAAACGGCATTAAAGCAGTTAGTATGAATAAAAGAGACAGCAGTTATCAGGCATTTGGAGTAATTGAAATATATTGCCCCGCAAATGATGTAGTTACCGCACTACACTTAATAAATAACAACCCAATCAATGAAAAGTAATTTTGTACAACGCAGCATCACGGGCGCTGTTTTTGTTTCGGCTGTTGTGGCAGCAACCATGTTTAGCGAATTCAGCTTTTTTATATTGCTGTTTGTAATCAACTTTTTGTGTTTGCTTGAGTTTTACGAATTGGTATTGCCCGATAAACGTTGGATTGAAAAGTACTTAGGTATTATAAGTGGCAGTGTTATTTTTATCATGTTTGCCATGATATTTTCTGCCGATTTATCTTTGGCTTGGTACTACAACCTCATCCCTATTTTTATGTTTATGTTCATCATTAAATTGTTTGAACGTACCCACAACGAATTTTCTACTTTAGCATTTCAGGTATTGGGTTTATTATACATAACTATGCCTATTGTAATGCTAGCTAAAATGGGTTTCTTAAACTCGTTAAGTTATAGCCCGGGGTTACCTATGGGTTTCTTTTTATTGTTATGGACCAGTGATACCGGTGCTTATTTAGCAGGACGCAGCTTTGGTAAAACAAAATTATTTGAACGTATATCTCCTAAAAAAACCTGGGAAGGCAGCATTGGTGGTGCAGTGTTAAGTTTAGCCGTGGCGTATGGTATTTCTAACTTATTAGGGTTTGATGATGTAACCACATTTGATTGGATGGTAATTGCCTTATTGGTGGTGATATTTGGCACCTTTGGCGATTTATTTGAATCGTTGTTAAAACGTAATTTACACATTAAAGATAGTGGCACCATTTTACCCGGACATGGTGGTATGTTAGATCGTTTTGACGGATTGTTTTTGGCCATACCTGCCGTGTTTTTTTATTTACTGTATACTAACTAAGTGTTGTTATGAAACTGTTTAAAATATACTTCATCATTTTTGCTACTGTATTTGCGTTTGTAATGGGTTCACGCTTTTTTCCGCACACCTATTATGTGGAGCGCAGCATTGTAATTAATAAACCAATAAGCCAAACATTTGATTACCTAAGTAACTATAAAAACTGGGAGCAATGGAGTTTATGGAACAAAAGTGTAGACAGCACCTTGTATTATTTTTACAACAAAACCCAAGACAGCATTGGTGCCCGTCAGTATTTTTATGGTGCATTATTAGGACAAGGTTATTTTGAAACCATAGGTTACCAAAAAGACAGCAGCTTACAATTTATGTTAAGTGTAAACCGTGCCGAAAGAACCGCAGCCGGTGTGTTTACCTTTAAAGCCATTGATGCCAATACCACCGAATTACATTGGATAGACAGTGGTGATGTGGGCAACAACCCCATTAAACGTTACATGATTCCGTTTGTTACCAAAAATACAGCTACTACTTTAGATAACGGATTGGCGAGTATTAAGAGAAATATTGAGAGTTAATCTGGGACTATCCTTTGTTTTCCTGAAAATACCTTAAATCTTGGTTAATACTTTTTTCAAGTGGCATATACCTGACATCACAACGTTTGGTAATTGTCCCTTTACCAATGTACTCTTCCTCCGTTCCTGAATATGTCCCATCATCAGATTTCTTAAGTACAACCTTTTTGAATTGATTTATATTATCAGCCAATCCTCTTTTCATAAATCTTATACCATTATCATGGCCTTTTGACAATAACAAAAGCTCATGTAGTTGTGTGAACCCATTTTCTTTTTCTTTCCTGTTATATTTATTATTCTCCGATATTACAAACTCCTCTCTCAACCATTCGGAACCCTTGCCTGATTCCCTCCAAAAACAAACCCAAGTATCATTAAAAACAACCTGGAATTTATCGTGTTCCATTTTATCAAGCATATTCTCCATATTAGTAATTCTATCCATCATATCTCCATATTTCTTATTCTTTGCATTAAGCTCGGATTTAATTTGGTTTGTTACTTTTTCTTGTTTGATAATTTCTTCCTCTCTTTCAATAAGACTACTTTCTAGTTTTGCAAGACTATCCTTTTGCGAATTGTAACTCAATAACAGATCTACATGCCGATCTCCTGATACTGTATACTTGCGCCCTATGAGGTATTTTTTTTCCAATTTTTTATGCTTGATTTTTTCAAGAAACTCAAAAATGTGAACTTCTAATGTCGGAATTATATACAGATAAATCAATGACATAATCAAGGGACCTATAATACAATTCTGAAAACCAATTACTGTTGATAGATTAACTTTAGCGCTAACAAAATCAATTGTATGAAGACCATTAATTTCTGTTTCTCCTGAAAGAACTACAAAAACAACCTGCCAATTCCAAATTAGCCAAGAAATAATAAAGGTTCCATAAAAAGGACTTCTGACTCTTTCAGAAATTGGGGTAATAAGATTTTTTAACCATTCCATAGTTTGATGCTTTATCGCAATTTCGACAA
The DNA here is from genome assembly GCA_002422865.1 of Bacteroidetes bacterium UBA6183. Taxonomy (GTDB): domain Bacteria; phylum Bacteroidota; class Bacteroidia; order UKL13-3; family UKL13-3; genus UBA6183. Next base: position 69,139 of record DITN01000065.1, on the reverse strand, counting down.
TAAAAGCACTCTTGCTTCAACAAGTTTTCATCAGGCACGAAAATGTTTATAACATGCCTCCCAAAAAACAAAAAAGGATGAAGGTTCATCGCACAATTTGGGAGTTGATTTTTTGCTAAACATAAATCCAAGCACTGAGCTTCAAAGCAGTCAAAAGTTCCATATCTAATATACGATTAAGGCTTTTAAAGAAATATCTAACCACAAATTCACATCAATGTTAATCATGGTTTAAACCTTGGTAAGTTTTGCTTACCAATTGTATGGTATTGCATAGTTATCGGCATATTGGTTTCATAAGCCCTTTTGTTTACTTTTACCACCTAAGTAAACACCATTTAAAAACTAATAAACCCGCTATACAAAACCTTTAAAACTTAAACATATGCTGGTAGTGCCCGAAGTTAAAGTTAAACTTTTTATCAAATACATGGTTAGCCTTAGGTGTAAGTTAATGGTGATGCAAGAACTAAAAAAGCTAGGCATAAGGTATGTGGTGGTTGATTTAGGAGTGGCCGAAATATTTGAAGACATTACCAGTGAACAAAGAGAACTCCTTAAGGTAAATTTACAAAAATCAGGATTGGAGTTATTAGATGATAAAAGAAGTATCATTATTGAACGTATACAAAATGTGGTGGTAGAGATGATTCATTATGCAGAAGAATTACCTAAATCTAACTACTCTGCGCACATTAGCGAAAAAATGGGATACGACTACACTTACCTGTCAAACATGTTTGCAGAAGTAAAAGGAATCACCTTGCAAAACTACATCATCATGCATAAGGTAGAAATGGCAAAAGAACTGATACTTTATAATGAACTTAATTTAACCGAAATCTCTCAACTGCTTCAATACAGCAGCGTGGCACATCTATCAAACCAGTTTAAAAAATTAACCGGACTAACCCCTTCCTTTTACAAACAATTGAAGAAAAAGCGCATTGTAAATCTCGAAAATCTGTGATGGATGTAAATTAATTGCCAGCTTGTGTAATACTTCCCCCACTTAAATGGTTCACCTTTGTGGGGTGGAGATTTATTCACAATTTAAATGCAATTTATGATGATAAGGAATTTACTGACGATTACTACAATGGCTTTATTGGTTATGGCAAGTAGTTGTAAAAAAGAGGAAAGTGACAATCAAACAAACCCGGTTAAACAAGACACTAATGTAATTGTTAACCAAACCGTTATACAACCTAAAATTAATATCCGTTCCACCTCCAATTTTGTGGTATTGGCAGGCTCACTCATATCAAACGTACCAACTTCAGCCATTACCGGAAACATCGGTTTAAGCCCGGCAGCAGGTAGTTTAATTACCGGATTTGGTGGTACAGAAATTACCGGAAATATTTATACGGTTGATGCTACAGGTCCCGCAGGATCTATGACTGATGCCGTTGGACTTACAGCAGCCAAAAGTGATTTAACAACTGCATATAATGAAGCAGCAGGACGTACATCAACAAGTATGGTGCTGCTTGCAGGAAATATTGGTGGACTAACCCTTACACCCGGATTATATAAATCAAGCGGTGCATTAGAAATTTCTTCAGGCGACCTTACGTTTGATGCAAAAGGAGATACCAATGCGGTGTTTATTATTCAAATAGCATCTTCTTTAAATACCACCTCTGGACGTAAAGTTATTTTAAGCGGTGGAGCCTTGGCTTCAAACATTTTTTGGCAAGTAGGTACCTCTGCAACACTTGGAACCACTTCTGTTTTTAAAGGAACCATTATGGCCGATCAATCTATTTCACTAAACACAGGTGCTACAGTTGAAGGTCGTTTGTTTGCACGTATTGCTGCTGTAACGTTAAACAGCAACATCATTACAAAACCATAAACATCAATAAGCGCATTTACAATGCGCTTACCATAAAAAGGAGGTTGTCTAACATTAGGCAATCTCCTTTTTCGTTTAGTTATTTTAATCTCAACCGCTCTCATCCACTGAAGCTTTAGCACAGGTGGACCACCTCTTTTTCCACTCCCCACTTGCACGTTTCATTTTAATTGTTTTACTTAGTTTTATAAACCCTAAATCTATTTGCTATGAAAACTACTTCCATATACATCCCTTTCTTTGTACCTTTTCGTTTATCATGTTAAAAACATTGTGCCATAAACAAGTAAATCAGTGGTATAGACAAGTAAGTTATTTGCTATTCTAGAAAACCGAACACCTCGAATAAATTGACCAAAAATTATGTTTAGACACAAAGGAAAAGCAAGAACATTAACCCACAATTTGAGAATTGCTTCTTTGTTGTCTTTTGTTGCTGGTGTTGTAAATGTTGCTGGATTTATGGCAGTTCAAAAATTGACAACAAACGTTACAGGACATTTTGCCTTTTTTGTGGACGAAGTTTTTAAACAAAATTTTGTGGAAGGACTAAACTACTTTCTTTACATCTTGTTTTTCTTTTTGGGTTCGTTCTTTTCGAGCTTTTCTATTGAACTTACCTCTAAAATAAACGACAGGCTAATTTATCGCATTCCAGTTGTTGCAGAAAGTTTGATTTTAATATCGGTTGCAATATTTGGACAAGAAATGATTTCAAAAGCACCGAATATTTTAGCATACTCCTTACTTTTTGCGATGGGCTTACAAAATTCATTGGTAACAACAATTTCAAATGCAACTGTAAGGACAACACATTTGACAGGACTTTTTACAGACTTAGGAATTGAACTATCTCAACTATTCTTTTATAAGTTGAAGGAACAAAAAGACAAACTCTATTCATCTATAAAATTGCGTTTAACAATTATAAGCTTTTTCTTTTTAGGTGGACTTATTGGCGGAATTTTCTATTCGACAATTAACCTTTATGTATTAGTATTTGCAGGGCTTTTGCTGCTCATAGGGCTTATTTATGACGACATTAAATTACAATTTAAAAGACAACTGAAATAACAAAATGGAAAACAGCATATAACATCGTTTCGGCAATATACCGGCTAAAATTAAAGTGCTTCTTGAATTATTTGTGCAAGGCTCAACAGCAGAAATTCTATTGAACTTTTGTGCTACAAACCCGCCATATCGCCAAACCCAAAAACCATTAGGATATGAAAAAACTCAGATTAATGATTATAAGCATGGAAAATTAAAAAATGGCAGATCGCTGCCCAAAAGTTTTGATTATATGAATTCTTATTTTCACACGCTTAAGTGAGCAATATTAACATGAAGACAATACTCAAAAGGATATCCATAGAAGTTGCATGGCTTTTTGCCATTGCTGCTTTTTGTGCAATGATTTATATGGCTATTACCAATGGCTAAAAACCAGCGTTGATGAAGAGAAAATAACAGTAACTGCATACTATATGAAATATGCATGCGGTGACTGTTCCATTGACATGAGGGTAAAAACTGTAGATCATCCAAAATTCAACTTCATTATCGGGCAAGATATTTCTCCTACACCAAAGACAAAAAAGCATGAAGAACTCTGTGACTTCAGCGGCTCAGTTGGACATGAATCTTCAACCGGCCCCGACTATATTGAAGAGTCGTTTACTTTAGTTGGGCATTTGCATAAGTATGCTCATGGGCAGCCAATTTTTGATTGCTCAACAACTCTTTTTTTACCGTAAACAAAATTAAGTATGTTGCAAAGGGACATTGAAAGAATTTTTAAAGACAGACGAAAACTCTATCCAACCTCTAACTTCTAACTCCCCCCTACTCCAAATACTTCTCCGGAGTAATGTCAATCTTTACCATAAACATGCCTTCTTTATCAAAGTAGCGGTAAGTTATGGTGGTTTTATTGGCCCTAAATATGTCGAATTCGTTGCTTTCTTTTACAGTTTTTAACAACATGGCTTCTAATGATGGTACAACATTGTTCATGCTTACATCATCCATATCAATATTTACCAAGGTGTAGTTATATACCAACTGGTTGGGTGGCATGGCCAATACTTCATCTAAACGGGTGTGTTCGTCAATCATTTTAGGACAATCTTCGTTTATGTTTTTAGATGTTTGCAGCATAAACTCATTAAACGGAAGTTGTTTTATGTTCCAAAATTTTACCCCAACATAAATTACGGCACTGATGGAAAGTGTAACCACAAAAATCCAAAAGTATTTGTTCCTAAATGTAACCAAACCTTAACCCTTTAAAAGTTTAACAATTCGTTGAGTTCTGTTTTAAAACGTTCTTTGGGTAAAAAGTTTTGTTCTAAATCTACATTAAACGGAACGGCTGTATCTAGACTACCACTACGTTTTACCGGTGCATCTAAATACTTAAAGGCGTGCTCGGCAATGTAGGCTGCTATTTCGGCACCAATGCCACCTGTTAAGGTATCTTCGTGTAAAATAAATGCTTTACCTGTTTTGCTTACGCTGTTCATTACCGCATCTTTATCCCAAGGCAATAAGGTGCGTAAATCAATAAGATCAGCATCTATTCCGGCTTCTGCACAATGTTTGGTGGCCCAATGCACACCTGCACCGTAAGTAATAATACTTACTTCGGTTCCTTCTTTAACAATACGTGCTTTACCTATTTCTATTTCGTAATAATCATCATACACTTCTTCTTCTAACTCTACAGAACGGTACAGTGCTTTGTGTTCAAAAAACATCACCGGATTTGGATCTGTAAAACTTGCCGCCAATAAACCTTTGGCATCTCCCGGTGTACTTGGGTATACTACTTTTAAACCCGGAACATGAAAAAACCAAGCTTCGTTACTTTGCGAGTGAAATGGTCCTGCACCTACACCTGCGCCCGTTGGCATACGTACTACCACATCAGCGTTTTGTCCCCAACGGTAATAACTTTTGGCTAAATTATTTACAATTTGATTAAAGCCCACACTCACAAAATCGCCAAACTGCATTTCCATCATGGCTTTCATGCCTTTAACAGAAAGTCCGTACGCGGCACCTAAAATGGCACTTTCGCACAAAGGTGTATTGCGTACCCTGCCTTTGCCAAACTCTTCTACAAAGCCTTGTGTTATTTTAAACACGCCTCCGTACTCGGCTATGTCTTGCCCCATCAACACCAAATTTTCGTGTTGGCGCATGCTCAATTTTAAACCATCGCTAATGGCATCAACCAGACGTTTGCGCGATTTATTTTCGGTGGTAGGTTTAACTGTTACGTGTTGTAAATGACCAAAATTTTCGCTGCTTTGTATGGGCATTGGTGCATATACATCGGCCATTTCAATGGCTGTATCGGGTGTAATTTCAGGTTCGGCCTGAACGGTTTCTACCCCTTCATCAATTTCTTTTTTAAATGTTGCGCGGTATTCGGCAATCATTTCATCTGTTAAAATACCTTCTGCTTTTAACCAGTTTTCGTAGTTGGCTATCGGGTCTTTTTTACCCCACTCATCAAACAACTCCTGAGGAACATATTTTGTACCCGAAGCTTCTTCGTGTCCACGCATACGGAATGTCATACACTCCAATATGATAGGACGTGGATTGCTGCGCATGCTGCTGGCCAAGTTATTTACCATATCATACACTTCCAAAATATTATTGCCATCCACTTTATATCCTTGTATGCCGTAACCAATGGCTTTATCAATAAAGTTTTTGCACCTAAACTGTTCGTTACTTGGGGTTGATAAACCATAACCGTTGTTTTCAATCAAGAAAATAACTGGCAAATCCCATACAGCCGCTGTGTTGATGGCTTCATGAAAATCGCCTTCGCTGGCACCACCATCACCACTAAATACCACGCTTATTTTTTGCTCGCCTTTTAATTTGTGTGCCAAAGCAATACCATCGGCCACACCAAGCATGGCGCCTAAATGCGAAATCATACCAACAATATGATGCTCATTTGTACCGAAATGAAACGAACGTTCGCGGCCTTTTGAATAACCGTTTAACTTACCTTGCCATTGCGAAAACAGTTTTGCAAAAGGCATATCGCGGTTGGTCCATACACCTAAATTACGGTGTAAAGGAAGAATGTATTCGTCTGTATGTAATGCTTGTGTTACACCCACACTAATGGCCTCTTGCCCAATACCACTAAACCATTTACTAACTTGCCCTTGGCGCAATAAAATCAGCATTTTTTCCTCAATCATTCGAGGTTTAAGCATGCCTTTGTATAAGTTTAGTAAGGTATCGTTACTGTGGTGTTTTTTATTGAATTGCATGATAAGATTTCGCTTATAAAGTGCCGCAAATTAAAGAATTTGTTAGTGTTTAATGATTATTTTTTGAAGGAATAAAATGGAGGTGGGAAATGGATGGATGGCTACGTGTAAAAAGTGTTAAAACAAAACATCCTTAACAAATTTTGTTAAGGATGCCTGATACTTATGTTATCATCAAATAAATAAAATACTAAAACGGAGGTGGGGTAAACTCGTCATCATCCTGGCTCATATCGTTTAGTTTGCTGCTACGGGTGATGGTACCCATGCTGCCAAAGCCACCCATTTCGTCATTACTAAAACTTGGGGTATCCATGCCACCAAAATCGTGCTCTTCCAAATCTTTAAACTTGGTAAACTCGTGTACAAACCTCAGTTTCACCGAATCTAACGAACCATTACGATGTTTGGCTATATGCAATTCGGCAACACCATGTGTGCTGCTTCCGTCTTCAAACTCGGTAATACCGTAGTATTCCGGACGGTAAATAAACATTACCATATCCGCATCCTGCTCAATAGATCCAGATTCACGTAAATCTGATAACATTGGAATAGCCGCTGCACCACGTTTTTCGGAAGCACGACTTAACTGTGCCAATGCAATAACAGGCACTTCCAGTTCTTTTGCCAATGCTTTTAATGAGCGGGATATGTAACTTACCTCTTGCTCACGATTACCATTTTTATTGTTTGCATCATCACCACGCATTAACTGCAAATAATCGATGATGATCATTTCAATGTTGTTTTGTTCTTTTAACCTGCGGCATTTACTACGCAACTCAAACACACTTAAGGCAGGTGTATCATCAATAAAAATCGGGGCCTCACTTAAGCGAGCCACCTTGGTATTAAGCTGTTCCCACTCATGTGGAGCCAACGTTCCTTTCTTTAATTTTTCACCCGATATTTCAGATTCACCACTAATCATACGCGTAACCAATTGCTTGTTACTCATCTCTAGTGAGAAGATTGCAATACCACGCGCGTTTTCTGATAACAATGAGGCATTACGAGCAATGGACAATACCATGGCCGTTTTACCCATACCCGGACGAGCAGCTAAAATAACTAAATCCGATTTTTGGAAACCCGAGGTAATTCTATCTAATTTGGTAAAGCCCGAAGGAATACCCGTTAAACCACCTTGTTTATCTTTTAATCCTTCAATATCTCTGATGGCTTCGCGCACAATCGCATTCATTTGTTTGTAATCGCGCTTAATGTTTCCTTGCGATACTTCAAACAATTTACGTTCGGCACTGTCAAGCAATTCAAAAGCATCAGCACTGTCTTCAAACGATTCGCGTTGTATTTCGGTTGAAATACGAATAAGCTCGCGTTGAATGAATTTTTGTGCAATGATACGTGCATGGTACTCGATGTTAGCAGCCGATGCCACACGATTGGTAAGTGAAGTGATAAAGTAAGCACCACCTACAATGTCTAGTTGTCCTTGTTTACGTAATTCGGCTGTTACCGTTAAAATATCTATGGGTTGCGCATTACTAAACAAGGTTTTTATTACTTGAAAAATAATTTGATGCGAATCTTTGTAAAAACTCTCTGGTTTTAAAATATCAGACACCACAGTGATGGCATTTTTTTCCAACATCAATGCACCTAATACAGCCTCTTCAAGGTCTACAGCCTGAGGCTGTAATTTTCCATTCTCAATAATTTGGGCGATATCTGTTTTTTTGGTTATTGATCTTTTTCTTAACTCTGCCATGTTCTTTACTTAATACTGTGTTTACCCTTTTGGTGAGCTACCAAATGTACTTTAAGTTATGATATTTTGAGTAGACTAAATGTTATACACAGCCTTGTAAATTAATGTGTACATATTGTGAATAGCGCCCAACAAAACAAGCTAACATCTTGATGTTAAAACACTTTTTATGCACACTACCTGCATTTGGAAAACTGCAAAAAATTGCTTAAATACCTCATAATGTGCAATTGGGTTTATTGCTGATTTTACAGCACTTTATAATTTCTTAACAAACAACTTTTAAAAATACGGGTTGACAAAAACGGTGCTCTTGGTAAATTATGTTAGGGAAGATAATCCCCGAAAGTTAAACCACATAAGGGTTTACAATTAATTAACCCCGCGTGAAGATTTGTGAATGAGGCACTTATTGGATGTTCAAACAGCCAATCTGATACTTGAAGTAATTTTAACGTACAAAAGGGTAAAAAACTGCATATTTGTAAGTCTGTAAAAAACATACATGCGTATTAAGTTATTATTAGCCATATTATTAGGAGCGTCCTCATTGCAGGCGCAGGTTCAATTTACACAAAAATCAACCGATGTTGGACGTATAAAACTTACCTTGAGTAATGCAGGTACCGTTGGACGCCCGGGTGTTAGAAGTAATACACAAGGTGCACCAAGTATGGCCTACCCTCAAAAAGGTAATGAGCATTTATTTGAATCAGGTATTTGGATAGGAGCTTTGGTTGATGGACAACCATTGGTATCAACCAGTGCTGCAGATGCATCCAGCGGTTATAGCACAGGTGGTGCTGGTTTTGAATTTACGCCATTAACCACCATTCAAGAAAGGTCTTCCTTAACCTCCAGCTCTGTTTATTCTTCATCAGCTATATCTCATCAAGATTTTGTGATGCAGTTTAGTGATACAGCCACCATTGTACCGGGTACATCAACCCCAATTGGCGGACATACACAACCTTTGCGCGCACATGTTAAACTAGAAACATATGCTTGGAATTATTCGTTTGCCGATTTTTTTGTGATTTGTAATTACCAAATTACCAATACCAGCAACAAACGTTGGGATAGTGTTTATGTAGGCCAGTGGAGCGATTTAGTGGTACGTAATGTGAATGTAACGCGCCAAACGGGTACCAACTTTTTTAACAAAGGACGTAATGGTGTTGATACCAAATATAAAACTGTATACGCTTGGTTAAGTGATTTGGGAGCAGACGATTTAGATTACATCAATTCTTATGGTGCTATCCAATTTTTGGGGATTGAATACCGAGGTATGTTTTTTAATCCTGACAAGCCCGATACTTTTTTACAGCGTGGTTGGCCTCAACCTCAGGTAAATTATAATTTCTGGAATTTTAACTCGGTTAACGCCCCTTGGATTGCACCTGCAAACGAACAAGAGCGCTACAACCGCATGAAAGTTAGTGTTGATTCGTTACAACTTTACCAATCGGCCATTGGACCTTTTAATGGTACACCAAACAACTGGATTCAATTGCTTACTGCCGGTCCGCTGATTAGTTTAGAACCCGGAGAAAGTTTTAATTACGTAATGGCATTTGTATGTGCCGGTAAAAAAGATGATGGTTCGCCACCGGTTAATAATGGTACCGTATCAACTCCCGAAACCAGGGCTGAGTTAACTTCATTTTTAGCACGTACACGCGCAACCTATGTTGGCGAAGATGTGAATGAAGACGGAAAATATCGCCCTGAAAATGATGCGGATGGTGATGGCAAAATAGACAGATATGTACTACCTGAACCACCAAAAACACCCAAAACAAAAATTGTGAGCAGCAATAATAAAGTAGCCATATATTGGGACAATACAGCAGTAGAATCTATTGATCCCATATCGCGTAAAAAAGATTTTGAAGGATACCGATTGTATAAAACTAATCCGGGAGATGATTTAGCGGGCAACTTGATTGACCAGCGTAATTTAATTGCACAGTGGGATTCGGCCGGAAATAATAATGGTTATAACAACGGATTTGATGCGGTAGCCTTATCTGCTCCGGTTTATTTTGAAGGAGACAGCACACCATACACCAACAAGTACGAAATAAATAACCTGCAAAATGGATGGCAATATTTGTTTATCCTCACCGCATTCGACAAAGGTGATGAAGCAATAAACTTAGCTTCATTAGAATCATCGTTTACCGAAAATGCTTTTAGTGTGTACACCGGAAGCAATGCACAAGCTATTACAGAAAATACAGAAAACCGTGTTGGTGTTTATCCCAATCCATACCAAACTGCAGCAGCATGGGATGGTGCAAACTCACGCAGTAAAAAAATATACTTTACCAATTTGCCGTCAAAATGCACCATTAGTGTTTACACCAGCAGTGGCGATTTGGTAGCGAACTTAAGACATGATGCCAGCACTTACCAAGGCGAGGACATACAATGGTTTGAGCGTTACGGACAAACCGGTAAAAAAGTATTTAGTGGTGGTGAGCACGCTTGGGATATATTATCAAACAGCAAAGGAACCATTAGCACAGGTGTATATTTATTTACAGTAAAAGATGAAACAACAGGCAAGTTAGATATTGGAAAATTTGCCATCATAAAATAAAAACAACAATTAAAACATAATACAATTATGAAAAAACAATTACTCGCGATTACGCTGTTGGCAGCAACGGTTTCGCTAAATGCGCAAAACCCGTATCCTGTTATTCCTATGGATTCGGTGCAGTATGTTAGTCAAAGTAAATTAACCGCAACACCTGTTGTAGATTTACCAGATTACATCAACCCTACTTTTCAAAACCCATCATACAGAGATACCGTTCGTTTTGATGGTGTTGTAGTTTCAAGCCCAAGAACATACGGCTTATCAAACAACCGTAAAGCTACTTATATTCAAAAAGAAGGCGGGGGACCATGGAGTGGCGTTTTAGTGATGTGTGATCCATCAACCACACCTGCAGCAGGCCGTCCTACTTTACCTAACTTTATTACGGAAACTAAGTTTTACGAAAACATGGTTCCGGGTTATAAAGTGCGTGTTACAGGCCGATTTGCAGCCTTCCAAGGCGAGACACAAATGAATGTTTTAAGAAACAATGCCAATTGGAGCAATGCAGTTGAGCAAGTTGATTTAAATACTTACCAACCTGTTTATACTGTAATTACAGCCGACTCATTAATGACGGGTAATCCAACTGCGGGTACTTGGTTACAAAAGAAAGCTGACGGTGAAAAATGGGAAGGTGTGTTGGTTGAAATCAGAGACGTTAGGGTTGTTGGTGTTACTCCTTTTGGTGGAACACGCTGGAATTGGGCGATACAAGACAACGCAGGTAACCAACTTGATGTACGTGATTTCTCGGCCTATTTCCGTAACGATGATAACGAAGATACCATTCCTAAAATCCCTAATAACTTTACCCCGCCTGCATTTGGTACGGGTTTAAGTTACATTAGAGGCGTAATTACTGAGTATGTTATTGGTGGTGTTAGCCGTTATGGTATTTCTCCATTATCGCCAAGTGATATCGGTCCATGTAATGTTTGTCCTCCAAGCATTGGTATCCGTACCCGCGTTCCTGCTATTGTTAGCCAAACAGATTCAGTAACTATTTCAGCAAACATTTTAGCTGATACTGCAATCTCTACTGCTAAATTATACTACGCACACAGAGACTCATCAGCATTTAATAATGTTGATATGGTTAAAGAAGCTACCTCAGATAAATGGAGTGGAAAAATTCCTCCTTTTGCAGCAAACACTTTAGTAAAATACTACATCAAAGTTGTTGATGGACGTAACTTATCTACTGTTGTGCCTGATACTATGGCAAACGGATCGGTTTACTACGTAACCGCTGATGGAATTAAAAACATTAGAGATTTACAATTTGCACCAAACCCAGCCAATGGTGCTACCGTTTGGAATGGTGATTCATTAAGCGGAATTAGCGTGCATGGTGTTGTTACAGCTACCAACATGAATAACCAAACCGTTATCCAAGATGGTCAAGGTCCTAATTCAGCTATTTTTATACAAAATAGTGCAGGTAACAATGGTTGGAAAATAGGTGACTCAGTTGAAATTACAGCTGCACGTGTTACTGAAAACTTTAATGTTACTACTTTATATAACGTAACAGGTTCTGTTGTAAAAAGTGGTGCAATGCTACCTGACTTTGAAATGAATTTACCAATTGATTCATTCCGTTTAAATAATGTTCGTTTTGCCCGCTCTTGGGAAGGTGTATTGGTTAAATGGGATTCTTCTTTTGTAGTTAACTTAAATGCAGATTCGAATGCAAACGGTGACAACTTTGGTGAATTTGTAATCAATATTGATTCTACCAAAACCAATGGCTTACGTGTTGATGATCTAAACACTTCAATTTTAAACATCAACAGAACTTTAGTTAAAGGTCAGTTATTAGCGTATGCTCAAGGTCCTATGACTTTCAGTTTCTCTAACTTTAAATTAATTCCACGCGGTTTATACGATTTAGGATTATGCGATATGGATACTGTGAAACCAAATATTATAGCATCGGCAACCGATACTGTATTTGTGGGTTCAGGAGCATACACACATCCTAATGTTACTGCTTCAGATAACAAAGACGGTAACTTAACGCCTTATATTGTTACAACAGGTGTCGTTAACACATCAGCATTAGGTTCTTATACCGTAACTTATAGTGTTAGCGATTTTTGTGGCAACAACATTAGTGCAAACCGCACAGTTATTGTTAAAGATACGCCTAACACAGGTTTAGAACGTAATGATTTAGTAGCTGCTAACATCAGTATTTATCCTAATCCTGCAAAAGATGTAATTACCATCAGCGCAACTGATGTTAAAACATTGCCTTTAAACATTGCAGTTTATGATATGATTGGCAGAGAAATGTTAACACGTACTTACAACGATAAAAACGTGAACGAAACCATCAACATCAACAACTTAAACAATGGCGTTTATTTCTTAGTGATGAAAAATGCACAAGGAACACACAGTGTTAAGTTTGTGGTTACTGGTAAATAATACAATACCTAATTACCCAAATCCGCCCTATCGATTTATCGGTTGGGCGGATTTTTTATGCGCTAATATCGGCTCAATATCTTGTTAATCAGAAAGCAAAAATCACGTATTCATTTTGTTAAAATATCGTGTATAACCCCTACTTGTGCTTGCTTATAATTGTGGGCTATGCATAACTTAAACGTTACTATTCCTATACTGGCATCAAACCTAAATATTGGCATCAACCAAGTTAGGGCCACCATTAATTTATTAGATGAAGGAAGTACCATTCCTTTTATTTCAAGGTACAGAAAAGAAGCTACGGGTAACCTGGATGAAGTAGATATTGAACGCATCAAAATTGGTATTGAAAAATTGCGCGATATAGAAACACGTAAGTTTTCTATTTTACATACCATTGAAGAGCAAGGTAAACTTACTGATGAGTTACGTAAACGTATTGAAGATTGTTGGGATGCAAATATTTTAGAAGATATTTATTTGCCTTATAAACCCAAACGTAAAACCCGCGCCACTGCCGCTCGCGAACGAGGCCTGGAACCATTGGCCTTATGGCTTTTAAACGAACCCAATGGTGATGTGTTTATAGAAGCTGCCAAATATTTGACAGATGATGTAAAAGACGAAGATGCCGCTTTAGAAGGCGCTCGTGATATTATTGCCGAGATGATTAATGAAAACGAAATAGCACGTGCGGTTATTCGTAACGAGTATGAAAAAAATGCGTACATCATATCTACCGTATACAAAAGCAAAAAAGAAGAAGCCATTAAGTTTAGTGATTATTTTGATTTTGCAGAAGCGTTAAAAAAATGTCCATCGCACCGTGTGCTTGCCGTTTTTAGAGGTGAAGACGAGGGGTTCTTAAAAGTTAAAATTGAACCCGAGGTTGATTTGGCTTTAGAAAAACTGGATAAGTTATACATTAAACGTAACAACCAAGCCAGCGGGCATTTAGCCGAAGCCATTGAAGATTGTTACGAGCGTTTACTTGGCCCAAGTATGGAAAATGAGTTTCGCAACATTGCCAAACAACGTGCCGATGATGAAGCCATCAGGGTATTTACTGAAAACTTACGTCAGTTATTGTTATCTGCGCCATTGGGCAGTAAACGTATTATGGGTATAGATCCCGGTTACCGCAGCGGATGTAAAGTGGTTTGTTTAAACGAAGAAGGTAAGTTATTGGCTGATGATGTGATTTATCCGCATCAACCCAAAAACGATTTAAATGGTGCTTTTAATACCATACACGCCATGGTAAAAAAGCACAACATACAAGCCATATCTATTGGTAATGGCACAGCAGGTAGAGAAACTGAAGATTTGGTGCGCAGCATTACGTTTTCGCATCCGATAGAAATTTATGTGGTGAGCGAAAGTGGCGCATCTGTTTACTCGGCATCAGAAATTGCGCGTGAAGAATTTCCGGACAAAGATGTTACCGTTAGGGGTGCTGTTTCCATTGGAAGAAGACTCAGCGACCCTTTGGCCGAGTTGGTTAAAATAGATCCCAAATCAATTGGTGTTGGCCAATACCAACACGATGTGGACCAAAATAAATTAAAAAAGAGTTTGGATACGGTAGTAGAAAGTTGTGTGAACGTAGTAGGTGTTAACTTAAATACAGCCAGTAAAAGTTTGTTAACTTATGTATCGGGTTTAGGGCCACAGTTGGCGCAAAACATTATTAATTACCGCAACGAAAACGGTGCATTTAAATCGCGTAAAGAGCTAAAAAAAGTTGCACGTTTGGGTGATAAAGCTTTTGAACAATGTGCAGGATTTTTACGCATACCTGAAGCTAAAAATATTTTAGATAACAGTGCTGTGCATCCGGAAAGTTATGGCATTGTAGAAGCCATGGCCAAAGATTTAAACTGTAAGGTGGATGATTTGATTAAAGATGCAGAGTTGCGTAAAAAAATATCACCACAAAAGTATGTAACCGAAACAGCTGGATTACCAACCATTAATGATATATTGAAAGAGTTGGCCAAACCCGGTCGCGACCCGCGTGAACAACTTAAACAGTTTGAGTTTGCTGATGTGAAAAAACCGGAAGATTTATCACCCGGTATGATTTTGCCGGGCATAGTAACCAACATTACCAACTTTGGTTGTTTTGTTGATGTTGGGGTAAAACAAGATGGCCTGGTGCACGTATCTCAATTAGCGGATAAGTTTGTAAGCGACCCTAATGAAGTGGTGAAATTGCAACAACAAGTAAAAGTAAAAGTGGTTGAGGTTGATATGGCCCGTAAGCGTATTAGCTTAACCATGAAATTAGGTTCATAAAAACCAAAAGGCTGTTTCTATCATGACAGAAACAGCCTTTATGTTTACGTGATACAACACCAATTACCTAATAATGGTAACATTTCCATTTTCGTTACCCACCTCATCACGCCAACCGGTGTAGGTTAAAACATAAATATACACATCATTAGGAGCCGGATTACCATCTTGCGATTTGCCATCCCATTGTTTGTTTTTATCCAGTGTCTCAAAAACCAGCTTGCCCCATCTGTCATATACCTTCAATATATAATCTTTAATAAATACGTCTTTTATTAACCAAGAATCGTTAACGCCATCATTGTTTGGTGTAAACGCATTGGGTACAAACACATAAGGTTTTTGCTCTAAAGGTACTTTATTAGAAGTACTGCGCACGATTGTTCCCGGCCATCCTACCGGCTGATGTAGAACATCTATCTCGTATGTATAACGTCCATCATCTGTATTAAAATCATCATCTATTGAGGTAAAGGTAGTATCGTTATACAAACCAACCGGATTTCTTACTGTTACAAAAGTAGCATATCTGTACAAGTCATACTTTATCGGATAGTCATCACCGTATATAAATTGCTGCCAGCCTAATGTGTTTTCAAAATACTTGGATGAACCACGTAATACGGTTGTACAAAATATTTTTCCGGCCGGACCATAATTACCGCAGGTATCTAGCATAATGATGTAGTAGCAATGCGAGGTGTCATTCACTTGTACTTTTTTATCCAAATAAACGGTATCAGTTTGTTTCAAAAAGTCAAGTTCCATTACAAACTCCTCTGGTTTTTGGTTGCGATAACCTTTCCATAAAAAGTAACGGGCAAAATCTAATTCTTTGGTTTGATTCCAGGTTAAATGTACCTGATCATCTTTTACGGTTACATTGTACAAGTATTGTTTATCAGGTAACATTTTTAACTGATCAAAAGTACCTAAGGTGTCTGATGAGAGGCCTTCAAAACCACATTCATTTTCTACTTTAATTAAATATCTATAATTGGTAGTGTTATAATTTGGTGTTGAAAAATCGTTGTACGCATTGGCATTTCTATCCAATATCGAATCAATCAGTTTAAAATCATTGTTACCATCAGCCCTATAAATATTGTAACACTTAAAATAAGGTTTATACCTGGCCGAGTCGCCAAAATAAACAATACAAGATTGGTTGTTGTGCAATTCAATACATAACACGTCCGTTTGCGGATGCGTTGGCATTGGCAGCACGCGTATATAAAACTCACGTTGTGTAGTTTTGGGTATAGGGCAACCTTTATCTTTTACAGTAACGGTATATTTATGCAACGACTTATTGGTAAACGAACAGTTGGTATTCCAAGTCCAATTATAGGTAACATTATTAAATGTTTTTGTGGTAGTTAAGTCAATGTTACTGTAATCGGCACTATCCATATTATTGGTTACATAAACTGTATCTATTGAGTCGGCATCATACACCTCTACCCCAAATTTTATTTGGTTGGGTATGGTTACAAATAAGGTGTCACCATTTAATTGGTTACCATTCTGATATAGCTTAACAGTAGGAAAAGTATTGGATAAACAGTTAACCACCAAAAACTGTAATTCGAGGTGCACCAAACCTATGGCCACTCCGTTACGAAACTCGGTAACTTTCATTCCCACCACAAAAACACCTGCTTGCGAAGGTTTAATATTGATTTGTCCTGTGCGTGAATTAATATTTAGTGGAGGGTTACCTTGTATTTCGGCTGCACTTGAAAAACCGGGTAGCCAAGTAACAGGCATGTATGGACCAGCATTTAAAATAGGCCGGTTGTTAAACTGATCATCATTGGGGTTGTTTCTAGTTAATGTTCCATTAACAGGGGTAATCAATTCATAACTTAACGAATCACCATCGGCATCGGTATAGGTAATATCATAAGTAAATATATTGTCTACACATAAAACCGTAAATGGGTTAACCGCCAATTTAGGTGTTGAGTTCATGTATACCGCAGGAGAAGGAATCTCGGCATAAAAAGCCATGCTGGCATCTCCGGGTGATTGTATGTTTTGTATGATGGCATTGCGGCAACAACGCTCCCAACTGATGTAATAACCTGCTGTGTTATTGTATCTGTTAGGCGATAAGGTAATTTGTCGGGTATAAACGGCCTTTTCATTACAACCCGGAACAGCAGTTACACATTGGGCAAACGAAGGATTTATTTTTGACACAGCACCTTGCGGAATCCCAATTGAATCTATTCTTACATGGGTTATCTTGTCATATATACCCACATAAACATTTTTGTTAAATTCGGTTTCGCTGGTACAATCGCGATAAACTACCAATGTAATTTGATAAGTATTACCTGATATTCGCTGCACATCAAAACCACCACCAACAATATGTGTGGCGTGGCTGATTAAAGATAATCCAATGGATAATATGAGTAATAAATACCTCAAGCAATATTGGGTTAGGTAATTACAAGAACCAATAAAAGGCTAAATAGTTGTATTTCAATATTAGGAAAATATATTGAGTATTAAAAGGCATAAAAAAAGGTTGCTTCTGTTTCCAAAAGCAACCTTTCTAATTTTTTTAAATGATTAGAAATTATCAGTTAAGATATTTATGGCATCAACAATTGCCCAAATACCACAACCACCACCGGTTAAGATGAATAAGATGTTCCATCCAACTGGTTTTTTCTTGTACCATCTGTGCGCTGCTAAAGGCCATAAAAACCACCATAACAATAAGGTAATGATCATATCATTATCCATAAGGGTGTTTTCCGGCTTAGCAGAAACTTTTTCTGTTAACGATTTTTCAACCGCTTTTAACTCTGCACTTTGTTCAGTTGCAGTTGCATTTGAGTTAACAGTTTGCTCTGTCTTAACCTCGTTTTTAACAGGGAATGACGCATAAACAGAACTTCCTGTGATGATGACTGTTGCAACTAGAGCAACTAATGCTAGTTTAATTTTTTTCATAATTTAGTTTATAAATGTTAATATCGAAACTATAAAAAAAAATTAATGAAACAATACCTCATACTTATATTTTCTTTCCTAATTCAGAATTGCATTATTAGTCAGGAAGTTAAAGACCAAGAATTTATTGGAACACTTCAACTATCTGATAAAACACTCATCACATTCAAGCTAAAATTTAAGGAATTGGCAGGTGGTGCAATTCAGGGTACATCGTTAAGTGATATTTATGGAACCGATAGAACTTTATCAAGAATTGAAGGAAGCATTAGTGCAGATAAAAAAACAATTTCATTTAAAGAAGTAGGAAATGTGAGTACCAAGTCTCAAGCAGACTTAAGTACATTTTGTTTTATAGAAGTGAAGAATGCCAAGATCAAATCAGCCAAGGATAAAAGTATAATTCAGGGTGCTTTTACCGGAAAATTTAATTCAGGTAAAAAATGCGCTGAAGGTTATGTTTATTTAATGAGTACTGATTATGTAAATAAACTAGCAGATGATATACTTACTTCAAAAAATATTAAAAACCCCGACTCGTTGGCAATGGTTAAAAGAAAAGTGAGTGAACTTAAAAACAGAGCCAATAACACCATTATAAAAAGTAACGAAATTTTAAACCTTACATGGACATCGCAAGAAATTATTATTGATGTATGGGATGACCAGACGGAAGATTCAGACGAAATTAGTATACATATTAATGGAGAAAAAGTGCTTGACAAATTCATCATCACCAATCAAAAAAAGACCATTATTGTACCTATTAAAACCAAGGTTAGTACCGTTACATTAACAGCTTTAAGTGAAGGTAATTCGCCTCCTTGCACAGCCAGTATTATTTTACGCGATGGAAAACAAGAAACACCCATAACTGCTATACTAAAAAAAGGAGAATCAACAAAAGTTAATATCAATAATTAAACATGCTTAACATCAATAGAAAGAAAAAAGGCTACTTAGCCATTGGCCTACTTAGCCTTATTGGAGTAACACTGCTCATTTTGCCTGCAAACTATTTTAATGAGGGTCAGGCCATGTGTATGTCAGTTATTTTACTTGATAAACAATGTTACGCATGTGGCATGACACGTGCCGTGCAGCATCTTATTCATTTAGATTTTGCTGCAGCTGCCGAATACAATAAATTGGCCTTTATTGTTGTTCCACTTGGCATTTATATGGTTACTACAGAAATTTACAAACGTTTCTTTAAGGAAGAAGAAGAGCACAAGAATAAAGGTTAATTAAGAGGCATGGTTTATTTGTAGTATGCAAGAATTAAAATCATAATAAGTACCGCTACAAGCCAAAATAATAATCCTAAACTGCTAATTATTATTCCTGCTATTGCTAAAGCTAAACCGTATACATTTGACTTTAAACCTCTAATTGATAAGATTAATCCTACGATTAGTAAAGGTATCGATATCAACGCAAGCACACTTAATGTTAAAAGGAATCCAAATCCGATTAAACTAAATGCAAAGCCTAATATCGCTGAAGTAAGGCGACCTTTGGGTTCATCATTTTTTGAATACGGTTGTGTTGCTATCTTTTGGTTTTGTGCTGCAACTATCTTTTGCAATTGATTTATATTAGAGCCCGAATATCCAAAAACCGTGTGCGTTGAACTATTCACCCCTTCAGATGAACTAACTATTGGCAGTGCTAAAACATCTGTTTGTGTTGGGATAAATTTATTTGTTGTGAGCGCAACTGGCACAAGTTCAACTTCATCATTTTGATGGTTTTCAGTAACCATATCCAATTCAATTTTTGTCAGTTCTTCTTGTTTTTGGTTGCTTACCTTAATCGCTTTTCTGAAAGAAAACTGTTTGTGACTGCATGATGCAAAAAGTAAAAAAGAAATAACTAGCAAAACATTGCACTTCATAAGTTTAACTTTTGTACTCACGAATTTATTCGAAATTCCTGCATTTCATAATGTAATGATCATCTAACATCCTTTATCAATTTTGGATGTTTCGATAGCTTTTTATCAGGTAATAGACATAAATACTAACACCAGAAAAATTAGCAGCAATAAAATAGCCAATACGGTAATAAGCACCGCGCTGCTTATTATAAATCCGAGTGCGGCAAATCCCCTACCTTTACCCTTTTCTTTTAATCCTCTGTGTGATAATAGCACAGCAATTGCCGATAAAACAACAGCAGCCACTAATAAAAAGATATCTGTAAAACCAAATGCAAATTGAGTAAACAGCATGATTACGGCTACCGTTGATAAAAACAATCCTCCTATTGAGTAAGGTGAATATTTGTGGGTTTGTTTAGGCAATGCATTAGGAGATTTGACAATGGTATCGGTTACTTGCTGATGTAGTATTTTAGGCTGATGTAAATTATTTGATTGAACAATTATTGTTGAGTTAAATTGAATGCCTGATAGTGTGGTATTTTCTAGAGAGGAGTTAGCTATTGAAGTTTCAAGAAGTGTATCAACCAACATGTGTTCAAATGTATGATTGCTTGATGATTTGATTGCAACAGCCAATTTGTTATCACTTGCTTTTATTTTTTGTCGGAATGAAAACTGTTTATTGGAGCATGCGCATAAAATCAAAAGGATGAATATGGAAATACTTTGTTTCATCAATCCAAGATAAAGAATCAACACAAACCAAACAAAAAATGCCCCACAATTGTGAGGCATTTTTGTTATTAGTTTTACTAAAAAATTTACTTCGCGTAATTAACCGAGCGTTTTTCACGGATAACCGTGATTTTAATTTGGCCCGGATAAGTCATTTCCTTTTGGATACGTTGACTCATGTCGATAGAAATAATATCAGCTTGTTGATCGCTAACTTTTTCTGATTCAACCATTACACGTAACTCACGTCCGGCTTGAATAGCATAAGCTTTTTCAACACCATTGTAACTTAATGCAATGTTTTCCAAATCGCGTAAACGTTTCATGTAGTTTTCACTGTCTTCTCTGCGTGCACCCGGGCGTGAGCCCGAAATCGCATCACAAGCCTGAATAATTGGTGCCAAAATAGAAGTCATCTCAATCTCATCGTGATGCGCACCAATGGCATTCACCACTTCAGGATGTTCTTTATATTTCTCGGCCAATTTCATACCCAACAATGCATGTGGTGTTTCCGCATCATCATCAGGCACTTTTCCAATATCGTGTAACAAACCTGCACGTTTAGCCAACTTTACGTTTAAGCCCAACTCGGCAGCCATGGTAGCACATAAATGGGCTACCTCGCGGCTATGTTGTAACAAGTTTTGTCCATAACTGCTGCGGTAACGCATACGGCCTACCATACGTATTAACTCGGGGTGTAAACCATGTATACCTAAATCAATACAAGTACGTTCGCCAATTTCTACTACTTCTTCTTCTAATTGTTTCCGTGTTTTGGCCACCACCTCTTCAATACGTGCCGGGTGTATACGTCCGTCTTGCACCAAACGGTGTAAACTTAAACGGGCTATTTCACGTCTAATCGGATCAAAGCATGAAAGAATAATGGCTTCAGGGGTATCATCAACAATAATCTCAACACCGGTAGCACTTTCTAAAGCACGTATATTACGGCCTTCACGACCAATAATACGGCCTTTCATTTCATCACTATCAATATTAAATACCGATACTGAATTTTCGATGGCATGCTCGGCAGCTGTACGTTGAATGCTGTTTAGAATCACCTTTTTAGCCTCTTTACCTGCCGTTAACTTAGCCTCATCTACAATATCTTTAATGTAGGTCATGGCATCGGTACGGGCTTCATTGGTTAAAGTTTCAACCAATTGTTTTTTAGCTTCTTCTGCTGTTAAACCGGCTATTTTTTCTAACTGCTTAACCTGGCTACCAATTTGTTTTTCTAACTCCTCTTTTTTCTGAGTTAAAACTTCTTGTTGGCGTTGTAACGTTTGTTTCAGCTGGTCTAACTCTGCATCTTTACGTTGCGTTTGTTCAACCTTTTGGTTAAGTGTTTGCTCTTTTTGCTTAAGCTTGTTTTCTTGTTGTGCAATTTGCTGATTGCGTTGACTTACTTCTTTTTCGTGTTCAGTCTTTAATTGCAAAAACTTTTCTTTGGCTTCAAGTTGACGGTTTTTTAATAGCAGTTCACCTTTTGCTTCAGCTTCCTTTAGCATATCTGCTGATTTTTTCTTCAGCATGTTTTGGTTAACCACATACATTATCCCCGCACCTGCACCTAAAGCAATCATTGCAACAATAATTACTAATGCATCCATAATTTAATTAACGTTTAAATGTGATAAAATTGGTGCTAAGGACTTAAGCCTGCATGCGTTAGAGGGAAATATCTTTTAAAAGTGTACGCAACTCTTGCAATTGCGTGGTTAAACCATCATCTTCAATAACGTTCCTGCTTTGCAGGGTTATCAGCTGTGTGGCCAATTCCAGTATAGTCATACTGAGCATGTCCTGCTTATCTCTTACGTCAAACTCTTGCTGTAGTGCCTTAAGTTTGTCATTAATAAGCTTTGCCGCTTGTCTCACTATCTCTTCCTGCTCAGGTGTTACCTTAAGCGGATAATAGCGGTCGGCTATATTCACTTTTATGGATAATTCTTTCAACGTAAGCAAGTTTTATTCGCTTAACAACCTAATACACTCATCAATTTGTTTGATGTAAACGTTGAGTTGCTTTTTTAACTCTTGCTTATCATCATCAGTTGATGGGAGTATTTCAGCAAGTTTAACGATTTTATTTTGTGTTTGCAGCGTTTCTATGGTATTTTTTTGTTGCTGAATTTCAGATTTAAGCGCATTATTCTCTTGTATCAACAATTGTATCTGCTCTAAAAGTTGCTCCTTCTGGGCTATTAAACGAAGTACTTTTAACTTA
The DNA here is from genome assembly GCA_002422865.1 of Bacteroidetes bacterium UBA6183. GTDB lineage: Bacteria > Bacteroidota > Bacteroidia > UKL13-3 > UKL13-3 > UBA6183. The sequence goes on along the minus strand of DITN01000065.1, from coordinate 46,056 downwards.
ATCTCCTGCGCTATGTGTGTTGGTTTTGCCTCCATTACTTTGTTATAAATTGATACACCGCATTAATGTAATTTTCATAGCCCCAAATCATTGGTAAATCTCCATGTTCGGCACCTGTTATTCGATGGGCCTCCCCTTTTTTACCGCTATAGTTTTTATAAACCACTTCTCCATGTGTGTGGATACTTAAGAAAGAGTCAGCGGTACCATGCATCCACATAAAAGGAATCTTCACATTCCTAATCTTATCTGCATTGTTAATTTTAGCACTGGTAAAATAACTTCCTGGTAAGGCCAATTTACTTGCATCTTGCACCATTACTTCTGATGAAGCAAAAGGTGCTTCCAAAAGTAGCTTAATGGGTTGTAAGCTGTATGTATTAGCTGCCACCTCGGTGCTTGGTGCACTGCCTAGGCTATAGCCATATACAATTAATCGGCTTGATGTTAATCCTTTGCTTTGTAACCATTTTAATGCCGCATCGGCATCAGCATAAATATTTTTTTCTGATGATTTTCCTTCACTCATGCCATAACCGCGGTAATCAAACATCAACACCCCAAAACGATGTTTACCTCCCACATGAGCTAACAACTTTGCCCTGTTCCAGTAATTATCCATGTGTTTGGCATTTCCATGGCAATATAAAATAACGGTATCAGTAGCAATTTTATTTAACTCACCTAAATATACACCATATAACTTGGCGGCACCATCGCTGCTATTCGAAGTGAATGTAACCAAATGGCGCATACTATCTGCAACAGCATAAGTTGCAGGTAATGTTCCTAACTCTCTACTTCCTGCGTAAGTCTCAAACTTATACTCGCTCAATACTTCGCTGTTAAACAACTGGCTGTCTAACCTTAAGCAGGAGGTTAAGCCCATCATCAACATAAAAACTGTTATAATTTCTTTTTTCATGGCCTTAGAATTTACGACTCACGCCAATGTATAATCCAAAAGTTCCTTTATCCCCCAACCCTATATAATCTACTACTATATTTTTGTTGGGTTGATTCGGGGCAATGTACTTGGCTTCTAATTGCCAATTTAACTTGTTACCATGCCATTGATGCCCAACACCAATACTTGGCAACCAATGTGTGGTTTGTGTTTCGTTATGCGCTTTAGTCTTTCTTAATTCAAACCAATTATTAAATGTAGTAAACAATAAGTGCTGCTTTTTACCATAATTCCAATAGGCATTTAGGTCTACCTGCGGATAAAAGCTAAAGTTGCCATCCCACTTATCAAACATTAAATTGGCTATTGGACTAACACTTATACCCGGGATATATTTTTTTTGCTTCAACAGGTTTTGGTTAACACCAATATCTGTTTGAAATACCCCGAACAACAAAGCGGTTGTATGCAGAGACGCAAATGCCGTAGTTCTATCATTTAAGCCATAAGCTCCATATACATTGGTTAAAGGCAATGGCATAGGCACCCCAACAAATGTTATCAATGCACCACCCAGTCCTGCCCCCACTTGCTTTTCTCCCTTACTCAACGGTTTTACAACTCTTGTTGTGTTACAAGCCAACAAGGTAAATGCTGTAAAAGTTACTGTAAATATTTTTAGCACATACATATTAGAATTCCATTTAACATAAAACACAAATGTAATTTTTTATGCCAATGGTTTAATGCATAAAAAAATCCCCACACCATTTAGTATGAGGATTTTGGGTATTAGTTAAAATTTATGGGCAGGTAATTTGCGCACTGTTAAACGTACCTGTATTAGTAACAGTTACTTTCCAACATTGTCCATTGGGAGACTTCATAATGATTCCTGAACCAATGTCTGTAATATTTACATCGCCACCTGTTATCGTAACTTTTGATGGCGGATTGAAATTTCCCAGACCTAGATTTCCAGATGGCGATAATACCGCCCTATCCTGGCCACCAGTAAAAAAATATAAACCAAAATTACCATCCGTACCAACACCCCCTGTTGATTGAGCACTTGGGGCAGTTACATATATCGAGGCATTGTCTGTAGTGTTTTGTAATCTCAATTCACTTGAGTTACCTGTTGCCACATGCAGTGTTGATGAAGGTGTCATTACACCCAAGCCAAGTCTTCCATCATTTTTAATAACAGCCCTATCTTGATTGTTAGTAAAAAAGTATAAATCGTGGTTACTCGATGTTCCGATACCTCCTGTTGAACCAGCTCCCGGAGCAGTAAGGTAAAGAGAGGAGCTATCAACCGTATTTTCCAACCTTATCTCACTATTATTTGATGCCAAGTGCAATCGGGATGTAGGGTTTAATGTGCCAAAACCATAGTACCCCTGTTTAGTAAAAACCACTCTATCCTGATTATTGGTGTAAAAGTATAAATCATGATTACTTGAAGTACCTAAACCACCTGTTGAACTACTACCGGGAGGTGTTAACCTAAGAATTGATCCATCAGTAGTGTTTCTTAAAGTAAGTTGCCTGTTTGGCGAAATATCATCAGCTTGGTTTGCATTTAATGCATAAGGAACACTTAAAAGTTGTGATGTGCTTTGAATGGTATAATTGGTTCCACCATCAGGATCTATTTCAGTTTTTACAAAGTAAGACCCGGTTGCCCAATCGATGCTATTAAAATTTCCTGCAACAAGGGTTCCTCCGCCCATTTGTAATGACACAAGACCATTTTTATTGGTGGTTAAGCTATGCGTTTCTGAATAAACTGAAGTTCCGGTTACTGATCCACTTAATACCGAAAGTTTTACTGAAACGGGCTTTTCTGATACAACCTCTGAAGATGCATTTCTGACAACGGCCTGATAGCTTATTCTTTTGGGTGCCTGTGCATGAACACTTGATACAGACGAGTACAGAGATACAATTAGCATTGCTGATGTAAACAATATTTTTTTCATAATTTTTGTGTTAGGGTTTGAATTAATTTTTAATAACCTTGTAGGTAGCAACCTGTTGTTCATTTTCTTTAACAATCAGAAAATACATCGCACACTCCAAATCTGATAAATCAAGGGTCTGTTGCATAGCATTTACTTCTTGTTTCTTTATTAGTTTTCCACTAAAGTCAAAAAGTGTAATAGTTACGTTTCCATTGATTTGCTTTGCCAAATCGAAGTGTAAAAAATTACTTGTAGGATTGGGATAAACAGAAATGTTTTTAGAGAGGGTTGTTTTAGCAAGACCAACTAACTGTGAGGACATAAACTGAACAGGACTTGTTGTTGCTGCACCACCGGTACCTGAGGCTGCTACGTAAAAAACATCGCCAATACTGTAATCACCCGAACCACCTGAACCAGACAAGGTACCTCCACCTGCGTTTATTGTGTTTTGACAATAAGCGCCTACAGCTATAAATTGAGCTGCAATTAAACTTAACTTTAATAACATAATATCAATAGTTTGTATTTATGCAATTTCGACAATCATAATAAAGCACAAAATATTAAAGCCAATATTATTTTGGGTTGAATTTTAGATAATAAATACCCATAAATACATAATCAATTACTTACTTAGAAATCAAAAAATACACATAACAAAAAAGCCGTCACGAAAAATCGCAACGGCTTACATGATATTATTGAGGCTAAATTATTTACCCAACTTTACTTTTAGGTTAACATCTAATGCATCTAAAAACTCTTGTGTATATAAGTAATGTTCGCCATGATTTACTTTATTTCCATGTATACAAACCGCTAAATCTTTAGTCATCTTTCCACTTTCAACGGTTTCAACACAAACTTGTTCTAATGCTTGGCAGAAATTAACTAACTCTTGATTGCCATCTAATTTACCACGGAACTCTAAACCGCGTGTCCATGCAAAAATAGAAGCGATTGGGTTAGTTGATGTTGGTTTACCTGCCTGGTGATCGCGGAAGTGACGGGTTACTGTACCATGTGCTGCTTCTGCTTCCATAGTTTTTCCATCAGGAGTAACCAATACTGAAGTCATTAAACCTAATGAGCCAAAACCTTGCGCAACAGTATCCGATTGTACATCACCATCGTAATTTTTACAAGCCCACACAAAGTTACCGTTCCATTTTAGTGCACTGGCAACCATGTCATCAATTAAACGGTGCTCGTATACAATGCCAGCTTCTACAAATTTTGCTTTGTAATCAGCTTGGTAGATTTCCTCGAAAATATCTTTAAATCGGCCATCGTATTTTTTCAAAATGGTGTTTTTAGTTGATAAGTATAAAGGCCATTTTTTAGTTAGTGCTTGGTTAAAACAAGCATGCGCAAAACCACGAATACTTTCTTCGGTGTTGTACATGGCCAACGCCACACCATCACCTTTAAAGTTATAAACTTCGTGCTCTATCACTTGACCGTCTTCTCCTTCAAACTTAATGGTTAACTTACCTTTTCCTTTGGTTACAAAATCGGTTGCGCGGTACTGGTCGCCAAATGCATGACGGCCAATACAAATTGGAGCAGTCCAGTTAGGAACCAAACGAGGAACGTTACTACAAACAATTGGCTCACGAAAAACAGTACCATCTAGAATATTACGGATGGTTCCGTTTGGCGATTTCCACATTTGTTTCAAGCTAAATTCTTTTACGCGTTGCTCATCAGGTGTAATGGTGGCACACTTAATACCTACATTGTATTTTTTTATTGCTTCAGCCGCATCAACCGTAACTTGATCGTTTGTTGCATCACGGTGCTCCATACCCAAATCATAGTATTTTATATCTAAGTCAAGGTAAGGTAAAATCAATTTATCTTTAATAAACTTCCAAATGATGCGGGTCATTTCATCGCCATCCAACTCAACAACAGGATTAGCTACTTTTATTTTTGTCATAATACGTAAATGGTTTATTTATTTTCTTTGGCAAATATGGTGATTTGACTTGCAAATAACACCCATAATTTTTAGCAGTGGGTATCTTGTTTATAGGTGGTATAAGCAGAATCGTTATTGGTTGACTAACTATTGGTTTACAGTTTAGGGTTTATGGTTTGGTGTCCTTTCCAACCTCTAACTTCCAACTTCCAGCCTCTACAAAACTACTTCCTATCATACAAATCCCTGATGGCTACACTGGCTACCGTACAACCAAATACGGCAGGTAAATAACTAATGGTACCCGGTGCCGATTTTTTATTGCGTGCACCAACCATCGTTACACCCATGTATTGCTGCGCTTCCTCTGCACTAAATACTACTTTTACCCCTTTACGTATGCCAAATTTGTGTAAGTATTTGCGTGTGTATTTAGCCAGTTTGCAGTTGTAACTTTTTGATATATCATCAACCCTAACCTGTGTTGGGTCTACTTTATTACCTGCACCCATGCTGCTTACTAAAGGTATTTTCCTATCAATGCATGCTTTAATAAAAAACACCTTAGGACTCAACGTATCAATACAATCCAATGCATAATCAAAGTTACCTTCATCCAATATTTTGTGGGTTAATTCATCTCTAAAATATTCAGGAACAACGGTTAATTCCAAATCAGGATTAATGTCCAATAAACGGGCTTTTAACACATCTGTTTTTAAAACACCTTCGGTGCTGTGTAAAGCAGGTATTTGTCTGTTGCGGTTAGTCGGGTCTACCGTATCGGCATCAACAATGGTCATTTTACCTACACCGGCACGTGCAATCATCTCGGCCGCTATACCTCCTACTCCACCCAAACCAACCACCAATACATTGGAGTTGATGAGCTTGCTTAATTTTTCTTCGCCCAACAATAACTGGGTTCTTCCCATCCAAGGTTTTATTTCTCTCATACCTTACTTTTAGTTATTGCGGCAAATGTATTAAATACAACAGACTTTAACTCATCAAGCGCCAAACCTTTTGCGGTTGCGGCTAAATCATAAATTTGGCTAATACCGACATTTGCCACATCTGTTTCTAATAAGAACCTATCGTTGGGAATTTGTGTCAAGACTTCTTGGTGTTTGTCATCAAGCAAACTTTTACCAAAAGAGAGGTAAGCGTTAAACTTTAAAATTTCTTTAGCCTGCTGAATATTACCCGTAAAGCCGTGAAAAATAAAAGGCACTTTTGTCTTCTTTAAAAAGGGCATTAAATCGCTGTAACTTTTTACCGCATGAATAATAACGGGCTTTTGCACGGCACGGGCGATATTTAGCTGCGCTTCAAAATATTGTATTTGGGTTGATACAGGAACATCAATTGCACGATCTATACCAATTTCGCCAACTGCAAAAACATTATTTAAATGCACGGCATCCATTAACAAATCGGTGCAGGTTGTTAAATTATATTTATTGATGTGCCACGGATGCAAGCCCACAGAAACCAAATAAGGTAACCTAACTATTTGTTGGGCGTTTAACTTTAAATAAGCATTGCGAACCACCAACTCATTTGTGCCTGGCTTGTGGTGTGTGTGTATATTGATGTAACTACTTTCAGAGGCGATCATGCTGCAATATAATCCGTATTATAAAAAAACGGCATCAACTTTTTAGGGTTGATGCCGTTTTAATTTATATGATATCAGTCTTTTATTTTACTATGCTCAGTTTTTTAACTACCGATTGCATTCTGGTATTGGTAAGTTTTACGAAATAAATGCCTGCCGGAATTTTCGTTACATCAATATCTGAAACAGGATTATTATAAGTGCTAATCACCTTACCCGAAGCGTCTGTTAGCTCTGCTTTTAAAACATCCATGCCTTCAATAGTAACTAAATTGTTTGCCGGATTAGGATATAGTTTAACCGCATCACTGTTCAACAACTCCTGTTCAACACCAACCGCATGCTGTATGCGGAAATTTAACTGCTGGAATGAGCCAAAATCAGCAGCAAACGTTTTAAAAATTTGAATAGGAGTGCCTACGTTTTGTATGCGCAACGAGCCTGTTCCTTGCGATTGAGCTGCCCACCATTGTAAGCCATTATCTTCGGTATCAATAAATTTAAAGGTGTAACAACCAAAACCTAAGTTTAACGTATCGCGGTGCAAAGTACTTGCTGCGGTAAAAGTACGAGACGCAACAACATTACCATAACTGTCGGTAATGGTATAACTATTTTGCGATGGAGCTGCATTGGTTAATGTTTGTACAATAAATCTGCTTGGCAAAGTAACCGGCAAATCGAATGTGCTGTACATGGCATTGTTATGTGTGTTTTCATCACTATTTAATCCGTTTGTTTTACTCACCCACACTTTAAAGGTTCTATCGGTTAAGTTACTTGGCCATTGCAAATAAGGAATAGTTACAATGGTTTCTTTTTCAAAAGGCAACTCTCCTGTCCAATTCAACTTTTGCACTTCATTGTTCCCAATTTGGTAAGATATTTCAGCAGAAGTTAACTTTTTACTACCCCAATTTTTAAGTACAAATTTTGCATTATCACATATAGGGTTGATGCGGTTATACAAATAATTTTTTGAAGGGGCAATGATGTCTTCTACAGCTGCATCGTTTTCAAAATTTTCGGCTTTGTAATGTATTAACTGTAAACTGATGTTATAACTGGCAGCTCCATTAGCGGTAAATTGCTCCATGTCTAAATCAATGGTGTGTGTGGTACCAGGAGTAACATTTAACATGTAATCATAGTTTCTTACTTTTTCGCCCGGACACCAATTTGAGCGATTGTACACCCATGTTCCAGGTTGCGCAGGAATTGGATTGCTACCACAATCATCTTTCCAAACCAACTGCTCAGCTATTTGGGTGCCGTTGTGTTTTAAGTACATTTTTTTAGCACAAAACTCAGCACAACCTTCGTTGTTATCGGCACCATGGCCAGTGATTATAATACGTGCTTTGGTTGCTACTGCATCTGCAGGAACAGTAAATGATTTTTGTGCCAAAGCTGCTTCTATTGAAGTTGCTTGTCCGTAGTTGTAACCACCATTATATATGTTCTCAATTTTAACCACTTCTCGTGCAGGTGTGCCTTCCACAAAAATCATGTCCCAAGTGGCCGTAAAGCCATATGAGTAACCCTGGTATTCAATTCTAAATTCAGCAGAGTCCTTTAACAAATGTGCATATTCAGTAACATCATAAATGTAGTCGTACTGAAAACTTTTAGGAAACGACTTTGCATATGGAGAAATAAACCTTCCCATCTCCAAATTATTTACCACTTCAAACACACGGTAATAAGGGGTAAATTTTTGACGAATAATTTCGCCTCCACCAACAAAAACTGAATCAACTCTAGCTCCTGTGGTATCAAAGTTTACGCGCCAATAATTTACAGGAAACGCAACAATGGTTTGTGTAACATTTAAAGGATTTAAACTATCACCATGTAAGATTACGGTTATAGGGGTTGATGCAACAGAATCTGTTTGTTTTGTGGTTGCGTTGTACACATTTCTCCAAGTGGTATCTAATGAGTAAACCACAGAATCTCTTGCTATATTATTTACTTTTAAATAAGGTGCTTGCTGTAAAGTAGAATCATTTTTACCTGTGCGCTCACGCAAAAATAGCTTAATGGTATAATCCCATTCGCACTGTCCATTGCTTAAACAACCTAATGTGTATTTTAACCAAACGCGCTGAAAGGTTTTGTTGTCGGGCATTTTGGCCTTTTGATCAAAATTACCGTAACGCGACATGTGGAACTTATTAAATACATTTACTTGCGTGGTATCACCATTAGCGGCAAAAAGCGACAAAGTGCAAGCAAATAAAATCGATAAAAGAAGAATTATTTTATTCATGATTAATGTAAGTGTAGTGTTGCAAGGTTAATTTTTTTACAATAAATAACAAAGCACCACATGTTTATGTAACAACACTATGACTAATAAATAGCTAAAATGGTATCATGCATAGGAAAATTTCATCAATTTAATTAGTTTAGCAAGTGATAAGTATTGTACTTATCGTTAACTAAATCATTATGAATAACCATGTTTGGAATTTTTCCACCGTTGGTGGTGTTAAGCGCGTTAATATTGAGAGCGGAGACGATTTATTGCACTTGAATGAATTAGATCAAAAACTATGGACGGCATTAAGTTGCCCGGTAAGTGGTTTAGAGATTGATACCAAAACATTGGCACTGATTGATACCGATAATGACGGGCAAATAAGGGTACCCGAAATATTGGATGCCGTTGCTTGGCTGGTATCTGTTATTAAAAATCCGGATGATATTTTAAATCCAAAAACGGTATTTCCCCTATCGGCTATAAATACCGATAACGAAGCAGGAAAAACATTGTTTGCCTCTGCAAAAACCATATTACGTAATTTAGGTAAAGCTGATGCAAATGAAATTACACTTGGTGAAACAGCAGACATTAACCGCATTTTTGCAAACTCTGCATTTAATGGAGATGGAATTATTACGTCCAACTCAACCCAAAATGATTTACTAAAAGGTGTAATAGAAAATATAATTACTTGTGTAGGCAGCAAACCCGACAGAAGCGGTGAAAGCGGTATTGACCAAGAGCACATCAATTTATTTTTCAACCTATGTAATCAATACCATGCTTGGCAACAAAAGGCCGAAAACAATAAATCCATTTTACCTTTTGGGTTGAATACCAACCAAGCTTATGCTACTTTTTTAGCCATCAAAAATAAGATTGATGATTATTTTATTCGTTGCCGATTAGCAGCATTCGACCCACAAACAACCGAAGTTTTAAATGTATTGGTTGAACGCGTGGGTGCAATTAGTCCTAAAGATTTAAGCACTTGTATGGACGAAATTGCAGGTTACCCATTGGCCAAAATTGAAGCAGATAAACCATTAAATCTTATGCAAGGCATCAATCCTGCGTGGGAAAAAACCATACTTACTTTTCATCAGCAAATTGTGTTGCCCTTGTTTTCAAACCAAAACCAAATAACCGAAAATAACTGGGAAACCATTAAGGCCACTTTTGAGCCATACATACAATGGATAAATGAAAAAGAAGGAAATGCAGTTGAACAATTAGGCAACACCACTATAAACGATTTAATAAGCAACACCTACGAAATTCAGTTAACCGAATTGGTTCAAAAAGATTTGGCCATGGCCAATGAAGCTGATAACATTATTATGGTAGATCAGTTGGTGCGTTATTACCATTATTTGTTTATTCTACTTAAAAACTTTGTAACCTTTTACGATTTTTATTCGCCTGATTCAGAGGCTATTTTTCAGGCAGGAACTTTATACATTGACCAACGCAGTTGCGATTTGTGTATAAAAGTAAATGACATGGCCAAACACAATACCATGGCCGGCTATAGCGATATGTTTTTAATGTATTGTGATTGTACATCAAAAACCACCAACGAAAAAATGACCATTGTGGCAGCACTTACCAATGGTGATATTGATAATTTAGTAGTGGGAAGAAATGCAGTGTTTTACGATAGAAACGGCATGGACTGGGATGCTACCGTAGTAAAAATAATTGACAACCCAATAAGTATAAAGCAAGCATTTTGGGCACCTTACCGTAAGGTTTCTAATTTTATTGAGAAACAAGTAAACAAGTTTGCGGCCGAAGAAGACAATAAGGTAACAGCCAGTGCCACAAAATCGATAGAAGAAATGCCTGCAAAAGCATTAACCGAACAAAAAGCGCCACCTCCACCACCATTTGATATTGGTAAGTTTGTGGGAATTTTTGCGGCCATTAGTTTAGCCCTAGGTGCAATCGGTACCGCAATAGCTTCTGTAATATCAGGTTTTGTTGCTTTAACATGGTGGAAAATGCCCTTGGCCATCATAGGTTTGATATTGGTAATTTCAGGACCATCTATGATTATGGCCTACTTAAAATTACGTAAACGTAACCTCGCTCCTTTATTAGATGCAAATGGTTGGGCCATTAATGCAAGAGCCACTGTTAATATACAGTTTGGTAATACATTAACACACCTGGCCGATTTGCCTGCCGGAGCGCAAGTAAACTTAAACGACCCTTTTACAAAAAAGAAACGTCCTTTATTACCTTATTTAATTTTACTCTCGCTAATAGCCGGAATGATTTTTTACATGCTTTGGAAATATGGCGTGATTAAGATTTGGATGTAGAAAATGTTCAGAAGGATTTTATTCATTTGTTTGGTGATGGTAGTTACCAATACATTAGCTCAACAACATTACATCAGAACTGATATTCTTGGTTATTTCACGCCATACTTTAATGGTTTATATGCTGAAAAGTACAGAGAATTTACTCCTGTAAAATATTCATTAGGTTACGAATATTTACCCGATTCATCCAATCAATCAATGGGTGTGCAAATTAACTACGGTTCAAATCCTGTATATATCATAGATTTTGGTGGAGCAACAGAAACATTTAACAACATCACCGGATTTTTTATTCAGCCGGAGTACCGTTATTATTTGGGTAAAAACAGCAATAAGTTTAAGCTGTTTGGAAATGTTGGTGGATTGATTCATCATGGCAAACTGAACTCATATAAAGTTTTGCTACCCGAAAGAGATTTGATGAACAAAGAAACAAAAACAGTTAATGCTGTTGGCTTAACTTTTGGAGGAGGAATGAAATATACTTTTTCAAAAAGGATTTACAGCGAACTGTTATTCAACCTCGGTTTCCCGTTATACAGAACACCCGTAATTGCAGATTATTATCCTATGTTTTTTAGACTTGAGTTAGGAGTTGGTTATCATTTTAATCAAAAGAAATTTTAGTAAACTACAAATGTGTAAGCAATAAAAAAACGGGAGTACTTGTTGTAAGCAACTCCCGTTTTATTTTATATCATTACAAAACTTTATATCCGTAGGGTGAACACTATTGAGTAATAAGAGTATCGGAGCTGTTTTCAAATCGTTTGATTATTAAAAATTCCGAAAGAATTAACGCTGCGACCTCCCGTTCGTGCGACCAACTCCTCTATCTTTTCTCCGCGTACCTCTGCGTTAAAAACTTTACTGATAAACAAACTGAGATACATTTACAAAAACTCGTACCCAATATCCTTACGGTAGTACTTGCCTTCGTATTGTATTTTTTCGGCATTGGTTAACGATGTTGTTACTGCTTCTTTTACATTGTTACCAAATGAGGTGATGGCCAATAATCGTCCGCCATTGCTTAGCAAATCTCCGTTATCATTCTTTTTGGTTCCGGCATGAAACAACAACGAATCTTTCACCTCATCAAAACCTGTCATTACTTTACCTTTGGCATAATCGCCCGGGTACCCTTCAGCAACCAACATTACCGTTACGGCAGTTTGGTTTGATACTTTTAAATCATATTCGTTTAAAGTTCCTTTTCCGGTGGCCAACATCAACTCCACAAAATCACTCTCAATACGTGGTAATACCACTTCAGTTTCAGGGTCGCCCATGCGGCTGTTGTATTCAATCACATAAGGTTCACCATCCATGCTCATCAACCCTATAAAAATAAAACCAACGTAATGTATACCATCTTTTACCAAACCATTAATGGTTGGTTTAATAATGCGCTCTTCTACTTTTTGCATAAACACATCATCGGCAAATGGCACCGGACTAACAGCACCCATGCCTCCTGTATTTAAACCGGAATCACCTTCGCCAATACGTTTGTAATCTTTTGCACTTGGCAATACCTTATAATTTTTACCATCCGTAACCACAAAAACAGATAACTCAATGCCTTTTAAAAACTGCTCCACCACAACCTTAGCACTTGCTGCACCAAACTTTTGTTCTTTAATCATGGCTTGAATTTCGGTAACCGCTTCTTCATTGCTTTCGCAAATCAAAACTCCTTTACCGGCTGCAAGCCCATCTGCTTTTAACACAACAGGTAAACTGTGGTTCTTCACATAATCAACACCCGCATGTATGGTTTCAAACGTAAATGTTTCGTAGGCTGCGGTGGGTATTTGGTGGCGTTTCATAAACGCTTTGCTCCAATCTTTACTGCCTTCCATTTGTGCGCCTATTTCATCAGGCCCAACAAACGGAATGGTTTTTAAATGATTATCGGCCATAAAATGATTGCGCATCCCTTTAACCAAAGGCTCCTCAGGTCCTACTATCACCAATCCAATTTCATTATCAACACAAAACTTACCTACAATGGCAAAATCAAGCGGATTGATTGGAACATTAACCCCCAATTGGTCCGTTCCGGCATTGCCGGGCATAACAAACAACTTGGTACACAAGGTGCTTTGAGTTAGTTTATAAGCAAATGCATGTTCACGTCCACCAGAGCCAATTAACAATATATTCATAATCAAAAGTGTAAATAAGTGGCGCGAATATAATACCTAACTAGATTTAGGTTACATTTGCCCCCTATATATTTATGTATTCTTTTACACAACAAACATTTAACATGGTGGCCACTACACAGCAATATCTTGAACCTGTGTTGGTAAACGAGCTGCTTAACCTAGGTGCCACCGATGTTGAAAAACACAACAGGGCCGTTAGTTTTACCGGAGATTTAGGCGTAATGTACCGTGCAAACCTTTGCACACGTACCGCGTTAAAAATATTGGTACCTTTTATAAAATTCAAGGCGCGCAACGACCGTGATTTATATGAAGAAATAAGACGCATCAGCTGGGAAGATTACCTTGATGTGGATGGTACATTGGCTGTACATACCAGTTTAAGTACTGATTATTTTAACCATTCTCAGTTTGTTTCTCAAAAAACAAAGGATGCTATTGTTGATAGGTTCAGGGATAAATTTGGTCGCAGACCTAGCGTTGATATTACCAACCCACACTTAAGTATTGCGGTGCATATTGTACGCGATGAAGTAAGCATTTCGTTTGATAGTTCGGCAGAGAGTTTACACCGCAGAGGTTACCGTACCGAACAAACCCTTGCACCAATAAATGAAGTTACCGCAGCCGGAATGATTTTATTAACCGGTTGGGATGGTAAAGGTGCTTTTGTTGACCCCATGTGCGGTAGCGGAACCATATTAATTGAAGCCGCATTGTATGCCAAAAACATTGCCCCAGGTTTGTTTAAAAAACACTTCGGATTTATGCATTGGAAAAACTTCGACCGTAAATTATGGCAAAGTATTGTTGATGAAGCCAAAGCCAACATCAAAGAAACGGATACCATTTTTATGGGGAGTGATAAAACGTTTAAAGCCATAGAAATTGCCCGTGCCAATACCACACGTGCAGGTTTGGATGAAGACATCAAGTTAAGTAATAAACGTTTTGAAGAAGTAAAACCACCTCAAGGTGTGGCAGGTTTAGTGGTGATGAACCCTCCGTATGGCGAACGTTTACCCATTGAAGAAATTGGTCCGTTTTATAAACAGATTGGCGACAAACTAAAACAAGACTTCGATGGTTATACTGCTTGGATCATCTCTTCAAATGTAGGTGCATTAAAAAAAGTAGGTTTGGCTGCCAGTCAGCGATTAACTTTGTTTAACGGCCCATTGGAGTGTAAATACTACAAGTTTGAATTATACAAAGGCTCGAAAAGAGCACCTAAAATCGACAATAACACCGAAGTTACCGAATAAAAACCGGTACAGCATTTTATTGCTTTTGGTGTTGATGCATGTGTTTACGTTTGCACATGCGCCTGTTTCGTGGCACATGGTAAAAGCGGCTAACAACATCAAGGTGTTTACTTCTAATGTTCCTGATTATCCGGTAAAAGGAATTAGGGCTGAAGTTATTTTTGATGCACCAATAGAAAATGTATTAAAGGTTGCTATGAATGTAAGCCATTACCCTAACTGGATTTACAAATGCAAAAAAAGTGTGGTGGTGAAACAAATTTCTAAGCAAGAAGTAATTTATTACCATATTACAGATGCACCTTGGCCTGTTGATGACCGTGACCAGTACTCTATTACTAAGTTGAGTAAAGATGCTGATGGAAGTTATCGCATGCACTCACACTCTTTACCCAATTACGGTGCCGAAGTGGAAGGAAATGTGCGTATAAAAAACGGCAGAGCCACTTGGCATTATACCTCATTACCCAACGGACAAACCAAAGGCGAATACGAATTATTTTTTGACCCTGCAGGGCATATTCCAAGTTGGATTATTAATTTATTTATTGCAGAAGGACCTTATGTAACGATGCTGAATATGCAACGTGAAGTGAAGGCGGTTTCAGGAAAGTAGTGGAGGTTGTCATCCTTCGCCAAGGCTTCGGATGATGATAGATATGTAAGGTTTATAATTTAGTAGCTTTCTATGAGAAACATAACACAACTGAAGCCTAGTTCGCCTTACGGTTTCTATGAAATTCCGTGCGTTCTGTGAGAGCTCCTTCTCTACCGCACTTTTTTCCGCATCAACTTAATTTCTGCATCACGTTTTTTGGAAGTTAATCTTTCTTGCACCGATGATTTTGTAGGTTTAGTTGCCTTACGTTTTTTGCGCACTACAAAACACTTATTCAACAATTGGTACATTTTTTTAAATGCAATTTCTTTATTGGCCAGCTGGCTGCGTTCTGTTTGAGCCACAATTTGAATTGCACCTTCTGATGTAAGTTTATCTGCTAATTTCTCAAGCAAAACAACACGTTCTTCCTCCGTTAATAACTGCGAGTATTGTACATTAAACTCAAGCAACACTTTGGTAGCAACCTTATTTACATTTTGCCCACCAGCACCACCACTACGACTAGTTTTAACCGTAAACTCTTTATTTAAAAACGGAGGAACAAAATGTTGCATCAATTGGCTTCAAAATTAAATTCGGTGCGCAATTGTTGGCGTGTTTTCTCCACCACATTTACATCCATTTTTATATCGGTAAGTGGGCGGTTGGTGCTGGCGTTTTTAGGTTGAACAATAATTGCATCTACCACTTCAATACCTTTAATAATTTTGCCAAAAACGGTGTATTCATTATCTAAATGTTTAGTACCCGAAGTAGAATGACAAATGTAAAACTGTGAACCACTTGATGCCTTTAAAGGATTTTGTGCATTACCCAAACGTGCTGCGGCTACCTCACCACGTGCATGACGGTGTTTGCTTGTATCGATTTCAGCGGGAATGGTATAACCCGGTCCACCTGAACCATCATTATTCGGGTCGCTATCTTTTGAGTTAGGATCTCCACCCTGAATCATAAAATTACTGATGATACGGTGGTACGTGGTGTTATCAAAAAAGTTGGTATCAGCCAAACCTAAAAAGTTAGCGCGATGAAGTGGCGTTTCTTTATACAACCACATATACATGGTACCAAAAGAGGTGTTGATTTGAATAATTTTTTCTACCGTATCGGTATTGGTTGGCGTTTGTGGTTTTGGTGTTTCTTCTTTGGTACATGACGCAAATACAAACAGCACCGCAATAATTAAGTATATGTTTTTCATCAATAGTAGTGTTTACTCAAACATACGTATTTAGGAGAGAAAAGAAAAAAATCCCCCGCAGCTTTTACACTACAGAGGATTAATTTTTATTTAGTTAAAGTCTCTTCGAGTAAAAAACGAATGAGGCACGAATGAGTTTTTTGTATCGAGAAGTGGAATCACCTCTCGATACACGCACTAACACACAGCCTACCCAATGCGCACAACAGACGCTATGGTCTGTGCCTGCTCGAGGGGGCTGAAAAAAAATCCTCCGCAGTTTTTACACCACGGAGGATTAAATTTTTTTTAATTAAAGCCTCTTCGAGTGAAAAACGAATGAGGCACGAATGAGTTTTTTGTATCGAGAAGTGGATTACTATAAAAATCACCTCTCGATACACGCACTAACACACAGCCTACCCAATGCGCACAACAGACGCTATGGTCTGTNNCGCAGTTTTTACACCACGGAGAATTAAATTTTTTTTAATTAAAGCCTCTTCGAGTGAAAAACGAATGAGGCACGAATGAGTTTTTTGTATCGAGAAGTGGAATCACCTCTCGATACACGCACTACACACAGCCTACCCAATGAGCACAACAGACGCTATGGTCTGTGCCTGCTCGAGGGGGTTGAAAAAAAATCCTCCGCAGTTTTTACACCACGGAGAATTTACTTAATCACGATATAGTCACTTCGAGTTCGAAGCGCAGCGAAGAGTATCGAGAAGTGAATCGTTAAAAAACACCTCTCGACACTTGCTCCAAACCTCATGCCTCCCAGAGCAAACTCGAGGCGCCTATTCATTCACAAACTCGAATTGATTTTTGTCGTTGAGTTTAATTAATACGCTGCTGTCTTTTTTGATGTTGCCCATTAAAATCTCTTTTGAGAGTTCGTTTAAAATGCGTTTTTGCATCACACGTTTTAATGGGCGGGCACCAAATTGAGGGTCGTAACCCAACTGCGATAACCAATCCAATGCTTCATCGGTGGCACTAATTTCCATGCCTTGTTCGGCCATGGTATGTTGCAACGACTTAAATTGAATGTTTACAATTTCGCGCACATTTTCGCGGCTTAATGGCGTAAACATCATCACATCATCAATACGGTTTAAAAACTCAGGCCTAATGGTATGTTTTAACAAATCCATCACTCCGGCTTTGGCTTCCGCAATTTTATCTTCTTTGTTAAACTCGTTGTAATCTTCCAATTTTTCTTGAATGATGTGCGAACCAATGTTAGAAGTCATGATGATGATGGTATTTTTAAAATTAGCCATACGACCTTTGTTATCGGTTAAGCGACCATCATCTAACACTTGTAACAAAATATTAAATACATCAGGGTGTGCTTTTTCTATTTCATCTAACAACACCACCGAGTAAGGACGTCTGCGCACGGCTTCCGTTAACTGTCCGCCTTCTTCGTAACCCACGTATCCCGGAGGCGCTCCAATTAAACGACTCACCGTATGTTTCTCTTGGTACTCACTCATGTCAATACGAATCATTGCATTGTCTTGATTGAATAAAAATTCAGCCAATGCTTTTGCCAACTCTGTTTTACCAACACCTGTTGTACCTAAAAATATAAACGAACCAATTGGTTTTTTGGGGTCGCTTAATCCTGCGCGGTTTCTGCGTATGGCATCGGCAATGGCCTCAATGGCTTCTTCTTGTCCAACCACACGTTTGTGCAATTCATCTTCTAAGTGCAATAACTTTTCGCGCTCACTTTGTAGCATTCGGGTAACAGGCACACCTGTCCAACGACTTACCACACCTGCAATATCTTCGCTATCCACTTCCTCTTTTACCATAGCACTATCGCCTTGTTGCAGGGTAAGTTTTTCCTGAAAATCTTGTAAACGCGCTTCTGCTTCTTTCGATTTTCCGTAGCGTATTTCGGCTACTTTAGCAAAGTCGCCATTACGTTCGGCTATCTCGGCTTCGTGTTTTAGGTTTTCAATTTCTTGTTTGGTTTGTTGTATGCCATCAACCACTTGTTTTTCGCTTTGCCATTTTGCTTTTAACGAATTACGTTCGGCTTGCAGGTTTGAAATTTCTTCGCTGAGTTGTTTTATTTTATCATCATCACCTTCGCGTTTAATGGCTTCGCGTTCAATTTCCAACTGCATAATTCTACGGTCCAATTGGTCTATTTCTTCGGGCACCGAATCAATTTCTAAACGTAATTTTGAAGCCGCTTCATCCATTAAATCGATAGCTTTATCGGGCAAAAAACGATCGCTAATATAACGTTGTGATAATTCTACTGCAGCAATAATCGCTTCGTCTTTTATGCGCACTTTGTGGTGTACTTCGTAACGTTCTTTTAATCCACGTAAAATAGAAATGGCACTTTCGGTATCGGGTTCATCCACATATACCTTTTGAAAACGTCTTTCTAAGGCTTTATCTTTTTCGATGTAGCGTTGGTATTCGGCTAAGGTAGTTGCCCCAATAGAACGCAACTCACCACGGGCCAATGCTGGTTTTAAAATATTAGCAGCATCCATGGCACCTTCGCCACCACCACCTGCACCAACTAAGGTGTGTATTTCATCAATAAATAAAATAATTTCTCCATCGCTATCCATTACTTCTTTTACTACTGCTTTTAATCGCTCTTCAAACTCACCTTTGTATTTTGCACCGGCAATTAAGGCGCCCATGTCTAACGAAAAAATGCGTTTTGATTTTAAGTTTTCAGGCACATCACCACTAACAATACGGTGTGCCAAGCCTTCGGCTATTGCGGTTTTACCCACACCTGGTTCACCAATAAGTACAGGATTATTTTTTGTTCTGCGCGATAAAATTTGAAGCACACGTCTAATCTCTTCATCACGTCCAATTACCGGATCTAATTTGCCGGCTTGTGCCAGCTCGTTTAAGTTTTTGGCGTATTTGTTTAAGGAGTTGTACTGTGCCTCGGCACTTTGCGAAGTAACTTTATTGCCACCACGTAATTCCTTAATGGCTGCTTTTAAATCTTTTTCGTTTAGGCCAGCATCTTTTAATAGGGTTGATGTGTTGTCGCCTGCCGATAGTAATCCTAATAAAAGGTGTTCAACGGATACAAACTCATCTCCAAATTCTTTTAAAAACGATTGTGCTTTGCTTAAAGCTTGGTTGGCTGAGTTACTCAAATATTGTCCGCCACCACCACTTACTTTGGGGTAGCCTTTAATCATGGCATCCAAAGCTTGCTCAATACGGGCAGGATTGGCATTTAGTTTTTTCAATAAAAATGAAACAACGTTCTCGTCTGTTTCTAGCAAACCTTTTAACAGGTGTCCGGTTTCAATAGATTGATTGCCGGTTGCAGTTGCTATTTGCTGTGCTTGTTGCACGGCTTCCTGCGATTTGATGGTAAAATTATTAAAGTTCATATGGTAATAATGCTTGTTTATTCCCTCATTTTAGTGAGGTTAACTTTAGTCTACAACATCAATTCCAATGTTGTTTTTCAAGCAATTATGACGTGTATGAATGGTATTAAATGTAATGTTGACTTGAAAACAACAATTTGTGTTGACTTGAAATGAAGATTTAAGCCAACTTGGCAAACAACAAACCGAACCAAATAAGAACGGAAACCCATGATTAGGTTTCCGTTTAGTTTAGTAACCATTTCTATCAGGATGATTTCTATTGTGCTTGATTCCTATTTTGGCTAAGGTGAGCTCTAATACATCCCAGAAATTGAAAACATTTAAAATTGGGTTTAAATAGTTTGTTAGAATACAGTAGTTTAAATTGTAGGGTGATTTATGGTGATAACCGTGCATTTTTCTCGATTGCAGTAATCCTATTTTCTGCAGCCAAACAACCAACTTTCCATTTTCTTTATCGGTACGGTGGGCCATGGCATGAACCTGATTAGCCATAGCTGCATAAAATAAAGTGACGGCAATTTCAATGCTAAACATGTTAAAAAAGGCCAGCACCACACAAATTACAACTCCGGTAATCATCGATATTTTTACCCTATCGAAAAAAGTATTTAGTAAGAACTTTCGTGGGTATTGGTGATGTTCGATATTGGGTTGTACAATACTTTTTCCAATAAATTTCCAGTTGGGATTACCATAAGCATCCTCCCACCAATGTACCAATCCCGATATAAAATCAGCACTTAAAATTATAAGCAACACTTTAACTAAGAATAGGGCAACTATTATTAATGTAGTGTTCATGCGTTACTTATTTTTTAGAGTTATAACCAATAGAAACACCTATTCTGAATCCGTCTTTTGATGGAACAGAAGCCCAAATATTAAGTGGGATGTTCATTTTACCCGATTTAAATGTTTTACCCAAAGCCACCACCAATGCCGAGGTTAACTCACTTTGTCCACGACTATCCACTGTTTTCTTTAAATCGTATTTTGTTATACCTGCTGTTTTCAATTCATCTTCGGTGTAGTATTTTCCATCTATCAATGCTAAATCTTTATAAGATGCAATACTAATGGATGGACCAATAGCCACTTCCCAACCATGTTTGTTATTTCTAAAACCATTTAAAATGGTAATACTTGGCACAATTAACTGTTGATCAACACCGGTTATCATGGGAATAAACTCAAACAAAGCCTGGTAATTCCCTTCGTTTAAATACTGCTTTTCAAACTGGTAACCAAACTGAAACATGGCAGGATAAGCCTCAAAGCCACCTTGTTCTTTTGAGTCGCCCAAACGTGTAGCTTGCTCGCCTAATAAAAAGGTGTAACCAAAACGTGGACCTGATAAATTCAATCTGGTTTTGTCGGGGTTATTGATGGCATTTTCGTAATCAAATTTTTGAGTTAGGCGAGTTACTAACTCTTGGTTGTTCTGCAAACCAAACATCTTACGAATACTAATGCTGGCCATTTGTTGTAACTCAAGCGGAAAGTTTAAATACTCATCAACAGAAGTACGTTCTACCGTTCCGTTTTTTACATTAATTAACCTAAATGTAGTGATGATGGTTTGTCCGTATAACTCAACACTACCCGTATACATATAATCTGTTTTTATGGTAGTACCCACTTCTAACAAACATAATTTACCGTAACAATTGGTAATGTTTAATTTGTTCTTGTCAATTAGGTAGGCAACATCATAACGGTCGGTAACATCAAATGTATCGAGTTTTTCCAATTCAATTCGTACCAAGTTACCCATTTGTTGTGGGTCGAGTGATAAACCTTTGGTATCAATATTTAATACCGTAATGGTAGGACGAGCGTTTTGTGCAATTGCAGCAAAGGCAGAAGCAACAAACAACATTAATGTGAAAACGATTTTAAGATTCGGCTTTTTCATATGTTTATAATTTATGGTACAAATCTGCACCAGCTATCAAGCCAAAACCAATTGGAGTTTGCCAATACAAAAACAGAGTTTATTAAAATTTGCAACAGTTGGTAAAACTCAATGCGCAATTTGCATTTTTTGCAAATGATGAGTAAGAATCGATATCTTGCGTACAACAAGTACCCCAAAATGACCAAAGCAAAAGATATTCAAAAAGCCTTTTTAACCCGAGTAAAATCTGTAGTACCAAGCAATGTTTCGTTTGTTGACGAACTTGCAGAGTTATTGAATACCAGCAACGATAGCGCCTACCGCAGACTGAGGGCAGAAACATTATTGAGTATTGATGAAATTGCCTTGATATGTGCACATTTTAAAGTGCCTTTTGAAACACAAACACAAACCAACTCAAACAACGTAAGCTTTAATTACTTTAAGTTGGATGGCAAGGAAGAGAACTTTAAACACTGGTTGGTTACCATGTGCGATAATGTTAAACGCATTAGCGAAACTCCCGAGAGTAGTATATTATATGCCGCAGATGACATTCCGATATGGCATCACTTTTTTGATGACGAACTAACTGCGTTTAAAATATTTTATTGGTTAAAAAACATTGTTAATGTAGAAGCTTATAATGGCAAGAAATATAATGCGGGTCTTGTAAATACGGAGTTAATTGAGGTTGCTAAAACATTGCTAAAGCACTACAACCATTGTCAATCAACTGAAATTTGGAGTGAGGACACTATCAATAGCTCTATCAAGCAAATAGAGTACTTTTGGGAATCAGGTTACTTCGAAAACAAAGAGCAAGCATTTAAAATATGTGATTGTTTAACCGAGTGTATTAAAAATATACAAACCAAAGCAGAAACAGAAAGTAAAGAAACAAATGGAAATAAAAACTTTAGGCTGTTTCAAAGCGAAATCATGATTGGGAACAACAGTATTATTGTGGATTTAAATGGCAATAAATTGGCTTATTTAAGTAACAATACTTTTAATATGATGAGCACCACCACACCCGACTTTGTGGAAGAAAATGAAAGATGGGTGAATAATTTATTACGCAAATCCATACAAATCAGTGCGGTATCCGAAAAACAACGGAATCGCTTTTTTAAGGGTATGTACGATAAATTAGAGCAACTTAAAACCAGCATACATTAACTGTTATTTTAGAGGCATATTGGTATAAACACTATATTCGCACTTTAACAGTAAACACATGAATTTAGCGCATCGCGTTGATTATATTAACGAACCGCAAACCATAGCCATGGCGAAACTTGGAAGAGAATTGGCCGCCAAAGGTTTCGACATTATTAGTTTGAGTTTAGGTGAACCTGATTTTACCACACCGCAACACATCAAAGATGCGGCAAAGGATGCCATAGAAAATAACTTTAGTTATTATACTCCTGTTGCAGGTATTCCGGAGTTGCGTGAAGCCATTGTAAATAAGTTTAAACGCGACAATAACTTACACTTTACCTCCGATCAAATATTGGTTTCAACCGGTGCCAAACATTGTATTATGAATGCCATGATGGCCTTGGTAAATAGTGGTGATGAAGTGATTATCCCTACTCCATATTGGGTGAGTTATTCCGAAATGGCTAAGTTAATCGAGGGTGTACCCGTTTTTATAAATGCAACAGTTGAACAACAATATAAAATAAATGCCCAGCAACTAGAGGCTGCAATTACTCCTAAAAGTAAATTATTCATTTTTTCCTCTCCATGTAATCCTACAGGTAGTGTATACAGCAAAGATGAATTAGCAGCATTAGTTAGTGTGTTTGAAAAACATCCAAACATTTACATCATATCCGATGAAATTTACGAGTTCATCAACTTTGTGGGCAAACATGAAAGTATAGGTTGTTTTGAAAACATCAAAGACCGTGTAATTACCATCAATGGTTTATCAAAAGGATATGCCATGACAGGATGGAGATTGGGCTATTTGGCCGCGCATCCTACCATCACCAAAGCTTGTGAAAAAATACAGAGTCAGTTTACCTCTGCTACCAGCAGCATTACGCAAAAGGCAGCAGTTGCAGCGCTTAATGGCGATATGAAACCAAGCGCAGAGATGGTAAAAGCATTTAAACGCAGACGTGAATTAATTTTACAAGAAGTAAAACAAATACCAAATTGGGTATGTAACAATCCGGAAGGTGCGTTTTATTTATTTCCGGATGTAAGTTATTATTTTGGTAAATCGTTTGAAGGAAAAACCATAAACACAGCTACCGATTTATGTATGTATTTATTGCACCATGCACATGTAAGCATGGTTACCGGTGAGGCTTTTGGTGCACCACAATGCATACGCATTAGCTACGCCACCAGCGATGATAAAATTATAGAGGCCTTAAGCAGGATAAAAAAAGCATTAGACATGCTAAGTTAATTAACTATTGAAGAAGCAACAACAATGAAAAATATACTTAAGCAATTTGAAGGTTTAAAAGTTTTGGTAGTTGGTGATGTGATGATTGATGCCTACTATTTCGGTAAGGTTGAACGCATTTCACCCGAAGCTCCTGTACCTGTTGTTGCGGTAGAAAAAAAGGAAAACAGATTGGGTGGTGCCGCTAACGTGGCCATGAACTTGGTGGCACTTGGTGCAAAGCCAATTGTGTGCTCGGTAGTGGGCAATGATAAAGATGGTGATGATTTAATTGAGTTGTTTCACCAACACGGTGTAGGCACCACAGGCATAGTAAAGTCTAAAGACAGGGCAACAACAGTTAAGCTACGCGTAATTTCACAAGCCACACAAATGTTGCGTATTGATACAGAAAATACCGAATCCATATCTGCCGTAGAAAGTTATGAATTGGTGGAGCGTATTCATCAATTATTGATTGATGCGGATGTGTTAGTTTTTGAAGATTACGACAAAGGGGTACTAACCACCGATAACATTGCTAAAATTACAGAAGAGGCACATAAAAGAGGAATTCCTGTTGTGGTTGATCCTAAAAAACGCAACTTCAATGCATACCAAAAAGCCGATTTATTTAAACCCAATTTAAAAGAGTTACGTGAAGGTTTACATATAGATATTGATGTAGATGACAAACCGACTTTTGAGTCTGCAGTAAAAACATTAATGCAAAACATGCAACTTAAACACGCCATGATAACCATGAGCGAGAAAGGTGTCATGATTACGGACGGAAATACATTTGAGTACCTACCTGCGCATATCCGTAAAATAGCCGATGTAAGCGGTGCCGGGGATACCGTAATAAGTGTAGCAGCATTATGTTTTGCATTAAAACTAAACATGAAACAAACCGCAGCCATGGCCAATTTAGCAGGCGGACTAGTTTGTGAAGACGTGGGCGTTGTACCCATTAACAAGGCTAAGTTTGAAGCAGAAACCCAATCTTTGGATTTCTAGTAATTAGTTACTTAAAACTATACCATTTTTGTGTTTTTCGATACGATCCAAACACACCTAATCCTCCATTCACATTGTTGTACTGAGGGTATGGTTCGCTAAACGGATCTTCGCCATAATAGTTTAACCTGCGCAAATGGTATTGGTAATATGCCTCGTCTGTGGTAAGTAAAAAAGCCATTACCGTTTTATTAGCCGAATCAAATTCGAAAGTATAGGTGTAATCATCAAACAGTACACTTAATTGCTGTTGATTTCTACTTTCATCATTAACCATTACATCGCCAACATCATTAAATACAGTATCGTTATTATAAACATTAAACCTACTTAAGTTTAATCGGTAAAAATTTTTAGTTTCGGGTAAATCAGCCCACTTCACTTGATGGCGATAGTACGGTAAATTTCCACTGGTATTTTGCCCACCTAAATTTTGATAGGTATAACCACTTACTTCTGCTACATGAATTGGCACCGTGGTTGTTGCACTTAAACTAAAATCACCCTTAACTGCAGTAATTTTATACGTTTTACCTGCTTCAATTTTAAACACAGATTGATGCAAATAATAGGCTTGTACACTTTCATTAAAAGGTAAAATAGCACTTTGTCCGCTTGGTGATGTAATGGTTACGGTAACATCTTTTACAGGCTCATCCGTTTTGTTGTTATTTCTGGAAAATACCGGCTTCGACATCCAAACTTCTGCTTTAATGGCGGTATCCTCCGGTGAAACAAATGAGAACAACACCAATTGTTGTTTTACTTCCGGCACATCAACATCTGTTACAAACTTTTCGCACGATGTTAAAGTTGCTGCCACCACCAATAGAAATATTGTTTTAACTAATTTCATCATTTTAAAATTTAATGTTCCATGAAACTGAAGGAATAAAAGGAAACAATGTAACTTGTTTTAAACGTGTATTACCCCTATTGTCTGTGCCTATGTAATAAAAAAACGGATTATACCTGTTGTAAACATTGTAAGCACTAATCTCCCAAGTACGCACCCACCAACGCATTTTTTTGGTAAACTGTATACCCACATCCATGCGGTGGTAAGGCGCCATCCTAAATGCATTTTTATCGGTGTATTGAGAAACAGCACCACCCCAACCATAATTAGCAACACCTGATGGTGAATGAACAGGCGCATTATACTCGGCTACAGGTAAAGTAATGGCATTGCCTGTTCCATAAACCCAAGTAGCCGATAAGGTAATTCCCTCGTCATTATCTTCAATGCGTTCTTTCAATTTATAAATTCCTACTACCGAAATATCATGTCTTCTATCATGTCGTGCCCAAAATTTTCTTCCAAAATTAAGTTCATCAAATTGCCATTGTGTCCACGATAACGTATAACCAATCCATCCGGTTAATCTGCCAGTTTTACGCTGTAATAAAAACTCAGCGCCATAACTCGAGCCTTTACCTGATGTAATGTTACGCTCGTAACTAAATTTATCTCCAGAACTTTGTGGGTCATCAATGGCCAAAAAACTTGCCCCTTCTTTGTAAGAAATGATGTTATCCATCTCCTTATAATACCCCTCGATACTTACACTAAAATTTCTTTTATTATAATCTTTAGCTGCCCCCAACGCAACCTGCCTGCTTTGTTGTGGTTTGAGTTTATCGCTGCTAGGCACCCATAAATCGGTGGGTAAACCAACACCGGTGTTACTCAATAAATTTATGTATTGGTTCATCAGTGCAAACGATGTTTTTAAAGCCAAATCAGGTTTTAACATGTAGGCTGCACTAAAACGAGGCTCTGCATTAAAATAGTTTTTACTTCCGGCTGTAAAGTGTGTTAAACGTAATCCGGGATTTAACCTTAACCTCTGTCCTACTTTAATATCATCCTCCACATATATGGCATTTTCAAACGAACCAATAGAAACTGTATTGGTAGAATCGGCACCGGTGAAATCATCTTTATAAACATTAGCCGATGGCATAAAATTATGTCTGATTAAATGCACTCCGGCCTTTATGGTATGATTGGCATTGGGTCTGTAATCCACATCGTGCTTCACGGCCAAATCGCTTATACCCGAACTAAACTTTAATAAAAATTTACTGCCTTGGTATTTACTTTCCAGCTCTACACCAAAGTTATAATCACTAAAAATAAATGAAGTATTTGAAAACAATTTGTTGGTGTATAAATGATTCCAACGCACAGTAGCGGTTGCATTACCCCAACTGATGCCGCCCTTATCGTAACCATCGGCAAAATTAGAACCATAATAAAATTTATCTCTACCAAAATAACCACTCACAAACAACCTGTTTTTAGGGTTGAATTCGTAGTTAACTTTTGCGTTTAAATCATAAAAATAATAGCCACCACGACTACTTGCCGGCTGAAAAGGCGCTATCAATGCATCTATATAAGTGCGCCTTACCGAAAACAAAAACGAAGATTTGTCCTTTTTTATCGGACCTTCTAATAAAAAGCGAGAGGATATTACTCCTATCCCCGCCTCTCCTCTAAACTTTTGTTTGTTGCCTTCTTTCATGCTCATATCAATCACACTGCTCAGTCGCCCGCCATATCTTGCCGGAAAACCACCTTTGGTTAATTCAATTTTTTTTAAGGCATCACCATTAAATAAACTAAAAAAACCAAACAAGTGAAAAGCATTGTAAACAGTAGCTTCGTCAAGCACAATTAAGTTTTGGTCGGGACCACCGCCACGTACATAAATACCACTATTACCTTCACTTGGTTTTTGTACACCGGGCATTAATTGTATCACCTTCAACACATCTTTTTCTCCAAGTAAAACAGGTATGTCTTTTATTTGTTGAACCGGAATTTCAATCACACTCATACGCGTTTGATCGGCCAGCTTTTCATCTTGCTTATCTCCAACCACCACTACCTCTTTTAAACTTTTAGCTTCTGTTAATTCTACTTGTAATTCTTGGTGTGCATTTAGTTGCACCCGATAAGCCTTTGGCGAATATCCAACGTAACTTATCACCACATCAAAGGTATCTGAAGGCAGGGTAAGAGAAAAAAAACCATATGCGTTAGTGGTGGTTCCGGTTTTGTATTTAGGTGTGGCTACAGAAGCTCCAATAAGTAACTCTTTGCTTGAGGCATCTTTTACAAAACCACTGATTACGTATTTCTGTTGCGCACTTAAACCCATACAAGTAAACAGCAACAGTATACCAAGCGAATATTTTATCATAAGTGTATTTGAGAATTACCCTAAGACAATCAATCTAAAGCAAACCCCTACACAGAAAAACAATAACTACCATTTTAAACCATTTATTGCGTGTGTTAACAATTAATTTGTTATCTACAAACTTGCTTACTGTGGCTTTTTTTTGATAATATTGCTTACCAAATACATGAATATGTTATTAACAACAACCAACAACATTGAAGGCCGTAAAGTAAAACAGTACATAGGTATTGTTACCGGAGAAGTAATTTTAGGTGCCAATTTGTTTAAAGATTTTTTTGCTTCCATACGCGACATTGTGGGTGGCCGCTCAGGCTCTTATGAAAGGGTATTAAAAGAAGCCAAGGATAGCGCTTTACAAGAACTCACAGATAAAGCTCGTTCGGTTGGAGCAAATGCTATTATTGGTGTTGATTTGGACTATGAAACACTTGGTGCAAATGGCAGTATGCTTATGGTTAGTGCAAGTGGTACTGCAGTTATTTTAGAAGACTAATTTCACCGGCCGTGAAGAGGATTTGTGTAGCCATAGTTTTTGTATTGATGTGTGGTCAACCGCTCTTGGCCCAACGTCAAGCTGTGCCACCACAACAATTGCGCGAAGCCGATGCCATGTTTACCAAACGTACTTGGCGAATTATCGATTTGCGCGAACGCCAAAATAAAGTTGCCGCTTGGCCACGTAATCCGTTGGCCAAGGTTTTGTATGATGCTACTTTGGTTGGTAAACTTAGACCTTACCATAACGATTCGTTAAGACAGTTTTATGATGTTGAACAATTTTTGAAACTTGGAACGGATACGTTTCTGGTGAAAAAATTAATTGACCCAAATGGTGATGACGAAAACTATACTGTTGATACCGTAATTGAACGATTTAACCCAACAGAGCGTATTAAGCAATTGTTGGTTTTAGAAGAATGGTATTTTGATAAACGAACCTCGCAACAGCGCGCACAGATAATTGCACTTGCACCTTTGTACCAAAGAAAAATTGCAGGGATTGATTTAGGTTTTGTGCCGCTGTGCTGGTATAAATTTTACGATAGGTTTGATAAAGAAAGTGATTGTAGGGACGTGTTGGTAAATTCGTTGATGTACAATTCGGGTAACCCCTACCAAAAATTCAGTTATGATGATTGGTTTGAACAACGCAACTTTAGCAGCTTTATCATTAAAGAAAGTAATCCTTATGATATTTTTATTATGGACGACCCGGACATAAAACGTAAAGGTTTAGATGCTTTAATTGAGGCCGGAAAATTGAAACAACAAACCTTGGAGCAAGAACATGATATGTACGAGTATTAATATCAATAACTTTTTGGCATGATATTTAAAGACAACCTGAAAACTTTTACCATTATGAAAAAATACTTAGTAGCGGCTTTGGTTATAACCTCAATTTTTACTGCATGTAAAACAAAAATGGAGGGCATGAGCGAAGTTAGAACCCCGCTTAGCGGAAATAAATACGAAGGCAACAAACGTTGGTTTAGGGCTGTGGCCAGTGGAGAAAGCATGAATTTGGAAACCAGTAAAGACAAGGCGATGCTAAGTGCAAAACAACGACTAGCTTCATCGGTTCAAACCCAACTAAAAAATGTAAGTGAAAACTACAAAGGCGAGCGTGTGGTTGGCGATAACATGGGTGATTTTAACGAACGTTTTCAACAACTAACACGTGAAGTAAGCAATCAAACTTTGGTTGAAGTACAATTAATCGAGCAAAAAGTATTTCAAAACGATAAAAATAAAAACTACGCAACCTGGGTGGCCATTGAAGCCCGTAAACGTATCGTGTACAAAAAGCTAAAAGAGATTGCGAATACCCGCACTTCGTTAAGCGATAAAGACAAAGCCTACATTAACCAAATGTTGGATGATGCCATTAAAGAGTTAGACGACAACGAGTAATATCAATAAAAAAGCCCCGAACATGCTGTTCGGGGCTTTTTTGTTTTACTTGTATTAAAGTATTAAGCCATTTGGCCTTCTAGTTTATTTACTAAAACATGTTTTGGTACTGCACCAACTTGTTTGTCTACTACCTGTCCGTTTTTAAAGAACAACAAAGCAGGAATACTCATGATACCAAAATCAGTTGCCACTTTAGGATTGTGGTCAACGTTTAATTTACCAACTATTGCTTTGCCTTCGTATTCTTTAGCAATTTCTTCTACAACCGGACCAACCATGCGGCAAGGGCCACACCATTCTGCCCAAAAATCTACCAATACAGGTTTGTCACTTTTTAATACCAACTCCTCAAAGTTGCTGTCTGTTATTTCTAATGCCATAATTTTATGTGTTTATGTTGTTGTTATTTCTACTGCAATATTCAATAATAATTCCAAAGTTTAAAGCATTTACATTTTGGCAGTTAATCTGCTCATAAGTTTTTATTATTTGCCAAGTTATCCATTAATTTTATAATCCAATTCCAACTCCTCAAAACGTTTCATGGTATCGTTATCAAAATTAATTTTAAACCTGCGTGAGGCTGCTGATACCACTATCTTTTGTTTTTCGTCAATGATATTCAACTTAAGTAGGGCATTACCTTTGCTGTGGTCGAGCAACTGAAAAAACTCCTGCACAAAATGTTGTTGTACCCTTTCTGTTTTAATATTAACCAAAACAGAAGTCAACATTTTTTCGCGTACATCGGCCAATAAAGTCATGCTGTTTACTTTAAACTCAAATTGGTCTTCGCTATTAAATCGTGGTTTCATCATACCTTTTAAAAACAGCATTTGACCCACGCTAATAAAGTGTTTGTACTTTAAGTAATCTTCGCTCCACATCATTATTTTAGTCGATCCACTGTAATCCTCAATGGTAAAACCGCCATAAGGTTTATTATTTTTCTGACTTACTTTTTCGTAACAATCAATTACCACACCTGCTATACTAACCTCAACTCCTTTTTTATCGTCAAGATCGGCCATGTTTGTACTTACAAAGTTTTTAAACTCTATTTTGTAATCATCTAAAGGATGACCACTTAAATACATACCCACTACTTCTTTTTCTTTGTGCAGTTTTTTCATTAATCCCCAGGGCTCGCAGGCAGGAATAGTAGGTTCTGCTAATGTAACCGTGGTGGCTCCACCAAATAAAGATTGTTGATTTGCATTTTCGTTGGCCGCTGCGTTGTTGGCATAACGTATTGCTTTTTCAAGCAAGTTTGGCTCATCACCCTCTTCAGGATGAAAGTATTGGGCACGATGCACATTCGGGAAACCATCAAATGCACCGGCAAATGCCAAACCTTCTAATGTCTTTTTATTTACAGATCGAGAACTTACGCGTTTAGTTAAATCAAAGATGGAAGTAAACGGACCGTTGGCATCACGCTCTGCAATCAATTCCTGCACAGCTGCCTCGCCTACGCCTTTTATTGCGCCTAATCCAAATCGGATTTCACCTTTTTTATTCACCGAAAAATTAACCTGCGATTCATTTACATCAGGCCCAAGTACATTAATACCCATGCGCTTGCACTCTTCCATAAAAAAGGTAACCTTATCAATGTTACTTTGGTTGTTGGTGAGCAACGCACTCATGTATTCACCCGGGTAATGCGCCTTTAAAAAGCCGGTTTGAAAGGCCACAAAAGCATAACAAGTAGAGTGCGATTTATTAAATGCATAAGAAGCAAATGCTTCCCAGTCTGTCCATATTTTTTCAAGTACTTTTGGATCATGACCTTTAGCTGATGCACCTTCAATAAATTGTGGCTTTAATTTATCAAGTGTTTTACGGTCTTTTTTACCCATGGCTTTACGCAGCACATCGGCATCACCTTTGGTAAAGTTGGCCAGTTTTTGCGAAAGCAACATCACCTGCTCTTGATACACGGTAATACCATAAGTATCTTTTAAGTGCTCTTCCATGTCGGCCACATCATACACCACTTCTTCCTTACCGTGTTTACGGTTAATAAAGTTAGGAATGTATGCCAATGGACCCGGACGATACAAGGCATTCATGGCGATGAGATCGGCAAAAACAGTCGGTTTCAATTCCCGCATGTACTTTTGCATGCCAGGAGATTCATATTGGAAAATNNTACCCGCACTTTCAAACTGAAAGGTACCGTTGGTTTCGCCCCTTGCAAACAAATCTAACGTGGCTTTATCATCAAGAGGTATGGTATCAATATTTAAATCAACACCGTGATTTTGTTTAATTAAGCGTAAGGCATCGCGAATGATGGTTAAGTTTTTTAAACCCAAAAAATCCATCTTAATTACACCTGCATCTTCAATTACTTTTCCATCATATTGAGTAAGCAACAAATCAGAGTCCTTTGATACAGCCATCGGAATCAAATCTGTCAAATCGCTTGGTGCAATAATGATACCCGCTGCGTGCACACCTGTCCCACGCACTGAACCTTCAAGAATTAGCGCTTCTTTTAAAACGGTGGCTTTATCATCATTTCCTTGATGAAATTCACGTAATTTTTTAACCAATTCTATATCCTCGGCAACCAAACCTTCCTTCTCTTTTAAACTTCCATCACCATCTATTGGTGCGGTTAAAACACGTTTAAGTGAGATGCCTGGTTTTTCAGGTACTAACTTTGCCAACATGTTACTGTCTTGTAAAGGTAAATCAAGCACACGCGCCACATCTTTAATACTCATTTTAGCAGCCATACTGCCATAAGTAACAATTTGTGCAACCTGATTTTTACCGTATTTGTCAACCACATAATCAATTACACGTTGCCTTCCTTCATCATCAAAATCAGTATCAATATCGGGCATTGATTTACGATCCGGATTTAAAAAACGCTCGAAAAGCAGTTGGTACTTTATGGGATCAATGTTGGTAATGCCTATGCAATAAGCCACCACACTACCGGCAGCAGAACCACGACCGGGACCAATGAAAACACCCATATCACGACCGGCTTTGATAAAATCGGATACAATTAAAAAGTATCCGGCAAATCCCATGGTTCTGATGGTGTGTAATTCAAACTTTAATCGTTCTTCTATTTCGGGGGTAATTTCTACATAACGTTCTTTTGCACCTGTCCACGTTAGATGCTCCAGATAATCCATTTGTGTATCAAACCCAGGAGGCATAGGAAAATTAGGTAACAAAATATCGCGTTTTAAATCCAACAGCTCAACCTTGTCAACAATCATGTTGGTATTATCAATCGCTTGAGGAATATCGCTGAACAACTTCACCATCTCTTCCGTTTTTTTAAAATAAAACTGATCGTTGGCAAATGCAAAACGTTTTCCTTTGGTAAACGACTCATCATCATTAAACTCCTTCATGGTAGGAGTACTTTGTTTTTCACCTGTATTTATACAAAGTAAAATGTCATGCGCGTTGGCATCGGCTTGGTCTACATAATGCGAATCGTTTGATGCGATAATAGGCACGTTGTGTTTAGCCGCATACTTCAGCAACACTTCGTTTACCTTATTTTGATCGGGGATATCATGGCGTTGAAGTTCTAC
Source organism: Bacteroidetes bacterium UBA6183 (assembly GCA_002422865.1). Lineage (GTDB taxonomy): Bacteria > Bacteroidota > Bacteroidia > UKL13-3 > UKL13-3 > UBA6183. Next base: position 12,353 of record DITN01000065.1, on the reverse strand, counting down.
GTAATAATCATCACCAAACAAATCAAGCCACCATTTAAATTCTTTTTCGCCTTCATCTTCACCATTACGCAAAATAGCTTTTGGCACCATGGCACCAATACAACAAGTAGTAGCTATTAATCCTTTGTGATATTTTAAAATAAGCTCCTTGTCGATGCGTGGATATTTGCTGTACATACCCTCCATATAACCCAGAGAGCATAATTTGATTAAGTTGCGGTAACCTTCTTCGTTTTTAGCCAGTAATAACTGATGAAAACGTTTGTCTTTATCTTCTTTGGTAAAGGTTTTTTTATGTCTATCGGCTACCACATAAAACTCGCAACCAACAATGGGTTTTACTAAAGGCTTACCATCAGCTCCTTTATGTTTATATGCCTCAGCAACAAACTTAAACGCACCAAACATGTTTCCGTGGTCGGTAATGGCTAAGCCCGGCATTTTATCATCAATAGCCTTTTTGTATAGTTTACCTATTTCGGCAGCACCATCAAGTAATGAAAATTGTGTATGAACGTGTAAATGAGAAAACTGAGACATTTTAAATTTTACTGAAATTGGAGGGCTAATTTACTCAATAACCAAAAACTTTGGTGTAGTGTTGAAAACTAAGGCGTGCAACCATTTTACAAACTTAGATACTCTTCATTTAAAACTATTTGACGGAGTTTTTGTCATAATTTAACGTTGTTAACTTTTTCTTTACACATTACTAAAAACTTTTATACATTTGATTTTTTAAGAAAATTTAAACTTAACTAAACACAAATACACCAATGAAAAAATTCTACTTACTAGGATTATTAGCAGCAAGTATTGCGGCTAATGCTCAGGCACCTCAAACGGGTGATTTGGGAAATCAAGCCAAAACAACCAGTAAGCAAACAGGTGATTTTACACCTGCATCACCGGTAATCAACCGTCAAGCTACCAGCAGAGTAGGCTTAACAGGCAAGGGTTACGGCAAAAACTCTACTTGGGTTGTTGTAGGGCAAACTGAATTCGATCGTCCAACCAATGCATCTACATACAGACGTATCATCACTTATCCTAACGGTAAAAAATCAGTAATCTGGACAACATCTACTGACGGGCCTGGAACAGGATATCTAGGTCGCGGTACAGGTTATAACCACTTTGACGGAACAGCTTGGGGAACCGTTTCAAAAAACAGAATTGAAAGCAGAAGAACAGGTTACCCGAATTTTGATTATGACCCAATCAGTGGCACAGAAATCATACTTTCTCATAAAGTTGATTCTGATGGATACTCTGGAGGTATGTTGTTTAACACCAACGGAACTATTGGTTCAAACTCATGGACAGGAGTAAGCGCATTAGATACTACAAAAACGTTACCGGGTGTATTATGGCCGCGTACAGCAGTGTCTGGCGATTACATGATTGTGATTGCATCATACACCGATTCATCAACCCGTCAACCAAGCCGTGTTAGACTGAATGGCGTTCGCGCTCCGCAAGTATATTCTCGTTTAAACTTACGTACCAATGTATGGGATGTAGTTAACCAAACTTTACCGGGTTATGATAGCACACGTTATTATGCAGGTGGTGGTGATAATTATGCCATTGATGCAAAAGGTAACAATGTGGCTATTTTAATGGGTGGATTAACAGATGACATCGCTTTATGGAAATCTGCTGATAATGGAGCTACATGGACCAAAACAATCATCGATTCGTTTCCGGTTCCTGCATTTGATTACCGCCAATTAGTGTTGGATACACCATATAGCACTGACGGAGCATTATCTGTAACATTGGATGCAACAGGAAATGCACATTGTTTCTGGTCGTACGGACGTATGTTTGATAACGACACAACCAACGGTAACACAACTTATAGCTACTTCCCTGGACAAAATACCATTGCACATTGGTATGAAGGTCGTCCTGATTCTCTGCTATTGGCCGGTTTCTCTCCTGAAGATCCAACTGATGCTGACGAAGTATTAACCGTAGGACAAGTAATTGATAACAGAACCAGATATGGCAACTTAAGTAAATTGGCTACTGCACCTTCAGCAGTTAACAGTGGCGATACTATTTATGTTGTTTACCAAGGTTTAACAGACAACGACTTAGACCAACAAGGTCAAGCATTTTACGACATTTATGTAGCTGCTTCTGTTGACAATGGTTTAACCTGGTTAGCACCGGTTAACATTACTGCTACCATGGGATTAAATGAAGAGCAAACATTTGCAAGTGTTGCTGCTGATTGCAGAACCAACCTTCACTTAACCTTTATGAACACCCGTAACCAAGGTTTTTATGATGCAACAAACAATGCAGAGAAAGTAGGTCCTTATGATATCGTTTACTACCAAATTCCGGTTGAAGATATTTTTGACAAAAACGTAGTAGGTTTAAATGAAGCCAACGACCTATTCTCGTTAGAGCAAAACTTCCCGAATCCATTTGATGTAAACACTAACGTTCCGGTAAAATTAAACCGTAGCTCAGATGTTAAAATCAGTGTAGTAAACATGATTGGACAAACTGTTTACAGCAATACTTTTGCTAACAGTCCTGCAGGTGTAAACAACTTTGATGTGAACATGGCAAGTGCTAAAGCAGGTATATACTTCTATACTGTTGAAGCAGGTGAGTTTAAGGTTACCCGTAAATTTATTGTTGAGTAATCAACCTCATTAAAAATACAAAAAAGGCATTCGTTTATCGCGAATGCCTTTTTTATTGCCATTGTGTTTTGATAAAATTTACTTGTTAAAATATTTTTCCTGGATTTAATAGTCCTTTGGGATCAAAAGCTGATTTAATTTTACGCATCAACTCCAATTGAATTTCAGGCATTACCACCTTCATATAAGGCTTTTGCACCAAGCCTATTCCATGCTCACCACTAATCGTTCCTTTCAATTCTTTACACAAGGTAAAAATTTCAACTATGGCATCATTTAACGTGGTGTTCCAGAACTCTTCTGTTAAATCATCTCTGAGAATGTTTACGTGAAGGTTTCCGTCACCCGCATGCCCATAACACACTGTTCTAAAACCATATTTATTACCAATAGCTTTCACTCCACTAAATAACTTAGGTAACTCGGCACGAGGAACAACGGTATCTTCTTCTTTGTAGGTATTGTTATGTTTGGTGGCCTCTCCTATGCTTCTGCGCAACTTCCAAAAGTATTCTTTCTCATCAGCTGTTTGTGCAAACAAAACTTCACCACTTTCGTGTTTATATAGTACATCACTTATACGTTCGCATTCAGCAAGCATGGCATCCATGTCATTGCCATCCACTTCAATCAACAAATAGGCTTCAACACCTTCATCAATGGTAAAATTGATGTTCAGCATATCAGCAGAAAGCCTGAATCCTTCTGGCTCTACAAACTCGCATGCACTAGGATTACATCCTGCTAAAAAAATTCCGTTTACGGCTTCACAAGCTTTTTCGGGCGATAAAAACGGGGCTAACATTAATAACGTTTGCTGCGGAAAAGGAATCAACTTTAATACCATTTTGGTTACAATACCTAGTGTGCCTTCGCTACCAATAAACAAGTGGGTAAGGTTATATCCTGTTGAGTATTTAAGTGTATTTGCTCCTGTCCAGATAATTTCACCGGTTGGTAAAACCACTTCCAAGTTCAATACATAATCGCGGGTGGTACCGTACTTTAATGCACGCGGACCACCACTTGCATGCGCAATATTTCCACCTAAAAAACAACTACCTTTACTAGCAGGATCAGGTGGATAAAACAACCCTTTTTCTTTAACAGCTTGTTGCAAATTTTCATTGATCACACCGGGTTCAACCGTAACCTGGAAATTACGTTCATCGATATCAAGAATTTGGTTCATGCGACTCATGGCAATAACTACACCGCCATAAACAGGTAAGGCTCCACCACTTAATCCTGTGCCTGCACCACGTGGTGTAATAGGAATATCATGATCGTAACAAACTTTAACAATAGCCGCAACTTCTTCCGCTGTTTTAGGTTTAACAACTACTTCTGGCATATAATACAAATCCTCCGTGTAGTCTTGCGCGTAAACGGCCTTATCCTCATCAATAATAATGACAAACGGTTGCCCAACTATTTGCTGAAAGGTTTTTATTTGCGTTTCGGTTACTTTGTTATATTGCATGATTCAAATATAAACGCAGAGGCGCAGAGTACACAGAGTTTTATTAACAAATAACAACTTGGACATCAAAGAATACAACAGAATTAGTGAGCAAATTATTGGTTGCTGCATTGCCGTTCACAAAGAACTCGGCCCTGGTTTGCTTGAAAGCGTTTATGAGGAATGCTTGGCTGTTGAACTTAGCAACAAGGGATTGATTTTCGAAAGGCAAGTTCATCTCCCCGTTATTTATAAAGGTGAACGAACTAATCAAAACTTCAGACTCGACCTCTTAATTGAAGATGAAATAATTCTTGAACTCAAAGCCATTGAAACTGTTCTGCCCATTCATGAAGTGATACTAGTTACCTATTTAAAAATAGCAGACAAGAAATTAGGTCTGTTGGTTAACTTCCACGAAGAAATTTTAACTAAGGGAATAAAAAGAAAAGTAAATAATTTAAGATGAAAAAAATATTAATACTCTGCGCCCTCTGCGCCTCTGCGTTTAATTACACAATTGCGCAGGAGATTACATTAGAAGACATATGGACAAAAGGAACCTTTAATGCCAAAGGTGTTGCCGGGTTTAACTCGATGAATGATGGCAGGTATTACTCTGCCCAAGACAAGTTTGAAAATATCATCAGGTATACTTTTTCCGATGGTAATATAGTGGATACGATACTGCGTAAAGCAGATGTAAACATCAACGGATATTCGTATTCTTTTAGTGAAAACGAACAAAAAATATTACTGCAAACCAACTTCAAACAAATTTACCGACACTCATTTGCTGCAAATATTTATGTGTATGATATAAATAGTAAAACCTTAACTCAACCCATAAATGAACAAGTGATGTTGGCTGAGTTTGCACCGGACGGAAACAAATTAGCATACGTTAAAAACAACAATTTATATGTGTTTGATTTAAGCACAAACAAAGAAACCCAAATTACCACCGATGGTAAAACCAACAGTATTATTAATGGTGCTACCGATTGGGTTTATGAGGAAGAATTTGCTTTAAGTAAAGGTTTTTATTGGAATAACAACAGCACACAGTTGGCCTATTATAGGTTTGATGAAAGTGCAGTGCGCGAATTTAACATGCCTATGTACGGCAAGCTTTACCCTGAAGATTACAAGTTTAAATATCCTAAAGCGGGTGAAGCAAATTCAATAATTGAAATATATGCTTACAATTTTAATACAGGCAGTAATGCAAAAATAGATATTGGTGAAGAAACTGACATTTACATTCCACGTATACACTGGACCCCAAATGCGAATACACTTTGTATTCAACGCATGAACAGGCTTCAAAACAAACTGGAGTTGTTATTGGCAAACACCACCAACGGTTCAACCCAAACCATTTACACCGAAGAAAATAAAGCCTATATTGATGTATCCGAAATTACCTTTTTAGCAGATGGAAAATCATTCATCATGAATAGCGAAAAAAGTGGCTGGAACCATTTGTATCACTACAACATGAATGGAAAACTGATTAAGCAAATTACGCAAGGCAATTGGGATGTAGATCAATTTTACGGCATTAACCCCAAAACAAAAACCTTGTACATCAGCACTTCAGAAATTAACTCAACCGAAAGATATGTATACACCATTGGTATAGATGGTAAAAACAAAAAACAATTAACTGCACGTAAAGGCTGGAACAGCGCTACTTTTAATGCCGATTTCAGTTACTTTATGTTGAGTAATTCGAGTATTAATACACCAAGTTATTATGCTTTATGTAATGCCATCGGTAATGAAGTTCGTATTTTAGAAGACAATAAATTACTGGCAAATAAAATGCAACAGTATGCACTCTCCAATGCCGAAATGGTAAGTTACACCAATGCTTACGGAGAGAATTTGAATGCGTTTATCATTAAACCAAAACAGTTTGATACGACCAAAAGATATCCGGTATTGATGTACGTATATGGTGGCCCTGGTCACCAATTAGCCGTTAACCGTTGGATGGGAGGAAATTATTTCTGGTATCAAATGCTTGCTGCAAAAGGTTACATTATTGTTTGTGTGGATGGCAGAGGAACCGGATTTAAAGGCGAAGCATTTAAAAAAGTAACTTACTTGCAATTGGGTAAATACGAAATAGAAGACCAGATTTTTGTTGCCAAACAGTTAGGCAAACTACCTTATGTTGATGCATCGCGCATGGGCATTTGGGGTTGGAGTTTTGGTGGATACATGTCGAGCCTAGGTATTAGTAAAGGAGCAGATGTATTTAAAACGGCCATTGCTGTTGCTCCGGTAACCAACTGGAAATATTACGACAATATTTACACCGAGCGTTTTATGCGCACACCACAAGAAAATGGAACCAATTATGACGACAACTCACCAATTAACCATGTAGAAAAAATTAAAGGTAATTATTTGATTATTCATGGTACAGCTGATGATAATGTGCATTTTCAAAACGCAGTAGAGATGGTAAATGCGATGATTAATAAAGGGGTAAAATTTGACAGTGAATTTTATCCGAATAAAAACCATGGTATTGGTGGTGCCAAAACCCGTTTGCATTTATACGAGCGCATGACACGATATATTTTAGAAAAATTGTAATGAACTCAAAGCTAAAACCATACTTAGATTTGTTGTTTGTGTTGGCAACACTTTTTGGTACAATCATACTCTTGTACTTTATCATGCTAGGACTAACCTTGTTAAACTAAGTTTGCTTAAATCAACCATAATTTTATATTGCATCTTTATAATACTTAAAAAATGAGTCAATCAAATACAGGACATCCAAAAGGTTTGTACGTTCTTTTCGTAACAGAAATGTGGGAACGTTTTAGTTATTATGGCATGAGGGCCATTTTTGTGCTCTTTATGGCAAAAGCTTTATTGTTTGATAAAGCACTTGGTTCTCAGATTTATGGAAGTTACACCGGCTTGGTGTATCTAACTCCGTTATTGGGCGGCTACATGGCCGACAGGTATTGGGGCAATCGAAAGTCGATTATCATTGGTGGTATTTTAATGGCCATCGGACAATTTTTTATGTTTATAGCAGGTAGCTTTTTTCAAGAAGCATTTGCTCCTATGGTGATGTTTATAGGGCTTGGATTTTTAATTTTTGGTAACGGATTTTTTAAACCAAACATTTCAACCATGGTTGGCCAGCTTTACCCCGAAGGTGATAAACGCGTGGATTCTGCCTTTACCATCTTTTATATGGGAATTAACTTAGGTGCATTTATAGCGCCTTTATTGTGTGGTTATTTAGGAGATACCGGAAGTCCTGAAGATTTTAAATGGGGATTCCTTGCAGCATGTTTAGGTATGGTAGTCAGTGTTATTCTATTTGTATCATTAAAAAACAAATACATTGTTACACCTGAGGGCGAACAAATTGGTGTTAAACCAAACGTAAGCAGAAATGAAGAAGAAACAGCAACAGGAGAAAAGAAACCTTTTAACCCAAAGCAACTATACATATGGAGTGCTGTTTTTGCGGCATTATTTGTGTTGTTCTTTTTTGTGTTTGATTTGGATTTAATCGGTACTTTCATATTTGCACTTACCATTGTGGCTCCCGGTTTTATTATATCTGACGATAGTTTAACCAAAGTAGAAAAAGATAAAATATGGGTAATTTATATTGCCGCATTTTTCGTTATTTTCTTTTGGGCTGCGTTTGAACAAGCCGGTGCTTCGTTAACCTACTTTGCCGAAGAACAAACTGACCGTAACCTATTTGGCAGTGTTGTTCCTGCTTCCTATTTCCAAAGTATTAACGCAGTAGCCATCGTAATTTTTGCACCAATTTTTGTTTGGATTTGGGGTGGATTAGGTAAAAGAAATCTTGAACCTGCATCACCATTTAAGCAAGCATTGGGTTTATTTTTATTGGCTATAGGTTATTTAGTTATCGCGTTTGGGGTAAAAGGTATCGACCCAAGCACCAAAGTTTCTATGGGTTGGTTGGTGAGTTTATACACCATTCATACTTTTGGTGAATTGTGTTTATCACCAATTGGTTTATCAATGGTTAATAAATTATCACCTGCACGTTTGGCTTCATTATTAATGGGAGTATGGTTTTTGTCAACTGCATCAGCCAATAAATTTGCCGGAACTTTAAGTTCATTATATCCTGAAGAAGTAAAAATTGAAAAATCAATCAGTAATGAAACTGATGTTAAAAACATAGATCAACTTGCTCTGTTCATGATTGACAGCAGTGTTTGGAATGCAGACCCTAAATCAAATACAACATTAACTTCTGCTAAACTTATCACTGCTAAATCGGCAGATGGTGCAGATAGCATAGTGGGTATAGAACCATCAACAAATAAAGCAGAGATCAGTAATTTCCACCTAAAATTAATTAAGATGGCAAATGGTAGTTTCGATCGAGCAATGCTTCTTGATGATGGAAAAAAATTAGTTACACAAGAAATTACTGAAAAGATAGTTGATAAGGTTGAAGTTAAATCAACCAAAATTCAAGTATGGAACTTGGCACCTGAAAAGCCTACTTTTTTAGGTATGCAGGTTAAAAACTTATACGATTTCTTTATGGTATTTGTTTTAATGGCCGGAGCTTCATCAGTAATATTATTTTTCTTAAGTAAGAAGTTACTTAAAATGATGCACGGAGTACAATAGCACAACAAATTATTTTATATCGTTAAAAGGCTGTCTTTGAAGACAGCCTTTTTTTGTGCCTAGCGCGATGTATGACGTGCGTTTATTTCGCACCTTCAGGATAATAAGATCAAATCCTCTTTATATGTACTTCCTTATGTGCGGAGCGCGATGCACTCCGCACGTTTATTTCGCCCCTTCAGGGCTTATGAGATTCAATCCATTAAGAGGTTCTTTGAAACTTTTTTCGAACGATGAAAACGCACATGCATTTTTATAGATAGTTCAAGTAGCTAATTTTATTATTTCATATGTACAGGACCTGTTTCAAATTATTTAAAGCGATTATGGATTTCATATTTGATTTTGGAATTTTACCCTATATTAGCCCCCATGTCAGCAACAACAACACGTAAACATCCAAAAGGATTACCTTTTTTATTCTTTACAGAAATGTGGGAACGCTTCGGGTACTATTTAATGTTAGGCATTTTCTTTTTATATATGACCGACATTGACAAAGGTGGGTTGGCTTTAGAAAAGAAAGAGGCCTCAGATATTTTCGGGACATACATTGCATTGGTGTTCATCACCCCATTTATCGGAGGTTTGTTAGCTGATAGAGTTCTGGGTTACCGATTATCTATTTCACTTGGCGGCATACTGATGGGCTTAGGATATATGTGTCTAGCCATTCCTGGTGAAACTACATTTTACATTGCATTAGGTTTAATGATTATTGGTAATGGATTTTTTAAACCTAATATTTCAACCCTACTGGGTAATTTATACAACGAACCGCAATACAAAGCCAACAAGGATGCCGGATACAACATTTTTTATATGGGCATAAACATTGGCGCATTTATTTGCAACTTTTTTGCTGCCTACTTACGTAATAATTTTGGTTGGGGATATGCATTTTTTGCAGCAGGTATAGGTATGTTTATTGGCATTGCTATTTTTTGGTCGGGTAACAAACATTACAAACACGTAGATGTAATGAAACCAACACAACCGGAAGACATGAGTGTTGGAAAAATATTAGGCATTGTATTGTTACCGGCAATTATTGCAGGTATTTTAGGATGGTTTATTCCGGGAAATATATTTGGAAGTGACAGTACAGATGCCTTTATTTTCGGGGCAATTCCTATTGTGTTATTTTATGTTTCGTTATTGGTGAGAAGCAGCGAAGAAGACCGCAAACCTATTTCAGCATTGCTGGCCATTATGGGTGTGGTGGTTATTTTCTGGGCTATATTTAAACAAAACGGAACAGCACTTACCACTTGGGCCGAGAGCTACACCAATCGCGAGTTACCTGCACAGGTAGTGCCTACCGCCCAAACATTAGGCATGGTTCAATCCATTCCATATAGCAAAGACTCGGTTGTACAAATAGACAACCAATTCAGACCTATAAAAGATGCCAATGGAAAACCGATAAAAATAATCGACTACCCACATTATTATAAAAATTTACAAGCCGAAAAATTCCCCGCGGAAGGTGAAAGCACACAACTTATTTCAACCGAATTGTTTCAATCCATCAATCCATTTTTTGTGGTGTTGTTAACTCCCGTTGTAGTTGGATTTTTTGCTTGGAGCCGTAGAAAAGGAATTGAACCCAGTACACCGGGTAAAATTTTCTGGGGACTTATCATCACTGCACTGTCAACCACCATTATGATTGCTGCGGTAAGTGTTGGTATGAACGGTGCCGAAAAAGTATCCGCTTGGTGGCTTATTGGAACATACGGTGTGATAACCGTGGGCGAACTCTGCCTAAGTCCAATGGGACTATCATTGGTATCTAAACTTGCTCCACCACGTTTAACCGCTTTGATGATGGGCGGCTGGATGTTAAGCACCTCTATAGGAAATAAGCTAAGTGGTGTGTTGGCATCTTTGTGGGATACTTATGAAGACAAATCATACTTCTTTGTGGTGAACTGCTTAATTGTAATGGTAGCTGCCTTAGGTATTTTTATGATGCTAAAATGGTTAAGCAAAATTATTGAAGAGCATGGAGGGTAATCCCCGCCTAATGTGTTACTGACCAAAACTTTTCAATATTTTTTATAGCAGCGGTTGGAGTTTATACCGCAGCTATTACTGTGCATTCCTATAATTCGGAATTACAATGACCACAGCAGTTTTAATATCTATGTCGAAATTATCTGTCTGCTCTTGATGTTTTACAAAATACCCAAGTGCGATGCAGGAATTTTTAATAACATGTGTGCCCCAAGTTCTTCAATGTTCACGGCAAAGTACTGATTACCGTGTTGCTCTATTACCTTACCGGTATAACCCCTTAATGGTCCGGCAATAACTTGTACTTGTTGATTGATATACAGATCTTGATTGGTGATTTCAATGTTTGAGAAATGAGCAAGACTCAATTTAATGGCATCAATGATGGTTGTTCTAATTGCAGGAACTTCTCCTCCGATACGAACAAATTTTACTACACCATAAGTTTCTAAAACAGCTAACCGTTCGGCTTCAAAAATAATATGAACAAATACATATGATTTAAACAAAGGCTCTTCAACTTTCTTTTTACGGTCGCTCCATTGTTTAATGGTAGTTTGAAGTGGTAGATATACCTCAATACCTTTTTCAGTTAATTTTTCTGCTGTTTTTTTTTCAGCTCTTGGGTTGGTGTAGATCGCGTACCATTTTTTTTCGGGGGAGGTCATAGCAGCAAATTAAGAGGTTAAAATTTAAAAACTAAAAAAAGTATTATTCAAAAAAACGAAAATTTATGGTAGTAATTGATATTGCCCTTCGAGGGGAGCTGCCGTGCTGAGGCTTAGCATGGCTAAGACTGAGGGGTGTGTATAATCTACTATAACTATTAAATGTATTGTTTTTGAATCTACCACCCCGGCCTGCGCCACCTTGTATACTAGGCGGGGAACATGTCTAAATTAAAATGTCACTTACAAAATAAAGTTTTGTTAGTCAAAAAAAGTATTGGTATTAAGTGCTGCTCCCCTTCGAGGAGAGCTGTCGTGCAGGGATTTAGCGCTGCCTCGACTGAGGGGTGTGTTTATTCTTTAATATATTTACCCTCATGAAGACAATACTAAATTCAGTTTAATTGTCCTAGGTTGCAAAGTTACTTTTTATATCATCCAATACTTGTTCGAGATGCTCGAATACAAATCTATTTTCAAATCGAATAACCTGTATTCCTTTTGATAACAAATATGCATCACGTAGTTTGTCTTCCTCTATTTGTGTGTTATGAATTTCACCGTCTAATTCAACAGCTAGTGATTCTTCAAAACAGAAGAAATCCACTATGTAGTTATCAATACTATGTTGTCGCCTAAATTTCCGCCCTTCTAACTGAGACTTTTTAAGGTAATTCCATAAAAATGCCTCCGCTGGAGTTAACTTATTTCTGAGCGATTTTCGGTATTGTTTTAAGTAGGATTTATTATGACTAGTATCCATTCAAAACAAATTTATTTATTAATTACTAAATGTTGAATAGATAAAAATATAATACAAAATGAAGTTTGGAAATATCGTTAAAAAAAAAATCTACCACCCCGGCCTGCGGCCAC
>DITN01000003.1 GCA_002422865.1 Bacteroidetes bacterium UBA6183 | reverse complement strand
TGGGTGGCGTTTGGGTAGATTACAATTTGATGTCAACTATTCCGGGATGTTTTGTGGCAGGAGAAGCTAATTTCTCAGACCACGGAGCAAACAGATTAGGTGCCTCTGCGTTGATGCAAGGTTTAGCTGATGGATACTTTGTTATTCCTTACACAGTTGGTAATTACTTGAGTAAAGAAATTAGCGTTAAACCAATTGATACCAACCATGAAGCGTTTGTAACTGCCGAAAACGAAACCAAAGCTCGTTTAGAAAAGTTGATGAACGTTAAAGGAACTAAGTCGGTAGACTTTTTCCACAAACGTTTAGGTAAAATTATGTGGAATGAATGTGGTATGGCGCGTAGTGCTGAAGGTTTAAAACAAGCCATCAGTGATATACAAGCTTTACGTGCTGAGTTTTGGAAAGATGTGCGTGTACCAGGCGATATGAACGAGTTTAATCCTGAATTGGAAAAAGCAGGTCGCGTTGCCGATTTCTTAGAGTTAGGCGAGTTAATGTGTAAAGATGCCTTAAACCGTAACGAAAGTTGTGGTGGCCACTTCCGCGAAGAGTATCAAACTGAAGAGGGAGAAGCTTTACGTGACGACCAAAACTTTAACTATGTTGCTGCTTGGGAACAACTAACCAATGGCGACTGGGAGTTACACAAAGAAGTGTTGAACTACGAAAACATTAAAATAGCACAACGCAGTTATAAGTAATAGGTTTTGGTTTGATTGTTTTTAAAACAATAGACCTCAACAAATTAATCTATCAACCCATAACAAAAAAAGTACAACAATGAGTGGAGATATGAACGTAACACTTAAGGTGTGGAGACAAAAAAATAACAATGATCGTGGTCGTTTTGAAACCTATCCGGTTCAAGGTGTATCACCAGATATGAGTTTCTTAGAAATGTTCGATGTGTTAAACGAACGTTTAATTAATGAAGGAAAAGATCCTGTAGCATTTGATCACGATTGCCGCGAAGGTATTTGTGGCATGTGCAGCATGTTCATCAATGGCCGTCCGCATGGTCCGTTGCAAGGTGTAACCACCTGCCAACTACACATGCGTTCGTTTAAAAACAACGATACCATCGTGGTTGAACCATGGCGTGCAAAAGCATTTCCGGTAATAAAAGATTTAGCGGTGAACAGAAGTGCATTTGATCGTGTAATGTCGTCTGGTGGATTTATTTCAGTAAACACAGGTAACGCTCAAGATGCAAACTCAACACCAATTGGTAAAGATGATGCTGATATGGCTTTTGCAGCAGCAACTTGTATTGGTTGCGGTGCTTGCGTAGCCGCTTGTAAAAATGCTTCGGCCATGTTATTTGTATCGGCTAAAGTATCGCAGTTTGCATTATTACCTCAAGGTCAGCCAGAGCGCAAACAACGTGTATTAAACATGGTAGCGCAAATGGATGCAGAAGGTTTTGGTTCTTGTACCAATACCGGAGCTTGCGAAGCAGAATGCCCTAAAGGTATCTCTATTAGCAACATTGCCCGTATGAACCGTGATTTTATTGGTGCCCAATTGTCTACGCAAAAAGTATAATTAAGGCAGCTTAAAATAGTTTTATCAAAATCCCGTTAACTTTAGGTTAGCGGGATTTTTTGTGCAACCTTATTCCGTTTTTTTTTATCTTTACCACATAAAATAGCATGAATTTTATTCTACTCGTACGTAAATATTTACTTGTTTTGGTATTGATACTTCCATCAATTACAAGTTTTGCAACACACTATCGTGCGGGCGAAATATTGTATGAACACATCACCGATAGAAGATACAGAATCACCGCCATATCGTACACCGATCCACAATCATTTGCTGATCCGTCAACGGTTGAAATAGAAATAAAGTTTGGCGATGGTTCTTCAGAAAAAGTCAGTAGAACAAGCCGAACAGTACTCTCAACTCGTGTAGTACAAAATGTGTATGTGGTTACTCATGAATACAGGGTTGACGGCACTTACACCATCAGTTATTACGATCAAATTAGGGTAAACGGTATTCTCAATATTAACCTGGGCAATACAGAATATATTCCGTTTTATGTAGAAACACAATTAAAAGTTAATCAAAGTATGGGGCCTAATAGGTCGCCCATTTTAACCAAACCACCTATTGATAATGGTTGCGAGTTAAAGCCTTATTTTCATAACCCTGCTGCTTACGATCCTGATGGAGATAGTTTAACTTTTCAACTCACTACACCCAAACAAAACACAGGCGAAGTAGTACCTAACTATAGTGATCCGGAAGCTGTGAGTGGGCTTTTTGAAATTGGCTTTAACAACGGACAGTTAAAATGGAATGCTCCACCAAGAATTGGTATATACAATATCGCTATTTTAATTAGGGAATATCGCAAAGGGATATTGGTTGGATATGTAGTGCGCGATATGCAAATTTTTATTGATAGGTGTGCTAACAACCCACCTATTGTGCAAGATATTGCAGATGGATGTGTGGTTGTAGGCGATTCTATTACACGTATTATTAGAGCAAATGAATCGGACCCAACTGATAGGGTTTCTCTACATGGTTTTGGTGGTCCATTTTCGGTTGATAATAAAGCTACTTTTTCTCCAAATCCGGCAATAGGTTTAGGTTCTGTTTCAACCCAATTTAAATGGAGGCCAACTTGTAACCAAATACGTTACCGCCCTTGGCAAGTAATTTTTGAAGCGCGTGATGATAAGGTTACTTCACCTGCAGTAAATCAAAATTCGTTTTTTGTAAATGTTATTGGTCCACCGTTACTTAATGTGCAAACCAAACAAATAAACAATGGATTTCAGTTAACATGGAACCCGGATACTTGTGGTTTGGTAGGTGAGTATCGCATTTACAGAAGAATAGACAGCAGCAATTGGAATCCTGGTCCTTGCGAGGTTGGTGTGCCTGCTTACACCGGTTTTAAATTGTTAACTACTATACGTACTTTAAATAATCCAAATCCTACTATTTACTACGATGATAACAATGGCATTGGATTGTCTCCGTTGGTTAGGTATTGTTACCGTGTTGTGGTGGTTTATCCGCCAAGAAGCGGTACCGGTCAAATCATTTTCTCTGATATTTCAGAAAGTATCGCATCAATAGAAGTGTGTGATAACATTATTTTATCCAGCCCCGTAATTACAAAAGTTAGTGTAAGTAATACCTCAACCACATCGGGTAAAATAGAGATGGCTTACATTACACCCAAAGTGGTGGATACGCTGGTTTATGTAAAACCATACCGCATTGTATTAAAGCGAAAATCAACAACAGAAAGTGCTTACACCACATTGGCTACCTATAACTATAATGCATACACCGATATGCTTGATGGCAATTTTACTGATACGCTTTTAAACACCACTCAAAATCAATACCAATATACTGCCGATTTTTGGGCAACCATAAATGATACATTCCGTTTGGTATCTACTGGTAGAATAGCTACATCAATTCGTAATACCATTTATTGCACCGATAGAACCAATATTGTATCGTGGAATGTTGACGTGCCTTGGGTTAATGATAGTTTTGTGGTGTATCGTAAAAATGCTTTAAATGGATTTGATACCATAGGTACAACTACCGAAAACCAATTGAGAGACACCGGGCTAACCAATAATGTGGAGTATTGTTATGTGGTAAAATCTATTGGCGATTACAGTATATTTAACAATAAATTCATCACCATTAACTATTCGCAAGAAATATGCGGAACACCCATTGATACGGTTAAACCTTGTGCTCCGCAATTGTTAGTTACTCCTCCATGTAACGTGTTAGGCGAGTACCGCAATTATTTAACTTGGATTCCAAACCAACCGTGTGCGCCTGATGTGGTTAAGTACCGCGTGTATCACAAACAACTACGCACCGATAATTATGTAATGTTGGCAGAGTTAAGCAACAATCAGTTTAATTATGTTGACGATAGGGTAGAACTTAAACTTTCTATCACCGGTTGTTATTATGTATCAGGTGTTGATTCGGCTGATAACGAGAGTGATGCAACCAATTTGGTTTGCATAGAAAATTGTCCGACATACGATATTCCAAACGTGTTTACACCTAACGGAGATAATATAAACGACACGCTGTATCCATTCCCATACAGGTTTGTAACAGGTATTGATATGGTAATTTATAACCGTTGGGGAGCTCAGGTTTATGCTACCAAAAACATTGATATATTGTGGGATGGCAAAGACCAACAAACCAGAAAAGATTGTCCTGATGGAATTTACTACTACATTTGTGAGGTATACGAAACCTACTTGGATGGTGTAAGAAAACGCAACATCAGAGGTACGGTTCAAATAATAAGATAACAACGTGTTTACAGGAATTATAGAACAATTGGGTAAGGTTACCCAAATACAACAAGAAGGAACCAACAAACATTTTACCATTACTGCATCTTTTACTGCCGAGTTAAAAATAGACCAAAGTGTAGCCCATAATGGTGTGTGTTTAACAGTGGTTGATATACAAGGCAACGATTACACCGTAACGGCTATTGACGAAACCCTTCAAAAAACCAATTTAAATAATTTAGCAGTGGGTGATGTGGTGAACCTGGAGCGTTGTATGCCCGCTAATGGCAGGTTTGATGGACATATTGTGCAAGGTCATGTTGATGGAACCGCCACTTGTTTATCCGTAACAGATGAACAAGGAAGTTGGGTATTTTCGTTTAAATTGGCTCAACCAGAGAACGCTAAATACATTGTAAACAAAGGTTCTATTTGTATTAACGGAATTAGTTTAACCGTGGTAAATTGTGTTGATGATACTTTTTCGGTAGCCATTATTCCATATACGTTTGAGCATACCAACCTACACTCTGTAAAACCGGGAACTACCGTAAATATAGAGTACGATATAGTAGGGAAGTATATTGCTAAAATGCTTGGGAAGTAGCGGGAGGTTTGTTGTTTTAGGTTTGTGGTTTGAAGTTTGGATGATTTATTTTCAGACAAAACTTATCTTACCTATAACAAGTTATATCCTTCTCAGTAATTTCAATGTCTTCAAATCAAAAATTAACAATTCGTTTCTTTCTGTATTATCAAATTTATTGTTGTTGTTTAACTCTAAGTAGCCTGAAACAACAAGGTAACCTGTTTGTGAATTAACCGTCCAAGTATTTACAAAGAAACCGTTTTCGGTGAGTTGGGTTTTTACTTTTCCATCAGTTGATATCGCAAAAAGTTGTTCGGGGTCATCCCAATTAATCCCGCTTTTATTATTCAAATCAACTGTTCTGTCTGTAGCAATCACTAGGTTTATGTCTAAACTGTCTAGTTTAATTTGCTTAAATTCAGTATAATATCCTGATGCCGATAATTGAACACGATTGGTGTCTCCATTTAACGTATTAATAAACAGCATACTTTTTTCATCCGGTGCCGAAAACTTGTTCCAATTATTTTTTGTAGCTATCACATAGCTTGTACCTTTTAATTCTACAATTGAGTTGTATGGTTTGTAAACAGCTTTTGTTTGAGCGTTAACACCAATAGTCAGTGTTATTGATAAAAGCATTAAAATGTGTTTCATAAATAATAAGGTTGTTTTATAATTGTCTAAACTCTTGGTTTTATTAGTTTTTGACCTATTTCACTTGTTGACAGTTTTAAACGCAAACTAATTTGTGAAGAAAAATACGTAAGCCACAATCCAATTCTTCTGCTTATCCTTTACTTTTTTTCAGAGATTTCCGTATTTAAAAGTTCGATATTAACCCTAAAAACTAATTAACTAATCAACCAATCAACTCCTGCACCGCTAACCAAGCCATCAAACCGGCTCCAATTTCTAGAGCTTCTTCATCAATATTAAATGTTGGGGTATGTACGCTTGATATAATGCCTTTGGCTTCATTACGCACACCCAAACGGTAAAATGTAGCGGGTACTTCCTGACTAAAAAATGCAAAGTCTTCTGCGGCCATCCAAATGTCCAAATCAACTACTTTATCTTCTCCTAAATAGGTAATAGCCGCTTGTTTGGCTCTGGCTGTAACATCAGGATTATTTTTTAAAAACGGATAACCATGGTGTATATCAAAATCGCAACTACCGCCCATGCTTTCTGCAATGCCTTCAGCTAATTTTTTCATTTTTTGATGTGCGTCTGCACGCCATTTTTCATCCATGGTGCGGAAGGTTCCTTCCATTTTAACCTCGTTAGGAATTACATTGGTTGCGCCATTTGCAATTACTTTTCCAAACGATAATACGCATGGAATAGAAGGATTGGCCATACGGCTTACCAATTGTTGTAAAGATGTAATGATATGTGCGGCAATTAAAACCGGATCAATATTTAAATGCGGCATAGCACCATGACCACCTTTACCTTTTACGGTTACATAAATTTCATCGGTTGAAGCCATGTATAATCCACTGCGAAAACCAACAGTTCCAACAGGTAACAATGGCATTACGTGTTGACCAATCATGCTATTTACATCAGGATTTTTAAGCACGCCTTCTTTAATCATTAAACTAGCACCTCCGGGTAATTTTTCTTCACCGGGTTGAAACACCAATTTTATGGTTCCTTCAAATTCAGTATTAAGTTCGTTTAAAATTTGTGCAGCGCCCAGTAAGCAACTTGTATGAACATCGTGTCCGCAAGCATGCATTACGCCTGTATTTACCGATTTGTAAGGCACATCATTTTGTTCTTCAATAGGCAAAGCATCCATATCGCCACGTAAGGCAATGGTTCTACTATCGGGTTTATTACCTTTAATTAATGCAACTAAACCGGTATTGGCAATTGGGGTTACATCATTAATGCCCATGTTGTTGAGTTGTTGTAACACATACTTTTGGGTATTGTATTCTTCAAAACTTAACTCCGGATTTTGGTGCAAATGATGTCTGATGTCAACAATTTGTTTGCTGTGTTTCTGGGCTAATTGTTTGATGTGCGCTGCCGATATCATACCTCAAATTAAAGCTATTACATTGGTTCAAGCAAATACAATAGCGTAGCTGTTTAGTAGCAAATATGGGGTTGTGGATTAAAAACACTTTGGGCATCAACCCAAATCAATAATTTTGCTCGCATTAATATTTACCGCTGTGTACAAACTTTTAGTTAAACTTTTGTTTTTAATGCCGGCCGAAACGGCACATTACTTCACCTTAAATGTACTTCAAACCGTACAAAAAATACCTGGGGTTTTTGGTTTGATGCGCAGTATTAATTTTGTTAAAAACGAAGTAACGTTTGTTGGTATTACATTTCCGAATAGGGTTGGTTTAGCAGCCGGGTTTGATAAAAATGCCAAATATTTAAGAGAGTTTCAGTCGTTAGGTTTTGGTTTTGTTGAGATTGGAACTGTTACACCGCTTGCTCAACCGGGTAATGATAAACCACGTTTGTTTCGTTTAATTAAAGACGAAGCCATTATTAACCGCATGGGCTTTAATAACGATGGCGTTGATGTAGTTGTGGAGCGTTTAAAAAACAGACCAAAAGATTTAATAGTAGGAGGGAACATTGGAAAAAATAAAGTTACACCCAACGAAAATGCACAACGCGATTACGAAATTTGTTTCGAGAAGTTGTATGATGTGGTAGACTATTTTGTGGTGAATGTGAGCTCACCAAACACACCAAACTTACGTGCTTTGCAAGATAAAGAACCGTTGACTAAAATTTTATCATCGTTAATTACCATGCGAAACGGCTTTGTAAAACAAGGTAAAATGGTGAAACCTGTATTGTTAAAAATTGCACCCGACTTAACAACCGAACAATTAAACGATGTGGTAGATATTGTTAAAGATACACAAATTGAAGGTGTAGTGGCTACCAATACCACTATAAGTAGGGAAGGTTTATTGGCAAGTAAATTAGAGGTAGAACAAATTGGTGCCGGTGGATTAAGCGGTAAAATATTGTTTAACCATGCAACAGAAGTGTTGGCACATTTGCATCAAAAAAGTAATGGTACTATTCCTTTAATTGGTGTTGGAGGAGTTGATACGGCTGATAAGGCATCACAAAAAATGAAAGCAGGAGCTACTTTGGTACAATTATATACCGGGTTTATTTACAAAGGGCCTAAGTTGGTAAAAGCGATTGCGAAACTGTAAATCTCCATTCAGTTTTTTAAACTAAACCACGCGCCATTTCTCTGGAGATGTCGCGTTTTTTTATATCCTCACGTTTGTCGAAGTTTTTCTTACCCTGCGCAACTGCTATTTCTATCTTGGCATAACCTGTTTCTGATAAAAATAATTTGGTGGCAATAATGGTAAAACCTTTTTCAACTGCTTTGCCTTTTATTTTTTTGAGTTCTGAACGCTTTAGCAAAAGCTTACGTACACGCAGTGGTTCGTGGTTATAATATGATCCTTGTTTCCAAACGCTGATGTGCATGTTGCGTATAAACAACTCACCATCTTTAATAAAACAAAATGCATCAGTAATGTTAGCGTGTCCCTCACGTATCGATTTAATTTCGGTTCCGGTAAGCACCATACCTGCAGTATACTTTTGCACCAAATGGTACTCAAAGCCGGCACGTCTGTTTACTATATGTATTTGGTTTTTCTCCATGTAAGGGCTGCAAATGTAGTAAATATGCGGCTTATCGGGTAAGATTTATTTTGCCATTTTCTTCGTGTAACAATCCAAAAGGTTCGTCTTTAACAATCAGGTAACCATCCAAATCGGCATAATCGGTTAAGCTACACATATGAAAAGCACTGGAAATACCCAAAGATGTTTCAACCATACAACCCACCATTGTTTTTAAACCGTGGTTTTGCGCTTCGGTGATAATGCGATGTCCGTTCAGGTAACCACCCGCTTTCATCAGTTTCATGTTTACATAATCAAACTGCTGCGCTATCAATTCAAAATCGGCATCATCACACACACTTTCATCAGCCATTAACGAAAAAATATGTTGTTGTTTTACAGCCTTATAATCATCTACACAAACTGCCGGCATGGGTTGTTCAATTAAAACAATATTGTGCGATTTAACGGCATGCAAAAAGTTGCTTAGTTCATCTGCATTTTGATAAGCTTCGTTGCCATCAATAATAAGTGGTTGTTTACAAAACGTTGAGATATGTTTAATTAACTCAGGACCATTATCAGCATTGGTTTTCAGTTTAATCACCTCAAAACGTTCCAAATTATTGTTGCGGTAAAAGGGTTCAACCTCTTCAATTTCCATAATGGGTAAGGTGTAGCTGGTGGCAATATTTTTTGCAGCCGGTATACCTAAAAACTCATGTATGGGTGTTTTATCAGCATAACACAACATGTGTATGTAAGCACTTTCAATACCAAAACGTAAGGCGTTTTTAAGCTTAAGCGCATCCAATAATTCAGTAAGTTCACCTAAATCATGCACCTTGTTACCACCTGCAGCAATAAAACGTTCAAATTCTTGAGTTATAATTTCTGGTGTTTCATTGTAACGGATATTAGGAGCAACTTCACCAATACCTTTCCACGTATTTTGGGCACATTGAACAATAAAATTGGTTTTATGTGTGCTGCTGTTGCGCGAAATTTTCCAAGTGTATTTAAGCGCTAATTTAATCGGGTTGATTTGCCAATTAATCATTACTAACTATTTAATTAAAATACCTGTAGCCGTAATCATGGGCTCTGTTTTTCCTGCATCGTTTGTTGTTTTGGTAACCTTGCCTGTAACAACAGCTACTTTGCCTGTTATGTTATTAGGCAAAATAAATGCTTTGTTTTCTACCTCAACAAATAAAGGTTCACCTCCTTGATTCTCTAATGTTAGCCAGCAACCTTCGCCTTTGCAATATTCACTTATTAATCCCGTAACAGTTGCGTTAAATTCATTTTCGGAGTTAAGTTTTACAAGTGCATCATTAACTGTAATTGCCACATCTTCTTTTACCTCGGTTCCGAAATTTCCGGTAGCCGGTAAATCTTTCCTCGGATCGTTGTTACAAGAAATAAACAATGCAGCAAACAATATATAAACAAGCTTTTTCATGTTGTATTTTGGTTTGATTGATAAACAAAAGTATACGTATAAAATACTTAAAAAAAGCACCTTCAAATTTACTACCCATTACTGATGGCTATGTTGTTGATAAAAGTACAACTCTATACCTTCGTTTGTAAAACAAAAGCGCTCCGATCGAATTTCGAACGGAGCGCTTTACTTATTAAATTTGGCGTTTTAGCTTATTGTTTCACTAATTTTTGCACAGCAGTATTACCATTTTGTGTTACTTTAATAAAGTATACACCACTGGTTAACTGTGTTAAATTAATGTTTGCAAAAGAGCTGTTGTTATTAGTGGTTATGTTGTAAACATTTACACCTTCCATAGTTACCACTTCAATGGTAGCAGGGGTATTATCAACTAAACTCACTGTAACATTATTGTTAAACGGATTAGGATACACTTCGATGTTTGCATGGTTCGCATCGTTGGTATTAACAATTACGATGTTGCTCCACTCAAAAGAACCATCTAAATCCACTGCTTTTAACTTGTAATAAACTTTGTTGTTTTTGGCTAAAGCATTTACATCGGTAAAGTTGTAAGTAGAAGTAACATTGGTGTTGCCATTAGCCTTAACAGTTCCAACTTGTTTAAAGATTTTACCATCAACAGAAGCGTGTACTTCAAATAAACGGGCATTCTTTTCGCTGGCAGTTTGCCACATTAAGTCGGCATTTTGGTTGTTGGCTTTACCGGTAAATGTGGTTAATTTAACAGGTACTGTTGCTGCAGCGGTAACAAAAACGGTATCATAAAAAGTACCACAAGCGTTTGTGTAAGTTGCCACATAGGTGTATACACCAGGTGTAGTCCATGGACCAAGTGTGGTGCGAGGCGTTGTACTAATTGAAGATCCTAAATAGTTCCAGTCAAAGCCTGTTAATGTTGTTGGAGATGGTGCGGTTACATTTGCGTTAACAACGTTAGGATCTTGAGGTGCTGATGCGGAGTTTACCCAAACACTAGCTGTATTATTGTCTGGCGCATTTAACCTATTACCAGATGTACCTGTGCCAGCTGGAGAGGCTCCCGACCAATCAAGCGCAGTAACACCAGAAGTGGCAGGGAAAGTATATCCACCGTAAGTTACGGCATCTATAATTGTACCACCTTGGCTTTTTAGGATATAGCCTCTTGAATCTCCTGAGCCGTGTGTAATAGTATTACCACTGTGATAGTAGTAGCTGCCAGAAACCGGCACACTCGCCCCAAGCTGACCGGTTGCAATAATCATAGTGCCGTTAGGACTAAATAATGTACCTGTAGGGAATGTAACAGTGTGCTGTAAAGCAGTACCAGTCCATTCTTCCATAGTTATACCTGCCATGTCCGTGCTAGGAACCCCGGTCAGCTCAACATAGTCGTCAGCAATTAAATAGGTTGGCCATCCACCAATAGGTGCACCTGAGGTTGTTTTAAAATGACAAATTTCACTAAAAAACACAGACCCACCCGGAAATAAAGGAGAGTTAGCTTGAGCTACTACCGTGTCATTTGGTCCGGTAACGGTGAAGTTGCGTTGTGTTACAGATAAAATTGGTCTAACAATTAAGGATGCTATATTAAACAAGGTATCATTTAAGGCACTTGCATTAACCGTATTTGGCTCAATAAACACAGTTAAGTTGTATGTTCCAGGTAACGACATATCAACGCTGTTAGCCCAAACCAAAGTGTCTGCACTTGGTACAATTGTTCCTGAAGATAATACAATAGTACCATTAGAGTTTACCGGCCCTGTAGACACCCACTTAACTGTTAAAGGGTTTATACTAAAATCAACAGTTGAACCAATAATATTTCTAACTGTAACAAAAACTGAATCAACGTTGGTGTAACATGCACTCGAACGTTTTAATGATCCATCGATTACGCTGATGTCACCTGATAATCCGGTGAATTCATAAGCACCAGCATCCGGGGTGGTTAACGAACGCGCGTTACCTGCAACGTCAGTAAGAATACCAACAGGGGTACCAATATTATCAACGTTAATTGATAATGGTGTGTGATTGCCTGAGGCAGCAGCTGTAAATACAGGATTGAAAGCTACAGAGTTACTATCTAATAAACTGGCAGTATTCCACGCGGCAAGTGTAGTTTGGTCGGTAGTTATAAATCCAACATGGTTAATACCACCAAACGCTCCCATATGAAGTACATTGTAGTTTGATGAAACCGATGTAGAACCTGTTGATACATATATTAGATGTTTTGTTCCGGTACCATTTCCACTTACGCTGATAATGTTGTTTTTAAAGTCGTGGTTATTAGGTGCTGTGCTTATAAAAAGAGCCCTAATGGTACCAGTACTTGATGCTAGGTCTAGATCAATGGTATTGTGATAAAACTTCATACCATCTCTAGTACCAAGCAAATAATAACCATAAATTGTTCCAGTAGTGTTGATGTTGTAAATTACATTATTTGTGAATTCAGTTTCAAAACCAGCAGTATTTACAGATGTAGTTACGTATACAGGATATGCTGTATATGTACCGTTTCCGCTATTAAATATTTTGTTGTTACGTACTTTAATATTTCTAGCGGTGCTTAAATAAATACCATAAAAGGTACTTATTGTTGATCTAGTTGCGCGTGTAATTGTATTGTTACTTAAAACTGTTGTGTCTGCGTTTAATAGGTATGGTCCGTATAAATAAAAGTCGCGGAATGTATTGTTACTAATGGTATGCCCGAAGTTATTTAAATAACTTGCCGTGCCAGTTAGTACCATACTGTAATATCCACCTATCACCTCGTTGTTGGTTATGGTTAAATATTGTGCATTGTTTCCGGCTG
Organism: Bacteroidetes bacterium UBA6183; assembly: GCA_002422865.1. Classification (GTDB taxonomy): domain Bacteria; phylum Bacteroidota; class Bacteroidia; order UKL13-3; family UKL13-3; genus UBA6183. The sequence goes on along the minus strand of DITN01000003.1, from coordinate 10,248 downwards.
TAGTAACAGCTGTTGATGAACCAGATGCTACAATACCGGCATTACTAGTGGATGTTGATGTAGTTCCAACATCAATGGTATTATTATTTAAAGTAACATATCTTGATTGGTTAGAAAAATAAACTCCAAATCCGGCATAACCTGTAGTACCCACAATATTAAAACTATCAAGCGTAATAAATGAGGCATTATTGAAGGATACCAGAGGATTCGCACTACTTGTAATTGTGTTTCCATTTCCGTTAAAAATCACGCTGTTAGTAGCAGATGCATTAGGGATGTTTCCAAATGTTATACCTGCATTGTAAGGACCACTACCTGCAACTACGTTAATGGTTACAGGACCTGTTACACCAACACAGTTCAATTCTTCAAGCAATGACTCGAAGTTGGTATAATTTGTGGTGGTTGGTGCTGCATTTTTGTTTAATGTGTAAATGCCAGAGAATGGAGTTGTTGTGGTTCTAACATTAATAACACTTGATGTATCTCGGTTTGTGCCTTGGCATGTTAATATACACTTGTACCAGCTAGTTGTTGTTTGTGCTCTGTCGAAAGTTCTTAATGTATCATTAGTCAAGGCGGTATATGTTCCGTTTGCACCGGTAGTTGAAACCAACCATTGGTAAGTTAAGCCAAGGCCAACAGATGCACTATCTAATGATAGGGTAAAGTTTTGATTAGAACAAGCATAGTTTTTACTGCTAGTTGCCACACCTGCTTCTGGTGTACCCGAACAAACAACCGCTGTTGCAAACTCGTATGCACCAATGTCTGGAGTACTTAATGATCTGGTTGCATTGTCAATATCACTTGTTACACCAACTGCAAAACCTAAGTTATCTAACGGCACAGAAAGTGGCTTAAGGTTTCCTAAAGCCAAATTTGTAAACTGTGGGTTGATATCGTTTGAGTTTAAATCTTGGCCGGATGCAGTTTGCCAGTTTGCCAAAGTAGCTCTGGTCGCTGTCCAATATCCTACGTTGTTGTTTGAAGTAGTTGCTACAATAATATTGTTATTGTTTGATAAAAAGCTTGTAGATGTTGTGGTAACATAAATACCGGTTTTAACGCCTGTACCTCCACCTGTAATATTAATAATATTGTTTCTAACATTCACATCAGTAATAGCCACACTTAAAAATAAAGCCCTAATTGCGCTTGTGCTTGCAGTAGGCACATTGTAGGCAATTGTATTGTGGTAAATGTTAACTTTATTCAAAGCCGTTGTTAAACTGTAAATACCGTAAAAAATACCAGCTGTTTGTCCAATGTTGTAAATGGCATTATTTGATATTTCGGTCTCGTATCCTGCGCTATTCACACTGTTTAAAATATACATTGGGTAGGCTGAGTATGATGCTGCGCCAAAATCGTGTAGTTTATTTTTTTGAATCTTTACAAAACGGCTATTACTTAAATATATTCCGTACAAAGTACTAACGGTTCCCCTCGTTGCGCGATTGATATCGTTATTTGAGAATACTGTTGAATCTGCATGCAGGAAATATACCCCGTATAAATAAAAGTCTGTAAATGTGTTATTGGCAATGTAATGACCATAATTATCAGCATAACCTGTATTACCTATAAAGGTAGCACTATAGTATCCGCCAATAATGGTATTATTGGTAAATGTAATGTATTGTATTGAGCGTTATTTCCTACACTAGTTCCACCTGTAGCGGAGCCCGATACCACAAAGCCCATGTTTGTTGTTGATGTAGATGTAGTACCTACATTAATGGTGTTTGCATCAAATATTAAATGATGGCATTGGTTGGTAACATGAACACCTGTCCCTGCATATCCGGTTGCCCCTATAATGTTGAAACTATCTATTGTAATATAGTTTACGTTGTTAAAACTCATTATCGGACTTATGGCACTTGTTATAGTGGCACCATTTCCATTAAATGTAATTGTGTTAGTAGGGGAGGTACCTGCTATTACACCATCAAATACTACTTGTCCGGTATAGGTTGCATTAGTTACATTAAATACTACAGGTCCGCAAACGCCTTTTATTTTAAGATCGGCAATAGCATCACTAATTGTTAAATAAGATCCTGTAGCACCAATAGTATATATACCAGACATGGCAGGAGATTTATTAACCGTTGCACTATCGTTAAGGTAAATGGTATCGTTGGTGTTATTAGGGTTTGATGTCCAGGCTTTTATCTGGGTAACAACTCCATTGGGAAAATTGTAAGATCCCAAGAAAATCTGTGTATTGTTTGGATTGGTTCCCCCTGCTGTGTCTAATGAGGCACTAGAAGCAATAGGAGTTTGATTAACACCATTTATAGACCAGTTTACGTTAAATCCTGTAACTTGGTTGGTTCCGTAATTAACTACTCTTGCAACAATATTTTGGTTATTTGTACAAAATGTTGTTGGAGAATCAATTGATGCTACTCCAATATCATTATTTGCTATAGATCCTTGCCAAATTTCAATCTCACGGAAGTTAACATTAGTACTTTGTGAACCTACAACTACCATATCGATGATACGAAGTTGATTGGTTGAAACCGGTAAAAAATTAATATCATAATTACAAACGTTGATGTTTGTTTGGGTAAATGTTGTTACTGTAACCCAATTACTTCCATTCCAAGCTTGGATAGTACCTCCACCCAAAAAACGAGAGCCCATTTGTCCAGCATGTATTGTCATCCCTCTGATTACTTGTGGACTACTCCATGCAAATTGAATAAAAATGGTAGCACCCGGGTTGGTAGCGTTAGATGTGAGCCATACTTGCTGGGTACCACATGTTCCGAAATTCAGGTCATTAAATGAAGAACAGGCCCCACTTTGGCAAGAACTGGCAGATGCCGTTGCTAGCGGGGCTAAGTTTACATTTTGGGCGAAAGTCATTGTGCTTAACAGCAACATAATTGTACTAAGTACAATGGACTTAGAATTGGTGTAATAAAACAGCAGTTTTCTTTTCATGTCTATTTATTGTTTATTGTATGTGAAATAACTGTTTTTAGATCGATTTTTCGCAATTTTTTACGTCATTTTTTTATGGCAATATAATTAGCTGTATTGCCTGTTTTGTTACGAGTAGCTGCATTGGTGAAATAGTTGAATGTAATGCATTATTAGTGGTTTAAATACAAAAAAGCGCCCCGCTCGACATGTCGAGCGGGGCGCATAAGGTTAGTAACTATTAACTGAAGCTAAATTATTGCTTCACTAATTTTTGAACAGTAGTGCTACCATTTTGTGTTACTTTAATAAAATAAACACCGTTGGTTAATTGTGTTAAATTAACACTAGCAAATGAGTTTGTACTGCTGGTGATAGCGTTGTAGACACTCACACCTTGCATGCTCACTACTTCAATAGTGGCAGGGGTATTGTCAACTAAACTCACTGTAATGTTGTTGTTGAAAGGATTAGGATAAACTTCAATGTTTGCATTGTTTGTCATGTTAGAATTAACAATAACAATGTTGCTCCACTCAAAAGTACCATCCACATCAACAGATTTTAACTTGTAATAAACTTTGTTGTTGTTAGCTAAAGCATTTACATCAGTAAAGTTGTAAGTAGAAGTAACATTGGTGTTACCATTAGCCTTAACAGTACCCACTTGCTTAAAGATTTTGCCATCAACAGAAGCATATACTTCAAATAAACGGGCATTCTTTTCACTAGCAGTTTGCCACATTAAGTCAGCATTTTTATTGTTGGCTTTACCTACAAAAGTAGTCAACTTAACAGGTACCGGGTTAAGGTCGTCAGTACCCATAAATGTACCAAAGTCGCTAATAGCAGTAGCCGTAATGTAGTTATTAATAGTGTCAACAAAACTGGCAGTACCAGAGTAGTTATTCCACAAAGCATTGCTGTAACGTGCCATTCTTAAATCAGCTTTTACTGGATTTGTACCAATTTGAGCATTGGTAAAATACAATGAAGCATCAAATAAGTAACCACCCAATCCATTTGCAGTAATATCAGCATATACATTGGTGTAGTTTTGGGTGATACCAGCTTGCGGATGTCTAACTCCTGTGTATTGTCTAACTCCTATAGCACTAGGAACAGAAGCAATAGCATCGTAAACAATTTTAGCCACGGTATCAGTACCAAATAAGAACACTTGAGTACCACCGGCAACTGGAGTTACAGGAATAGCATCAGCTAAAGGAGCAATAGCAGTAGGAGTAACCTCAAATGCACCTAAATCAGGCACACCTGCAGCGGGTGTTTGCGGACGAACTGCGTTGTTTACATCATTAAATGCATAACCAATGTGTGTACCTCTACCATTAATAGCCCACACAGCAGTATCATTTGCAACAGGAACTAAAGTAGTTGGGTTGATTGCTGCACGGTAGTTAATTGAGTTGCCTTCTAAGCCTGGATAAGTTAACCTAAAGTTAGGTAAGCTACGAGCACTGGTTGCATAATAAGGAGTTGTACTACCTGAAGATACTAAGTTAAAATCAGAAGTCATTAATGCAGAACTTGGAGCCGCACTGAAATAGTAAGCATAAGTGCTGGTTGCGCTAAATACGTTGTTCATTACACGGAAACTAGGTTGCAATGAAGCATAACCAACATAGAAGTATCCATTACCTGTTGAGAAGGTATTGTGTACGATATCTTGGTTGTTTGTACCTGACTGCCCAGTGTAAATGTAAGTAGTAAGGTTACCTGAGATGCGGTTGTTACCAATTATTGATTTGTTACTTGGTGCATTATTGCTGTAGTAGGTATACATATACAAGTTTCTTGAAGTGTTACCATTCCAAACGTTGTTTGTATATACAAACCCTGAATCACAATAATAGAAATACATATAACTTGTTATGGTTGTTGCACCTGCAAATGGGTTATAAACATTGTTTGTAACTTTAGAACCAACACCAAAGTACATGTACCAGAATGGTGAGTAGTAGAAGTTGGTAAATACGTTATTGTCTACAACAGTATTTCTGTGGTATGAAGTTCTAGATGCACCATAAATTCTCATTCCATAGTACGAACCATCAAAAGTATTGTTTAATAAAGCTAAACCATCACCTACATAAGCTGCAGTGTATAAAGTATAATGGAATGCAGTAACAGTAGCAGCATCATATGTAGTTGCTCTTACTTTACAATTTCTAATGGTATCAAAGTTAGCATTGTTATTAATTAAAATGGTGTAACCAGAAGTTGTATTGTTGGTTTGGCTCATGGTAACCCTATCAAAAATATAGTGGTTAGCGTTGTTTAAGAACCTAACAACAAATTGGTTACCACTGTTAATAGAAACCGAGTCAACATTGTTTGCTTGAGATTTGAATGTAATGGTGTTTGCAGCGCTTGCTCCAATTGCTGGTTCTAAAGTTACTTGCTCGTTGTAAACACCAGACTTAATGTTAAATGTAACTGGGCCTGCAATACCACGACCTCCAATTGCACTTGTTGCTGCACTAATTGTAGTAAAGTCGCTTGGTGCGTTACCTATAACGTATGTTCCAATCATAGGTGGATTTAATACAGTAACTAATGTATCGTTACTTGGGTTTCCATCCACAGATGAGTTAGGGTTAGCAGTATAAACTCTTACATTATTTGTGCTTGCGCCTAATGTAATTTGGTTAGCACCGCTAAATACAACAGTTACTGTGTCGCATGATGCAAGTGTACCTGTCCAGTTTTGAACAACCGGAGTACCATTGTTTAATCGATAAGCCACATCAAAGCTGGTAACAGTGTTACCACCATTGTTTCTAATACGCACAGCTAAGTTTTGAGCGCCAAGTGTAATTGGTGCTTGAGGGTAAGGCATTGCCTCAACTTGTAAATCAAGAGCAGTTGTTTGGTATTCGAATGCACCAAGATTTGGAGTAGTTGCACGTAAAGTTCCGTTGATATCGTTATCAACTAAACCATTAAGATTAACACCTCTTAAGCAACCGTTAGATAAAGCAAAGTTATTTGCACCTACAAACGTAGGAGGGGCATTAAATGATGAGTCACCACCCACTGTAGCTGTTTTATAATTAGTTGGGTTGAAAAACGCACCACCACGGTAAACTAAATTTCCTGTTGTAGTATTCGTTGCATTCCAATATTGGTTGTAATTAACAATATTACCAGTTACGTTAGTATTAAAGTATGCAGGTGTGTAAGAACCATTTGTTACTACAAAAATATTATTTCTAACATTTGTTAAAGTTGAAGTTGTGCTGTATAAACAGCTGTATGTGGTTGAAGTACCTGAACCACTCATAACTACAGTGTTGTTGAATACATTGGTTGGGTATGTTGATGTATTAGTTACATAAATACCATAATAACCAGGATAAGAAACACCTGTACTGTTACCATTAACTACGTTGTTTGCAATTAATGTTGTTCCTGCAGATACCGAAGATGTTGATGCAGAGCACCAAATACCGTAACCACCAAAGTTATTAATTTTGTTTCTGGTTAATCTGCTAGATACACCAGCTACACCATTTTGGTTATTAGGGAACCATAAGCCATAAACACCGTAGTTTTGACCTTGCATGTTAATGGTATTATTATCTACCAGTACCGGGTTGTATTGATTTAATAAATACATACCAGCATAGTTTGCATTGTTTACTGTATTGTTTGTAAAGATATTTCCACGGTTGTACAATGAACTCGAAGCTCCGAAGAATACAATTGTGTATCCACCACCTGTTACCGTGTTGCTATCAATTAAAACTGAATCAGCGCGCATAGCAGTTAAGCTTGTAGCACCGGCAGTTCCTGTGTAAACAATTCCATAACCAGTTAATGATGTACCTGTTTGAATAGGAACGTTTACATTACAGTTAATCACATTTACTTTTGATCCTTGGCTACCAGTGTTAGTACCAACAACACCAACACCTGAACTGTTGCCACCACCGGTGTTGTTAATAGTAAGGTTTCTAACAGTAACATAGCTAGCTTTATCAATAAAGAAAGCAGGAGCACCAGCATTATTAGCGTTAATAATACGTGTAGTTTTGTCATTACCTTGGAAAGTAACAGTGTTGCTGTCGTTAGCACCTATAATAGGGCCGTTAATTCTAACCTGGCCAGTATACGTACCCGGACGGATATCAAACACAACCGGACCAGAAACACCGTTTGACAATACAGACGCTGCTTCTGCAATAGTAGCAAAGTCAGGGTTAGTACCACCAACAGTATATGTACCATTTAACGGAGTGTAGAATGCTGCACGTAAGGTGTCATTTGTTCTGTCAGCATCTGTCAAAGAGTTTGGAGTGCTGCTGTATACAGTGATGCTGTTAACTGCACCTAAGGTAATCTGATTGGTTCCGGTAAATGCTGCAGTATCAACGCCACAAGGAGCAATTGTGTTTGTGGTCATTAATTGTGTAACCGGAGTGTTGTTGTTTAACTTATAACTTGCGTTGTAAGAGAAAACTGCATTGTTGCCAATGTTCTTAACTACAAAAGATAAGTCTTGTGTACCAGAAGTAATAGGAGAAACTGGGTTTAATAACCTTGTTACAGCTAAGTTGTTGGCTAAACCACCTGCAAACTCATAAGCACCAATATTAGGGCTTGTTATCGAGCGAGCAGTTCCGTTAATGTCGTTTGCAACTAAACCTGCAAAACCAAAACCATTACAACCATCAGTTAAAGCAAAGTTATTTGTAGCTCTATTAACAAATGACGGAGCTTCGTTGTAAGAAGTATCACCACCAACTGTTGCAGTTCTGTAGTTTGTAGGATTGTAGAAAGTACCACGATAAACTAAGTTACCAGTTGCAGTGTTGGTAGCATTCCAATACAAGTTGTAATTGATGTTGTTACCAACTGGTGCAGTAGCAAAATAAGCAGGTGTTGATGAACCTGAATACACTGCAAAAATGTTATTTTTAACATTTAATACTGTAGAACCTGTGCTGTAAAATGCACTCGAGTTAGTTGATGATTGAATACCATTCATACTAACAGTGTTGTGGTAAACATCTGATCTACTACCTGATGCTAAGTTTTGCAAGTATATACCATAAAAACCGCTGTATGAACCACCAGTGAAGCTACTAATCACATTGTTTGTAATTTTTATTGGTGCTGCTGTAACTGTTCCTTGAGGGTTAACTGAATATATACCGTAGTATCCAAAGTTATTAATTTTGTTTCCGTTTAATGAATGTGATACAACAGTATCGCTATTTTGATTAGAGAACAAATACATACCATAGTATCCGTAGTTCCAACCTTGCATGTTAATTGTGTTGTTGTCTATAACCACGGGTCTGTAATTGCTGGCTACGTAAAAGCCCATGTAGTTGTTGCTGTCAATTAAGTTGTTAGTAAAGCTTAATCCACTGTTTGAGGTAGTACTTGATTGACCTAATGAAACAATACCATAACCACCACCAACAATTATGCAGCTATCAACAGTGTTGTTGTTAGCACCACAAGCAGAAATACCATTACCATTTGCAGATCCGGTAAAGTTTATACCATATCCTGTTACTGAAGTTCCACTAATAATAACCGGAACACGGGCTGTTACTTTTTTAATGTTAATGTAACTTGTAGAACCAACACCTGCAATTGCAGAAGGATTGGTTGTAGAAGTGTTTGTAACAGATATGTTTCTGAGTGTAACAAATCTTGAGTTGTTTAAAATAAACACACCAGAACTTGGCATGTTACCGGTAATTAAACAATTTGAAGCATTACCACCATCAAAGGTAATGGTATTGGTAGCGCTTGCACCAACAATATCGCCTAAAACTACAGGGGTACCTCTAGTATAAGTGCCAGGAGCGATGTTAAATACAATAGGCCCACAAACGCCAGATGCAGTAAGCTTACTGATAGCTGAATCTATTGTAGGGAAGTTATTTGCTCCTGGAGTTCCATTGATGGTATACACACCACTCATTGATAATACCTTTGTTACAGAAGCAGAGTCATTATTAGGTACTGTGTCTGTTTGAAAGTTAGGTCCAGATGTCCAAACTCTAATTAAAGAGCTTCCACCGCTAGGGAAATTGTAAGTACCTAAATTAACTTGTAAACTGCTAGGGTTTGCGCCACCAATTGTATCTAAAGATGCCGTTGAAGCAACCGGAGTTTGTAATACACCGTTTACAGACCAGTTTACATTAAATCCTGTTACTTGGTTAACACCAAAGTTACCAACAGTAGCATATACGTTTTGTATATTAGAGCAGAAGGTAGTAGGAGAATCGATTGACATTACACCAATGTTATTACCTGAAATATTTGGGTAATAGTCAAAGCGCATATTAGGGCGGTTAGTTGATGTACCTGCATTACTTGTTAACGAACCAGGTCCGCAACCTACACCACCGTCTTGGTATGTACCAAATACAGAATTAAAAGTTGTTGTTGTAGACTGAACAGTTTTGTTTCCATTGTATGCAGCGTTATCAAAACAAACTTCAATTACAATGTTTGATTGATCGTTGTATACAAATGGAGTGTTAAAGTTGTAGGTGTTCCAGCCTGTTGCCGGGTTAAAAGAGGCAGGGGAAACGTAGCATGTAGTAAATGTACCCGTTAAATAGCCACTTAACGAGGTTGCCGTTGTGTGAGCCATTTTAATGGTAAAACCATTTACAAATTGTGTTGAAGTAGCAGTAACGTTAAATGCTAACGATGTAATTTGGCCAGCTCTTAGGTTAAGTGCGTTTAGCTCTGATTTAAGAACTAAATACTGAACCTTAGCATCTTCCCAGTTTGTAGAATAGGGCGTGTGACCACTGTTGGCTTGAGTACCAGTTCCGGTACCCACTTGCACGTTAATTTGTGCCATACTCGTTAAACTAAAGAAAGTTAAAGCCAATGCTAGCAATAACTTTGTTTTGTCTAGTAGTTTTCTTTTCATGTGTTTTTTGATGTTTAATTGTTTGTTTTCTTGTTAAATTTTTTTAATAGGAAAAAGAGGAAGGATACTTGTTTGATACTTTAATGCTTGTTTTTAGTGTTAGTTTGTGTAGTTAAATAGCATTTATTTTAGTGTATTTTAAGATTTAATTAGAAGTCCAAAGTAGGATTTAGGTGTTAAATGCGACATTAAAAATCGGTTAATTTACACTAAGGCCTGATTGTTAAATTTTTATGTAATAAAAAGTGCCCCGTTCGACATGTCGAACGGGGCGCGTTAGATTTAAAAATATTAAGCGAAACTACTTATTGTTTCACTAATTTTTGAACAGTAGTGCTACCATTTTGTATTACTTTAATAAAATAAACACCGTT
>DITN01000071.1 GCA_002422865.1 Bacteroidetes bacterium UBA6183 | reverse complement strand
ATAAACATGAACGGCCGCATGTACGACCCTGTTTTAGGCCGAGTGATTAGCCCGGATAATTACATACAAGCACCCGATAATACGCAAAGTTTTAACCGATACAGTTATTGCTGGAATAACCCTTTAAAATATTCAGATCCGAGCGGGGATATAATATTTACAGGATTAGCTGTCGCAACTGGTCAGTGGTGGGCTTTACCTATGGCAATAAGCGCTGATATTGGGATGTGGCAAGGTGGAACAATGGCAAATGGAACAGCCAATCCTTTTAAGTGGGACTACAGCAGTGGTAAAACTTGGGGCTATATGGCAGGTGGGGCAGTTGTGGGTGCGGCAAGTGGCGGAGCTGCTAATGCTGTGGCTACCTCCGGCATGGCTGGTGCCTACACAGCTAGCTTTATTGTTGGTTCATACTTGAATTCTGCTGGTACAGCTCTTTATACTGGAGGACAAACTGATGTTAGTATGAATTTTGGTATAGCAAGCTACAGTAATAGAAAGGGGTGGAAAGGGATTTGGACTTGGGAAGACAACAGTAAAATGGAAAATTTTAGTTATGTTTTAGGTGCATTTTCAAACATAAGTGACGCATGGGCGATTGGTGCAGGAAACTTCAAGGCTGATGCGAAAATTGGAACGAAAGAACTTCATACTGATAATGCACCCTTACCACACTCTGGAATGTCTGATGTTGGAGTTCGTGATCCGAATATGATGGACATAAGTTGGGGGCCTGAAATATCAGGTAAACCATTCGGAAGTCTTGGAGATGCTAGTCATAAGTTTTCAACGATAGATAAATGGTATACTACTCACATTAAAATACAAGGGATTAACTTGACAAAATATTACGCAAGTGTTAGTAAGTGTAATCTAATGCATCATGTTAAAAATTACAACTTGCTAGGAAGAAACTGTGCATTTCAAGTCTCCAGAGCATTAAATAGTGCTGGTGTGTTTAATATTCCTCTTATTCTCCCGCAAGCATTAGAGTTACAAATGCTAATCAGGAATTATGGCTATTTATCAACATTGATTCAAAAATAAGATTTAAAGGTGAAGAAAATAATTTTTATGTTTTTACTGTTAGGCACTCAGCTTAATGCCAATACTATTATTGCATTGTCTAATTATGGGGAGGTAAGGTTGCTAGATAGCCTCAAAAAGACAACCGTCATTTTAGATACTTTTTCATTTACAAAAAATGATGATGTTCGTTTAAGGTTCTCTGAGTTTTTGAATCCTGAATGCACTTTAGTTAAGTACTACATTCACCAAAAGCGGCATTCCTTTTTTGGTAGTATTAATGAGGTAAACTTATTTGTTTATGATATTAGAAAAAAACAGTTTCTTTTACATCAAGTATTTGATATCGGAAAAACAATCTCAAATGATTCATTTGTTTATTCCAGCATTAAACACCTTATGATGAACAACGAAAAGTTTCAGGAAAAATATAGGATAACTGAATACGCATTAAAGTTCTCATCGGATTGTACCCCTTTAATTAATGGTTATACATATGCTATAAGTGGAAGAAATATTGTGAAGAAAGCTTATTCGATTAATAATATGGGTGATTTACGAAAATCAACGGTTGTTGTTGAAATGCCATTTTATGAAAAAAGTATAAAGTTCCTTAAATATGGATACGATGACTTAACATATGATAGAAGTGGTGAACAATTGATTTTTGTGTTTTGGAATCTAGTAAAAACGAATTCAAAAAAAGTGTCAGATAAATGTTGTGATGTAAGAAGTTATAACCTTAAGGACAGTACTGTAAGTATTATTTTGGATAATGCATGTAATCCTAGTGTAACCGAAGATGGTAAATATATTTTGTTTGAGAAAAAGAATAAACAAAATGGAAGCCATAAAGTAAAAAGTGAAGGTTTCTTTGCGAAAGAAATTGTAGGCAGTGAGCACACTTTTATAGGTTATTATTATGATGTAGAATTTGTAAAAAATTTCCGTTCACGCTGACGTGTATTCTAAGACTTATGCAAAATTATTTTGATATAAATTTACAAAAGGTGTTTGTCTTTTAATTACCGCAAACACCCGTTCACGCGGACGTGCCGTCCGTGTGCAGTAAAAACAAAATACGCAGTAAAATCTAAAACTACGCAAGGCCATTAAGGTATTACTTGGTGGGGTTGATTTCTTATAAAGTTTTATATTTGAGTATGTCCGAATTTTTGAAAATAGAAGATGGTAAAACATACTTTATTACCATGACAATAGTTGACTGGGTTGATTTATTTACACGAGAGTGTTATGTAAACATCTTAATCGACAGTGTTAAGTATTGCCAGAAGAATAAAGGTTTAGAAGTATACTCGTACGTTATTATGCCAAGCCATGCACATTTTATAGTAAGTAGTGCAGGCAATTTGAGTCATATACTTAGAGACCTGAAAGAGCATACATCAAAACAAATTATAGAGGAGATTACGGCAAATAAACAAGAGAGTAGGCGTGAGTGGTTGATGGAGAAGTTTACAATTGGGCAATCTACAAAAACAGGTAAACAAGCATTTAGAGTTTGGATTCCCGGAAATCATCCTGAAGAATTGTACAGCGATAAATTCATTACTCAAAAAGAAAACTACATACACATGAATCCTGTGGTTGCCGGAATAGTTAGTCAACCGCAACATTATAGGTTAAGTTCTGCTAGCGATGAATCTCCGATTAAAGTATTACCTTTAAGATAAGCTTATGGGAAATTTAACTGTGTTATAAAATATAACGACACACGGACGGCACGTCCGCGTGAACGGGGGATGCCGGAATAGTTAGTCAACCGCAACATTATAGGTTAAGTTCTGCTAGCGATGAATCTCCGATTAAAGTATTACCTTTAAGATAAGCTTATGGGAAATTTAACTATTTTAGAAAATATAACGACACACGGACGGCACGTCCGCGTGAACGGGATAATGAATAGCTCGGTTTACTGATTTACATTCAGTTTTCAACAAGTATTACAACTCAATCACCAACTAAAAAGCCCATCTGTTTTATTGGATGGGCTTTGTTATTTCTTACTTATGTTGGTTGATGATTTGTTGCAATGTGCGGGCTTGCATTACACCCGATTGTCGCCAAAGTACTTGTCCGTTTTTAAACAAAATAAGTGTTGGCACACCTTGTATTTGGTAGTGTTGTGCAACTGCGGGGTTTTTATCTACATCAACTTTTAAAATTTTTGCATCATCCCCAATCATCGATTTTAACTCATCTAATATGGGTTTCATCATTTTGCATGGGCCGCACCACTCGGCCGAAAAATCAACCAAAACCGGTTTAGGTCCTGCAATAATTTCATTAAAAGCGTTGCTCATGATATGTGTTCTTTTTATTTAACTTCTTCAAAAGTTACGTCTTCGGTATACGGTGTTTGTTTTTTTGATGGTGGTGGTACAGCGCATTTTCCGCCTGCACATCCAATACCAAAAACCGACATGGCTGCAAAGTAACCACCCAAAACTACCAGCATGTATTGTTTAGCCATTACAGCCTGAATAATAAGTGTAATGCCCATGCCCAAATAAAGGGCACGCATAAAAGTCCAGCCGGTTAATATTCGTTCTTTCATTATTTACCAATTTTGTTTTTTAAACTCACCCAACTACCACCGTTGTATACCTCATATCCTTTAGATTTTAAAAATCCTCGGGCCGATGAACTGCGCATTCCGCTTGCACAACAAGTAATAACGGGTTTGTCTTTTTTTAACTTACCCAAATTTTGTTCCAGGGTTTGTAATGGCAGGTTTATGGCTCCTTTAATGTGCCCTGAATCGAACTCGCCTTTGGTTCTTACATCAACAATAACTGCCCCTGCTGCTATTAGTTCATTATAATCAACCTTAGGTCCTAAATTAAAAATCTTCTTGAGTAAATTAATCATATTTTTAGTTGTTTATTAAAAAGTTAACATCAAACCAACTGCCGCCATTCTGGCAATCAACCCCCATACTTTTTAGGTATGCAGTTGCTTGGCCGCTTCTGTTGCCACTTGCGCAACATAACATAATGGGTTTAGGCATGGCTTTTATTTCTTCAACATGATTGGTAATGTCTTGCAATGGTAGGTTAATACTTCCAGCAACGTGTCCGCCCATGTATTCTTCAGGCGAGCGCACATCAATTACGGTATTTGGTTTCATGTTATTTGCTTGTTTTTGTTTGGGTATTGTTTTTAAATGAACTGGCCAACAAACCTCCCATAAAAGCACCATATAAAGTACTGTTAATTGGGTTTGATGTAATGGCACAAGTTCCGTTGCTGCATCCTATAAAATAATAGTAGGCATAACCTAAAGCAGCACCAATAATACCACCAACAATTGTTTTGTTATGTTTTTTGATAAATGTTTTCATTATAACATAGTGCTAGGACAAACATACTCGGTTACGGCAAAAGCGCCCGAATTTTTGATGGAAGTAAAGCCACCTTCAACGTTAATTAAATTATCGTATCCGCGGGCTTTCAGTACCGAAGCAAAAATCATAGAACGATAACCACCTGCACAATGTACATAGTAAGTTTTGTTTTTATCTATTTTAAGCATGCTTTCGTTAATGTAATCCAATGGTGCATTTTCTGCATCAACAATGTGTTCAGCGTAAAACTCACTGGCCTTGCGTACATCTAAAATATTTATGTTTTTATCACTTTGATAGGTTGAAACAAACGCATCAATTTTAATACTTTTAATGCTGTCGGTTTCTTTACCTGCTTCCATCCAAGCTTCAATTCCACCTTTTAAGTAGCCAATCGCATAGTCGTAACCAACGCGTGCCAAACGTGTAACTACTTCTTCTTCGCGGCCTTCGTCAATAATTAATAACAAAGGCTGTTTAATATCGGTAATCATGGTACCTACCCAAACGGCAAAGTTGCCATCAATACCAATGTTTATAGAGTTTGGAATAAACGCTTTGGCAAATAAGTCTGCTCTGCGTGTGTCTAAAATTACCGCTTGTGTTTCGTTGGCTGCGGCCTCAAATGCATCTACACTTAATGGTTGTGTCCCTTGTCGCATCACATCATCAATACTGTTGTATCCATTAATATTCATCAATACATTGTTTGGAAAATATGCAGGAGGAGGCATCAATCCGTTTAATAATTCGCTTACAAATTCTTCTTCGGTTATGCCCGGTCTTAAAGCGTAATTTGTTTTTTTCTGATTGCCTAAAGTATCGCTGGTTTCTTTACTTAAGTTTTTACCACAAGCACTACCTGCGCCATGTGCTGGATACACAATGATATCATCAGCCAAAGGCATAATTTTAGTTTGTAACGAGTGGTATAAATGTTTGGCAAGTTTTTCCTGTGTTAAATCGGCAATAACATGTTGTGCCAAATCAGGTCTGCCAACATCACCAATAAATAAAGTATCACCTGTAAATAGGGAGGTTTGTTTTCCGGTTTCATCAGTTAACAAGAAGCAGCTGCTTTCCATTGTGTGGCCGGGTGTGTGTAATAAGGTAATTTTAGCTTTGCCAATAGTAAACACTTCTCCGTCTTGGCCAACATAGGCTTTAAATCCCATTTGCATTTGTGTTGGGCCATAAACAATTGTAGCGCCTGTTTTTTGAGCCAAATCAACATGCCCCGAAACAAAATCGGCATGAAAGTGCGTTTCAAAAATATACTTGATTTTAGCGCCACGTTTCTCTGCCATTTCAATGTAAGGATTAACCTCACGAAGTGGATCAATTATAGCAGCCTCACCATTACTTTCAATGTAGTAAGCACCTTGTGCCAAACAACCGGTATAAATTTGTTCTATTTTCATACGCTTTAAATTTGTTGAACAAAGTTAAGGCGAGTATAAAAATCGTGCGGTGACTTTTGTTACACAATAAGGGTGTAAACGTATGATTTTTGTTAGCTGTTTTCTTTCTTTTTGGTTGATAAACCAAAGGGAACGTAAAGCGGACAAAAGCTGATAAAGCTTGTTAAAATAAAAACAGCTGCAAATACCAAAAGGATTATTGCAAGTGTGCCACTAATCATGTTGGTGAAATAAAGCGCTGCAATAACAACAGCGGCAATAATTCTCATTACCCTGTCGATGGTGCCCATGTTTGCTTTCATAATTGTAAGTATTTGTATACCAAAGTTAATCAAACCTTCTGCAATTCAAAATTAAATCGGGTTACAGCAGGGTAAGCTTAAGTTCGTTGATTCGGTTGTGAGATACTGAGATGATGGCAAACTGAAATTTTTCAATAACAATTACCTCACCTTTTGATGGGATATTTTCATGAACGGCAAAGATGTATCCTCCTAAAGTGTTGTAATCTCCTTCGGGTATATTTAACTCGTATTTGTTATTTAAATAATCTACTTCCAATCGCGCATTAAAAATAAACTCCTTTTCGTTTAGTTGTACTTCGGCCAATTGTTCCACATCATGCTCGTCTTCTATCTCACCAAAAATCTCCTCCATAATATCTTCAATAGTAACAATACCTGCGGTTACACCAAGTTCATCAACTACCAATGCAATACTTTTACGTGTACGTGTAAATGTGTTTAGTAATTCGTTAGCCGACATCGTTTCGGGGGCGATTTCTATTGGAATTAGAATGGCCCTGATGCTGTGTGGTTTTTTAAATAAATCTTTCTGATGGGTATAACCAATTATATGATCAACTGTACCTTGATGCACTAGGATTTTTGATAACCCGGTTTCTTTAAACTTGGTATACAATTCATCGGTGCCGGCATCAATATCAATACTTATTAATTCGGTACGTGGTGTCATACAATCACGCAAACGCACATTGCCAAAGTCTAATGCGTTTTTAAACATTTCGGTGTCTACATCAGCATCTTCTGCTAAATCTTCAACACTATCATTAATATATTGGTCCAAATCAACCTTACTAAATACAGGTGTGGTTTCATTAAACTGTACGCGAAATATGGTATTTAATATCACCTTGGCTAACCAGGTTATAAAATGCACCAAGGGCCAAAACAAATAATAGCTAAGTAAAAAAGGAACCGATAAAACCCTTAAAATAATATCGGGGTTAATGCGGAAAAGCACCTTAGGTAAAAACTCCCCGGTTACCAATACTATTAAGGTTGATATCAGGGTTTGAATTAACAACAAAAACATGGTACTATCAGCTGTGCCTGGCACGTAAGCAATAATGTATGGATTTAAAAAAGCGCCCATGTAAATACCATAAACAACCAAACCAATGTTATTACCAACAAGTGTGGTACTGATAAATCGGGAAGGGTTATTTACAAATGGAGAAAGTATGCGCGCTGATACACTTCCTTGTTTGCTGCGCAATTCTATCAGTAATTTATTGGCAGAAATAAACGCAATTTCTATCCCTGAAAAAAACGCTGATGTTAATATGCTTAATACAATAATGAGTGTAGTATCCATAACTTATTAAAGCAAATGTACTTATTTAAGGCCTTTTTTTAGGCGTAAATAATACACCACACCAAATATGATGGCCAAAACAAAAAACATATAGGCTTTACCATTTACAAAACCATCAAAAATGGTTACATAAATGGCAACTAATAAACTGGCAATGGCCAATATTAGCCAGTTACGAAGTATAAAATTACGCATGGGTAATAAGTAGTATTATGCCACGAAATAAACACTTAGCCTTTGTTATTGCAATGTTTAATTGGGATAACCACCAAATAAAAAGGTGAAATTAGTCTGTATTTTAATGCTTACAAAATCCCAAAAAGTACGCACTACCAAATTTTTCATATATTGGCATTGCTAAACAAAACATCATTGAAACACTTTTACCTCCTAACATTAGCAATTTTTATTTTAATTAAAGGCACGCTTGCGCAACAAGTAACTTTAGCCGGAAAGGTAGTAAACAATGCTACCAATGAACCTATTATGTATGCTTCTGTAATGGTTAAGCAATACAAAACCAAAACAGATAGTATAGGAAAGTTTACGATTATTGTAGCACAAGGTAAATATATTGTTAGGGTTACGGCAGTTGGGTTTAAACCTTACGAAAGGAAAATTGAGTTATTAGGTACGTCCGATTTATTGGTGAGTATGGAACCCGAAGTAAGTCAATTGGATCAATTCGTTTTTAGCGGAAGTAAAATTGAAAGAAAAGCCGCTCAAGAGGTAATGAGTATGAATGTGATTAAACCTAATTTAATTGCTTACACCAATGCTTACGATTTAAGTGATGTGGTAAATAAAGTTCCGGGAGTAAGTGTTATTGAAGGACAAATAAGTATGCGTGGTGGTGTTGGTTACAGTTATAGTGTTGGTAGTAGGGTAATGGTTATGTTGGATGATATGCCATTAATGGGTGCTGATTTGGGTGATGTACGTTGGAAGTTGTTACCTATCGAAGCGGCTGAACAAATAGAAGTTGTTAAAGGCGCTACGTCTGTGCTCTACGGGTCAGCGGCTTTAAACGGAAGCATAAACGTACGAAGCGGATGGCCGGGTACAAAACCCGAAACCAAAGTGACCATGTATCAAGGTATAGTGGATAACCCCAAACGAAAAGAAACCATTTGGTGGGAACGTACCACACAACCGTTTAATTCCGGAGCATTTTTTAGCCACAGGCAACAGTTTGGTAATTTTGATTTGGTAATGAGTGGCAACGTGCACATGGTAAAAAGTCATTTGCAACAAACCGATGAATTTAGAGGCCGTTCATACATTAAAACGCGTTACCGTTCTAAAAAAATTAAAGGACTGAGCTACGGAATAAACAGCATGTTTTTGGCCGAAAAATCTGGAAGGTTTTTTCTTTGGGCCAATGCTGATAGCGGAGCATTAAAACCTTTTGATGGTAGTGTAGGGCAAGATTTTTGGAGTATTTATACCATCGACCCACATGTTACTTATGCGAGCCCGAATAAAAAAACGGTACATGCTTTAAAAATGCGCAAGTACAATATTGTGCGCTACGTAGATAAAAACCTAAATCGTAATTTATACGATGCAGAAGCAGATAATTACGCGCTAGATTACAGCTGGCAACGCATTTGGATAAAGGGATTGAGTACTACCAGTGGTTTTTACGGTTCATACATTACAGCTGTAAGTAATGTTTATCCCGGAAGGTATCAGGGGTATTCGTACGCGTTTTTTTCGCAAGCTGATTATAAATACAAACGTTGGAATTTGAGTGCTGGTGCCCGATACGAAGTAAACCGGATTGATACGGTTGAAGAAAACCGTAGGCCATTGTTAAAGTTTGGGGTGAATTACCAAGCGGCCGAAAAAACATTTTTACGTATAAATTATGGCGAAGGATATCGTTTTCCAACCATTGGCGAGCGTTATGTGGATGATGGAGTTACCATGTTACGCGTTTTCCCTAATTCGCAACTAAAAACGGAGTTTGGTTGGACAGCCGAGTTTGGCGTTAAGCAAGGATTTAAAATTTCTAATTGGAACGGGCAGTTCGACTATGCTTTATTTTGGCAGGAGTACTCAAATTTAATTGAGTTTAAATTTGATCAATACGTTTCGGCAACTCCTGATAATCCTTTAGGGACATTTGGATTTAAAGCATTGAATTTACAAGAGGCACGTGTAGCGGGTATGGAAGCCTCGGTAAGTGGAAGTGGTGCGATTGGCGAAGTAATTATTAACGTTCTTGGTGGTTATACATACAGTTATCCGGTTAATTTAGCGCAAGATACTGCTGCAAGAAATGCGGGTACTTACATCAAAAATTTTGTTCAAAGTTTTGGCGGTGTTGATAGTGCTTATGCGGCATCAAAGGTATTACCATATCGTAACCGTCATTTAGTAAAGTTCGATGTTGAAGCATCGTACCGTAAAATCAACCTCGGATATGGCGTGCAGTACTACAGTAAATTCGATAACATAGATCCATACTTATATGTGGTTATTCCGGGTTTACCTAAATTTATGCGCAGTATTGGTAATGGTGATTGGGTTCATCAGGTTAGAATAGGGGTTAACATCAGCCCTAATTTTACCATTAGTTTTTTGGTGAACAATGTAATGAATTTAGAGTATGCTACCCGACCCGCAAGAATGGATGCACCAAGAACCTTTAACTTGCAAATGCGATTTAAGATTTAAATAGCGCTTGGTAAAACATAAAAAAAGACAGCACAGGCTGTCTTTTTAGTTTAGTATTGATGATGTTTTACTCTTTCAAAAAGCTAGTGTAATAAACCCCGTATTCAGTTTTAATTACACATTTATACAATCCGTTTTGGTAGGACGAAATGGTGATTTCCGGAGCTAAATTATTGTTAAAGTTACCTTCAGTTACTGTTCTTCCCAGTGCATCAACAATAATGTAAGTACCATTGGTGTGATGAGGTAATGCTGATAAATCAAAGTTGATGTTGTTTTTTGCAGGATTCGGATAGGCTTTAATTTCAATTGGAGCATCAGCCGGAAATATGCCGCCTAAACCTGTTGGTAAATATATTCTGAATTGGTAGCTGTCGCCCGAATCGATACGGTTTGCTCTCACTGTTGGCGAAAATTTTAGATGGTAATAGGTATGTAAAAAAATAGCAATTCGGTATGAACCAACTTGTGAAGAATCTGCCTGTCCGGTTAATAAAGCACAACCTCTTTCCCCACCTTGAATGGCACAACGATTTAAACATTGGTAGCTAAAGTTGGTTGGTACACCTTTCAGATTTGTCATAATTACCGAGTCTATCACCACATCATAAGTTTGTCCGTTAAATTCAGCCACCGTATCTCGTGGTGCTTTGAAACTTAGTACTTGGTTATACTGAGTGCCTACGTATGAGTATGGTAATTCGGCAGGAGAGAAGCCGGTACTATTTAAATTGGGGTCGGGTGTGCATTGGGCATTTGTTTTTGTAACAAACGCAGCAAGCACCAAACAAATAATCAGTATATGTTTTTTCATATGTAACTTATTAAGTTATTCAAATATAGTAAATTACTCAGGTTATGGTGTGATGTTGTTGTTTAACTGCATTTTAAAATCAAACAGCTTATCAACCTCTTCTGGTTTTATTGGGGTAATGCTACCAATTGGAGTTTGTGTGCTGATCTGGTAGTTGCCAATTCTAACACGTACCAATCTCAATGTAGGATGCCCAACCACTGCGGTCATTTTTCTAACTTGGCGGTATCTTCCTTCTCTAATACAAATGCTTAACCAAGTATGTGGTTTGTATTTGTGGTACCTCACACGTGGATATCGCTCCGGAAATTCAACACCTTCCAGTCTTCTTACCTTGGCTGGTTTAGTATTGTAAATGGTACTTTGGTGCGAAATACCAACACCTTCTTCCAGTTGTTTAATGGTTTCATTACTCACATCGCCTTCAACCAAAACCCAATATTCTTTTTCTACATTATGCGCCAATAAATGTTGGTGTAGTTTACCGTTGTTGCTTAACAATAAAAGCCCTTCGCTATGCTCGTCCAAACGTCCTATAGGCATCACGTCTTCTTCTAATTGGTATAAATCACCCAATAGTTTTTTATTGTTGTGCTCGCAAACAAACTGACTTAAATAACCAAATGGTTTAAAAATAGCGTAATACTTAAATTCTTGTTCATTCATCTGCACAACATTTTCCTTCATGCACCTCTTTTAACCATTGCTCATCGGTTATGGTTTGGGTTGATGCTTCAGTTTTATCCGAACACCAATCACAAGTTTCACCATCATCGGTAAACCCTCTGCCTTCGCATTGTGGACATAAATAACCGCATCCAGCCATAACTGTTTGTATTAATTAGGTGCAAAAGTAGCAAACTGCTTTTTAATTGTTTGAATTTAATATTGCGAGCACTTGGTTTAGCTGCTCGTTGGTGTTAACAGATGCATCAATCCAACGTATAATTTGTCCATCTTTTTCCATTTTTCTGAAGTAAGTCATCTGCCTTTTTGCAAATTGTTGTATGGCTACATTTAATAATTCTTCTAACGCTTCATCACTCATTAACCCTAACAAGTATTGTGAAACAAATTTGTACTCCAAGCCGTAATACTGCAATTGCTCGTGGGTAATACCATCTTTTAAAAGTTGTTCAACCTCCTCAATCAATCCATTTTTTAAGCGGTGTTGCAAGCGTTGTGTAATGCGTGTTCTTCTCAACTCTTTACTAACATCAAGGCCAAAAATAATGGGTTTAATATCAGGTGTTACCTCAGCTGTGAAAGTATGTTGCTGTAGGTAGTGGTTTATTTCTATGGCTCTAATGGTTCTTTTTAGGGTTGATAAATCTGCCTTTGTTGTAAAATCGGTTAAAGACATTTTATTAAAGTGCGCAATAAGTTCGGGGTGTGTTAAATGCGCAATGGTTTTTCGTAAATCGTGGTTATTGGGCACGGATGCATAAGTTAAATTACGCAACACACTATCTATATACAAACCGGTACCACCGCATAAAATGGGTGTAATGTGTTGTTCTTGCAATTGTTTAAAGGTTGCAAAAAAATCAAGCATAAACTCGTGCAGGTTGTAACGTTCACCGGGTTCTAAAATATCAATTAAATGGTAAGGTATGGGTTGATGATTGATGATATAGTCTTCATAATCTTTTCCGGTACCAATGTTCATTCGTTTATATACTTGTCTGCTATCGGCACTAATGATGTGAGTATTTAGCCGATTTGCCAATGCTGCAGCCAGCTTGGTTTTTCCGCAAGCTGTTGGTCCTAAAACAACAATTAAATTATAGGTTGATGGCACAAGGCAAAAGTAATAAATAGAATGGCTTATCTATTGTCCCAAACAAATTTTAAACTACCCGCATTGTGTATTTTAATTTTGTGCTCATGGTTTGTAATTTGTTTATCGGAATAACGCATGAAATTCAACTCATCAATATACAAAACCTGTGGTGGTGTTTCTTCCATTAACTTAAAACCAATTTTTAAATACCCTTCACCTGTGCTCCAATCTCTATCAGCATAAGTCATTAAGTGTTGCACATGATTAATTTTCATGAAATACTGCATCAGCTTACTTAAACCACCTACAATGTTTGTTCCACCTTTACTTGCAAAACGTTCAAGTTCGTAACTTCTGTAATATACCGGTCCGTCATACATGGTTCTGGCTTTACTAAATGTAGCCACAGCAACCAATTCGTTTTTAAACATTAACCCCAATTTGTAGTAAGCGGATGTTGCTCCTTGTAAATGATGTTGATTTAAAAAGCCCTGTGTTTGTTGTTTGTCAATACGTATAACCTCTGTTTGGCGTGCATGGATTTTTTTTGCCAATCCGATGATAGATTTTATACGTAGTTTTATCAGCTCTGTTCTATATATCCAAAGGTCTTCCCAAACATGTATTATATGGTGGTGAATAACATTTGTTTTACGGCTTAAGTTTGAAAAAAAACTATCAGGTAGGTTTTGATTTTTGTAAGTATTTATTTCAATAAAATGGATAATCAGTTTTCGTTCTTCGAATATATACATGGCAAAAGGGGAGGCATGTGTTACATGCCTTTGCGCTCCAATATGCTGCATAAATTCGCTAAACAATTCAACTGCCATAAGTAAAGTTTAACTCAAGTTTTAAAGCTTCTATTACATTAAATACAATGGGGCAAACGGTATAATTGCTCCACAAACTGCGTTTGTATTTCATGTCTTTGGCATCAAGGTGCGGATAGCCTGCACATGCATTTGGTCTACTATCGTAAATGCTGCATTTACAACTGTTTAAAAACATGCAAGGTTTGGTTTTTAAAAAGAGAGCTTCACCATCAAACGCAACAAACTGTTGTTTAAAGGTAATAGGTTCTATTTGTTTGATATGGGCCAAGGTAACGATTTCGTTTTCTTCTAAACCGGGTTCTAGTTTTGTACAGCAGTTGGCACAAGTGGTGCAATCTATTTGAGGAGATATGTGCTGATTAAGCGAATGAATGCTTTGGTCTATTAATTCACTTTTAAAGTTACGTAAGTGCTTTTTAAAAAACATATTTTCTATGTTTTTAGAAGCCAACAAGGGTTGCATTTCTTCAGGTGATTTAACCATAACGTTTGTTATTGTTCTTTTACATCAACCAAAACCAAATCGCCATTTTGCCAAATAAAAATATCATTATCCAATATTACCTCGTCACCCTCTTTAAGGCTTTTAATGTAAACATCATTATTAGCCGTGTGTATACTGCCTTTGGTGTGTATTGCTAATTTTATGTATTGTGGGTTGATTCCACGTTTAGTACCGCACAGCACAATATGAACCGGTTTACGAATACGCTTAAGCAAACTCATATCTCGTATATCACTATCATCAGCTAATAGCACAATGCTTTGATAATCGCGGTAGGCAACCATAGCGGTTAAAATCGCTTCAAGGTCATTTTCAGGGTCATCTCCACCTTCACCTTTTTTACGCACATCTTCAATGTCTTTTTTAAATTTCTTATAGTCTTTTGCCTCAAAGGTATGCACACCTCCGGTACGGCCGATTACCTTTTTATTGTCGGGTATATTGTCGCCATCATTAAAAAGTGCGTAGTATTTAATTTTCTCTCCTTCAAAATTCTTTTTGTACCAAACCAACATTTGGCCAATGTATGGAAACATACTGCCTGTCATATCCACCACCATCATTACTTTTTTCCACTCTTTGTTGCGCGCAAAAACCCTAAATATAGTGGAGTCTTTTATTTTGTATTCACCCGTTAAAAACTTGTCGAATTTTAAAGTGGTTTCTTTAGTGGGGCTCTCGTAGGTTACAAACCCTTTTTTGTCAAAATGCGCGTAACTTCCGTCTAGTTCACCTTTTTCGAATTTTGCTTCGGTCAGCAAAAAACCATTTTCATCGTAAGCACGCTCATAACCGTGCTTTTTACCGGCTACATAAACTTCTTCTACTTTGGTGCTGCAATTGGGGTAAAAAGTTACGCTTGGGCCCGATAACATGCCGTTTTTGTAAGTATTACTAAACTCAATACAATCTTGTGCATCGTAGTAACGAATTTCTAGGCCTTCTTTTTCGTTATTTTCGTAATATACCTCGTATTTCAAATCTCCGTTCGACCAAAAGTATCGCCAAAAACCTTGTTTCTTTCCGTTTTTATCGGTTAGGTTAATGGTATCTCCATCGGTAATCTCAAAAGTTTGAGCGTTAACCGTGTTTAAGTTTGCTGCAAATAGTATGGATAAAAGGAATAAATATAGGGTCGCCTTCATGTTCAATTTTCAACCTCCGAATATACTATTGTTATTGTAAAAGTGCGCATTTTTAGCACATCAAAAACATTAACAAGTTTTTAGCGTTATTTTAAAGTATGAAAGCAAAATTGATTCAAGAATATATTCACTACACCCTTGAGCATAACAATACCCCTCAAAGTGTTTATTTGTTCGCAAAATCTGTTGGCATCAGCGAACAAGAATTTTACAATCATTTTTCAGGATTAGAGACATTAGAAAGCGAAATTTACCAAACTTGGTTTGAAGAAGCCATGCACAAATGCACAACAAGCTCTCCTTGGAACGATTACAGTGCCCGCGAAAAAGTTCTGGCTGTTTTTTACACTTTTATTGAAAGCTTAAAACCTAATAGAAGTTTTGTAAAGTTTTTGAAAGAGAGAGATTTTAAATCATTACCTAAGTGGCCTGCTTATTTAAATGGTTTACATCATAGTTTCATGGATCACGTAAAGCCTATTTTAAATGAGGGCATTGCATCAACTGAAATTGCAGAGCGTAAATATATTGATACCAAATATGCTGACGGTTTATGGTTGAACTTTTTGTTTGTCTTAAAGTTTTGGATTGATGATACCAGCCCAGCGTTTGAAAAAACAGATGCAGCTATTGAGAAAAGTGTGAATTTGGCGGTTGATTTAATGGGAAAAAGTGCGTTAGATGCAGCCCTCGATTTCGGTAAATTTTTGTTTCAAAATAAATAATTCGAGTAGTACAACTAATCCATCATGGAGCAAAATAGTATTCCCAGTACCAAAGTTCAACGTGCCATGCGTTTTGTTAAAACAGGCGCACAAATTGGTGGTAACTACATCAAACATTACTCAAAAAAAATGGTCGATCCATCGCTGAGTAAGGACGAATTGCATGAAAACAATGCCAATGATGTATATAATGCTTTAAGCGAACTCAAAGGCAGCGCGCTTAAAGTTGCACAAATGTTAAGCATGGAGAAAAATGTATTGCCGCGTCAATACACCAATAAATTTCAAATGGCACAATACAGTGCGCCACCTCTTTCGGGTCCACTCATTGTACAAACTTTTGTTAAGGCATTTGGCAAAACCCCTCAAGAAATTTTTGATACTTTTGAGATGAAGGCCAGTAATGCCGCCAGTATTGGTCAGGTACACAAAGCAACTTTAGATGGTAAACAATTAGCCATTAAAATTCAATATCCGGGAGTAGCCGAGAGTATAAAGAGCGACTTAAAAATTGTAAAACCAATTGCTTTTCGTTTGTTAGACATGAACGAAAAAGAGTTGGAGAAGTACATTAAAGAAGTAGAATCGAAATTGCTGGAAGAAACGGATTATGAATTAGAATTTAAACGTAGTATAGAAATAACAGAAGCATGTAAACACATTCCTAATTTAGTGTTTACCAATTACTACAAAGCATTTACGTCTAATCGTGTGTTAACCATGGATTGGCTTGACGGTATGCATTTGGACGATTTCTTAAAAACTAATCCATCACAAGAAATAAGAAATGCCATTGGCCAGGCCATGTGGGACTTTTACGACATGCAGGTACACGAGTTAAAAGCTGTTCATGCCGATCCACATCCGGGTAATTTTTTAATGCAAACTGATGGTAAACTTGGTGTAATTGATTTTGGTTGTGTGAAGGAGATACCTGAAGACTTTTACCTGAATTACTTTTCATTGCTCATTCCTGAAATAATGCAAAGCGCAACTACCATGCGTAATATCATGTTACAACAACAAATTATTACAATAAATGATAGTGAACGTACGCAGCAAATTATCACCGATGCCTTTACCAAAATGACCACACTGTTGCGCACTCCGTTTGATGAGGAGGAGTTTGATTTTGGCAACAATGCGTACATCGATCAAATATATGCCTTAGGTGAAGAGGTGAGTAAAATTGATGAATTGAAAAAATCAAAAGAGGGCAGAGGTTCACAACATGCATTGTATATTAACCGCACCTACTTTGGTTTATACAGCATTTTAAACGTGCTTCAAGCCAAAATAAAAACAGGTGTTCGCAATTGGAAAAAACCACTTATCGAATATCACTTAACCAAACTTAATTAACTATAACTAATTGGTGTATGGTATTTATACCTATTTGAGGTAAAAATAAATACCTTTGGTTATATGCAACGCATCATTAAAACAAATTCAGATAATGGTTTTGTGTGGATTGATGTTTTAAATCCTACTGAAAGTGATTTAAAACTACTGGCCGAAACCTATCATCTTCACCCAAGTGCATTACAAGATGTGCTTCAATCAGACCACTTGCCCAAGGTGGAGCAGTTTGATGATTTAGAGTTTATTATTTGCAGGTACTATGATGTAGATGCAGAAAAGGGTGCTGATACCATTGAAAAAATTAGCCGAAAGCTGGCTGTTTTTTATAGAAAAGATTTGGTGTTAACTATACACAGAAGGGAATCTTCTGCTTATGAAAATTTAATTCAAAAGTATGCAGCCAATAACCAACTTAATGCGTTTGAAATTACGTGTAAAATTGTAAAAGCTGTTTTATCAACTTACGAAGAGCCAAGTGTTAAGTTAGATGCTGAGATTGATTTCTACGAGAGCAGAATTTTCTTAAAAAAGCGCATTCCTGATTTACTTAAAAACTTGTATGCCATAAAACGTAAAGTGTATTTGGTACGCAAAATTTCAAACCTCACAGAAGAGATTGTGCATCATTTAGCACCCATTGCGCAAGCACAAAAATGCAGACCTGTTTTTCAAGATTTAAAAGATTATTATGTTAAGGTTGATACCATGGTTGAATCTAACCACGAGGACATAAACAGCTTGATGAATATTTATCTTTCACTCTCATCTCAGCGCAATAATGAAGTAATGCGCACTTTAACAGTTTTTACTGCATTCTTTTTGCCAACAACATTTATTGTGGGTTTGTATGGGATGAATTTTGAACACATGCCCGAACTTAAACACCCTGCGGGTTATCCTGCCGTAATTGGATTAATGATTGTTGTTACCCTGGTTATTTACTCGTGGTTTAAGCGCAAAGGTTGGATGTAGTTAACTACGCATGTTATCAAACTGAAGCGGTACCTCAAAATCATGTGCCCTCACCTTGGCCATTGTTTTCTGTAACTCGTCAATACTTTTACTGGTTACCCTCACTTGGTCATCCATAATACTGGCTTGTACTTTTAGCTTGCTATCTTTAATAAAGTTCACCACTTTTTTGGCAGTTTCCTTATCTAAACCTTCTTTAATAGATAGGGTTTGAAGCATGTGCTTACCACTCGGATTAGGTTCTTTACTTAAATCGACAATTCTCGGGTCGAGTTGTTGTTTGGTAAACTTACTCAATATGATATCAATCAAACTTTGTAAGGCCATTTCGTGCTTGGCCTGAAGTTTAATCAGTTTGTTTTTTTTATCCAACTCAATCTCGCAATCCTCATCTTTCAAGTCATAACGATTAACCAACTCTTTTATCGCAGTGTTAACCGCGTTGTCTATTTTTTGTAAATCAATTTTATTTACAATATCAAAGCTTGCCATAAAGTAAATTTTAGGAATAAATATGCCGCTAAATAAGTACATTTGACTTACAAATAGAAAAAGCAATGAAAAACACAGCTTTATTCGTATTCATAATGGCAATATTTTTTGCCGGGTGTAACGATGATGAGCCGGTAAAGGATGATCCGGCTCCAAGCAACGGTGGTTTAACGGTTAACCTTTCACACACCTCTAATGCAACCCCGTTTAACCTTACCTCTAATTTTGTAACAGATTTAGACGATACTATAAAATTTTCAGCATTTATATATTATATTAGTAATGTATCATTACAAAACGATGCAGGTATTTGGGTAAATATGGGTAATTACAATTTGGTAGATTTATCAGATGAAACCTCGCTAAAATTGAACCTGCCAAACTTACCCGGAGGTACTTATAAGAAGTTGCGGTTTTTAGTTGGAGTTGATAGCATAGCCAATAGTACAGGCGCACAAGAAGGNNTTAAATCCATCAAACGGAATGTTTTGGAGTTGGGCAACCGGATATATTTTTATCAGGATGCAAGGTAGATTTAACAATAACCGACCTATGACCATTGATATGGGAGGGATACAAAATTTGCCGATAATTGAGTTGCCAATAAATGCAACAATAAATCAAGGGGCTTCTGCAACCGCTAACATCAATTTTAACGTGGCCGATGTTTTTGTTACTCCCAATGATTACAAGTTAGACTCTGTTTCTTCTATTATGCATGATGCCTTGCATCCTAATGCATCAATGTTAAAACAAAACATCGCATCAGGTGTATTTACTGTCACAAGTTTTCAATAAATAAACTGCATTTTGAATGAGTTGGTTAAGCAAAACACTTTGGATTACTTCTGTAATTACTTTACAAATATTTGTTGCATGCAAGGTTGATGATGAATTAAAACCACCGGTTGACATGCAACCACCTGTTTCATTAACTCCAACTCCTTATACAATTAATTACCCTACGGGTTTACTTTGGCCACGATTAAAAATTCCAGCTGATAATCCGCTAACTGTTGAAGGAATTGCCTTAGGCAAAAAACTGTTTTACGACAACATCCTTTCTGCTGATAACAGTATTTCTTGTGCTTCCTGCCACGCACAAAATTTGTCATTTGCCGATTCAAAAAAATTAAGTTTGGGTGTCAACGGACAATTGGGTTTACGGAATGCTATGCCTTTATTTAATTTGGGGTGGTTTGAAGATCCATTGCTGGTAAAAGGTGGTCATGTTTTTTTTTGGGATGGACGTGTCGCTACGCTTGAAAACCAAGTTCTGGCACCTATAGAAGACCCAAGGGAAATGAATCAAAACCTAGCAGAGCTTGAACAAGAATTACGCGCTCATCCCGAATACCCGGCTTTATTTAAAAAGGCATTTGGAACCGATAGTATTACTACCCGGCTCATTATGTTTGCTGTTGCACAATTCGAGCGTACCTTAATTTCGGGCAACTCAAAATTTGATCAATTTAAACGTGGAGAAGTTCAATTCACTGAGTCGGAGTTACGCGGGCTTACCTTATTCACCACCGAACGTGCTGATTGTTTCCACTGTCATGGTAATGATCGCAGTCCATTTTTTACTGATTTTAAATTTCATAATAACGGTTTAGATTCTATTCCAAGAGATTTAGGTTTAGGCGGAATAACCGGCAAGGCTGAAGATATGGGATTGTTCAAAACACCTTCACTACGAAATCTTTCTTTTACTGCACCTTATATGCATGATGGCAGGTTTAATACATTGGAAGAAGTGATTGAGTTTTACAACAGCGGTACTAAAAATGGTGCAACAACAGATTTAAACATTATTAAAAATCACCCCAAGGGCGGATTAAATTTAAGTACTCAAGATAAACAAGATTTAATAACCTTTCTTAGGACTTTGGACGATTATAGTTTCATAACGGATCTCAGGTATAGCAAGTAACCTAAAGGGTGATGTCTCTTCTGTAAACTTGACTCTGTGGCTAGTCATTTATCCTAGTATAATTTCTCAATATTAAAATTTAATCTTATTTTAATCCTTTCTGGTGCCTAATTCTTTGTTAAAGTAATTGCTGATTATCAACCTTTAATGCACTTATTTTAAAATAAATATCCAGCTAAAAATGCAATTAAGATTTTTTAAAGTATCCATTAAGTTTTGGTGCATTTTTTTTCATGAAAAATATCATAGCTTCGATATACTATTCTTTATAAAAACATAACTTTATATGAAAATAAAATACTTATTTCTAACTGTTCTTTTGTTAATCACAAATTTATTGGTGGCGCAGGATGCTACTTCAGGCAGTGGTTACCCTTGGTTAGGTTCTGTACAAAACCAGAACGAAATTATTGGTTTACGTAG
>DITN01000081.1 GCA_002422865.1 Bacteroidetes bacterium UBA6183 | reverse complement strand
CACATAAGTTCCGGTATCAAGCGAATCGACAAAACGCTGGAAATCGGATTGTCCTGACGGAGAATTAGGAAAACCATAATAATACAACTTACGTAAACTTGGGTTGTTGTTGTTATTAATTACGTTAGCGCAATTCATCGGATAACGTGGATTGATAAACATACGCAACGTGCGTTTATCAATGGCAATAGCAAAAAATCCATTACTAACACAACTTAACGATCCCGGGTTCTGGTTTTCACCTTCATAAAACAAACCTCTTGCACCATGAGCAATTCTATTTGCTCTTACATCTATAACAGCAGAGTTATCACTAAAATCAATCTTTTTATTAAGGCTATCAATTTGTATGAGGTTGGATTGGGTTAAATCTATTACACGGGCAAAAGTGCGTTGCATCCAAGCCTCTTCATGGCCGGGTATGCACGTAAATACTCCATTCACCCAACGTCCACCTTGTTGTTCAGTTAAATTTAATCTAGCCCTCCAATGGTATGTTGTGGTATCTGTTGCTCCATGTTTAAATGGCCATTGTAAAAACGACCCTGCCCTTACAACTCCACTGTTAATTTTTTGTGGTGATGTAAAATCAGGTACTAAATCTACCTCAATAAGAAACTCATTTTGAGTATTGGCTACATTGTTGTTTTGAACCGTTAGCCAAACGGTATCGCTACCAACAACACCATCTACAGGAGGATACAAAATGGTACAACCGTTACCGGGAATAAATAAGGTAACCGTAGAAGTATTGTTGTTTTCAAACAATTCCTGAACTTCATTATTGGCATCAACCCTAAACTCGAAAATATTATTACCTAGTGCTAACTCTCCTAGTGTTTCAACCCTTAAATAAAACGTATCTTTATTAAATACCCGGCCACAACGAATGCTTGGATAGGTTATTAATTGGTTATTAGGCAAGCGTCTACTTACACTTACCGAAAATGAATCGAGTGACGTTTTTGCGTTATTGTTTACCATGAAACCTAAATCAATAAACTCGTCTTGAATCGATAAGCTAGTGTTTTGCACAAATACATCACTGTTATTTATGGTGTAATCAGGTGCTGAAGGGCTGTATATGGTAACTGCAGGGTCGCCCTGCAAAACCCACTGTATGTTGTGTGATTTGGTTGTTGCGTTATTATTTGACAGCATTTTGGTTACTTCATACATTTTTTTACCAACGGTAGCACCATAGTTTACTTGGGTATACTGCGCATAAAAGTTGTTTACTAATGGTGGTAAATAACCATCGAAAGTAAAATTAGAATGTGCAAGCCAACCAATAGCTCCTTTATTAGCTGTACATATATAGTTTTTAGCATTAATTCCGCCTCCCGTTTGTGGATCAACCTCTGTTGCATTACCAACATTACAACCACTGAAGTAATAAAACGGATACTTATTGGTATTATTCAAATCATCAACATTCCCCATATCCACGTCAAGTATGGTTAATGAGGCATGACCCAAAAAAGAAACCATATTTACACCCGCATTTTGTTCTGCAACAATTCTTTCTTTCAAATCATCCTGGGTAGGAGTATTGGTTGATTTACCATAAACAGAAACTCTTGCTCCTAAATTTTCGCCTTTTATTACACCTGCATTGTAGTTTAATATCGCCCTAAAATAAGTTTGTTCACTTTCTTTGGAACCACCACTTACATGCAATACCTTTTTACGCCAAGGTTGTATACTATCCGGATTTGTTTCGTAAGCTATAACTTTGTTTAAATAATTCTGTAACTCCTGATTATTTGATGCAGATACTCGCCCGGTAGGCACCTCGGCATAAAACCCATCGCCTTTAATTTTAAAACTATATAGCGCATCTGCACCCGGAACACCAATACCAGGCACCAAATTTTTATTATAATATTCAATCGGATTTTGCGAGGATATGCTGTAAAAACGGGCCTTATCGTTTTGATATCCCCTACCCGCTAACAACAAATAATTTGGCGTTACGCCCTGTTCATTAACCAAATGCTTGATAAATCTTCTGATGGCTAATGGATGTTGATTGCCATAGAAATAATAATCGTAAAGTTGCTCGCTGTATACTTTCAGTGTATTGTATTTTTGCGATCTGTAATCTTTGTAATTTGTAGCTGCGGGTTCAAGTATGGGGTGACTAACAATCAGGTACTCGTAATTTGAGGCTGGATTTATTTGTGGGAATTGTATTGCTTTTAATTGATTGATATTGATAGCTTGGGTACTGTCGAATAACCAAATGGTGTGAGGATTACCATCATTATTCACCACAAACTCTGATATCCCACTATTTAATAATGTACGAATACGTTTGTTGGCTGTTAAATCATAAACACAGGCATTGCCCGAATTGATACCCACATTTGTCATTTGAATATATGATTTTACACCTCCACGTTGATGTGTAACTTCAAACAACTTTTGATTACCATTGGCTAAATTATAAGTACGCGGGTATGTTAAAAAAGCATACGATAAACAGTTAAAATCAGACGCCACAGATAAATCGTTGATTGTACTCACCTTTAAATAAGTGTTGCTACCAATGTTTGATGCAGATATTGTAGGATTAAACTTTGCAACACCATAGCCCACATATGTGTGGTCAACTATGGTGTTAAAAGAGCTGTTATCGGTGCTTAAACCAATTTGAACATGGTGATTATATTGACCCACAACTTGGGCATTTGACCCACCAACAACTTTTAACTCAATTGTTGGTGTAGGCCCTGATGCATAAAAGGCCGGGGTATTTAAAACAAAGGTTCGCGGATTAAACCACCCTATTCGTTCACTTGCCCAACCTTCTCCGTCTTGGTATTCAGAACTTACGTATTTCTCACTAGCGTTTTGTATATCTGGCCCATCCAAATATTCCTCTGTTGGAGCAATAACTAACGTATCGTTAAAATATATTTCGGGTTGAAGCCCTGAAAAATTGTAGTCATTTTCCTGCACAAAGCGCAGAGGAACTTGTACTGTGGTATCAGGTAAAATAGTTAAGAAGTATGCAGATGTATCAGTGAACAACCCATTAAACTTATTGGGTTGCCAAGTATTGTTGTCATATAATTCTTCATCAATATTTCCATTGTTTTTAAACCCTACAAATTCAATAAAATCGTTGTTGTTAAATACATTATCACCTTCACCCGCTATATAAACAGGCACTTCGCGCCCTTGGTAAAAAAGCTGAATACGTTTAGGATTGATACCGGCAACGTTTATACCTGCATTTTGCAGAGTAGTTGCACCAATGCGGTAGGTGGCTGTTTTGCCTACCAGAAATTTGTAGTAGGGTTGGTATGTTTTAATCCATTCGAAACCGTATTGTTGGGCAGAAGCTAGATGAGCCAGAAACAATATTGGCATTAGGGCCGCTAAACGAAATATTTTAAAAGGCATATGTGTGCTAAACGACTTTTTACTTACAAATAGTATAATGCGGCTAATTTACACATAATAGCCTAAACATGGCAGTAAAAAATCGGTTACAAAAAGTATTGATTTATTTTAGAAATAGGTTTGAGCAACAGGGTGTACCATTTGGGTATAACCCCATTCATTACCCATGCGTTGCGGTCTTGTATGTTAGCTTTAATTCTGTTTTTTAAACTTCTATTGCTTTGTCCGCCTAGGCGCATTTTTATAATAACTTCAGGCAAATAGGCCACTTTAATGTTTTTAAAATAACAAAAACGCAACATCAATTCGTAATCGGCAGCCATATGCAATTGTTTATTAAAGCCCCCTAATTTTTGATAAATATACTTACGTACAAAAAATGTTGGATGAGGTGGCATCCAACCTTTTACAAAACGTTTTTTATCATAAACACCTGAACGCCATTTACGAACAATTTTATTTTTATCTACTCGGCTTACATAGTCTAAATCGGCATACAAGGCATCACATTTTTCGGCACTAAAACGCTCAGCTACATGTTGTATAACGTGGTTATGGGCATAAAAATCATCGGCATTTAAAAAACCAATTACATCACCTGTGGCAAGCGCCAAACCCTTATTCATGGCATCATATATACCCTCGTCAGGCTCGCTTACTACAATTGATATTTTATCACCAAAAGACTTGATGATCTCTAAACTTCCATCATTAGAACCACCGTCAATAACAATGTATTGGATGTTGGTGTTTTTTTGACACACCACACTTTCAATGGCATCTTGAATAAAGGCCATATTGTCTAATACAACTGTAATGATGGTAAATTTCAATCTAGTTTACTTTTAAATATTTCTAACAACCAACCACGTAACGCATATTTTTCTCTGATTTTTTCATCCATTTCAACAAATCCTGTTTTAAAAAAAGATTCGCTAATTATAGGGTTTTGCCTATCAATTACAGCAATATTTTGTGGATTGAAAAAATCATACTCAACAATATGGGTGTTGGTAGTTACCAGTTTTTTTGATGCACCCAACATTTCTAGTGTACGCATGGTTAACCCGGTTTGATTAGGATGCTGCACATCTAAAACAGCCCCCGATTCTTTTATCTTTTGCGCTAAATCAACTGCCGAAATGGGATTAAATTCAAACTCACTAACTCGTGCGTTGTAAAACTTAATGTCGCGCAGTTTCTTATAAAAGAATAATATTTTGTTGTGAAAGTACAAGTAGAAATAAGTTTTAAGCCCAAGACTATCCGCCTGTTTATTAACGCTTTTAACTAAGTTATACCTATCGCTGTGTACGGTTCCAATAAAACACAAATCGTAAACCAATTGGGTTTTATTACTCCACCTTTTGCTATCAAACTCATCAATAAAAAACAATGGTCTAAAGTTTACATTAGGTAATGTGCTTGCATCATTTTTATCAAACGAATAACACCAATCAAACAACTTAAATGCAAGTTGTGCAGGCTTTTTATTTTTGATAGAGTCCCACATGTATAGTATAAACCTAGCTTGTGGTTGCTGTTTTCTTAACAACTCCACTATTTCGGGAGTCATAGCTTCTAAGTTAACTACAAATACAAAATCAAACTGTTGTTGTTGAGTTTGGCTAAGTATGTTTTTGTAATATTGGGTGATGGTGCGCTTAATGATATTTCTATCTATTCGGATAAGCGATTTAGTTAAAAAATTATTTTTAGGCCGCTCATCAAAGTGCATCACATCAGCTCCTAACTCTTTCAACTTATTGGCAATAGCCACTTCGTACCCAAAAAATTTAGGTGCAAAAAACAATATTCGTTTACCTGCAAGTGGCTTGTTTGTCATTATTTGTATAGTCCTCGAGCCTTCATTTCATTAATTGACTGCTCGTAGTTGCTTGCTTTAATTTCTTGTTGTATAACCCAATTAGCAAATGCTTCAATCCCACTTTCAAAGTTAAATTGAGGGTTAAAACCTATCTTACTTTTTATGTGCGTTAAATCGGCAAAATTATGTCTGATATCTCCGAGACGATAGTTACCGGTTACGTTTACATCAACACTTTGACCAAGCTTGTTAATTAATGTTTGTGCTACAGTAGATACAGTTGTGGCCACTCCGCTACCCACGTTAAATACTTCGCCATTGGCTGCATCCAACTCAATACCTAAAACTGTTGCGTTTACTACATCATCAATAAACACAAAATCCCTACTCTCCAAGCCATCCTCAAAAATATTTATAGGCTTGTTGTTTCTTATTTGGGTTGAAAAAATAGAAAGTATACCGGTGTATGGGTTGCTTAATGATTGCCCAGGACCATAAACGTTTTGATACCTGAATGCCACCGGTGCAATACCTATTGTTGGGCAAACAGTCATAATCATTTGCTCTTGGTTTTGTTTGGTTATACCATAAACAGATGATGGATGTAT
The DNA here is from genome assembly GCA_002422865.1 of Bacteroidetes bacterium UBA6183. Lineage (GTDB taxonomy): Bacteria > Bacteroidota > Bacteroidia > UKL13-3 > UKL13-3 > UBA6183. The sequence continues at coordinate 19,438 of DITN01000081.1, read as the reverse complement.
TTTAGCATCCTCGCTGGTTGCGAGTAACTCCAAATTGTGGTCATCTAAATAACTAACCTCAAATTTTCTTTGTTGTAAATCGTTGTCGTTTCTGTGGCCGGGGTATACAATTCCATATTTAGCAGAGCGGTATTTGCCTTCGCCATAAATAGAACGAGATGATGCAACAACTACCTTTTTTACTTGGTGTTTTTGATTTACCAATATGTCTAATAACCTAGCAGTGCCACCAATATTTACATCAACATAACGTTGGATTTCGTACATGGATTGGCCTGTGCCGGTTTCGGCTGCGTAGTGTACAATTTCATCAACACCATCAATTGCTTCTTGTAATTTTGCATTATCGGTAACAGAGCCTTTAATAAACTTTACTTTATTTTTTATTGCCCCGAACAAAACCGACTGTTCAGGTTGCTCACCATGAATTTGTGGCGATAAGGTATCTAAAACAACTACCTCGTGGCCCTTGTTTAAAAGCGCTAAACTTAAATTAGATCCTATAAAACCGGCCCCTCCGGTTATTAATATTTTACTCATAAATTTTAATGGCGTTACACGCGATCCCACCTTTGGGTTTCGAAATTAAACTTTTTTATCACTTTTGCAGGAGCTCCAACTGCAATTGTATATTCTGGTATATGGCCTGTTACTACAGACATTGTTCCGATAATTGCACCTTTACCGATGTGAGCCCCAGGCAAAACACTTACAAACTCGCCAATCCAAACATGATCTTCAATGGTTACCGGTTTGGTCATCATTTTCCTGCTATTAGGTGCAGTAAGAGGTGAATCATCAAACTCGTTACCTGAGTAACTTCCATGCGAACAATCTGAAATGTAAATTTTACTTGCCAAAAGTACATCATTACCAATACTTACGCGTTCCATAGCAGTGATGTGAACATAATCATTCATCTCTACATGGTTACCAATTGTGAGGCAAACTTTTGATGTATCAACCGGGTAAGCTTCTAAGCGACAACCAACACCTGTGGTTAAGCCTTTTCCGAAATTTATACTTTTCTTATTCCTCACATCAATGGGTAAACGCACCAAACGTGCTCCCGGAAAAAATAATTTAGTGTACAGCAGATAACACAACACCCTAAAAGAGCCCATTATTCCATATCTGCTGATGAAACTTTTCATTTTAAAATTTTTACTCTTATTACCCTGATGCTATACTTAAACAATGAAAACAACAGTGCCAATAATAACTGAAATACATTGATAAAACCACTTTTATGGGCAAAAAACAGGTTTTTTAATTCTCCTTTTTCCATTTCAACAATGTTACCCGATAAACCCGAGTGACCAAAGCCGGCCTTGCCAGAGCCATAACCTATTAGTTTATGGTTTACCAAAACACATTTGTATTGATTAGCCACACGCATAAAATAATTTCCTTCTTCGGCATAACGCTGGTTCTCGTCAAACAATCCAATATGCTCCACTATCTCTCTCTTAAAAATTACAGTTGATGGTTGGAAATAATTTTTATAAATTAAGTCATTCACCTTAATATGATTGAGCATTCTGAATTTTTTAAACATAAACCCGTTAATCCTTTCCTTGATTGGATTACAAGCCAAAAAATCAATTGTTGGGTCTTGTTTAAAAAAACTAAGTTGGGTTTCTATTTTATTTGGATACCAATCATCATCTGAATCCAACAAAGCAATAAAATCACCCTTTGCTAATTTTAAACCGGCATTTCGTGCTGATGAAACACCTCCATTTGGTTTGTTAATCAGGGCTATTTTTAACTCGGGATGTTTGTTGATGAATTCATTAACGAGCAATTCAGCGTTATCTATTGAGCCATCGTTTACAACAATTACCTCCAGATTTTTATAAGTTTGATTAAGAATTGATGTTAAACACCTCAAAATATCATTTTGAGCGTTGTACATGGGTATAACGACTGATACAAGTATATTTTCGAGCATAAGTAACCTAACTTAACTGATCAGATAATTGCTTTTTAATATTGTTTATTGATAACGTTTCTTTGGCTTGATGTAGATGATTTAACTGTTCTTCATAACAATCAATTTCACCTCTATCCAACTTACCAATTAAAACTTTCATCTCATCAAGATTATCCACTAAAAAGCCAATATTTCCCAATAGCTTGAAGTAATATTCAAAAAAACTATTTCTGATGGCAATTATAGGTTTTTCAAGCTTTATGGCATCAAAAAACACACCACTTGGCATAAATTGATAGGCATCATGAGGATAAAACATCAATATATAATTAACCTGAGCTAACTCCTGCTCAAAAATATCATTCGGAATCATTTCATCTGAAGATAGTGAATAATCTACGCTGTCATTCACATACTGCAACATATCAGGCTCAAACTTACCAATGGTTTTAAATTTAACATTTGACAACGACAACGAAGACGCAACATCAAAGATGAGGTGTGCATTTTTAAAGTCTGCATTGTGCACACCTACAGTAGCCAATAATAAGTTGCTATTAGGTTTTACTGTTTTTTTATTATTTAGCGAGTAAATGTATGGGTGATCAATGGCAATGAAATGATGCGGATTTAGTTTAAAATAACTGGTAATGTTGGCTTTACAGACCTGTGCAAGTGTAATATATTTAAAATTTGGCAAATTTATTTTAAGTGCTTTTAATAACAATTGGTAATAGGCATTAGGCTTGTGCGTAATGTGCTCAAGTTCGCCATGCAAAACAAAAAATAGGCTAATACCCTTAAACCATTTTAACAATACATTTTTAAGAATCCAATGCGTAAATGGCAATGCAGATGTTATATATACGTGATCTGCCTTGTGTTTTTTACTGTAGTTTAAAACTTGTAACAAAACAAATACGGCAATCAGTTCTTTTGATACAATTGCAGTTGCCCTACTTATGGCATTACCTTTAACTGAAGGCGCATAAAACGGCTTATAGTTTACTTGTAAATCACCTCCGTTTAATTTTTTACGAACAGCATGTGCGTGTTTCTTTTCGCTAAAAAAGGTAATTTGTTTGCTATCGTTAAATGGACAAACCTGCAGAAACGCAGCATTAAACTCTACGTGTGCATTTCCTATCATTGAAAGTTCGCCTATTACTATCATGCTACAATTTCATTAATAAGGGCATCCCATTTGGTAATTACATTTTCGGGATAAAACCCTTGAACGTGTTGGGCAGCATTTGTAATAAGTTTATTTTGTAAATCAGGCTGGTTAATTATCAGCTCAAGTTTAGCAAACAAGTCATCTTCCGATCCGTTTTCAAAAAGCAATACACAACCCTTTTTGGCCACATCTTCCAATCCATCTATTTTAGCGCAAACCACGGGCAAGCCGCACTCCATGGCCTCTAACATCACCAGTCCGGTTGATTCGTAATAAGAAGGCAAAACAAATAATGAAGCAGATTGGTAGTAGACAATCACATCATCAACATTTTTTGTTGGTGGATGCAAGTGAATGTTGTTATCTGTTTTATCAGTTAAACCAGTTAGATTACTTCCTAAAAAATGCAGCTCCCACCCCGGATTGGTTTTAACTAATTTACGGAACGCATTTACCAACAATCTAAATCCTTTTTCCGGAGCATTACGTCCTACAGCAAGTATGATTTTTTTTTCCCTTTTGGATTTGATATTACTTTTAAAACTGATGAAATTAGGTATGTATGTTACTGCTTTCCAACCATCAGATTCCATATCTTTTTTGATACCATTATTAGGGACAACAACATTTTTTTTAGGTTGAAAAAAACGAAAGAAAACGCTGCGTTGAATGGTTGTTATGGTTGATAATGCTTGTTGTCTTTTCATTTTATACGGGGTATGTAATACCTCCGTACTTCCCGAAAAAAACCGCTGAAAGCCCATGAAAACATCATCAATTTCGCCACGATGTATAAATATCACATCCGGCCTATGTTGTTTAATTAAGTTTCTGTAATTAAAAATTCCCTTGAAAAGTTTTTTAAGAAAATAGAGCCCCTTTTGCAGACCTCTACCATCAAAAATATCCGGATTATCTCCAATATGGCGCAGCTTTATACGTTTGTCTATATCGAAAAAACTCGCCTGCTCTTTACTAAAAACCCAAATTTCTACATCAAACCTATCGGCAAGCATAGCACAAAGATTGGTTACAACGCGTTGCATACCGCCTTGCACATTCAATGTTTGTATTACGTGTACCACCTTAGTTTGTCTCATTCAGTTTGTCTGTTTGTAAAGCCTTAAACTCCGAAGAGAAAATTAACAGTAAAAATATTAATGGAAAGAAATCTGCTAATCCTTTAACATTTACAATTACCAAAAATGCAAATAAAGTCAATACAAACCATTTAACTTCCTTAACGTTCAGGTTTGCCGCTATCCTATTGAGCATCAGGTAATGGAAAATAAACCACAATAAACAATAACCAATACCACCAAAATAAATTAAACGAAGATACCCCACATCTGTTTGCATGTAATAATAGCCCTCAATTTCGGGGTGATTAAGCCAACCATCTCCTATCAAATAGGTTTTGAACTCCTCGGGAAAACGATACATGGTTTGTAAGTCGTTTGACGATTCTGTTTCTAAAGAACCATACTCGGTGTAATTAAAGAAAGCTTCGAATGCAAAACGTATAACCATACCGTATTTTTCGGAGTTGAGCATTATAGGTATCGTATAACTTGCAATTAAGATTATTGTGACAAGCGTGATTGAAGCAAACTTAAAATTCTTACCTGAATTTGAAGCTGGTAACATCAAATAACCAAAAGCGAGCAATCCACCAATTAAAGTAGTTCGAGCCATAAAAGTTCCAACGGACATGATGAATAAAAACAAGAAAGCCCAATAAGTTAATTGCATTGACTTATATGCATTTTGGCGAACCAAGTGCGCAATTACCATTAATGCTATACCACAATCTAGTCCTGCACCAAAAAAGGTTAACCCAAAACCACTCATCCTCATTACACCAACTTTGTTCCTGATATTAGCTTCATTTGGTTTTTGAATACTTTCAAATAAATCTTTGATAACGGGATTGGTAAAAGTTAGCACACCAATAATGCATTGCAAAGCCAAAACAGTAACGTAAGCCTTAAGAATTACCTGATAATCTAATTCCCTGTAAAACTGTTTGATGTACCATGTAAGAAAATAAGCTCCACCAAACAACATGCAAAACCTAACAACAATCTCTGATATCACTTTTGCATCACCAGATTCGTTTATAAAAACCACAAATGTTGCTAACAATAAAAAAGACAATGTACCTGACCAAAACAGTAACAAGTCTTTGTTGAGGCTCACATCATCACTTACATTTTTATATTTATTAATTAACCTTACAAAATATAACATAAGCCCGAGTGCACCAAAAATTAAGCGCAGCGATACCGGCATGAATATGATTTCAGGAACATATAAGTAAAAAAACAACAGAAATACGAAGCCTACGAACCTCATCCTATGATTAAATTAAATACACCTCTCCAAAAGCCAACCTTATAAAAAGATTTACTGGCAGGAAGTAAATACTTTCTAGCTTCTTTTTTATGGTTTTTAGCTAATTGTCTAAAGGCTATTAATTCCCACTTATTAATTATTCTGCTGTAATCGCTTAAATGATTCCATTTTTTAACAATGTTAATCATTGCATTCATCATTTTTACAGTATTAGACGACATGTTACTACCGTGGTATCTGTAGCAAGCTAATGGTTCGTTAATAAATCCGATTGAATATTTATAGGCTATTCTTAGATGCATGTCCCAATCTTCTATGTAAGATTTCTCATCATAATAACCTATCACATCATGAATTTCTCGTTCATACATTACAGTTAGTACGGGTATAAAAGAGCCTTCTGTTGCATTAATCAACTCTTTAAAAAAGTCGTCTGTTTTAGGAGCATTACCATAAGTATACTTAATTTCACCATGCTCGTCTACCACATTGGCTTTACCATAGCACATTTTAAATTGTGGATGCTCCTCCAAAAATCGTACTTGTGTTTCAATTTTATTGGGCAACCACCAATCATCAGATGCAACAATAGTAATGTACTTACCTTTTGCATATTGTTTGATACCTCTGTTTAATGTTGCAGATAGTCCTATATTTTTCTGAGAAACAAATATAAAACCATACTCTTTAGACAGTTTGGTTAAAAGCTCAACACTATTATCACTAGAGCCATCATCAATTACAATTAACTGGATATCTTTATACGATTGATTAACAATGCTCCTAATACAATTTTCAATATACAGTGCATGGTTGTAACTGGGAACAATTACCGAGACAAGTGGATTATTTGTTTGATTGTTAAATGCTTTCATTAATCAATGTGTTTTTAAAAATGAAGAACATCGCAACTAAATAAATAAAATAATTTATGGTATATGCATAAATAGCTCCAACACCACCGTATTGATTTACCAAAGCCCAAGTGATTAAGATAAGTAAAACTCCAAAAATCAATTCAGTAGAAATAAACAACCAAGTGCGTGCTTTCGCAACCATTTGCATGGCTAATAACCAACTCGCTATTTTAAAAAAATCACCTACCAGCTGGGGCAAAAAATAAGCCTCCATTGGAGCAAAACTCTCGGCAAAAACAATTTTTATTACCAAATTTCTTAATAAGTAGGTTATCAAAAGCATTACAAATGTTAGAGGCAATATGAATTTATACCCTTTTAGTAGTAACTCTTTTAATTCTGAATTATTGGTGGCAGCAGACAACTTAGGCAAATAGTAAACAGAAAATGTAGTGGTTATTAAGCTCAAATATATTAGTGATAGCCTGTTTACACCCTCGTAAAAACCTACAGTTTCAGAATTGGTATTTGATGCAAGATAATTACGAATAATAATTTGAACCATTGGAACTGCAGCCGTTGATACAATTGCCATTAATGAAAACTTGGAAAGCCCTACTAAGTCGGCTCTCTCTATGATGCTTGATTTTATTTTTTGCCAATTAAACCATCCCGAACGTTTGATGAACAATAATAAAATAATAAAAACGATAGATTGGTAGGTAACTGCAGAAATTAATGCTCCTTTTATACCATATAAAACAACCATGGTTACCGAAAATATCAACCCGATTATGCTTGCTAAAACATTGATTAAATTGAATAGTTTGTACTGCTGTAATCCATTTAAAATGGCAACTGCTAAAGAAAACAAGGCATAAAAAATAATGGTAATACCAAAGATTACAAACACAAACGAGTAACTCGTTTTACTAAATAATTGATTACTCCAAAACTTAGCTCCAATTGATATGATTAAACCACATAATAACGAACATAATAATGTGATTTGTAAAGAGGCTTTTATAATTCTATTTTGCTTGGGTTCATCATCTTTATATTCGGCTACAAATTTGATTATCCCATTGGTGATGGCTCCGGTTGACAATGTCAGAAAAATGGTGATAAAACTGGTTAGTTGACCAAGCATACCTAATCCTGCCGGACCTAAATATACTGCAATTATTTTGGCCGAAACAAAGGATGTTAAAATTTTTAAAACGGTAGATATACCACTGTAAAAAGAGACTTTTACAATTTCTGCCGATTTAATTCTCTGGACAATACCCATTAGCTGTAATTACGCTGTTTGGTTAAGCAGCTTCTTTTTCTCGTCTTGGTAGTTACGATACAACACGTAAACAAGCGCAAATATCCCACTTAAAAAGGCACCAACTATAGCTGTTTTTAATCTCGACATTTTTTTCTTCTCGAGCGGAAGTGTTGGAGTATCGATTACAATTAATGAAGGTGTTTGGTTTTCTAGGGTAAACTTAGCAATCTCCAAGTTTTTTAGCACCTCACCATACATTAGGTTTAGAATCTCTGTTTTTTTCCTCAATCGCTCACCTTCAATTCTCCTGCTCATTCTAACGATGTTTTGATTCTGATCAACAAAACTTGCACCTGAATTCTCTGCTTGCAACAACTCCTCTTGTATCGAGTCAGCTCTGCGTTGAATAATATTGTAATTGTATGTTTGGCGCTCAACAGATTTGTTAATGTAATAAGTACTTAACTGATTGTATAAATTTTCAATGAAATATTTAGAAAACTCCTCCGACCCACTTTTAAACTCCATGATAACAATACCTGAACCTTGGGTTACCAGGCCTGTTTTCTTTTTGGCAGATACAGAAAGCATTTTATAATCGTTAAAGCCCTTAATAACCAAATCCATCACTTTATTTTCCTGATAGGTAAGTTTTTCGGGTAAGTTATTTATAAACCTCTCAAATCCGTTAAGTGCTGTATCATTCGAAAAACCATCTCTCATCTGGTTAATTTCTATGTAATGATTAATCAAGATATCATTATTACCATTGATTGTTTCTTTTTTCAGTAATGCCTTTGATATTATGTTTCTACTTGTTGACATGAACACAATTCGATCATCATTGGTACTCGCTCCACCACCAGATAAACCTGCTAATCCTGCCAAAGAAGACAAAGAACTCGGTATACCACTTTCCTTATCATTAAGCATAAAACTAAGCCTAGAGATGTAAGAAGGACTTTGAAATGAGGCATACACAAAGCCTAGTATACCGCCCACAAAGCCAACTGCCATTAACAACTTCCATTTCCTAAGCGCTATTTTTATTAGCTTTTCCAAGTGAAAAACAATTTCAGTCAACTTTATGTCTTGTGAATTACTCATTTAAATATTTATTTCAATAACGATATAACAATAACAGCAAGTGTAGTTAAACTGGCCGTCATACTCACCACTTCAACTGCGGTTAGCTTTTTACGTTCTTCTCTGGCAGGTATAATAATTTCTGACCCCGGAAGTACTTTAGGGTGTATCTTAAACACCAAAAAGTTTTTGGTTGCTTTAGCAGACCCATTGGCATACACCACATAACTCCTGCTCTTTAATGCTCGTTGGGTAAAACCTCCTGAACCGCGAACATAACTTCTAAAACTTTTTATGTTTTTATACGGTATACGAACCGGGTAAAGAACCTCCCCGCTTACTTTTACTGTTTGTTTGGTATTGGGTACACTAATCAAATCGCCATCTTCTAACAATAAATCGGGCTTACCACCGGGATTCTTCAATATTTTGGCTAAATCAATACCCACAATTGATGTGAGATTACCTACTTCATTTTGTATTATTTCTTGTAGCCTACTGGTATCTTTGGTTTGTTTTACTAAAGCATCAATTTTTTGTTGTCTGATTATTTTATCAGCCTCGCTAAGTTTTTTTGTCCTAATTAGTACCGCTCCATTGGTAAATGCAAAATTAGTTACTCCTCCACTTCGTTTTATCAAATCTGATATACGCTCAGTTTTACTTGCAATGGTGTACTGTCCGGGATAGTTAACCTCTCCTTCAATTTTTACATTTTTTTGTTCTACATATCCTGGAGTTGAGTATATAGTAATAATATCATAAGGCATTAAAAACACATCTTTATTGTTTTTTAAATCCTCATCAACCTCATAAGAAATTATAGTTGCGGCACTTGTTTCAACACTTGTTCCGCTTGTTTTAAACCTTCGGGCTATTTCAATTTTTTTGCGTGATGCGTTTTCTTTCAAACCACCTGCTGCTATTATTAAATCTTCAATACGGGCATTTTCTGCAAATGGATATTTACCAGGCCTGAGCACCTCACCCAAAACGGTTATTACATAGGCCTCTTTGAGTGCCAATTTCGAGTTAATTTCAATCAAATCCTCTCGCTTGAGGGTAATATCATTTTTACCGCTTAACACATCATTTACATCAAAATTTATCACCTCCAATGAGTTATCTTCTTTTAGTCTGTATACAATTGCTCTTGAAGTAAATGCATCTTCTCTTAACCCATCCGCTTTTTTAATCAATTTAGATACAGTTAACCCGTCTTGTATAGCATAAACGCCCGGACGAAAAACCGCGCCTCTTATCTCTACTCGATTTTCATATCGATCAATTATTTTACCAATTTCATAAATATCTCCCGACTTTGGCGTAAACATTCCGAACATCTCATTTGGCACATCTGCAACACTGCGTTCCTTATTCGTATTTCTAGTTACTTTTAGTCTGTCTTTGTAAGCTACATCTGTAAAACCACCGGCAAATCCAATCACATCTTTTAGCGATTCATTTTGGGTCACTTCGTAATATGCAGGTCGCTTTACCTCTCCTATCAACTCAACTCTATTATCATAGGCACCAACTTTTATTATGTCTTGGTCCATCAATCGGATATTACCTTTGATTTCCCCCTTTACTAAAAACTCATACACATCTACTGTAGCAACCGTTTTTCCTCCTCTAATTACTTTGATATTACGGAATGAACCATTTTTGTTTGGACCACCACTTGCATATAATGCGTTAAACACTGTAGCCAAAGAAGGTAAAGTATACGAACCTGGCATATTTACCTCACCTAAAATATTTACTTTTATGCTTCTGATCGAACCTAGTGTTATATTTACAGAAGTATTGCCACTTGAAATCCCTGAATAAATGGATGTAAGTTGGCCAATAATTTTTTTTCTTGCTTGCTCAATACTCAAACCCGAAACCTGAACAGGCCCTATCAAGGGGATTCGAATGTAACCTTCAGGTGTTACTTTAAGACGATGAGTAACCTCACTGTACCCATAGATATCAACTATCAGTTCGTCATCAGGACCTAACTGGTAATTTGCTGGTGTAGCTATTTTTAAATTAGGTTCAAAAGTTAGATTTTTGTTGCTAAACAATTCTGCCCCAAACACCTTCTTTTCTAAAACTTGAAATACATTTTCACTCTTATCAGTTGCGTTTTCAGCATTTTCACTGTAATTTCTACCTAAGTCCTGAGATACGTTTCCTGTATTGTTTCCAACCTTCAAATCAACCTGAGTTATACGAGCTTTTAGTTTTTGAACTTCAACTGCTGGCATTTTGCGTTGTATTGCAATTTGCTCTACTTGATTAATACTGTATCCAGCTGCTTTAAATTCAGCCATGAACTGTTTTATTTGATCATCACTCAACTCATCAACCTTTACCTCCGAGATATTTTGCATAGAAATGCTTTTTTGCTGAGCAGATACCTCAAAACAAATTACCGATAGACAAAAAAACAGGATTAATCTTAATGTTGTATTATTCATATACTGTGGTGCAATACGCGCAAAAATAATATTTAATAAACGCTAAACAAGTGCTTTAGCGTATGCTCACAATATTACACTGAACCTTTTTTAATTAGTGAGAGTCTTGTTAAAATTAGTATTCTTGTAAAAATTATAGTTTATACCCCAAAAGTGATAAAACATATATATACATTAGCAGCTATTTGCTTAGTAACCATAACCTCAGCCATAGCACAAACAGGTGAAGTAAGAGGTTTCGTTTATGATAAAAAAACTGGTGAACCTTTGATTTTCACCACAATTTTTATTCAGGAGTTAATGATTGGCAAACAAACCGATATTAACGGATTTTACGCTTTAAGTAAATTAAAGGAAGGTAATTACACGCTTAAATGTGCTGCAATTGGTTACGATACAGCCATTGTAAAAATTACGATTACGGCAGGTAAGATTTCTACACAAAATTTATATGCGGTTGCATCTGCTGTAAAAATTGAAGAAGCAACCATTGTTGGTGATAGACAAAAAGCACGTAATGACGTTAAGATATCTGTTAATACAGTTACCCAAAAAGAGCTTAAACAATTACCTGCTTTTGGAGGCGAGCCAGACTTAGCACAATACCTTCAAGTACTTCCCGGTGTAGTATTTAGTGGCGACCAAGGCGGGCAATTATACATAAGAGGAGGAACACCTGTTCATAACAAAGTGCTTTTAGACGGTATGATTATTTACAACCCATTTCACTCAATTGGGTTGTTTAGTGTATTTGATGCTGATGTGATTAGAAGTGCTGATGTTTATGCCGGAGGATTCGGTGCACAATACGGTGGAAGAATAGGTGCAATTATTGATGTAAATACACGCGAAGGTAATAAAACTCGTTTTGGAGGTAAAGTATCTGCAAGTCCTATTAGCTCTAAAATATTACTGGAAGGACCAATAAGTAAATTTACGGAAGGAGGTGCTTCTGCATCCTATATTCTTTCTTATAAAAATTCATACTTAAACCAAACAGCTCCTGTATTATACAATTATGCAGGTAAGGATGGTTTACCATTTAGTTTTAGTGATTTGTATGCTAAAGCTAGTTTTATCAGCTCAACTGGCTCGAAAATAAATTTGTTTGGGTTTGATTTTAGAGACAAGGTTGATTACCCACAAACCCAATACAATTGGAAATCAAGTGGTGGCGGTGCCAACTTTTACATCATACCAGAAGGTTCAACTGTAATTAATGGTGCCGTTGGGTATTCGCAATACAAAATGAACCAAACCGAAGCCGATGGAAAACCTCGTGAGAGTAGTATCAATGGCTTTAACATCAATGTTAATTTTAGTTATTTTTTAGGCAAGGATGATCTTAAATATGGCCTTGAAATGAATGGCTTCAGTACAGATTATAACTATACTAACTTATACGGACGCCAACTTAAACAAGAAGAGTTTACCACAGAATTAAGTGGCTACATACGCTATAAAAAAAATTGGGGAAGATTAGTTCTTGAGCCGGGCCTTCGTATACAGAATTATGCCTCTCTATCAGAATTTACAGCCGAGCCTCGTTTGGCCGCAAAATATAACCTCACAGAAAAAATTAGACTAAAAGCAGCAGGTGGATTCTACACACAAAATTTAATTGCTGCTGTTAACGACCAAGACGTGGTGAATTTATTTTATGGTTTTTTATCAGGACCAGAAAACTTGCCGCGCAAATTTAACGGACAAAATGTAACCAGTGCCTTACAAAGAGCGTGGCATTACGGTGCAGGTATCGAGTTAGACTTAGGTCAACATCAAGAAATTAACATAGAAGGTTTCTATAAAGATTTTACTCAGTTAACCAATATTAACAGAGATAAACTTTACGATGAAAACGACTTAACTAAACCTGAATTCCAACGTAACGATTTTGCCATTGAAATTGGTAGTTCGTATGGTATGGATTTTAAGTATAAATACGAATTTAGAAAAGTGTATTTATGGGCAGTATACAGTTTAACTTATGTGGAGCGTTTTGATGGTACACGTTCCTACTCTCCGCACTTTGACAGAAGACATAACGTTAACCTTGTTGCAACCTACACCTTTGATAAAAAACGCTCCTGGAATTTGAACACACGCTGGAATTTTGGTTCTGGTTTTCCATTTACCCAAACACAAGGATTTTATGAAAAGTTAAATACAGGAACCCCAAGCGATCCTTTAAACCAGAATGGAAATATTGGGGTGTATTATACCGATATTAATAAAGGTCGTTTACCAAGTTTCCACCGCATGGATGTTTCACTGTCTAAAAAATTGACACTTAAGAAAAATCAAACCATGACCCTAACAGCGGCTGCTACCAACGTATACAACCGTGAGAATATTTTCTATTTCGATAGAGCACGCTTTACACGCATCAATCAGTTGCCTATTATTCCCACAGTGGGGATAAATTATTCCTTCTAAAACAGGTATAGCTTTTAGCTTCGGTGGCGTTAATCACAATTTGAAGATTGAACGTTATGAAGTTAAGAAACATTTTATACCTGTTGTTTTTTAGTGGCTTTTTGCATGCAGCCAGCGCACAGCAAACGTTAAACAACGAACACCGTTACAAAACGTACAAAGAAGCTTACGAGCTTTTTTACAAAGAGAAATATGCTGCCGCTCAGCAATTATTTGATCAATACATACAGCAAAGTATAGATAGAGAGGGTATTATAAACGCCCACTATTACTCAGGTGTTTGCGCCATGGAGTTATTTAATGCGGATGCCATTGCCAAACTTACGTATGTTTATCAAAACTACCCTGAGAATCCTAAGGCTAAATTGGCACTGTTTCAATTAGGGAGGTACTTTTACCGTTCAAAAGACAACAAGCGTGCAGTACAATATTTAGAACAAGTTGATGCCTTAAGTTTAACAAACGAAGAAGCTGATGAATACTGGTTTATAAAAGGGTACTGTTATTTTAAAACGGATAAGTTTACCGAAAGTAAATTGTCGTTCAAAAACATAAAAGACGAAAAAAACAAATACTACGACCCGGCAAACTATTATTACGGATACGTAGTATACAAAGAAGGTAACTACGATGAAGCTTTAACACATTTTAACCGCATAAAAAGCAGCAAAACATTTGGCCCACTTTCGCAGGTTTATATTGCACAAATATTATTTACACGTAAACAATATAAAGAGGTTGTAGCCTTTGCCGATAGCCTTACCAACAAAGATGTGGCTGATGATGTAGCCGGTATTGTGGGGCAAAGTTATTTTAACTTAAATGAATACGGGAAAGCTGTTCCTTACTTAGAAGCTTACAATGCAAATCCTCCGGTACAACTAAGCAGTAAAGATATCTACCGTTTGGGGTATGCCTATTTTAATACCGGTAAATACAATAAAGCCATCGAGCAATTTACCCGTATTACCGATAAACAAGATACTACCTCTCAGTTTGCGCACTTTCATTTGGCAGAGTGCTACATTAAAACCGATAAAAAACCTTCGGCCAGATTAGCATTTGATCGTGCTTACAAACTTAAATTCGATCAGCATATTACCGAATTGGCACTGTTTAATTATGCTAAAATAAGTTACGAGTTAAACCAAGCAGACGCTTTAAAAGATTTTGTAAAGTTTGTTAACGATTACCCTGAAAGCCAATACATCGATGAGGCACGCGGTGTGTTGGGTGATTTATTAATGAGCACACGTAACTACAAACAAGCCATTGCCGTTATTGAAAGCATAAAAAAACCGACACAAGACAACAAAGAAGCGTATCAACGTGTGTTGTATTATTATGCAGAAGAACAATACTTAAACAATAATTACCAAGTAGCCGATGAATATTTTATCAAATCTCAAACTACGGATTATGATAAAAAACTGTATGCTTTGTCTTATTTCTGGCAAGCTGAAATTCATTACAAACAAGGTAAATTTAAAGAATCAGAATTGCATTATAAATCGTTTTTGAAATTTGAGAAAGAAGTGAAGTTTACCCGCTTTTATCCTCTGGCATTTTATAATTTAGGATATTGTAACATTAAGTTGGAAAATTATCCTGATGGTGTAATTAACTTTAAAAAGTTTTTAGAAAGCAGCCATGCACAAAATAGTCCTGAGTTATATACCGATGCCGCCATGCGTATTGCCGATTGTTACTTTGTGGCTAAAGAATACAACCGCGCTATAGATCATTACGAAATGATTGTTGCAAAAAAATTAAACGGAAGCGATTATGCTTTGTATCAAAAAGCCATGATTTACGGCTTACTGAGCAAACCTTCAGACAAAATTATTGCCCTTCAAAACATCATCAACAACTACAAAAAATCGCCATACATTGACGATGCTTTGTTTGAAATTGCCAACGTAAATCTTCAAACCGAAAACTATACCTTAGCGGTTAGTGGTTTCGATAACATCATTAAAAACTACCCACGCAGCATGTACATTCGCAAAGCTATCCAATACAAAGGTTTGGCGCATTACAACAATGGTGATGACAACGAAGCCTTGGCTACATTTAAAATATTAGCAACAGATTATTGTAATACCGATGAAGCTAGAGAGGCCTTGGCTGTAGTAAAAAATATTTATGTAAGCAAAGGTGAAACAGATGAATATCTAGACTTTATCAAGTCAGCCTCATGTGTTGTGGTATCTCCTACTTACCAAGATAGTATAAGTTACGAAGCAGCTTTTAATCAATACAAAAATGGTGATTGCACCAAAGCAAGTAAATTGTTCGGTACATACATCAGCCGTTTTGGTGGAGGATTTTTTATTTTAAAAGCCAACTACTACAAAGCTGAATGTGATTTTAAATTGAAAAATTTTGATGATGCGCTGGTATGTTATGAATATGTAGCCAACCAAAATCGTAACGATTTTACAGAGCGTGCCACCCGTCAGACAGCTGTACTTAGTTACAATAAAAAACAATGGCGCAAAGCATTTGATTACTACAGTGCTTTAGAACGAATTGCCAGTGGTAGAGAAAACCTTCAAGTTGCAGTAACCGGCATGATGAAAACAACCATGATAGCTTTCTCTGTTGATACAGCTGCTCAATATTCATTTAAATATGTGAACTCAGGCTTAAGCACCAAAGATGGATTGTTGGATGCTAACTTAAACATTGCACGTTTTTACATGAGCACAAACCAATATGATAGTGCATTGGTTGGATGGAACTACCTGATAAAAGAAACCAAAAATGCATTTGCAGCTGAGGCGAAATATAACTTAGCTTATATTCAGTTTAGTAAAAAAGACTATAACGGTAGTAAAAAAACAGTATTCGAAATCTCTGAAAAATATGCCAGCTACAGTAAATGGTACGAGAAAGCATTTTTGTTATTGGCCGAGATTTACTACACACAAAAAGATAATTTCCAAGCTAAAGCCACCTTACAAAGTTTAATTGAAAACTTAGATGATGGTATACATAAAACCGCTGCAATAGAAAGGTTGAAACAAATTATTGCCGAGGAAGAAGCCGATAAACCTAAACCTACTGTTGTTCCTGAAAAAGAAATTGAAAAACTATAACATGAACTCATCAACAATTAATACATTATTTTAAACAGCATGAGTATGAAAAAAACAATATTTGTAATTACATTAAACTTTTTAGTTAATGCAGTTTTTGCTCAAGATACATTACGCACCAACGAGTTTGATGTGATAAAAGATTTTAAGCCAACACTTACTGATATTATAAAAATACCAAGTAACCCAAATCCTGAGGTTCCGGAGGTTAAAGCCCCTAAATTGGACTACACGCTGCCAGCTATAAAACTGAATGCAGACCCAACCATTTATACTATTAAACCATTGGCTATGGGTACAGCATTGTTACCTAAATTAAAAAACAATTACTTCAGGTTAGGATACGGTAATTACAGCTCACCTATTATTGAAGCCTACTTAACAACGGTTCGTAACAAAACTTCTCAAGCGGGTGTTTATGTAAAACACTTTAGTGCAAACCCTAACGATAAACGTGCATTTAGTAACAACGCGCTTAAACTTTGGGGCAAACGTTTTATGGGTAAAGGAGCCGTAACAACAGATGTGGCGTTTAACCGTAATGTGATACATTATTATGGTTACCAACCACAAACCATTGATATTAAAAAGAGTGATTTGCGCAGGCAATATGCTGCATTAGATATGCATGCGGGTTACAGCAACATTATTAAAGATACCGCCAAACTTAAGTTTAACATGGATGTTAATTTTTATAACTTTGTTGATAACAACGAAAGTGTAGAAAACGATTTTAAACTAACCGGAAACTTCTCAAAACGAATTAATGGAAACCCGCTTGAAGTTGGTATTGGCGTTAATACCAATAATACAAAAACCAAACTATACGATTACAACCGTGTGTTTGTTGATATAAATCCAGAATACGCATTAACTTTTCCTAAAGCATTTATCAAAATAGGATTTAATTCAACCTTCTTTAATGATAGTGTAGGTACTAAATTTTTCTTTTTTCCTAAAGCAGAAGCCGCTTATCAAATCACACCAAAAACCATTACTGCCTATGCAGGTATAACGGGTAAACTAAACCGTACTACATACCGTGGTTTAGCCAATGAGAACCCTTTTATCAGCAACTTTGGTTTGTTAAACACAGAGAATAAGTTTGAAATTTATGGTGGTTTAAAAGGTGAAATCAGCGGACAAACAAGCTTTATGTTACAATTCTCGCATGCCTCTCTAAACAACTTATTGTTTTATGGATTTGACTCAACCTCGCGCGGACAAACTACCATTTTTGATACCACCAATGCAGGGCTAAGTAATATCAAAGCCGAATTAAACCACGAGTTTGGCGAAAAATTTCACTTGAACTTTGTGATGAATTATTATGCTTACTCATTACAAATTACCCAACCATTTAGCCGCCCAACTTTTACCACACGTACAAGCCTATTGTACAATATTGGCAATAAATTTATTATCAGGGCTGATGTGTACACCATGAATAAACGTAAATCGATTGAGTTAATGAGTAAGAGCGAGTTTAACCTGAATGCCATTACCGATTTAAACTTGAATATTGACTACCGTTATACCAAAAATGTAGGTTTATTCTTGATGATGAACAACTTAACCAACAATCAATACCAACGTTGGTACGACCATAAGGTGTATGGATTTAATATTTTAGGAGGCTTAAGTGTAACCTTCTGATAATACGTATACTTACATTAAAAAGCCTGCTTGAGTTTGTTTAACTGAGGCAGGCTTTATATTTTGCGGCTAATTATGTCAGCGCAAATTACATCACAAACCATCTGGAACAACGTTAAAGAGTTGTTGCATAAGCACGATTGCGTGATTATGCCCAACTTTGGCGGCTTTGTGTGTAATCCGGAAAATGCGCGAATCGACCAAGTTTCTCATTTCATTACACCACCTGCTCGTAGGGTGATGTTTAACCAAAATTTAAAAACCAACGATGGGCTTTTGGCTCAAACTGTGGCACAAAATAACGGTTTAACATACAGCGAAGCATTAAAAGTTATTGATGAAACCGTTACCGCATTTAAAAATAAGTTAGAACTGGTTAAACAAATAGACATTGATGCTTTTGGCACCTTTCGTTTAAATGCCGAAGCCAACTATGTGTTTTTACCTAACAAACACAATACTTATTTGTATGCTTCGTTTGGATTAATGCCTTTACAAGCCACACAGGTAACCGATTTGGCCATTGGCACTAAACGTACACGTTTGTTTAAAGACAGAAAAAATACAGCACCTATAGGCAGAAAACAGCGGGCAAAAAATGTTGCGCTTAAAGTTTTAACTGCTGTTTTGGTTGTTATGTTGGGTTTAAACGCCTACATTTTTTTAACAGATACCACTTTAGTTGGAGGTGCTAAAATAAGCACCACAGGCATACATTCTTGGTTTGATTCTTTAATGGCAGATGATACCCATAAACCGTCAACCATGAGTACCCCTGAATTACCGGTACAGTCTGATACTGAAACAACTTACATACCTGAAGCTCCGGTTGCTCCTGAGGTTCCGAAACAACCTTTGGCTGAAGTACCTGTTACCGGATTAAATGACAGTTCGCTGTATGTAAGCACCACATTAAATATTGCAGAAGCTTTTGCATACAGCACCAAAAGTGCCCCTAACTTTGGTAGTTATACCTTTAACCCGGACGGTTCGTTGATGGAATCGGAAACAGTTGAAGTCTCACAACCTGAAGTTGAAGAAAGCCCCGTTGTTATTCCTGAAACCAAGAGTAAGGTTGTAGTTGCTGAAAACA
>DITN01000096.1 GCA_002422865.1 Bacteroidetes bacterium UBA6183 | reverse complement strand
GGTCAACTCTATTCAGGGAAGTTCACATTACTTCGCATTTCGTAGCTTTCCCGAAGAAGTACTATTCACCCACATGTGTTTGCTCCACATCAATGGTATCGTTGTTAATTTTATCTTTATAATCTGTTTTAATCAATCGGTCTTTGGGTAACTCTATGTAATAAAATTTACCGGATTGTACTGTTAACGATTTATTCCTTAACCAAGGGTTCATTAATTTTAGCACCTTATAATTACATCCATTATCAAGGCTGTATTTAATTAAATCGGGAATGGTGCGTGTAACTTTTATTTTAACGGTTGGTACTTGTGCATACTTATGGTTATTGGTTACATTAAATCCATAACTGCGTGGTCGTTCAATAATTTCTTTTATGGCCAATGTTCTAAAAACATAACGCGAGGTTTCCGTATTTAATAACAAGTCGTAATAGTTTGTCACCCCTTGTTGCTGCAACTGTTTGCGTACGCCATCAATTCCCATGTTGTATGAGGCAGCCACTAACGACCAACTGTTAAATACTTTATAGGCTTCCTTAAAATAACGACAAGCAGCTTCGGTTGATTTTTCGATATGGTAACGTTCATCTACGTCAGCACTTACTTCCAATCCGTAATTTTTTGCAGTGGCTTCTAGTATTTGCCAATAACCTGATGCACCCGCAGGTGATACCACATTTTGTAAACCACTTTCTGCTAGTGCCAGATATTTCATGTCATCAGGAATTCCGTTTTTAGCTAAAATGGGTTCAATAATAGGAAAAAACTTGTGAGCGCGTTTTATCATCAATAAGGTTTGCGATTGCCAATACACATTGGTCAAAATTTCACGGTCGTATCTTTCCTGAATATCAAAATCGGTTAAAGGAACCGACTCTCCTGCAAATACCAATTTATCAGGTGAGGCCAAAGAGTAGATTTTATAATATGTTTCAAACTCACGCTGCATTTTATCGTCTTCGGTTAATGTAGCATGTATAAAAAAGCCACCAATAAACGAAAGGCCGATAAGTAAAAAATAAAATCTAAATTTTGGGTTTAACATCATGCAAAGATAGTTGATTAATAATTAAACGATAAAAACACATTATTTTGCATATACATAATTTTAACCTTTATGAAAACACTGAAGTACATCGGTATAGGTATACTTGTTTTGGTATTACTTATAGCCATCATCGGATTATTTTTACCAAGTAAGGTTCATGTTGAGAGAAGCATTACGGTGAATACAGAACCTGACATTCCTTTTAATTTAATTAACGACTTGAGTAAATTTAATGATTGGAGTCCTTGGTACAACATTGACACCAATACTTTATATACCAATAGCGAATTAAAAACAGGTGTAGGTGCAGGGATATCATGGAAAAGCGATAACCCTGATGTAGGCAATGGTAAACTCTCTATTATCGAAAGTAAACCCAACGAGCTGATTGTTACCAAACTTGAATTTGAGGGTTGGGATCCATCCGGTGCATCTTATTTATTTATGACAGAAGACAATACCACCAAAATAACTTGGACCATGGACAGTGATATGGGATATAATGTAATAGGCCGATGGTTTGGTTTGTTTATGGATGATATGATTGGAAAAGATTATGACAAAGGACTTGCAGCCATTAAAAAGATTTGTGAAGAACAACCTATACAAGATAAAGTAGTAGGGTTTGATGTGAACCTAAGAACACTACCCACACAAAACTATATATACTTAACCAACCAAAATATAAATGCCAATGAAATTGGTTTAAAAATTGGTGAGAGTTTGATGAAATTGGATGCATTTGCTAAAAATAACAAAGTTGATGTTGCCGGACCTCCTTTTACAGTTTGGTATAGCCCTACTAATTTTGTTACGGGTATACCGGTATCGGGTGAGGTATTGGCAACAGATAAAGATATCAAAGTTGGTCAACAAGCCGGTTGTGATGCTTATGTGGTAAGTTATTATGGTGCATACAGCAATACAGAGGCTGTATATGAAAACATGAGTTCTTTTATTACAGAAAAGGGGAAACGCCCCTCAGGCCCACCAAGAGAATTATACTTATCTGATCCGGTATTGGAAAAAGATACAGCCAAATGGTTAACTGAAATTGTTTTTCCGGTACAATAAAAAAGTGGGTTCAGAAAACGAACCCACTTTTTTACCCTATTACATTTTTAATCAAAAGCTCCTCTTAACTCATTTACTTTATTCGCATCAAGCCTGATAAAGATAAAAAGGAGAATAGTAAAGCTTAGTAACGATGAACCCCCATAACTAATAAAAGGTAAAGGAATACCTATTACGGGCATCAAGCCAAGTGTCATGCCTATATTAATGAGGAAATGAAAAAATAAAATGGAAGCTACACTATATCCGTAAATACGGTTAAATTTATAACGTTGTCGTTCGGCTAAATATACAATTCGCCACAGCAGCAACATGTATAACGCAATAAATATAAACGAGCCTACAAATCCATACTCTTCGCCAATGGTACAAAAAATAAAGTCGGTACTCTGCTCGGGCACAAACCTAAATTTGTTTTGAGTCCCTTCTAAAAACCCTTTCCCAAACAAACCACCACTACCAATGGCAATTTTACTTTGCATCACATTATAGCCGGCACCTTTCAAATCAACTTCTTTACCCAATAACACATTAATACGCGATTTTTGATGCGCTTGCAATACATTTTCAAAAACATAGTCAACACTGTTCACGTATATCATCATCACAACTGCAACACCAATTACCGTTAAAATATTCTGACGATTTCTTCTGATTACCAAAGTAAACAATGCTGCCAAAACAGCAATGGCAATGCATAAATACAAAGCAGGTACAAGCAATGCCAATACACTTAATACAATAACCGCAAAGCCTAAAAACAAAATCCATCCGGGTAAACCTTCGCGGTAAAGCACAAAAATAAATGAACCAAAAACCAACGCACTTCCGGTTTCGTTTTGAAACAAAATAATAAACAGCGGCAAGAAGCTGATTGTAAATGCAATGATTTGTGTTTTTCGCTCCTTAAATTTAATGTTAAATCCACTTAAATATTTAGCCAATGCCAATGCCGCACCAAACTTGGCAAACTCGGCAGGTTGCATTCTAAAACCACCTATTTCAATCCACGAACTTGAGCCTTTTACGGTAGTGCCTGCTAATAATACGGCTACCAATAAAAATAAGGTTATACCGTAAATTGGATAAGCAAACGCATAAAAAAACTTTTCATCAACAAATAATATCAATAAACCAATAAACAGCGACAAACCTATCCAAATTAATTGCTTACCGTAGTTCATAGATGTATCATAAATCATGGGATGATCTTCTTTATACACCGAAGCATAAATGCATAGTAATCCACCTATCACAAATACAAAATATAGTACAAGTGTTAGCCAATCAATGCTTGCCGGTTTTGGTTGCTGCTGTTGCTGTATCATTTTTGTGTACTAGATTTCCTTTGAGCATGCGCTCTAATAAATATTTACGTGTATCGTGTTTACCTGTTAAATATTGTTCAATCATTAAACTGGCAATTGGCGCAGCCCAAGTTGCTCCAAATCCCGCGTTTTCCACAAACACGGCAATGGCTATTTTAGGATTGTCTTTAGGTGCAAAAGCAAAAAATACCGAGTGGTCTTTACCATGTGGATTTTGGGCGGTTCCTGTTTTACCACAAATTTCTATTCCAGGAATCATGGCTACCCTACCCGTTCCGCGTTCAATTACATCCTGCATGCCATTAATTACTACACCATAATATGGGGTATCAACACTGGCCCAATGTTTTTTATTGTATTCGGGATTTGGATTTGGTTTACCGTCAATTTTTTTAACAACATGAGGTGTAACATAATACCCACGATTAGCCACAACAGCGGTTGCATTTGCCATTTGTAGCGGAGTAATACCTAACTCTCCTTGACCAATAGCCAATGAAATTGTGGTTGACGATTTCCAGCGGTATCTTCCATAAACTTTATCGTAATAGGTTGATGGTGGTAAAAAGCCTTGACCTTCACCATATAAATCAACACCTAATTTATGTCCGATACCAAAACTGCTAATATGGTCGTACCATTTTTTATAAGCTGTTTCCGAGTTAGGATACATCTGGTTATCTATAACACTGCGGTAAACATGACAAAAATACGCGTTACAAGAAACAGCCACCGCACCTTGCAAATTTAATGGAGACGAATGTGGATGGCAACCAACGGTTAACCCACCCATATGATAACCACCGTAGCATCCATACATCGTATTAGGGGTTAGCACGCCTTCTTGTTGCCCAACCAAACTCATCAATACTTTAAAAATTGAACCCGGAGGATAAGGTGCCGCAAGCGGGCGGTTAAATAATGGTTTTGATGGATCGCGTAATAATTTCATGTAGTTATTACCACGTTGTCTACCTACAAATAAATTGGGGTCATATGTTGGCATACTTACCAAAGCCAGTATTTCTCCAGTTGATGGCTCGATGGCAACAACACTACCAATTTTATTGGTTAATAATTGCTCACCAAGTTCTTGTAACTTTTGGTCAATACTTAAAGTAACATTTTGCCCGGCAACTGCGGCTGTATCAAACATACCGTCTTTGTATCGACCTTGTGTACGATTTTTACTATCAACCAACACATAACGAACACCTTTACGTCCGCGCAATACTTCTTCATAACTACGCTCTACACCACTAATTCCTTTAAAATCGCCCATGCGGTAATAGCCTTCACTTTTTTCAATATCACGATCGGTTACCTCACCAATATAACCCATAATGTGGGCGGCATTACTGTGCTGGTATTTTCTATCTGTTCTTACCTCTACATAAAAACCCGGGAAGTCAAATAATTTTTCTTGAAAAGCCGCGTAGATAGGAATAGTTAATTGTTTTTCGAAAACTGAAGGACGATAAGGTGCATAACCAACACCTCGTTTCATCTTTTCAAACCTTTGCACAAAATCTATTTTTTCAATACCCAACACACGACAAAATTCGTTGGTATCAAGTCCTTTTACCTGTTCCGGGATAACTATTAAGTCGTAAATAGCATCATTATAAACCAATAGTTCGCCTGTTCTATCATACACCAAACCACGAGCAGGATAGATAGTTTGCTCCTGTAACACATTTTCTTGTGCCGAGCGCAGGTAACTATCATCAAACAATTGCATTACTGCCAAACGCAGAATATAAACCAATGCAATTGAGAAAAATATAACCAGTAAAACCTTTTGTTTTGAGGTACTATCCATTACTTATTTTGGTGTTGTAAAATAATAATTGTCCTACAACTATCATCAACACAGTTACCAACGTGCTGAATATAATACGCAACAATGTGCTAAAAAATTCTTGAAAGCCATAAATCTCTAGAAAAAATAAGAAGGTATGGTGAACCAAGGTCATGCTAAAACAATAAAACACGAACCACACAATACCTTTTTTACTCATTGATGGACGAATGCGGCTTTCGGTATCCTCTTTGGTAGTAGCAAAACGTAAATAATGAATTCTTACATAAACCAAAAGTACACTTGCTGCTATGTGCAAGCCGGGTGTACTGCTTAATGCATCAACCACAGCACCACAAACAAACGCTAAAAGTAACGCTTGCCAAGGCTTAATAGTTACCGGTAACAGCAAAATAAAACTTATATATATGTATGGGTTGATATAACTGCTTAACTCGATATTATCAACCACAAGAATTTGAAGCAGTATAATACCGATGAATTTTAACAAATATGTTAGTAACTCTAATATCACTTTTTATCTATTGGTAAAGTTTGTTCTAATGCCTGTTGTTCTTGCTTAAACAAGTTACGAATGACATATACTGTTGATACCGTACTGAAATCGGTAAACAAATCTATATTGATAGTATGAAAATTATCTCCAGCATCTAAACTATGTTCTGATATTTTGCCAATAGGTAAACCTTCCGGGAAAATCGTTGAAAAGTTACTCGTAATAACTAAATCGCCAACCTTTATTGGTACATGTTTATTTACATCAAGTAAACGCGCGTACCTTGGATCGCCTCCATCCCAAACCAATGATCCAAATGCACCTGATTTTTGGAGTTTAGCACTGATCTTACAATTGCTGTTTAGTAACGAAAGTACGGTACTATAATGGTCGCTTACATTCATAACAATGCCCACAATACCATTTTCACTAATTACACCCATCTCCTTTTCGATACCATGCACACGGCCACGGTTTAAAGTGATGTAGTTATTGCGCTTGGTCACAGAATTATTTACCAATTGAGCAGCGATATAATCGTACTGTTGTTTGTAAACAGTATCGTTAATATTACTAATGCTAATGTTATTTCTATAATACGAAGTAATTTGTTGAGAGCGTAAACGAGCATTCTCTAGTTGCAAACTATCGTTGACCCTTCGCAGATTAAAATACTCTTGAGTATTACTTACTCCATTATAAAAATTACCTGCTACACCATTGGTGTAATTTAAAAAACTTGCTTTTTGATAATTGTTGAATCGGAAAATAATAACAAACGCAGCAATCTCCAATACGAAGAAGATAAAAAACACATGGTACCTGTATATAAAAAAAATGAGGTTGCGCATTTTTATAAAATTCCAAATAATTAATGTCGAAACTTGAGTTCAGCAGAGCTAAATTCGAAATGCTTACGTCATTAAAAATTTAAAGTTCTTCAA
Source organism: Bacteroidetes bacterium UBA6183 (assembly GCA_002422865.1). Classification (GTDB taxonomy): domain Bacteria; phylum Bacteroidota; class Bacteroidia; order UKL13-3; family UKL13-3; genus UBA6183. The sequence continues at coordinate 31,608 of DITN01000096.1, read as the reverse complement.
GTTTTTAAGAGCCATACCTGTACCACGCACAACTGCACGCAACGGATCTTCTGCAACATGAACCGGCAATTTAGTTTTGGCAGCAATACGCTTATCTAATCCACGTAACAAAGCACCTCCACCGGTAAGGTATAAACCTGTTGAATAAATATCCGAAGATAATTCAGGTGGTGTTAATTCTAACGCACGTAAAACAGCCTCTTCAATTTTAGAGATTGATTTATCTAAAGCTGCGGCAATTTCACTGTAACTTACAGTAATTTGTTTAGGAATACCTGTCATCAAATCGCGTCCGTTAACAGCAAAATCAGGTGGTGCATTTTCCAATTCCGTTAATGCCGCTCCTACTTCTATTTTAATACGCTCAGCAGTACGCTCACCTACCAAAAGGTTGTGTTGCCTGCGCATGTAATCTAAAATATCCTCTGTAAATTCATCACCTGCAACACGAATTGATTGATCGCAAACAATACCTGCCAATGCAATAACTGCAATTTCGGTGGTACCACCTCCAATATCAATAATCATATTACCCATAGGCTCAAACACGTCAATACCAATACCAATTGCTGCGGCCATAGGTTCGTGTATTAAATAAACCTCCTTGGCTCCGGCACGTTCAGCACTATCGCGTACAGCACGTTTCTCCACCTCGGTAATACCTGAAGGGATACAAATTACCATGCGCTGTTGCGGCTTAATTAATTTGCTTCCTTGAGGTATCATTTGAATCATTCCGCGAATCATGTGTTCGGCAGCATTAAAATCTGCAATCACACCATCTTTAAGCGGACGAATGGTTTTAATATCCTCGTGAGCCTTACCGTGCATTTGTTGTGCCTGACTACCAACGGCAATAACGTTACCCGTTTTGCGATTGATAGCAATGATAGATGGTTCGTCTACAACCACCTGATCCTTATGTATTATCAGTGTATTAGCAGTACCAAGGTCAATGGCTAAATCCTGTGTTAAGAAGCTAAAAACTCCCATATTATGTCTAAATCGTTAAGTGCGTTTATATAGCTTGCAATATAAAAATATATTTAGCAAATCATGTGGCATATTATCCACCATTTTTACCGCATCATTTTTCGGGTGATTTGGGTCTAAAAACAGCGTTTAAAATTTTGCCGCTATTGGTAATTTCTAGTGTTTAAAGTGCCTTATTCCTGTAAAGTACATGGCCATTTGATGAGCGTTGCAATAGTTTATACTTAACTCATCTTTGATAGAACCTCCAGGTTGAATAACTGCATCAATTCCTTCATTGCCGGCTATCTCCACACAATCAGGGAAAGGGAAAAATGCATCACTGGCCATTACTGCACCTTGCAAACTAAATCCGTATTCTTTTGATTTTGCAATTGCACCTTTTAGGGCATCAATGCGTGATGTTTGGCCACAACCAATACCTACTAATTGTTTATTTTTTGCCAAAACAATGGTGTTACTTTTGGTATGTTTTACAATGATATCAGCAAATAACATGTCGGTAATTTGCCCTGCAGTAGCGGCCTTGGTTGTCACCAACTTTAAATTTTCTGCTGTTAACAACACGGTGTCTTTATCCTGCTCAACAACCCCGTTTAAAAGACTACGGAATTGTTTTCCAGCCGGCATCTTGCCTTTTTGAATCAATAAAATTCTATTCTTTTTGCTTTGTAATATTTCTAAAGCTTTGCCTTCAAAACCCGGTGCAATAAGCACTTCCATAAACAACTTATCAATTTCTAAAGCTGTAGCCTCATCTATTGGTTGGTTTGATGCAATGATACCACCAAATGCAGATGTTGGATCACCTGCCAAGGCATCTAGGTATGCTTGAGAAATACTATTGCGTGATGCCACTCCACAAGGGTTATTGTGTTTAATAATGGCCACGGTTGGTTCTGTGAAATCACCAATTAAACTCAACGCGGCATCAACATCTAACAAATTGTTGTATGATAATTCTTTGCCGTGCACTTGCTCAAACAGCTCGTTTAAATGACCATAATAAACACCTTTTTGATGAGGGTTTTCGCCATAACGTAATGTTTTTGCAGGAGCCACACTTGACTTAAACGCGGTGGTAGATTCTTTATCGAAATATTGGAAAATTAATCCATCATAATGCGAAGTGGTATGGAAAGCTTTTGTTGCGAACTGCCTGCGTTGTTCAATAGTGGTTGCCCCATTTTGGTTGATCATGATATCAGAAACCACCGAAAAATCAGCTTTATCGCAAACGATTAATGTGTCGTTAAAGTTTTTTGCAGCGGCACGAATCAAAGAAACTCCACCAATATCAATTTTTTCTATAATTTTAGCCTCGTCTGTCGTGGTCTTCACAGTTTCTTCAAATGGATACAAATCAACCACTACTAAATCCAAAAACGGAATGGCGAATTCTGCTACCTCTTTCTGGTCTTGCTCGTTACTTCTACGAGCCAAAATACCGCCAAAAACCTTTGGGTGTAATGTTTTTACACGCCCGCCCAAAATGCTTGGATAACCCGTTAGGTCTTCTACACGATTAACCGGTATGCCTAATTTTTCAATAAATTCTTGTGTTCCGCCTGTAGAGTAAATATTTACCCCTTGTTGGTGTAAGGTTTTAGCTAAAACATCTAAACCATCTTTGTAAAACACTGAAATTAAGGCATTGGCAATTTTGCGAGACTCTTGCATAAAAATAATAGGTTGATTTTTGGAGCCGCAAAAGTAAGTTAAGAAATCGGGATTTTTAGGATGAGAAGTGCTATTTTTAGATTTAATTGAAACTGGGCAATTAAATCACATTTACCTCAGGTGTAATGGTAACGCCAAATTTTTGTAATACGCTGGCCTGGATATCCATTGCTAATTGCCAAATTTCGTCTCCGCTGGCACCACCGTAATTAACCAATACCAAAGCCTGATCTTTGTGCGAACCGGTATTTCCAACAACCTTACCTCTCCATCCGGCTTGCTCTATTAACCAACCTGCTGCCACTTTTATATTACCCGAACTTGCAGGATAACCTACAATAGTTGGATGCTCAGCCTTTAAAGCATTAAACTGCTCGGCCGGTATTTCAGGATTTTTGAAGAAACTACCTGCGTTACCCAATACTTTAGGATTAGGCAATTTACTTTGCCTGATGCTGATGACTGCATCACTTACATCTTTAACCGATGGGTTGGTGATATTTTTTTCAGCTAGTACTTGTTGAATTGCCCCATAAGAAACATTACAAACAGGATGCTTGGATAACTTAAATGTAACTGAAGCAATGATGTATTTACCTTTAGCTTCTTGTTTAAATATACTTTCACGGTATCCAAACTTACAATCGCTGTTATTGAATTTAACCACCTCTCCAGTAGCAATTTCAACCGCTTCTAGGCTATCAAAAGTATCTTTAATTTCTACACCGTAAGCACCAATATTTTGCATAGGAGCCGCACCAACACAACCCGGAATTAAACTTAGGTTCTCCACCCCTCCTAAACCTTTATCAATGCAATGCATTACAAACTCGTGCCACACCTCACCTGCCATGGCTTTAATCCAAACATGGTTTTCGTTTTCGCAAACCACTTCCATGCCCTTCAAATTCATTTTTATCACCATGCCATCAAAATCACCGGTAAGTAAAACGTTACTTCCTCCTCCCAACACCAAAAGTTTTCTATCGCTTAAATTAAAGGCTGCACAGAATATACAAAGCTCCTCTATGGTGTTAATCACCACAAACTCCCTGGCCCTTGCATCAATACCAAATGTATTAAATTCTTTTAGCGATATGTTCTGCTGAATGTTCATCTCGGTGGCAATTAAACAAAAGCCTTTTAAAATACCATGCTAAATTTTCAAACACTATATTTGTGCACGTGAATATAAAGTTGCCCCACATCAGCTTACTTTTTAAAAGACTGCTATTGGCCTACGGCTTATATACTTTTTGCAGAATATTATTTTTCATTACTTATTTTCAAACATTTTCGGCACAACCTATTTCTAAAATAGTGTTGGCATTTTTATCAGGTATTTGGTTTGATACCTCAGCCATTATGTATTCGTTTGGATTGTTTATTTTAATGCACCTAATGCCTTTAGCTGCAAGAAATAATAAAGGCTACCAACTTACCACTAAATATGTGTTTATGTTAGCTGCAGTTACAGGGCTTACTTTAAATTTTATTGATGTAGGCTATTTTACTTTTACTAGTAAACGTAGCGGTTTTGAGTTAATAAAAATGCAAAGTGCACAAAACGTATCTCCATTGGTTTATGTAGTGGATTATTGGTATTTGCTTATTATTCTACTTGCTTTACTGGTTTTGGTGTGGCGCATTTATCCAAGGCTAAACACTACAAATCAGCATCAAAACAAAACACCATTTGTTTTAGAATTTGTAGTAATGCTTGTATTATCCGGACTATTTTTTTTAGGGGCAAGAGGCAGTGTAGGCTTAAAGCCATTAAATACATTAGATGCCGCCAAAATTGCCGGAGCAGAGCTTATGCCCCTTACATTAAATACACCTTTTCAAATGTTAATGACCATTGAGCAAACAGGGGTTGATGAAAAAAATTACATGTCCGAGAACGAGGCTCAAAACTTATTCAACCCAAACCATACCAACCCAAACCCACATGCAACACCGGGAAAAAATGTGGTGTTGATTATTATGGAAAGTGTAGGCAAAGAATATGTTGGTTTTTACAACCAAAATAAAGGCTATACACCATTTTTAGATTCGTTGATGCAGCATAGCGAAGTGTATACCAATGCTTATGCAAATGGCAAACGAAGCATTGAAGGAATACCGGCAATTATCGCATCGATGCCAAGTTGGATTTCGGGCGATTACATCAATAGTTTTTACCAAACAAATACACTGCTTAGCATTGGATATTATTTATCAAAAAACGGATACACGACTTCATTTTTTCATGGTGGTAAAAATGGTACCATGAGTTTTGATAGGTTTGTGGCCAACACACAAGCAGGTAATTATTTTGGGTTAAATGAATACCCAGATAAGGAAAAAGACTTTGATGGACATTGGGGTATTCCTGATGAACCTTATTTGCAATATGTAGGTAAAGAACTTACACAAAGTAAGCAACCATTTTTTAGCACAGTGTTTACGCTTTCTTCTCATCACCCATACCAACTACCGGCTGCATACAATAATAAATTTAAAGGCGGGCCTTTACCTATACATGCAACAGTTGAATACATGGATTATGCCATTAAAAACTTTTTTGATTACGCGAAAAAGCAGCCTTGGTACAACAACACTCTTTTTGTTTTTACTGCCGATCATAGCAGCGAAAACACAGAGGCTTACTACCAAACATCGCACGGTAAATATGCAGTGCCTTTGTTTGTGTTTGATGCCTCTAAAAACGATAAAGACAGCTTACCTGTGCTTATAAATAAAACAATAGATCATTTAGGTGTGATGCCTTTAATATTGAATAAAGTAACACCACAAAAAAGTACATACTTTAGCTTTGCAGGAAATGGAGCAATACAGTTTGATGGTGGTATATACCAACTTATTCAATACCCTTTTGTTTTAAAATTTGATGGTACTAAAACTATTGGATTTTTTGATGTGCAACAAGACAGTTTGATGCAACAAAATTTGATTGAACTTAAAACAGCACCCATGAGCGAAGTGCAACAAATGGAACAATATTTAAAAGCAGTTATTCAGCAATACAATCATAAATTGATAACCAATAAAACGTATTAGCTATTTTTTGTTTCGCATGCGATACAAAGCCATTACACAAACAACAATCAGTACAATACTACCCGCTAACTCCAGAAACAAGGCTGTTTTCATAAATTTAACAATTCGTTTTTAAGCTTTTTTGTAAGTCCACTTACCACCAAGTCGTAAGAATGATTAATTAATTCTAAAATAAGTTTATCAGGAAGATCTTGATTAAAAATGATGGTATTCCAATGTGTTTTATTCATGTGGTAGCCGGGAGTAACGGCAGTGTAATCAGCACGTAAATACAATGCATAATCAGGATTACATTTTAAGTTGCATCTATCAGGCTCACTAAAACTGGTTAAAGCAAACATTTTACCCATTACTTTATATACCAGTGTGTCTTCGTCAAAAGGTAAAGTTTCTTCAACACCCCTTTTACTCAAGCAATACTCCCTGAATAGTTCAATATTCATAATTACAAAATGCGGTAACCAAGCGTTAGTTGAAACATATTTGCTCGTGTACTGTAGTTAATTTGCTGCCCCGACTGTGTAGTGATGGTTTTACCCAAATCACCAATACTACCATCGTATCTGGCATCAAGATTTATTTTACCCAAATTTACACCAACACCTAGCTGAAAACCAACAGCTGTTGAATTGAAATTATTTTTAGAAAAATTAGGGTCTTTAAGTATGTCAGGAGCATCTTGATTTGCGCTCATTAAGAACTGAAAATTTGGACCAGCACTAAAACGAAAAACAGCTAATTTATATCCAAACAATACTGGAACATCTAAATAAGTAAGTGTATTAGTTACTGTTAACTTACTGGAGACATCAGTAAAAACACCCCTGCGTTGGGTTAATAAAACTTCGGGCTGAATAAAAAATCCAGCAGCACCAGTACGCACAAAACCACCAAATACAAAACCTGTGGTTGAGTTGGCATCGCCCAAATTAGGTGCTTTACTAAGTGTACTTACATTTATACCTGCTTTTACACCAGCTTCAATAGATTGCGCATGCACATTTGCTGCAAAGAAAATAACCAATAACGATGCTAGTATTTTTTTCATAAATCAAAAATACAAAAAACGCCCGCATTTGCATGCGGGCGTTTTGTAAAGTTTAAAACATTAAAAATTAATTAACTATTATCTTCTTGGTGAATTTACTACCATTATCAACGGTTACTGTAACAAAAACAAGCCCAGCGGTGAGGCGTGAATGAGGAATATTAACCTCTCCTTTTAAACTATTTTCTTTCAGCAATTCACGGCCGAATATATCTGTTACTACATAATCAAAGGATGAATAATTGTAATGCGGTTTTATATTAATTCCACTTGTAGTTGGATTTGGATATACATTAACGGCATCAATATCATCAGGCTCTGCATCCAAACCAGTAGTTACAGGCGTGAACCTATATACCAAGTTTGCTTTTGGCACATCTAACAAAAAAGTATCATTATGCACCAACCATGAAGGGTTTTCAGAGTTACCACCCAACAAAACAAACAATCTGTCTTCATTTAAACTTATACCGCAGTAGGGGCCTTTGGTATTACTGCTACTTGGTAACCATGCGCTAGTATCTGCATTTATATCTCCAAAGTGTATTTCAAAAACCCCTGTTCGCTCATATAACCAAATTTGGAAATTAGCATATAAATTGGGGTTTGTTGATTGATAAAAACCAGCATTACGGTATTCAACTTTAAAAACATTTTGCCCATCAATAAACTCTGTTTGAGTATTTATGGAAGACACAAACGGAGCAACTAAGTTTCTCTCTTTATATCTTGTGTGTAGTGCAAATATTCGATTTGCCAAAAAACTTTGAGGATGATAGAATGTTATCAATCCAGATTTAGAAACACAAACATTTGAATAACTCACCCCAACAAAATTACACGAAAACGGCATTGGTAAATATGCGCATTGGCCGGTAAATACATCCCAATATTTATCAGCAAATATTGGAAATGGTTGTTCCAAATTTGTATAAGTAGATTGATAATTAGTAACCTTAAAATAAGGTTGACTAAAAGCAAAAAAACTATTGCAGATAAAGAGAAATAAGATAGCTTTTTTTAGTAACATGATTTTATGAATTTATTCTGGAATACTTACACCTAAATCACAGGGGTTGATTAGTTGTAATCCAATTCTAATTTGATCAATGAGGTAGTCTTCTCCCATTTGTATGCGGCCGTTAACAGGGGTAGTATTAAGACCATAGCCCATAAAGGTATTATTAACTGGATTGACCAAAGTGATATTGGTTGGACTGGTGTTGCTGACAATAAATTGGTTAGTTTTAGGAAAAAACACACCCCATTTTGGACCAACACCTGTACTGTCTTTTGCTGTAATTAGCTGAGTTAAACCAGTATTATCGTTACTTGTAGGTCGCCAACCTCTATTCCAATACAAATCTCGAAGATAATTGACCATAATGGTAAAGTTTTCAGGATCGATTACTACCCAACAAACAGGGCAACAACCATATTTAGCTTTATCTTTAAGCACGTTTTCGCAGAGAGAAGGTGGCTGCATTTGACGCATTAAATCGGGTAAGGCGCACGGTACGCATTTATCTACGTATCCTTCAACACCATCCTCAAGGCCAAGGTAGTAACATCCAGTCGGTCTGTCCAAATCAGTTTCCTGAGGCTTGGGACCCTGCCCAACATTAGATTGCGAATAACTTAAATTTGAATAGAACATGATTACAACTAAAAGCAAAAAAGCTTTTAGGTTGTCATAACTTGTGTTGTGTTGTGTTTTCATATCAATTAATTTTGGTTTAATGAAAGTAAATCAATACTAAACTTATTACAAGCAATATCCGTTTAAATATGAAAAATTTTATTCATACCTCAAAAATACAAAAAACGCCAGCATTTGCATGCGGGCGTTTTGTAAAGTTTAAAACAAATATTTTAGTTGTAAGCAGGTAAGAAACTATATTTCTTACTTAACTCTAACTGGTTTTGTAAGAAATTATCAGGATAAGTTACTGTTACATCTTTAATTTCCTCGCCATTGGCAACAGCTTTAAGTTGTGGCTGCACAAATCCTTTGTATGGCGCAGTGTTTAATTTAGCAAAACGATCACGCACTTCTTTTAATAAAGTTTGATCTACTTTTACACCGTAACCTTCAACCAAAGCTGTTGCAGCCGCATAATCGCCTTCTGATTTTATGCGTTGAATTTCGCGCAATAATTGCCCGAACAAATCGCGAAGTTTCGCATAATCGTTTACACGCACATACGTTTTTCCATCTTTCTTCACCCATTCTACTACATTATCAGCCTTACCTTTTTCCATGGCCCACGCAGCCACCAACTGACGATTGCGCATGTGTGCTTCTTCTAAATGATCACCCAACTCAATGCGGGTTAATTGTGTAATTAAACCATTACGCATGTAACCATCGTACTCACATTTACCAACTTCTAAATTTGGCATCACGCCTAAATCAACTAATTTTTGATCGTACACATAATATAAAGCAACTAAATCTGCACGCGCTTCTTCTAATGTACTGGCATAATTTTTCAGGGTTTGATCTGGGTCGCCAACACCTTTATTAATTTGCCCTGATGCATGACCTATTACCTCGTGCATGTCGGTATGCAAATCACCGGCTAATGAACCATACTGTTTATTACGCTCAATTTCTTCGGGAGTTAAGGCAAACTCTTGCATCATTGGACTTTTAGCACCAACCACATTGTATGAGTGAACAATGTTTCCTAATGAAACCGATTTAGAACCATGTTGCTGACGAATCCAGTTGGCATTTGGAAGATTAATGCCTATTGGGGTTGATGGAGCAGCATCGCCTGCTTCTTGAATTACCGTAATTACTTTAGCAGTAATCCCTTTTACTTCTTTCTTTTTATGTTCTGGCATTAATGGTGAGTTGTCTTCAAACCATTGTGCATTGGCTGCAATTTGGGCAATACGTTTAGTTGCTTCCATGTCTTTCATCGAAACCACCGACTCGAATGAAGCACGTTTACCAATTGCATCACCATACACCTCAATAAAACCATTCACCACATCTAATCTGCTTTCGGTATCATTTACCCAGGCAATATTATACTCATCCCACTTCTTTAGATCACCTGTTTTGTAGTACTCAACCAATAAAGCTAAAGTCTTTTTTTGTTGTTCATTTTCGGCAACATTAACGGCTTTTTCTAACCAGAAAACAATTTTTTCGATAGCCGCTGTATACATACCACCAACTTTCCAAACCTTTTCTGTTACTACGCCATTTTCTTTAACCATCTTGCTGTTTAAACCCCAAGAAATTGGCTGCTCATCATTTTTATTCATACGCCCACTGTAGTATGATTCAACTTCGGCTTGTGTTACGCCCTCGTAAAAATTATTGGCAGAGGCTTTCACGTTATCAATCCCTGTTGATAGGTCAACAATTTTCGCATCCACCTTAGGATCAAAAATAATTGGTTTCATATCTGCTAAAAATGCATCTACTGTACGTCCGTTTAACGGAAGACTTTCTGCAGGAGCAGCTTTTACAGCAGCAGCAAAAAACTCGAAACTGCACTCCGGTACAAATTTCATGTTGCTGTAGTGGTGATGAATACCATTTGCAAAAAATACTTTCTTAGCGTAGGTTTCAAATTTTTTGTAATCGTCAGCACTTTTATCACCCTGATATGAAGTTAAAACAGCTTCTATGGTTTTACGGATAGCCAAGTTATGCTTATACTTTTGGTCGTAAATAATATCACGACCGCAATTTGCGGCTTCACTTAAGTAATAAGCCAATTCTTTTTGTTTTGGTGTTAACTCATCAAAACCCGGAATTTCATAGCGCAAAACTTGAATGTCGGCAAAACGATCACACTCGTAATTAAAATTACTTTCACCACCGTTTGCAGCTCCTGTTTTGTTATCACTTTTGCAACTGTGCATCAACACACCTGCACCCATTGCAGATAACATCATCATTGTTTTAAATTTCATGATTGTTAATTAAAAATTTATCAGTTGGCAAACTACACACTTAAGTAATTAAATGCAATAAAGTTTACAACAGCGGTAAATTAGTTGATTATATGATACATTTGGATGCCCTAAAATCACCAGTTAAACTGATGATTTTAGTATATTTAAACTATGCAAAAACAAATTATCACCCTTTTAAATCAAAAAGTAAAACAGTATAACCACCCAAGTTTTATTGATAACGACCCAGTTTGTATACCCCATTTATTTACCCATAAACCAGACATTGAAATTATGGGATTGTTTGCAGCAATATTTGCTTGGGGACAACGGGTAACCATCATCAATAAGTGTAAAGAACTAATAGATAGAATGGATGGTAAACCACATCAGTTTATTTTACATCACACCGAAAAAGACTTGAAAAATTTATTGGGCTTTAAACACCGTACTTTTAATGATACCGACTTACTTTATTTTATTCACTTTTTAAACCATTGGTATAACAAACACAACTCCTTAGAGCCTGCATTTACACTTGGTATTAAACCAACAGATGAAACCGTGGAAAACGGATTGAACCATTTTAGAAAATTGTTTTTTAGTTTAGAGGATGCACCTACGCGTACCTATAAACACATCGCTTCACCCGCTCAACATTCGGCTTGCAAGCGTATTAACATGTTTGTAAGGGTAAATTAGGGGGTACTAATCAAAATGATATATTTCATTGTCTTCTAGTATAATACGACCCTTTAAGCCCGTCCTTTTATCTTGTGATTTAGATTTTGAACCTGAAGATAACTGAGCTTGAGTCAAATTTTCATATTGTAAAAGTTCTTGCTTAATATCAAAGTTATGTTTTGCCGAATGAACAATAATTTCATCAACAGTCTGTTCTGTTGATCTTTCAACGATATCAAGTAAATTCCAGTTTATTAACGACCAATCTGTAAGAAAGTAATGATATTCATCTATATTTTTAATCTTCAATTTTAGCGTGAATTGCCCACCTTTATCTTTTTTCTGATGATCGATAGCAATCCAATCTATTATAGAATGAATTGCTTTTTTTAATTCCTCAAAATCCAGAACCATGTTATCTTTTGACAACTCTGGATTGATGGATTGAATACTGTTAATAATTCTGTTCTTGATAATTGTTTTGTCACTATCAGCTTGCTTATCATTAAGTATTTGAATCTTATTTAGAACGATTTGTTCCTTGTTTTGCAACGTTTTTAAATTCAACTTTAATTCTTCAATTGACTCAAAATCAGGGTCAGCTATCATTGTATAAAGCCTTTTAAGCGACTTTTTGATATTACTAAGTTCGGTTTCTAGTTTAGAGATCGTCTTTGTAAAATCTATTTTTTCTTTCGATTTTGTACTGAAGTCATTTATTCTGTTTCGAAAATCTTTGTTTAGAAACAAATATCTGATGATAAAACTATCTAGCTTAGGAATACCTATTCCTCTATTATCGCAACTTGCATTGGGATAAATTTTGCCAGAGCATTTATATGCATTATCATTAGCTTTTAATCGCTTTTTGCCTCTGAATTGACGTCCGCATTTTTCACAATAAACTAAGCCATTCAACAAATAATGATACTCATCTTTCCTGCCAACATTTTTACGATTTTGTTCTAAGTTAGCTTGAACTTTTTCGAATAATTCAGGTTCGATTATTTTGGGCGCTTCAGCTGTGATTACTTCAGCAACTACTTTACGTTTGACCGTTTTACCATCTACAAAATCCGCAAGATCTTCGTGTCGTCTCCATGTGCGCTCTCCTTTGTAAATTGGGTTCTTTAATATATCTGATATTACATTTCCTCTCCATTTTACTTTCTCTTTATCAAAGTATCTTATTTCCTTTGTATACTCATCCTTTCGTTTAATTGTGCCCTTGAAATTCCCGCTGAATTTGGTGGGAACACCTTTTTCATTTAATATGTTGGCTATACTATATGCACCTTTACCCTCTAAAGATAAATTGAACATTAAACGTACATACCTGGCTTCACTTTCTAATATTTTATATTTGTTGTTTTGATCTTTTGTGTATCCATAAGGTAATAAACCATGTGTAAGACCTAATTTTGCTTTCTTCGCATTTGCTGCTCGTACTTTTTTGGATGTTATTTCAGCATAATAAGCATTGAAAATACTCATTACGTTTGCTAACATTCTGTTCGTGGGATCATCTAAATTGTACTCGTTACCTGCTGGAAAATACCTCACATTGTTGTTCAAACATATTGAAACAAAAAGGCGCCAGGTATTAGATTCTCTCTCAATCCTACTTTGGTCAATAACGAATACGTGAGTGATATCACCAGACCTAATATCCTTAAATAAATCCGCAAGTCCATCTCGAACAGAATCATCCAATGTCCCAGAAACTCCATCATCAACATAAATACGATATTTCAATCCAAGAGTTTGAGCGCATTTAACCCCCTCATCTTTTTGGTTGTCTATGGTGTATTTTAATTCCCTTAGTTTGGATGTACGACAATAAATTCCAAGCATAAGTCAAAAATACAAATATTCAGAAACTTTACTCAGGTAATTAATGTAGTATGTGTTAAAATTGATAATTCAATAGTTCGTCCTCAATTCCAGCCAATTGAATTATTGAATGAATTTCCTCTGCAATATCTGTCGATAAAAACCTGCCATTTTTTGAATTTCCATATCGTTCTGGTGGATCCTCAACCATTCTCACTTGAATCATTTTTTGTATTGTAAGCTCCGCTAGGAATTGTATACCATTTAGTTGTTTATACTTACTTATATCGACTTCTTCCGCTAAATTTACACATGCATAAATTCGAGTGAAACAGGAAAGTTCAAAGTCGCTTAATTCTTTAAGTGCCTGTAAAGTGATTATTTCTTTTGGCTTTATTTCAATCTCATCTGACAATATTAATCCTGCATAATAGCCAAGAATTATTGAACTGTAAACGGAATTTGATTGAATCGCCTTTTCAATAAGATCGTTAAAATAGTTAAGATTTTTTTCGTTTTTAAAATAACCTTCCAATCTTTCATGTTCTAATGATTCTCTTTTTCTATCGTTAATACTTTTAGCAAATGAAATTAGAAATTTTTTGAATTTCCGCTTCTTGTTGTATACAAAAAGTGAGTTTATTACTTTTAATGGCATTAAAATGTCTTGACCTGTATCTGTAATATCCTTAATAGGATCGATATACTCATCAATAATACGATCCAATTTTTCAATATCTTTAACGAGTTGTGTTCCTAATAAAATTATTTCATTTTTCATTTTTGTAAATGTTTATGATGAAATCTATTGCCGTGTATTTGTAAATGGAAGGAGTACCCTTAACAAGCATCCCATTATTTTCATATTCTAAACGATTCTTTTGATTTCGAAAAGAGTAGTCAGAGTAATCTTTATTATCTTTAATATTATTCTCCTTAATGATTTCCCAAATTCTGTTTACCTTAATTGTAGGCTCTCGTTTCAAAATTTCATTTGATAGTTCTTTTGCAGAAAGTGGATATTCTTTCAACTTATCTTCTCGTACTTTTTTAACTACCTCAACTTGATTAATGGGTGAAATATTTCCAATAAGTTTGAGTGTTTTAGCTCCTTTTGTCTCAGAAAACTCACCTTCTCTTATTAATTGAAATCCGCTTAACAATTCTTCATCAACCACCAAAATTTGCGACTCGCCTTTCTCTATTATACCTTTTTCCGAATCCAAAATAGCGGCATTCTGAGGCCCTGACTTACCAATTTTCTGTACTAAGTCCAGCCACTGATTATTATTTTGTTCAATTCTTTTATTTATAATTGATTCAAGCTCTGCAAACTGAATTTTTTGAGTTCGACCACCATATCTAAAATATATTTCACCGTTTTTTAAAGATTGATCTTTTCCTTCATCTTTTTTAGTTATGACTGGTTTAATTTGAGATTCATGAATATAGAAAACACCGAAATACATCCCATTTATATTATAAATTTCGTGTTCCCAAGTGATACTTGAAGAAAAGATTTCAAGCAAATGACCTGAAACCATTTCTGGATCAAGTTTATCAAATTGATCAGTGGCTTTTGCAGATAATCCGACCAACTCTCGCTTGGGTCTATCTTTAACACCAAATATTAAATAACCACCTTTATTATTGGCAAATGCTGAAAAATCACGATAGTAGTCTGCAAGTCCAGCCAGGTTGAAAGATTCTTTAAATTCTAAGTTCTGGCTTTCTCGATGATATAAATTGCCATCATCCTTTAGTTTCAATATTTCTGCAACAACATGTTCATTTAGTTTTGAGGACATACAATATTAAATTAGGGTTCAATACTTCAGAGAATGTAATATTTTTAAATTAAATACCCGTAAACTAAATGAGAAATATATTTTTAATCTTTTAGGGACAACATCAAATTTCAATTTTGATTAAACATATTGTTGGCTTTTCTAACTTTGATTATAGTTGTTTTTGAGCATGGTACTAATTTCGCAATTTCTCGCACTGGATATCCTTTTTCCGTATATTTTAAAATGAGTTTTGACTTTTCTTTTTTTAAAAGTCTTTCAGGTGTATCTGTGGTTCCAACTTGTCGTCCTGTATATAATTTTTTTTCTTTCCTTATCCTGATACCTTCCATTTGTCTCTCACGAATTAGATTACGCTCAAAAGTTGACATTGTTGAAAGAATAGACATCATTAGTTCGGAGAACTTGTCCGCTTTGCCACTCTCATCAATATTTCTAAGGTTAGGGTTTCTGCATGTTATGGTTATACCTTTTTTCGTGAGATCATCCCATACGGTCAAAACATCTATGGTCGAACGACCAAGGCGATCAATCGAGTGTATCTCTAGGTGATTAAGTTTATTATCATCAATAAGCTTCTTTATCTGAGAACCCTTTGGTCGTTCAAATAAAGGAATGGAACCTGAACACATATCGGTGAATACATAATCAAACCCCTTCAACTTCTGGAGCTGGCGTTCTGGGTTCTGTGACCCATCATCGGAACTGACCCTTGAATAAAAAACTCTCATAATATTGTACCATTTTATAGGTGGTATCAAAATAACCCTATTTTTATTTAATGTGCAAGTTTTTAAGGATGTTTTTTGTACCACTTTCAGGTATACCTTAAAATTGAAATAAAAAGATGTCTTACTGATGGAGGGTCTAAAATTTTGACCTCCGAAGTATCACAGAAATTTTCCGACCTTATCTTTTCATATTTAGACATGGGTCGTCTTTTTGACTCCAATTTTATTCCAGAAATTTTTTCGGAAAACGAATTGAAAAGGGATATTGATTCGATTATACAGGGGGCTCCCTCCCCACACTATGCTTTTTGGATACGGAGGGAGCACTAGCCAGTGGGTCAAATATGTCGAAATTGACTTAAAAGTCCCAGTGCGGAAAATGCCACAAATTGATCAGGGGTATTATCCCTATATAAATTAAATAATATGAATTATCGTATTGATTTGTATTTGTGAGGAAATTATGGGTGTGGTGAATATTCGATTGTTTCAGACACAAACACCAGTTAATGTTTTAGAGTTTTTATTTGCTCATTATTAAACCATAGAGCTTTTTATTGTCAGAGGAGTATAAGTATATACCATTTCCCACATTAATAAATTCTTCATTATAATTAATCGTCTTGATCTCTTTTCCAAACTTATCAATTAGTGTTTTTTTATTACCTAGCACAACCTCAGCAAAATTATTATCAAAACTCATTGCTTGATCGTAAACGCAAGGAATTACAACGTTACAGTTCTTGTCAATAAACCCACATTTGTTGTCTTTTATTATTCTTGCTAAACCATATTTAAAATCATCTATGTATTCAAAATCTGGTTTCGATATTATTGTGCCCGACTTGTCTAGTATGATTTTCTTTGTAGAATCTTTAACAATTACCAATCCGTCACTAAAATCTCTAGCTTCTAAATACTTTGGTGAAATAATTTCTTTCCCTGTTTTATCAATAAATCCATATTTAAATCCAAGGCTAGTGAATATTTGTACTTTTGCCAAGCCATTTTTAAATGGGTAAATTTTATGGTATTTTAAAGGAGTAATTTGTTTCCCAGAAGTATTTATTAGTCCAGAACCGTTGTAATTTGAGACAATAACACAATTTTGATCAAATTTACCCATTGATGAAAACAGTCCTGATTGTGTCACCGTGCCTTCTTTATTTAAAAACTTATAAAAATAGCCATCATTAATTTTGTATTTAACTGCTAAATAACCGTCGTTATAATAATATTCGCGCTCAACATCCGAAAATACTTTTTTTCCCTGTTTATCAATTATGAATTTTTTCTGTTTGCCTGAACTAGCAAATGTAACAATATAATAACCAGATTGATTGGTGCTAGAATTTTGTTGATATATCGGAGAAATCCAAAAGTTTCTTGGATGTGTTCCTTCAATAATCCAGTTGCAAATTAACTCTTTACCTTTTTTGTCATATAGTTTATAATTACCTCCAACACGCATAAAAACAAATCCATTATCACAATTAATTTCATCGTGTTTAGCAGCTATTAACTCTCCGTTACTATTAACAGCACCAAATTTATGTGTGTTATTGTCAGTAAATTTTACAAAACCACAACTGATATTTAAATCTGAGGATCTTATCCCTTTTTGAGATAAAAACTGTTTGATATTCAATTCATTTTGGGTGTAGGGATTTAACAATACATACCCCATTTTGTCATTATATGCCCAATAATTTGCACTTTCTAGAATTGGGTCAATTCTACTATATTTCGTATCAAAAACAATATTTCCATTCTTATCTATTAAACCATAAAGCCCATTATTATTAATAACAACTGCAAAACCGTTTTTAAAGGGTCTTATAATATCCTTGTATGTTGCAGCAAGTATCTCTTTGCCAGCTTTATCAAATAATCCATAATTCATTTCGCCATTTTTTCTAATCCCAAAAATAATAAGATTGTCATCAACAGAAATATTTTCAAATTTGGGCTCAATTACTAAAATATTTGAGGAGTTCTGCCCCATACAAACATTGACTCCGAATATTCCTAAAGAGAATATAACAAGCCATGTACACGAAATGATATTCAGATTGTTCTTCATATTAATTTATTATTATAACTCAAAAAGCATTTGCATCAATTTCCGCTTGTTGAATCGCCAAATTACAATCCTGATTGATGTAATCTAGCTTTTGCTTTTGATCTGAGTTAATGTTTTGTTCATTTGAATTATAAAATGATTTTATCTGAATCGAGAGCGCCGACATATATCTCTTATATTCATGTGCGAGTGATTTTAATACTCCAGAATTGTTGTAATTTTTACTTTTTTCCTCCAAATATAGATCAGACATTTTGCGATAAGCATCTTTAAATTCTCGAATTTTGTCGTCCATGGATTCAACTTGCATATTATTTGTCCCACTTTGATCAGCATAATTTAAATTATTTAAAGATTTATTACCTGTTTCGTTTATCGAGTTTTCGCTTTCTACATTCAAACCCAATGAATCGGTACGGACTGCGATTGGGGAACTAGATGTTGGAGCTTCAGCTTTTTGCGGAAATAAATCTTTAATAAAAAGGTCATAGGCTGCATAAAATAAACAAATCACAAAAATTATTGTAAAGAATTTGGATAATAAATTAGTCATAACTACTCAATTATTTAGTTTTTGTATTGTCTGAATTGTTAATAGAGAAGCTCACTTCTTCACTGTTATATGAACCTTTTAAAAATTCGCCATTCAATCTGTCATAATGCTTGATTCCGCTGAAAACCAGGATTACACCTTCTCTCATTTCTCTCATAACAGATTCGGGCAAGTTTGAAACTAAAAGCGTGATAGGACTGTTACAATATTCAAGATCAATAACTGAGGTTCCGTCCGAAATTGTAGAAACACTTATTAGCTTGCCTCTCCAGTTTTTAATATTTGAATATGAATTGCAAAAATTTAGAAATCGTTTCTGTGCTTCATCTGACAACAATTCGTTATCGTCAGATTTTCTGTATTCTTGCCAGTAAAGCTCTTTTTGATTTAAATACTCCTTCTGTTGAATACTGCAATCGGTAGAAACATTAAATCCACTTGATTCATTATCGTCTGATTTAACTTTTTCTACTACACTTTGATTTTCATTCTGTTTGTTTTGACATGAAATAAGCAGAAAACAGAATGTAAATAGATGCAATATTAATTTATTCATGATTCGTGATATTGCTTTAGTTTGCTTTTTAGACTAAAGGTAAACACCAAGGCAATAAAATTTATTTTGCTTAGTTTCAATTTTATATTTGCCCAGTAAATGATAAGAAGGCTTACATATTTGTTTTTTGTTCTCCTTTGGCTTTCTTGCCAAAGAAGCAACAAAACAGAGCTATCTGTCATTGAATCTGAAGCAAAAATAATTAGTGACATTATTACCCAAATTGATTCCAAAGCTGAAATAGATTCATTAATCAGTCTCGGACTATACAATTTAGCTTTTGAGTCGTTTAATAATAACTTACATAGCTTTAGAGATGCAGAAAAGACAAGGATCGCCAGATGCTTCATTGATAATGGGGAGTTTGATAAAGGGCTAAGCATTGTGAATCTTCTGGAGACTAATAAGTCTCAATACGACATGCTGCAACTAAAGCTTTTGTGCGCTCTTAATAAGCAGGACAATGCACTCGCAAAACAATTCCTGGATAGTATAGTATTAATAAATGAAGGTGCTCAGGAATCGTTAAAGTCTACAGAGTTGAAATTATTAAGAGCATATTATGCTCATAATACTAAGAACTACCAACAAGCAATCGAGCTAAATGAAGAAGCAATTTTTATGATCGATTCATTTCAGCTACCAAGTCAACTCCTTGCATTGGTTTACCACAGACTGGGCAATAGCTACAATGATATTGTTAGAGACAAAATACCATTCGACAAGCCTTACAAATATTGTTATGAGAAAGGCATGGAATATTACAACAAGGAGTTAAACATTCTTTTTAAATCCAAGCATAGAAACAGAACTCGAATTGCCCTGAATTACATTACCACTGCAATGTTGAAAAGGGCTAATAAATCATTTGATGAATTACCAAATTATTACAGACTTGCGTTAAATGAACTCATTGTTTACCAAAATTCAAATACACTACTAACTAGGAATGCGGTTTATACTTCGATCGCACTTTCACAATTCGGTGGATATTATTACGATAAAGGGATTAAAAAACCAATGGATAGCTTATTCGGTTTAAATAGTAAACTAATAGCAACCCGTTCGTTATATCGAGTTAACAATAATGAATCCTTGGATATTTGGGAGTATTTTTCACAGCGAAGTGAGGAATTGAAGATGCTATTTCGGCTGAAACATCAAAATATTGATAGTACAGCTTTGGTACTATTATCCCTTGGGAATAACTGTAAATATGCTAATTTAAACCTTCATAAATCCCTACAGGCAGAGTTTTCTACGCAAACAACAATCGCATTAAATAATTGGATACTGTTAATGGAATTAAACTTGTATGCTGCACACTCAAAAAATAAAAGCATTTTAAATTATACAGAACGTTTATTGCCTAAATATCAGGAAGCAATATCATCTATATTATCAAAAAACAAAACAACATTCAATAATACTGAACTAAAACAATTGAAGGATTTTTGCAAAAAAAACAATTCATGCATTATCGATTACCAAGTATTGTATGGGGGAAGCATATTAATTTCAATTATTAATGAAGATAAATTGGAGTTGAAATGGATTGTTGAAAAAGAAACGGTTTCAGCAGCTACAACTGATAGTTTATTAAATGCTATCAAAACAAACGACATTGAAAATTTTAAACGTTTTGCCAAATATGTAACAAAAGAGTTGGGTTTAAACAATTTTAAAAATAAAAATCTTGTTATTTCCCCCGATGAGCATTTAGAGAAAATCCCTTTTGAAGCACTATTACAAAGCGAAGAATCTGGAAACAGCTGGTCAAACCAATGTTTTTTGGCTAATTTGAATAGAATACAATTAGTCCCCAACCTTAGCGTAATATTAGGCAATTGGGTAAATCATAATCCGTTATTTATCGACATTTGGACATCAGATCATGATAACCAAACTCTTCCTTATAATCAAAAACTCATTGAATTTTTAACTGATAAATATAGAGCTACGAGCAACTCTAAATCACCAAAGCAAATACTGCAAGTTTTAGCACATACATACAAAACTAGTGATGGTGAAATTGAATTTCGACTTAATTCAGATACTCTTAATATAAATTCAAACATACAGGTATCTCCAAATCTTGCAATACTAGTGGGTTGTAGCTCTGGAGGTGGTAAAAATTATAAATTAGAAGGATCTATTTCCCTAACCCGTAACTTCTTGTATCGCGGAACTCCAACCGTCATTTATTCTATTTGGGATGCAGATAATCAAGCAAGCTCCGAATTATTCAAACATTTCTATACATATTTATCAAATGGATTTACTATTAGTGAGTCGCTTGCCAGGGCAAAAAACGATATTAGAACTAACATACTTCATCCAGAGTGGTCGAACCCATTTTATTGGGCAAACTTTCAAGTAACTGGTAAAGAAGGCTTATTTAACTGAAGTTGCTATAATTTCTTGAGCAAGTTCCTGATAAACATGTGTTGAATCTGATGCAATTAATTTCATTTTTTCGAATGGCTTCTGCTTATTCAAAATGATTGAAAGTAAAGCATTACGAAATTCACTTTTCTGTTTTATGTAATTTGATTTAGAAGCAACAAGTTGCTGGTAAAGTGTACTAGCACTTTTTATGTCACCAAGTTGTTCCAAACAAAATGCTTTGTAATAAAATAAAGTATCGTTTTCGCTAATATTTTTTAATATTTCATGTGCGTTATCATATTGTTTTGCACCAATTAACACCATTGCACTATCCATTTTTGTTTGTTTAGAATCTCCCATCAATACAGGTAAGCCCGTATCTGAGTAACGGTATCTTTCGTAAATTACTTCCTTTGGATTCGTTAAAACTGAATTTATTATTATGATTATGATTGCCGCGACTGAAATAGTTAAACCCAACCAAAACCGTTGCGTTTTTTTTCGCATTTTGATTTTATTATCCAGATTTATAAATCTTGATTTTAGAACCTTTGAGGATAAGCCATCTTGTTCAACTTCTTTACGCAGGAGCTTATAAACTGTATATTTATGTTTTAGAATTTCATCCAATTCCATCCTGGCTTTTAGCAGATAATAGTCCTTTTCATCAATCGTGCCATCATACAGCTGATCAAATTCCTCAATTTCCGCCTCGGTAATATTATATAGATCATTCTCCATCGAAGTACATGTTATTTACTTTACTATTAAATGAAGAAATGCAACGGCTCTTCTTAGATTTTACTGTATCTGCATTTTTATAATCCAATATTAATGCAATTTCATCCATCGATTTTTTCTCAAAATAAAATAGATTTAATATTTGTTTACAAGCATCAGTCATTTTGGAGTAAATGAATTTAACTGCATTTTCAATCTTAAAATCATATTCCTCTTGCCCAAGCTCATTTGCCAGAAAATGCTCCTTTACACCTAACTCTTTCTTTTTGGACTCATAGAGTTGGATTAGTTTAATTTTTCCAATTTGTATCAAATAAGCAGAAACATTAGAGTTAATTTCTTTTAGAATCCCCCTTTTTATATTTTGATAGAATACGATGATTGTATCCTGATAAATATCCTCAATCTCCTCCATCTCGAATTGAGGGAACTGTCTTCTGGCAAAACTTATGAATTTAGGTTTTATCTCTATGTATACTTTATCCAACTCAGAAAGATCTCCTGATAATATTTTTTGAACTTGATTCATTAACACTTAGTTCTATTTTCAATGGAAAAGTAAACACATTTTATTTTTGATAAAATCATTCTTTAGAGGCATTATTTGATATAACCCTGTTGAATACTCAATACTGCATTAGCGAAACCATCAATCAATACGTTAAGACTGTTTACAACTGATTCCTCAAGTTGTTCTCTGTCACTATCAGCTGCTTTGGGTATTAGTTCAATATTTTCCTTGAGCTTATCAATTAACACTTGGGAAATATCTAGATGTAATATCAGTTCATCGGTATTGGTAAAAGGAATGTATTGTATCGGATCATTGCTCATTATACAAAACTTACGAAAATAAATTTAACTGGCAAATTGTAAAAACGTTCGCTTTCGGATCATTTCATACTATTTATATAAAAAGAATAGTATGAGCACAGACAACAATTCCTCAAACAACAACCAACCTGAATTACCTCTCAAGCGAAAAAGGTACAAGGTAACTGAAGAACAATTCCAGTCATTGCTTGAAAGACGCATTGAAACCAAACTAACTGAATCGCTTTCATTCAGAAGTGATCAAGAAAAACTGGCGTTTATTAAACCAGGTAATATTGTAACTTTTAAGGAAAAGTTACCTGGATTTCCCAGAGGACAGATAGCAATCGGTAAAATAAGACGCACTAAAAATGGTGAAATTCAATTAATAAATCCATTCGGTAGCGAGTCTCCTTGGTTTGCCAATGAGTCAGAATTGCTTGATGCGATTGACTTCGAATGGATGCAGAATAATATAATCACTAGAGAATATGAATAAGCAAGCGATAAACAATATAGCTGTTTATACGGGAGTAAGAACAGCCGCATTAAGGCAATTTATCAGGAAGTATAATTTGGATGTACCCAAATTGGAGCGAAATGTAATGAAATATAAAAATGTTAGAAAGGATCTAGCAGCCGCCATTTCTGGTTATGAAAATAATGAACTAGTGGGTAAAATAGTTTCAGATTATGGTTTAGAAGAGAACAGACGTGCAGACGATTTTTTCACCTCAAAGCATGGAAGTACGATTCTGAAATTATTAAAACGAAATGGTAATAAATTCTCCAATGATTTGGTGAGGCAGTACCTGTACGGATTAAATACAGATGATTACAAATGGGCTAGAATCATGGATTTCATAGGAACTGACTTAGGTCTAAACATTGCTATGTATAGCACATATGAAGAGCAAGAAAAAGACATGCTCGATGCAATTGAAAAGTTATATAACCAGTACACACCGACCAATGATAAAATCGTTGTCAGTAAAAAAACGGTAAACGAAATGGTTGAGAAGGCAACTCAAGATGATATAGAAATCGAACAGGAACGCCAAGCCATGAAAAGGATTGTGATAAACGTGGCGCAGTTTGAGGCATTGTTAAATCATTTGCTCAATCCGATCAACAAGTCTGTAACAATAAACGAAGGCTTGGAAGACACTTACACTTTCGAGGTTTTTTCGCCCAGGATGAAGAAGTTCCTTGGCTTTATTCAAGGGCTACCTACTATTACCACAACGAAGCTAAAGAAAGATGGGCACTACGTTTACCTTACTCTCACCAACTCTGGAAGGTTCGAAGAATGGGAACCTGTTGTAAAATTCTACAAAGAACAGATTAAGATATGAATGTTAAATATGAAACACTATACGGAAGATCATCGGGCAAAGATGAATGGTTAACCCCACCTCCATTGATAGAAGCGTTGGGTGAGTTTGACCTGGATCCTTGCGCTCCAATCAAGCGTCCTTGGGATATGGCGAAAACCCACTTTACTATTGAGGATAATGGATTGGAAAAAGATTGGTTTGGTCGGGTTTGGCTGAATCCTCCTTACGGGAATTTCACAAAGTACTGGATTGATAAAGCAGCCACACATGGCAATTGCATTGCGCTAATTTTCAACCGTTCAGATACCAGGTTATTTCATGACCATGTTTTCCCGAACGCTTATGCGATACTTTATCTAAAGGGACGAGTGAAATTCCATCATGTTAATGGCAAACAAGGGGACTACAGTGGTGCTCCGTCAATACTTATTGCGTTTGACCACGAAAATGCGGATGTACTGGAAAATTGCGGACTTGAAGGATTCTTTGCCCGTTTCAAATATTAATTCTCGAACTTTATTTATTATTTCAGATTTTTTTATCGAGAATTTGAAGAGGAGTCCAAATTTGGACTCCTTTTTCATTTTGTTATAATGAATGTATAATGCTTTTAATCAATTAAATAAATTACAAAATACCATAAAATGGGGTATAGCTATTTCTCGGTGGATTTATATCTGGATCATTTAAGGATCATGGCTGAAATTAGCCAGCATTCATATCAATTACGAAGTAGATCCTTTTGTCAGGGATAATACTAAATTCAATCTTGTTTATTTTAAAAACCACATAGTTTTTTATAACTACGGACTGAAAAAACTCATCCAACTTAACTATGTAATCTGAATACCTGTAATCGGCGGGATCACTTTCTTTTAATTTTTGGAAGTATTCTGTCCAAAGCTGGTTTAACTTTTCATCTTTGATGGTTGGTTCATCCCAAAACTCATCAAACCAGTATCCCCTGAAAGAAGGTGCATCTTCATTTACACCATCCTCCTCGGTAGTAATGTATTCGCCTGAAACAGGACAATAGAAATTATAGTGATCAAGTTCTAGATTAATTATTTGCATTAACTAATTTATTCATTGTAATAAACAAAAGATTGTGGAGCATTTTTTCCGTATGTTTCATTAATACATTTAGCATTCTTAAACTTCTTGACATTCTTTATCTCTAAAGCAAACCCTAAATCTTTACCATTAAAATATTCATAAAAGTATTCCTCAGTAATTCCTGCCATATCTTTTGTCTCTTTCCAGAGTGAAACTAAATCCATCTGTTTAATTTGACCAATTTCAAATTCACCCACTACTTTGCTTACTGGAGCTGATGCATAAACTAAAACTGTTTTAACCCCTCTATTTTTAAAAATATTCCGCCTAAACTCGAAGCGTTTATTACCTGAAAATATTTTCTCTACAAATTCGGGCTTAATTGATAAAATAACTTTCATTTGCTCTCGCTGCTTTTAAAAATATTTCAAACTGTTCATTACTTATTTGTTCGAACCCTCTAGGGGCTGAATTAATAATTCCTAATTTTACTAGTTGGGCAAGATTCACTTTTGGCTTAGGGAATGAATCCACATATAAAAAGTTAACAATGAACGGTCTGTTGTATCGTTTATAATTCCACCATTCCTTTAATTCATCGTCTTTAAAAACACTTCTTTTTCTACATAATTCAATAAATTCAGCTTCATTGGGTATATTTAGTATTGTACTTTCAACTACGCCAATTGTTGAAATCACGCTCTCATACCAACCACCAGTTCTGTAAAACAATATTATATCTCCTTGTTTTAAATCCTTAAATATTGATCTGCTTATATAAACTTTCTTGAGTGCATTGCGGTGTGGTTCATTTTCAACGTAATCAAGTGGTGACTCATTATTGAGTATAGAATCTGGAAATAAATCAGTGTGATATTCTTGTTTTATCGGGCATAGAAATACTCTTGATTTTCGATCTAAGTATGGATAGGATAGTCTTGGACTTGCTTCAAGTTTTGGTAAAAAACTCCGTACATATACTTTTTCGTCACCATTCTGGGTTGACTTTATTCCCCAATATACAAAACCCCAATCTTCTAAAATGTTGATTAATCGTTGCTGTTCTTCACGTTTATCAAAAATGGTTACATATATTTCATCTACTTTATTGGCAAGTGCATTGTCAAAAATGATTTTCAGAAAACGTTCTCCTAGTTTGTATCCAGTTGATTGCACCTTGAAAGTGCCGATCTTTAATCTCTTTTTAGGCGTAAAAGCTGGTTGAATCTCTTTGTATGATTCACTGTTTGGCTCCTCGACTTTAATATATAGAAATGCTTTAATGCCATTATCTGTTTTAGTTATATAGGAAATATTTTCTGCTTTACGATTAAACCAATCTCTAAATTCTGCATAATCTTCAATGAAGGAATTAAAAAACTCATCATTTATATCAAGATTTCCAAAAAATTCCTTTTTAACAGATAAAACATTATACTCCTTTAATTCGGGATATTCAGATGTGCATTTTTCTATGAATGAGTCGATAGTGTAAGTCTTCTGATTTAAGCCTAATTGCTTAGCTTTTTTATGAATACCCCTGTCTTCTGTAATCAAAAAATCTACCCGATTGTTAAAAAGCTCCTTTAAAAGAGATGTGTCAATGTAATCATTTTCCGTTCTATCAAATTTTCTGATTTCGATAATCTCTTCACTTTCTTGCGATTCAGTTTGTAATTCAAAATAGTTAGATGCTTTAATAGTCATTATTCTGACTACTTCCTCATCCTTGTAATTTTGAATTTCTTTTAGGCTTAAAGGATGAACATGTTTTGTATAATGCAACTTGTCAAGCCATTTAAACAACAAGCCTATGTCCTGATTGTAGACCTTGCTTGCTTCACGGTGAATTATAATATTTGTATCAAGTAAAACTTTCATTTCTTATATAGTCGTTTAAAATATGTTCAGTATCCTTGTTAATGACTAGTAATTGTTTATTAAGGAATTTCGAAAGGAATTGAGCATATTCCAATTCAATATTTTGAAAATCCTCTAATAAATTGATATCATAGCTTACGTTGTCCCGCTTATCTAACCTATCTTTTATTTCTCCAACGTTACCAGTAACTAAGACCAAAGCAAATGGGTTAATTAATTCAAACGTAAGTTGGTTAATCCTCTCAGGTTTTCCTTCTTTATCGAGTAGACAATAATGACCATCCAAGATATACTTTTTGTTGGGGATTATAATTTTCTTCAAATTTTCAATTAAGCGATCCTGGGTAAATGTAAAGTCCTTTACTAATTTGTTTTGCGGGGTGCTTATTTCTTCCCATTTTAACACATCGCTTGCAGTAAGATGATTTAATTCATTTTTACTGCAAACGTTTCTGCAAATTGTTCCTTTTCCAACTCCGTGAATCCCACCTACAAAAATTAAATTCTCCATCTGATTAGATTAATATATTATTAACCACATCACCCATATCCCTTGCAACTATCATCTTTAAATCTTTACCTGATTGACGAGATAGCTCTTCAAAGTGTTTGATTCCACAGTCGATTTTACCTTTTTCAGAAGGGCGTAGAAAATCGACACCAAGGGTTCCCTTGCTCTCTACTACAAAATACAATTTCTCCTCACTATCCTTTTCAAACAGTATTGCCCAATCTGGATTGTATGTCCCTAATGGGGTTTCAATTTTAAACCACCCTGGTAACTTTGCATAGACCTTGATGTTCTCGTTTCGCTCAAACTCTTTGGCGAGATTTGATTCGATTGCACTGTCGTGAACTACAAATTCAAACGGTGACTTGGTACTCTCTACCATGTTGCTCTTGAGATAACCTACCAGTTCTTCGTTTTCGAACAACTCTTGGCTGTAATACTCATGTTCACCTATCTTGCTGTAAACGATGCCGTCAACGATGTGTAAGCGCATCTGTTCATTAATGATTTCAATGCATCCTTCAATGAATCGCTGGGGGTTGATTTTAAAATATCTTAGGTTCAGACAACCCTGTAAAATACGAACGATTGACTTTCGGGTAAGGTTCGTTTCATTTTGTAGGTAAGTTACTATATCTGGTAGCACCTGTGCGTCCTGGTCAACTTGACCATAGGCTGTTTGCTCATCGCCAACTCTATCTACTCCACCCTTAGTAATATCTAGTTTGCTCTTTGTGTAAACCAATTTGCCTTTGCTTATCACCAAGCGTTCGTTAATGTTTTTGATACAAGCCTCAATTAGTTTGTTGGCATCAAAATCTACTGAGTAAGTTGTTTTGTACTTAATTCGATTCCACAAGTTTTCAAAGTCGGGGCTAAGCAATACTTCCTTACGAACTTTAATAACCTGTTTGTCTTCGTTCTTCTTAATCTCCAACTTGCCAGCAACCTGTTTTAATGTCTCTAAAACCTGAGATTTAATGTGGATAGGCATTTCTTCAGGCAAATCAACTTCATCTAATCTAAGATCATTTTTAAGC
This sequence comes from Bacteroidetes bacterium UBA6183, assembly GCA_002422865.1. Lineage (GTDB taxonomy): Bacteria > Bacteroidota > Bacteroidia > UKL13-3 > UKL13-3 > UBA6183. The sequence continues at coordinate 2,891 of DITN01000096.1, read as the reverse complement.
AGTTCCTGAACCTTTCCACGTGCATCGATATAACCCTTCAATGCAAAGTAGCCGAATAATTGCTCTGACTGTTCCTGACCAAAGAAGACAGGATCATTGCCATCCATTTCAACCGTGATGCTACTAAAGCTGTGAGGTTGCAATAAACCAAACACAATGCCCGTTTCTTCCTCCATTTCTTTTTGGAAGTTCTTTACAAACTCTTCATACGATTCGTTTGCCATTACGGTTAATGTGTTGGTATCAAATCCATGAACACGATCACCATCCTGGTTAACACAGAGGCGTAAACCCCGACCAATTTCTTGTCGTCTCGAAATGTCGGTACCCCCAGAATCTTTTAAGGTACAAATTTGAAATACGTTTGGATTATCCCAACCTTCACGGAGTGCTGTGTGGGAGAATATGAAACGCAACTTGGAGTCAAAGCTTAGTAACTTCTCTTTGTCCTTCATGATGAGGTTATAAGTGTCCTCGTCATTTTTGGTTTTACCAGTTGTATCCTTGTAATATTCATATTTATCCTTGGTGTTACTAGCCTTTGGCTTCTTATCTACCGCAAAGTAACCATTGTGTATCTGGTTTACTTCTTCATTGATGTCACGAACACCTTCGAATAAATTCTTATAACGTGGTCGGGCAATGATTTTCTTGTATTCTTCCTCAAATAAACGGGCATAGATTCCATTGCTTGCATTACCATCTGAATCGTATTCACGGTAGTTGCTTACCTTATCTATAAAGAACAAGCTCAGAATTTTAATGCCTTTCGGATTCAGTATCAATTCCTTGTTTAAATGTTCCTCAATGGTCTTGGCAATTTGAGCACGTTTAATGGCTAAATCATCTGTACCACCTATGCTCGTATTCAATCGGATTAGCACATCATTAGTAAAGTCGATACACTCATTATCTGTGTCGGTGTAAATATCCCGAACCATGAAGCCATCGTATTGCTCCAGTTTGGTTAGCTGAAGCAAATCATCTCCTGGCTTAACATCTTTCTTTTCTCTTTTTGCAATTCCGTTTCTATCCTTTACATCCAATTCTAACTTGGCTTTAAACCCATTTTTGTTGGATACTTGAATAAGTTTAATGTAAGCTCCAGCCGAGGCTGCTCCATCTACTTTTATAGAGGCTACTTCAATTTGCTTAACCAATTGCTTGTTGTATGCATCAACTGCATCCAACTTATACAAAAGATTTACTTTCTCTTTGTGTGTTGCAGAGTAGCGAACAATAGCCAATGGTTTAAGATTGTTGACAGACTTCTTACCCAATGGAGTATTTAACACACGTTGGGGTTCGTCTACAATTACAAACGGTCTGGTATCTTGAATTAACGAAATGGGTTTGTAGCCCAACTTGTCGTTATAATTGAGTAATATCCTGTTGGTGTTGCTTGAATCATCATCCACATCTTTTGCAAATGCCTGAATGTTGATGACCATAATCTGGAGCTGATCGCTGGTGGCGAAATCCCTGATCTCATTTAGACGGGAACTATCGTAAACAAAGTACTTATAGTTTACATTGGCATAGTGCTCCTTCAGATGGGTTTCGGTGATCTGTAAACTCTTGTAAACACCTTCCTTAATTGGTATAGTAGGAACTACAATAATAAATTTGCTGAATCCGTATTGACGGTGCATTTCCATTATTGTTTTGAGGTACACATAAGTTTTACCAGTACCCGTTTCCATCTCCACACTCAAGTCCAAAGCATTACGGTCTATCTCTCCTTGAACGGATGGTTTCAAACCATTGCGAAGCTGAATCTTTTGTATATTCTCCAGTATTTGCCCTTCTGTTAATTGCAGTTTATTGGCATAACCCAACAGATTAGTACTCTCTTGGTTGGCAAATAAGCCGTTTTTAGCCAGAAAATCTGGCGAATACACCGTGAAGTTAGAGTTGCAGGTTTCTTGCCCCTTAAACACGTCTACAATAGATTCTATCGCATCTTGCTGATAGGATAAACTGCTGTCAAATTTTATTTTCATGAGCTTTACAGTTTATCGGTTAGATGGTATTTACTTCATGTATTCCGTAACGTTTCAAGATTTGCATGCTGTTGGTTTTCTCCACATCAGTAAAGCCAGTATCCTTGAAAATTACTTTGGATGTTGCAGGTTGTAGTTCTTCTTTCCATTTACCAATACCTTCAGCTACTGCTGTGGTAATGTTATCACCAAGGCAGATAAACAATGCTCCCATACCTATATTGAATACTTGCTTACCTGCAATTTCTTTTTGCTCAATAGGCATGGTTAAATCCAAGCCGTATTTTAGGAGTATCTCATACAACACATCATCTTCGGTGCGATTTTCTTTAATGTTACTTCCTGCATTGAATAAGTTATCCTCAAACGCATCTGGATTGCCGTCCCAAGCTCTAATGTTCGAACTATCAAGTTTAAATGCCCTGAACCCAACATCCAATGTTTTGCCCTCTTTACTGAATAAATCATCTTTTAACTCTGATTTTATTTTTTCACCAGCTCTGCGAATACGTTCTTTTGTAATTTCTGCAATAGTTTTATACCCAGCTTTATACGCTTCACTTTTTTCTTCAGTTGGTTCTGGTAATTGAACACAAATAAATTTTCGATTACCACCATCTTCAGAATTTAATTGCATCACTGCATGCGCTGTTGTTCCTGAACCAGCAAAATAGTCTAAAACAAAATCATTGCTATTTGTACCGATCTTTATTACCCTATCAATTAAATCAGTTGGTTTAGGATAGTCGAAAATTATTCCTTCAAATATTTTTTTGACTTCCCCAGTGCCAATATTGCCTTCGTCTAAGTCATCCCATAGAGTATCTGCAACTTGACCATCATTTTCCCTTTCATTCCAATATCTTTTTTCTCTTAATGTTTCACCAT
>DITN01000019.1 GCA_002422865.1 Bacteroidetes bacterium UBA6183 | reverse complement strand
CTTGGTATTCGGTAATTTCACCGGAGTCTTGCTCATCTATTTTATGGAGAAGTTGGGAGCATAAAGAAAAAGCTGCTGAAGCGTTAAAACTTACCGCTACAGATATGCTTAAAAACGGATTAATTGACGGAGTTATACCTGAGCCATTAGGTGGCGCCCATAACAATCCGGAACAAATGTATCAAACCTTGAAAGAGTCGTTGCAAAGAATGATTGCCGAGTTAAGTAAATTAAACAGTGAAAAGTTAATTGAAACCCGTATTGGGAAGTTCAGCAAAATGGGCGCATTTACAGAGGTATAAAGTTTAAATTCAAATCATAAAAAATGCCACAACAATTTTTTGCTGTGGCATTTTTTATTGAATTCATTATTGGTCGTGAAATACCATCACAAAAAAGCCTCGAAAAATCGAGGCTTCAAACTTTGTAGAGAATATCGGATTCGAACCGATCACCTTCCCGAAAGCATTCGGGACGCTCTAGCCCTTTTGTTGAATCAACCACTCAATATATCTTCTACTTTTTTTGTCTTTGATTTCTTTTTCTCTCCTCATAGCTTCAGACCTGTTCTCGAAGGTTTCAGTATACACAACAGTCCAATCGTTTGAGCCAAGATTATTTCTAGTATTATGCCGATGCACTCTGTTCTCAAGTTCTTCGGTATGCCCGATATAGAACTTGTTTTTTGTTTTAGAGTATAATATGTAGGTGTGAAATACCATCACAAAAAAGCCCCGAAAAATCGAGGCTTTAAACTTAGTGGAGAATATCGGATTCGAACCGNNCTCTAGCCAAATGAGCTAATCCCCCTAATTATTTTACCAAAGAACCGATTACCTTCCCGAATGCTTTCGGGACGCTTTAGCCATCCCGAACATTTGGGAGAGCTAATCCCCATTAACGTGGTGCAAATATATACTTTGAATGACCTAATGCAAATATTTTTAAAGGGAGTTTTTAAGCGCTTGTTTATCAGTTTTGTTCCAATTGTTTTTGCAGTGCAAAAAGTTCGTCACGTAATCTTGCTGCTTCCATAAAATCTAAATCTTTGGCCGCTTTTTGCATACGTTTTTGTGTTTCTTCTGTTGCTTTTTTCAATTGGTCTTTACTCATATATTGTACAACCGGATCTGCGGCTACATTCATTTCATCCGGTTCTACGTAATAACGCATTTCTTGTCCTCCTTCTTTCGAGTCGGCAACACGGGTCTGTTTCAGAATTTCTTCGGTATTTTTTCTTACTGTTTTTGGCGTAATACCATGAGCTAAGTTGTAAGCAATTTGTTTGTCACGCCTTCTGTTGGTCTCTTCAATGGTTCTTTTCATACTGTCTGTAATTTTGTCGGCATACATAATTACATTGCCTCTTTCATTACGTGCAGCCCTACCAATGGTTTGTGTAAGCGATTTGTCATTACGTAAAAAACCTTCTTTGTCGGCATCCATAATGGCAACCAAACTTACCTCCGGTAAATCTAGGCCTTCTCTTAACAGGTTTACACCAATCAACACATCAAAAACGCCCAATCTTAAATCGCGTAAAATCTCTACACGGTCAAGTGTTTTAACTTCACTGTGTATATACCTGCATTTAATATTAAGCTTGGCCATATATTTTGATAATTCCTCTGCCATTCGCTTGGTTAATGTGGTTACCAATATACGGTCACCCATTTTTATGCGCTCATCAATGGCGTCTAACAAATCGTCAACTTGGTTGCTGCTTGGTCTAATTTCTATGGTAGGATCTAATAATCCAGTAGGCCTTATAATTTGCTCCACCACTATACCTTCACTCATGCGCAACTCATAATCACTGGGTGTGGCACTCACATACACCACTTGATTTACCATACTTTCAAATTCATTAAAAGTTAGTGGTCTGTTATCCATTGCACTTGGTAAACGAAAACCATACTCCACCAAGTTTTCTTTTCGTGCTCTATCACCACCATACATGGCGCGTACTTGTGGCATGGTAACATGACTCTCGTCAATAAACATCATGAAGTCTTTAGGGAAGTAATCAATCAAACAGAACGGACGATCTCCGGCTTTACGTTGATCCATGTACCTGCTGTAGTTTTCTATACCACTACAATAACCAAGTTCGCGCATCATTTCCATATCAAAATTTGTGCGCTCCTCAAGTCGTTTGGCCTCTAAATGTTTTCCAATACTTTTAAAATACTCAACCTGTGCTACCAAATCATCTTGTATTTCGTGTATGGCACGGTTAAGTTGATCTTTAGGGGTAACATACATGTTGGCCGGGAAAATGGCAATATCTCCAACTCGCTCTTGTTGTTTACCACTAACCGGATCAATAACAGCAAGGTCTTCAATTTCGTTTCCCAAAAAGGTAATACGAAAAGCAAAATCAGCATAAGCTGGAAACACATCTAATACGTCTCCTTTAACCCTAAAATTACCGCGGTTAAAATCTGCAGTGGTTCTTGAGTACAAAGAATCGACCAAGGCGTATAAAACAGTATTACGGGAAATTTTTTGTGATTGATGTAAACGAATGATGCTGCTTTCGTAATCTTTTGGATTTCCCGCACCATAAATGCAACTTACTGATGCCAGAACGATAACATCTCTGCGTCCTGATAAAAGAGAAGAGGTCGTTTTTAAGCGCAGCTTTTCTATTTCCTGATTGATGGCTAGGTCTTTTTCTATGTATGTATTGCTTGAAGGAATAAAAGCTTCCGGTTGGTAGTAGTCGTAATAAGATACAAAATACTCTACTGCATTTTCTGGGAAAAACTGCTTAAACTCTCCATATAATTGGGCCACTAGCGTTTTGTTATGACTAATAATTAATGTGGGTTTTTGTACTTGTTGAATAATATTGGCCATGGTAAACGTTTTACCCGAGCCGGTAACCCCCAATAAAGTTTGGTGTTTGTTGCCATTATTGGCTCCTTCAACCAGTTGTTTAATGGCTGAAGGTTGATCGCCACTTGGCACATATTCTGAAGTTAGTTTAAATGTCATAATAACTGAACAAAGCTAATGAAAGTAAACGAAGTTCTGTTGTTTGTAGGCTAAAAACACAAAGCCCCGACTCTGAATCGAATCGGGGGCTTTGTTGTCCTTATAAACCCTAACCTGTATGAAAAGGCAATTGAATCACAAACATGATGGTTTGTGTTATGTAAGAGCGCTCAACTTGAAAATGTGTTGCATGCCCTACATAATTTCCTTATTAACAGTCAAAATGCTTGCCACTATTTTCTGCTTTAGTTTGATGTCAGTCACAGAAATGTCAAGTAAAATATGTAAGTAAGAATTATAAGTAAAACGTAATTGTTGTGTTTTGTGTATGGTGTTTATTAAGTCGTGACGGTTTTTTGACACGAAAAAAAAGCGCCCCGAAACTAGTTTCGGGGCGCTTTTTCGATATTGAATTTCGGTAAATTAAAACACGTGTTTTTCTGCATGGTATGAAGAACGCACCAATGCCCCGGATTCCACATATTTAAGTCCTATTTTTAATCCTTGCTCTTTGTAAAAATCAAATTCCTCAGGAGTTACAAAACGCTCAACATTTAAGTGCATTTTGGTTGGTTGTAGGTACTGACCTAAAGTCACCACATCACAACCCCAATCTTTTAAGTCTTGCAATACTTCAAGTACCTCGTCTTTGGTTTCACCTAATCCAAGCATAACACCTGATTTGGTTCTACGGCCGCGTTCTTTAGTTTTCAAAATTTGTTCTAAACTACGCTCATATTTTGCTTGCGGGCGTACTTTACGGTAAAGCCTTTTTACTGTTTCCATGTTGTGAGAAACAACTTCCGGTTTTTCATCAATTACCTGGTACAATAAGTCCCATTTAGATAAAAAGTCTGGAATAAGCGTTTCTATTGTTGTACCCGGATTTAATTCCTTAACCAACCTAATGGTATCAGCCCAAACTTTTGCACCTTTATCTTTTAGTTCATCACGATTTACAGAGGTAAGCACGGCATGTTTAACACCCATTAATTTTATGGCTTCGGCAACACGCATGGGTTCTGATAAATCGTATTCTTGTGCACGACCTGTAGCTACTGCGCAGAAACTACAGCTACGTGTACAAACATTACCCAAAATCATAAAGGTTGCGGTGCCTGCCCCCCAACACTCGCCCATATTTGGGCAACTTCCGCTTTCGCAAATGGTGTGTAACTTGTACTCATCAACAATCTTACGTACGTTACGGTAGTTCTCGCCTGTAGGTAATTTAACTTTTAACCAAGATGGTTTTTTTATACGTTCTTCTGCTAAAGTTGGTAATTCTATCATGTTATCTATTCTGTCCGAAAGTAAATCCTAAAAATAAAGTAAAGTATAGTTGTTTATTCTTTGCTAATTCATCAGCCATTAAGGGTAGTGGTTGTGCAAATACATCAACACAAAATCCGGCCTCTAAACTATTAAATGCATCGGGGTATTCGCCCCATTCAACCGATAAGCTGTTTTTGAAATGCCCGCCAACACGAGCAGTCATTTCATTAAACCCACGTGTAAAAGTTGCATTGCCGTATATTGTATAAGGGGTGGTGTGGGTGTTCACGGGGTCGTATTTTTCTGTAGCAATATAATCTTGTCCAAATGGGTCTTGCGACAGTTTAAACACATCTATATAAATGGGTTTTAACAATGCGGTTGTTACACCAAATGAGTAATTGTAGTGCAACGATACCGCATTTTTATAATCTCGTGTGGTGATAAACACATTTTGACCATAACCAGTTCGTAGGAAAAATGCCATGTTAATGCGCCCCGGGGTGTATTGTTTGGGGTTGTCTGATTGTCCGTAAACACGTTCTTCTTTAGGGTGACGAATGCGTGCCAATTCAAGGTCAAATCCGTTTTTAAGAAGAGCAGTTTTTTGCCATTGGTATTTAAAATTTAAACCACCTAAAGTGGCACTGTTTAGGTTTGCCCCATATTGTATACGCTTTCTATAAAGCAAGGTTGGCTCAGTAATTAAATCGTTTTGTGCCACTGCTGTAAGGGCTGTGAACACAAAAACTAAACTACATAATTTGGCAACAACACGCATGCGCATATATTTGAAAATTCAAAAATATAAAAAATATGATTACTTCTGAGGTTATTTATTTAGGAGGATTGCGTACCCAAGCTATACATAGCGCAAGCCAAAATCAAATTATTACGGATGCTCCGTTAGATAATCACGGGAGAGGAGAGGCATTTTCTCCAACCGACTTGTTAGCCACGTCATTAGCACAGTGCATGATGACCATTATGGGCATTGAAGCCGAAAAGCTTGGGGTTGATTTAACCGGAACCAAAATTGAAGTAACCAAAAAAATGACAATTAGTCCACGAAAAGTGGCCCAAATTGCCCTCTTGTTTTACCTGCCACAAGCTGTAATAGCGCACAAAGCGGAGTTAGAACACGCTGCAATAAACTGTCCGGTTGCACTTTCGTTAAACCAAGATTTAAAGCAGCATGTTGTATTTAACTACGTTTAGTTGAAAAAGCTTACCCAATCAATACTAAATTTGGGGCAAGAACCTTTACAAGATGTTAAGCTAATTGAGACTAAGGCAAGAGCTGCAATTAAAATTACTTTTTTCATATAAAATATAGAATGCTACAAAGTTATGTAAATATTGCTCAATGTATGCAAGATTTAAACATTGAAATGTTGAATGAGTATACAAAAAGCTACAACAGAACGCAATTGATTTTGTTTTTAAAGAAGCGATATGGACCTTGTACACCTTTTGTAGCAGAGCAATTAGAAGTAATTGATAAAGCGAAAAAAAAGTTGCCGGAATGGTTTTCTAAGGGGTGTTTTTTTACCAAAAAAAGTTTGGAGCAATGTAGTTCTTTGCCTTTAGCTAAATATAAGGCATCTTTAGTTTGTGGTGAAATATTGGTTGATTTAAGTGCCGGTCTTGGCGTGGATGATGTAGCATTTGCGGCTAACTTTAAACAAGTTATAGGAGTTGATTCAGATGAAGCGTTAAATACAATTGTTATGCATAACTTTAATCAGTTAAACCGGAACAATATTAAGAGGGTTGATGCCACTGCCGAAACCTTTTTAAGCGATAACAAGCTGAAAGTAAATGTTTTTTATATTGATGCTGATAGACGGCCTTCCGGTTCAACTAAAACATTTTCGTTAATAGATGCTGCTCCAAATGTATTGGAAATTGTTCCCCCGATAATTCACCAAGGAAGTGAGGTGTTACTCAAATTATCACCTATGGTTGATATTGCGTATCTGTTAAAAACATTCGGTTATATTAAAAAAGTATTTGTTGTTGGGCTAAAAAATGAAGTGAAAGAAGTATTGGTACTTATGAACAACCAATCAAAAACTGATAGTACTAATATTGAAGCAGTACAGGTTAATGAGCATGGTGAAGTAGAGTTTGAATTTTCGCTAAACAATAATGAGCAAATACGAGTAAGCAACTTAAATAATCAGTTTTTTTACGAGCCATCAAACATGCTTATAAAAGCAGGATTGAGTGGTGATTATGCGAAGCATTGTGGTTTAAATTTAGTAGCAAAAAATAGTCATTATGCTACAGGCGATTTTGTTCATGCATATTTTGGTAGATGTTTTCAAGTGATTCACCACGACACTTTTAATAAGGCAGGAGTAAAACAATATCTAAAACAATGCCAATTAACTAAAGCTAACATTTCTGCACGTAATTTCGTGAGCTCTGTAGAGGATATCAGAAAGACATTTACAATTGAAGATGGTGGAGGCGATTATTTATTTTTCACCCAAGATGCAGCTAAAAACAAGTTGTTTTGGCACTGTAAAAAACATTAATCGGTGGTTCTTTTTACCAGCATGTAATTGTCGTTTTCTATTTTTAAATAACCATACTCGTAACAAAACACATAATTCGATCCAACTTTGGTTGTGTAGGTATGCGTGTGATAGGCGAAGTTAAATCCCTTAGCCAATAACTTTTGTTGAGATACCTTTATTTTGCCAGTATCCTCTGGAATTAAAGCTTCCATTATTTTTCTATTCTTTTTAATGGCAGCTGTAATTTCCTTTACAAAAACAGGCTCTATGTTTTGTTGGTTATTGTAAGTTGTTCTGCATTGGTCATCACAAAATTTTTTATCCGACCGTCCACGTAGTTCCGAATTGCAGGTTAGGCAGTTTGTTACTCTCATTAGAAATGGGGTTTTGGTTTACAGCGTAAAATTCGGAAATATTAATTAAAAAAACAACGCCCAACTTTTCTGGGTTGGGCGTTTATCTCATTAATTTATTTCTATGGTAGTTGGCATTCGCATTTGCATGCCTTCGTATTTGAGTAGTTTAGATATTTGGCTATACCACTCATAGTGTTCGCCAAATTTTTGCTTAGCCATATATGTTGAAGCCTCCTCGCCAAGACTTTCCATAAATTGTTCGAAGGGTTCTTTTTGTTCTGGGAACTGAGATAGCCTGTATTCAGTTAAGTTTGCTCTTTTTGCTGCAATTTCAAGGGCTTTATCTAACCCTCCAAACTCATCAACTAAGCCTATTTTTTTTGCATCTGTTCCACTCCAAACACGTCCTTGTGCAATGCTATCCACTTGCTCTGTGGTTAGCTTGCGACCCTCTGCTACTTTGGTTATAAAATCATGATAGATTCTGTCGATGTATTTTTGAAGAATAGCTTGCTCTGCTATTGTTAGCGGGCGATTGGCTGTTCCCATATCAGCATACTGACCAAACTTTACCGTTTCCATGTTTACACCTAATTTGTCTTTGATTAATTTTTGTGCATTTACCAACAAAGCAAATACCCCAATACTTCCTGTAATGGTATTTTGTTCTGCAACAATTACGTCAGCCGGAGCAGCAATATAGTAACCACCACTTGCAGCAGTTGCACCCATAGATACAATTACCGGTTTTACTTTTTTTGTCAATACCACTTCGCGCCACATCACATCGCTAGCCATTGCACTTCCTCCTGGAGAGTTAATACGCAATACAACTGCTTTAATGTTACTATCGTTTTTGGCTTTGCGTAAGCTTTCAACTATTGTGGTTGACCCCATGGTTTGTCCATCTCCTTTGCCACTTACAATATCACCTACGCAATAAATCACAGCAATTTTCTCTTTCACACTGTATGGTGCGCCTTTTACAGTATGCGCTAATACAGATGCAGAAACCATTTCGATATCATCAAACTTATCTACTCCAACTTTTTTTATTAAAACATCATGCACTTGGTCCTCAAATAATACATCTGTAATCATGCCCAAACGTTTAGCATCTTCAGGGCTTTGAATAGACAAATCGTTAATCATTTGTTTTATTTCATCAGCATTTTTTTTGCGTGATTTGGCAATAGCATTTACAAAATTATCATACATACTACCCAGGTATGCTTCCGTTTGCTCGCGGTTGGCATCACTCATTTTGTCGGCAATAAGAGGTTCTCCGGCCGACTTAAACTTGCCATGACGAATAAGCTGAGGTTCAACGCCAAGCTTATTAAATAATCCCTTTAAGTATGGTGTTGTGCTGCTGAATCCATCCATTAATAATTCTCCTGATGGGTTTATATAAATATCATCTGCTACACTTGCCAAGTAATACGAATGTTCTTCTAAAAGCTCGCCATATGCCACAATAAATTTCTTGCTGGTTTTAAAATCAATAAGTTTATTGCGTATGGCTTCAAGCGTTGCATAATCGTTAGGTGAAACACTCAGGTTTAAATAAATACCTTTAATGTTTTCATTTTCTTTTGCGCCTTCAATCGCTTTTAAAATGTCATTTAGTCCGGTGGTTTTATTGCTTTCAAAAGTATTGAAGTTAAACTGCTCAAACGGATTTTTACTGGTGCGTTCGGCAATCATATAATCTAGTTTTAACATTAAAACACTATTGGCTTCAATGGTTTTCTTTTCGTCATCTTGGGCTGATGATACCATACCGCCAATTATGGCAGCAAGCAAAAAGAACAGTAAAAAAACAGAAATGATTACCCCGAATACCGAGGCCAACATAAATTTAAAAAATTGTTTCATGTATTTATGATTTTGATTGTACGAAGATGATTTAAAGGACACAAAGTAAGTATGTTTTTTGATAAGGACTACACCGATTAAGTTAACAGGCCCTAATTTTAGTTGAGTGGCAACTTATGCCAATTAAGTAGGCGGTAATGTGTTAAAAACTAAAACCCCATAATTGGTTTTGTTAACCTATTTTCGCAACATGGAATTTTCAACCCTTACCGCCATTTCTCCTGTTGATGGCAGATATCGTAAACAAACCGAGCAGTTAGGCTTATATTTCAGTGAGTTTGCACTTATTCAGTATCGCGTACTTGTAGAAATTGAATATTTTATTGCTTTAGCCGAATTACCATTACCTCAAATTAAAGGTAAAATTAGTGTTGCCGATAAACAAGCATTACGTGAAGTATATACCAATTTTACTGAGCAAGATGCCTTGCGTGTTAAAGAAATAGAGAAAACCACAAACCATGATGTTAAGGCGGTTGAATACTTGATTAAGGAAAAAATGCAAGCATTGGGCTTGGATGATATTAGTGAGTTCATTCATTTTGGGCTAACCTCACAGGATATTAACAATACGGCCATTCCTTTAAGTATAATGGATGCCAATGTACAAACCATGTTACCTACTTTGGGCGAAGTGGTGAAAAAACTAAAATCGTTGGCTAAAGATTGGAAAAATATTCCAATGCTGGCGCATACGCACGGACAGCCTGCATCACCAACCAAACTAGGTAAAGAAGTAATGGTGTTTGTGGAGCGTTTAGAAAAACAAATCGATCAATTAAAGAGTATTCCTTATAGTGCAAAGTTTGGTGGCGCAACGGGTAATTTTAACGCACATAACGTGGCTTATGGTAAAATAAATTGGGTTGATTTCAGTAATAAATTTTTGGATGGATTGGGTTTAACCCGCAGTCAATACACTACCCAAATAGAACACTACGATAACCTTGCAGCTATGTTTGATGCATACAAGCGTATCAATACTATTTTGTTAGACATGAGCCGCGATTTCTGGCAATACATTTCTATGGAGTATTTTAAGCAACAGCTTAAAAAAGGTGAAGTGGGCTCTTCTGCCATGCCACACAAAGTAAACCCAATTGATTTTGAAAATGCGGAAGGTAATTTAGGTATAGCAAATGCTTTGTTCGAGCATTTATCGGCCAAACTCCCAATATCTCGTTTGCAAAGAGATTTAACAGACTCAACTGTTTTACGTAATGTCGGAGTTCCATTGGCCCATACTTTAATTGCATATAATAGTATACTAAAAGGTTTAGGTAAGTTATTGTTAAACGAAAAAGCTTTACACAACCATTTGGAAGAAAATTGGGCTGTTTGTGCCGAGGCTATCCAAACCGTACTAAGAAGAGAAGGTTATCCTAAACCTTATGAGGCACTTAAAGATTTAACGCGTACCAACGCAAAAATCAACCAAAAAAGTTTGCATGCATTTATTGATAAGCTAAAGGTAAATGCCAAAATAAAAGCAGAGCTAAAAAAGATTACACCACATAACTACACAGGAGTTTATTAGTAGTTTCGGTACATATATGATAACACAATAACATGAAACTACATTTAAAACGACCGCTTGTGGTGTTTGACTTAGAAACCACGGGTACAAGTGTAAACTCCGACAGAATTGTTGAGTTTAGCTACATAAAAGTTATGCCTGATGGCACTGAGAATGTTAAAACATTGCGATTTAACCCGGGTATTCCAATTCCGCATGAGGTAAGTTTAATTCATGGGATATACGATGAAGATGTAAAAGACGCCCCATTGTTTAAACAAAAGGCCAAAGAATTGGCAGAAGAATTTAAAGGATGTGATTTTGCTGGATTCAACTCCAACAAATTTGATTTTCCATTAATGGTGGAGGAATTTCTAAGGGCAGGAGTGGAGTTTGATGTAGAGAATAGAAAGTTTGTGGATGCGCAACGTATTTTTCATATGATGGAGCAACGTACGCTAACTGCCGCCTACAAGTTTTACTGCAACAAAGAGTTGGTAAACGCACATAGTGCCGAAGCAGATACCATAGCAACACTTGAGGTGTTAAAGGCACAAATAGAAAGGTACGAAAACCTTGAAAATGATGTTGACTTCTTACACAATTTTACCAAACAAGATAAAAATGTGGATTTAGCCGGACGTATTATATACAACAACGATGGCATTCCAGTGTTTAACTTTGGTAAGCACAAAGGTAAACCGGTACAAGAAGTATTTAAAACCGATTTTGGTTATTACGATTGGATGATGAACGGAGACTTTGCAGAAGATACCAAACGCAGGTTAACTCAAATTAAACTACAAGGTTTTAAGAGATAAATTTAAAAACTAGTCCCCAATAAAAAAGGCTTCAATCGCAAGATTGAAGCCTTTTTTGGTATAATTAATTTGTTGTATTACTCAACAATAAATCTTGTTTTGGTTAATTGACCATTATCAGTTTTAGCAACCAAGAAATAAATGCCGTTAGCTAATGCAGACACTCTTATGCTGCTGCCATTTTCCGTAATTTCAGTTGTTCCGTTTAATACTTCGCTTCCAAACACATCAACAACAGTGTAAGTTAATACAGTTCCCTCCAATTGCTCAATGTTTAATACATCTTTAGTTGGAATAGGAAATACTTTTGCAGCAGTTGTAATGTCCTCTGTTGTGTTTGTTCCATTACCTTTAATATCGGTAGTAATAGAGGCAATGTTAGAATAGGCATGTTTACCATCAAAATCTACTTGTTTAATGCGGTAGTAGTTGGTGGTGTATGCTTCTGGTTTAACATCAGTAAAGGTGTAGGTATTTTTAACGTTTGAGTTTCCAACAGCCTTTACTAAACCAATTTCGGTAAAGTTAACCATGTCTGTACTGCGCTCAACAATAAACTTAGCATTGTTTTTTTCGCTTAAAGTGCTCCATTTTAAATCGGTAGTATTGTTATTTAAGCTAGCTTCCAAAGCGGTAAATACAACAGGTAGTGGATTGGTTTGATTGGTAATCAATACACGGAAACGATTGCCCGTAGAACCAGCAGTTCCATTTGTAGCAAACGAATAAGTATTAGCGGTGCTTAAATCTTGTATCGTGTTTAACAATTTGTCTTGTAAGTATACTTTAAGGTTGCTGTTAAATGTATTTATATCTGCAAAACTTAGTTGGTAATTAGCAGCTGACGTTGGAACATTTACCTCCACTTCAATGGTATCGGTTGCTTTTGTTCCATAAATAGGTAAATTGTTAATGTCGTATCTAGTATTGTAACCAGGCACAAAAGTAGCGATTTGGTAACTGCCGTATCCAAATTTCACCGCGTCATAGTTATCGTTGCCATATGTGCCCGTTGTGTTTTGGTGTACAAAAGCTTTGTTATTAAATCCATTGCCGCTAAAGGTTATTACCATGTGATTAGTTAACGCACTTGTTTTAAAGCGATTACTTCCAACTTCGGAGCTTGCTTTCTGACTTTCAGTAAATGAAAGGTTGGCAGAGACTGAAGTACTTTTTACCCAAAATGCTTGTCCAGAACTAATGTAACGCCCCGCATCACCAGTAGTCCCATTCCATGAGACATAAGCACCAGAAGCTCCTGAGTTTGGGTCGAAGGTAGTATAAGTATTGTTAATTACTCCACTGTTGGCGGTTTGTAAAGTATTCCAGTCTATTGTTGCCGGGTAAGGATTGCCAATTAAATTCCATCCATCATCAGTACCACATCCATTAGAACAGGTAATCGGAACATTCAGATTGCCTATTTGAACTGTCCCAGTAGCAGCAAGTGTGACAGAAGCTTGAGAAGAGATGCCTCCAGATAATACTGCTGCATTACTTCTATCTCCCCTTATAAAAATACGATATCCTGTCCCAGCAGTTAAATTTACGCCTGTAGTAGTGGCGGGTGATTCCCACCTCAAATTAAAATCCGGTGTTAGGGTTTTACTTTCGTTGTAGGTATACATCGAAGGGGAGTTGGCTAAAGTCCAATCGAAGCCATTGGAATTGTAGTTTGCAGTACCAACAGGTCCAGAGCCAGTCCCAGAGCCAGTGATGAAAATTTGAGATTGCCAACCGTTACGAATACTAACACCCGAGGCCGCTGTAATTGGTGCAGCCAAAAATCTCCAACGCCTGTTTACTCTTGACGGAATAAAGCGTTGAACTGTCATGTTTCCTGAAATTGTTCCGGTTACAGTGGCAATTTGAGCAGTGCCGGTAGACGAAGATGCAAGAATAACATTTCCATTAGTTTGTAGTGTTCCACTTGTTGATGTTAAGAGTCCTGTTATGTAAATTTGGTCTGTAATACTTGCTGTGTTCGATGTTTTATTAACGCTAAGATTGGCAATTGTATCTGCAACTCCGTTTGAAAAATCAATTGATTGTGAATTTGTACCAGTGAGCAGGAAACTCGAGTTGTTTGCGTTTAAGGTTCCTCCATTAGTAAAGCTTCCTCTAAGCTCAACCGTGTTGCTTTGTATATTTACAACGTTGTTTATGGTACAACTTCCATCAACTCTTAAGCCACCGGTTAACGTTACAGCTCCTCCTGTAGTTGTCAAGGTATTAAAAGGCATTCTTACATTTCCTAAGCTTTCACCATCTATGTTTTTGATTGCCGTCCCTACAAAGTTTACTGTTGACGCGCCTGGGCTGACAGAGCCACTTCCAGATGATGTGTAGGTCCAAGAGCCAGCAATATTTAAAACTCCCGACATTGATACCCCACCAGTTGAAGATTGATTTATAACTATTGATGGTAGTTGTCCTCCAGATGTTGCGGTACCTGTTATGCTCTGAGAAGATGTGCCATTTAATCTAATACTACCTGATTGAGTTCCAAAAACAGTGGCTGATGAATAACTACTGATGTCTAAATTTCCTTTTAAATCTATAGGGGATGTTCCTATGTTTACACCTCTTGATCCCGAGGAAGTTAAACTCAGGTTTCCGTTTACAGTTATTGTGTCCGATATTGTTAATGTTCTTGCAGAACCACTTGTTTGTTCTGTAGAAATTTCAAGGTCGTTAAATGTCCATCCACCAGGCAAAGTTTTACCCGCTGTCATGAAGATGGTTGTGGTTCCGATATTGGATGTGAATGTTCCACCGCTTGCAATAGAACCCCTTAAGGTTAAAAAACCTGATGGAGTTATGAAGTTTGCAGAACTAGTTATTGAGAATGCTCCAAAGACTTCTAAGTCAATTGCAGAAACCCCTGTGCCACCAACATTACCCTCACCATCAAATGTACCTGAGTTCATAGAGAATGCCCCGTTTACAGTCATAGTACTCGGCATTAAAAATTTAATTGTTCCTGCGTAGCCGTCAATCGTAAAGTTGTCAATAGAGAAGTCTACATCTACATCACAATCATTCAGACTCAGATTATCAAAAATAACATTATCAGCGTCTGATGGAATACCAGCACCTCCTGCACCACCGCTTGAAATTGACCAGTTTGATGGGTTGCCCCATAAATTGTCAACTCCATTTCCTACCCAATAATAATCAGATTGTGCATTGGCAAACGTTCCAAAAAGGAAGAAACTTGCTGTAAAAAAGTATAGTTTTAAAAATTTCATCTCGTTTAGGGATTATAATATATATGCAAATAAAACTAAATATACATTTTATAGCAATAAAAATTCAAAAAGTTGTATAAAAGGTGGATAAATAGGATGAGGTAGCGTTAATTTACGGTAGGCTTGGTAGCGTTTTTTGGGCGAAAGGTTATTTTGTTGATTATTAACGTGTAGAATGTGTTTCAGGACGCTAAGGTATTTTGTACTTCAATTATTTGTTTATTTTTGGGGAAATCAAATGCAACGGCATTTCATTCCATTTTAACATCAACTTGCAAAAGCTCAGGCAAATAAAACTACTGCTATACCTCACGGATATACTAAAACTGGCCGCAACTGGTTTTGGTGGTCCGCAAATGCATTTTACTCAGTTTTATAAGATTTTGGTGGTTAAGCGTAATTATGTCACCGAGGACGAGTTAAAGGAACTTAATTCTTTGTGCAGCATGCTGCCCGGACCAACATCAACTCAAACCATTACGGCAATTGGTTATAAAATTGGCGGACCATCATTGGCTTTTATTACATTGGCAGTATGGGTTCTGCCGGCTAGTTTACTCATGCTTTCTTTCGCGTTGTTAATTTCACTTTTAGATATAACAAATCCTAAGCTTGACTTCTTGAGGTACCTTCAGCCAATGGCGGTTGGTTTTATTATTTATGCAGCTTACCAAATAAAGAACTTATTTGTTAAGCGTATTCATCATTGGGTTTTAATGATTTTAGCAGCGGCACTTGCCATTGTCTCCGAAACACCTCTGGTTTTTCCGCTTTTGCTTTTGGTGGGAGGCTTCGTGTCAACACAAATTAACAAAGCCAATTACCGCGATGTAAAACCTATAAAAAACATACTCTGGAAAAACTTCTTTTTGTTTATTGGAGTGTTTTTACTAGCAGCGTTGTTAGGTGCACTAACCAAAAACAAGGCCTTTTTACTGTTTGAAAATACATATCGATTTGGTAGCATTGTTTTTGGCGGTGGTCACGTGCTTATACCTATGATGTATAACCAGTTTGTAGAGTTTAAACACTACCTGGAGCCCAATACTTTTTTGGCCGGTGTTGGTATTTTACAAGCGATACCCGGCCCAGTGTTTAGTTTTAGCACGTATGCAGGGGCAATGGCATTAAATGATTGGGGTGTTATGGGGCAAATATTGGGCGGTACTATTGGCACAATAGCCATATTTTTACCGGGTGTTTTACTCATATTCTTTGTATATCCAATTTGGACTCAAGTAAAAAACTATTCGCCAATAAAAAATGCTATTGAAGGGATTAATGCCACATCCGCTGGATTGGTTATTGCGTCCGCTTATTTATTATTTAAACCGGTAGAGGTGAATGAAACAAATATGTTGGTACTTTTGGGTACTTTATTCTTATTATTGACAACTAAAATACCAAGCCCGCTGTTAGTAATTTTGTGTATCGCAGCAGGATTTATTATTTAATGCCACTATGAAGAAATTACTTGTTATTATATCTTTTGCCTTATCAACTACTTTAGTGGGGACAGTTTGGGCGCAGCAACCGGAGCAAGCCAAACCGGTGCAAACTGCAGCGCTTATTCAGTTATCAGGTTTAGTAGTTTCGGTTGATAGTTTACAAGGATTACCTTTGGTATCAATCCGCATAAAAAACACCAACAAGGGTACATTTACAGATGAAGGAGGTTTTTTCTCTTTTGTGGTGAAAAAAACGGATACCATTATTTTCAGTTTTATTGGTTATAAAACGGTAGAGTTCATTTTACCTCAAAATTTAAAAGGGATTAAGTACAGTATTATTCAGCCAATGACTGAAGATACAGTGTTTTTAAATACAGCAGTTATACGTTCTTATCCAACACCAGATGAATTTGATTATTATTTCGTAAAAGCAACTATTCCTGACGCCTATTATGAAGCATCAACACGTAATTTAAGAAAGAAAACGTTGGAGAATATTGCACAAAGTATGAGTATGGATGGTGCAGAATCTCAACGATATACAACTCAGCAACAAGCCTACCGATATTATTATAATGGACAACTTCCTCCAAACAGGATTTTTGATCCATTTGCTTGGGGGCAGTTTTTTAATGCATGGAAGAACGGGGCATATCAAAAAAAATAAATTCGTTTCTAGGCTAACATATAGTCAACACTTTTTGGTCCGCAGTTAAAAAGTACATCAATAACACTCAAGTTAGGCTCAAAAGAAAATTTCTCGGCAAACACCTGTAGATAAGGTTTAAATTGCTCTTTAGGTTTTACTTTGGGCGTAATATATTGGCGAAAATCTGAATCATTTTCTCCGCAGTGAACATACGTATCACTTAGGCATACCTGTTTATCAACTTTTAAAAATCTGATGCAGAGCTTTAATAAATCAATTTCAAATTGAAATATGCTATCTGTGTTGGTATGATACAATTTTTCGAATGCATCAACATAATGAATAAAATATGGGGCAGATCCGTAGGCAGATTTGATGCTCTCCCAATGCTGTCGTTGCCAATTTATGGTATGGTCGGGTTTAAGATCATATACCGGTATTTTGTGGGCCGTTTTTTGCACAGGTATGGTAAGTGACAATGGGCCATTAGCGGATAAAATTATCGCTCGGTTGCGATAAGTCTGCTTTACAAAATGTTCATAGGGATCAATTATGGAATTATCAGTTAAAAAGTGACGCATCCATAAAATATTGGGTAAATAATTTAAACTCAAAACAGTTCTCATGCAGCGAATATAATAGATAGCCGATTATTGATTGTGAACAAAAACATTTAGAATGATTGCCACGTTGTGTTTTTTATATATTTGCAGCAACTTAATAATAAAATATGACTACTGAAGGTATAACCAGTTTCGGATTTGAGCATACAGAAAACCAAAAAATGGTGGCTCAAATGGCCAAAGATTTTGCAGAAAAGCACATTAGACCCTATGTTATGGAGTGGGATGAGGCGCAATTTTTCCCTAAAGCTACCATGCAAGAGATGGGTAAGCTTGGTTTATTGGGTGTGTTGGTTCCGGAAGAATACGGAGGAGCAGGCTTAGGGTATTTTGAATACATTACTGCCATTCAGGAAATTGCAAAAGTTTGTAGTTCGGTTGGATTATCAATGGCCGCGCATAATTCTTTATGTACCGGACATATTTTGCAATTTGGTAACGAAGAACAAAAGACAAAATGGCTACCTAAGTTAGCCAGCGGTGATTGGATTGGCGCATGGGGATTAACCGAGGCCAATACAGGTAGCGATGCAATGCGTATGCAATGTGTGGCAAAAGAGGATGGTGACCACTACATAATTAATGGAACTAAAAATTGGATTACTCACGGAATTACCGGTGATATAGCTGTTGTTTTAGTGAGGACTGGTGATTTGTTAGACAGTAATGGAATAACAGCTATTGTAGTTGAGCGAGGAACTCCTGGTTTTAAAGGTGGTAAAAAAGAAAATAAACTAGGGATGCGTGCCAGTGAAACCGCTGAATTGATATTTGAAGATTGTCGTGTTCCTAAAGCCAATGTTTTGGGTAAAGTAGGAGAGGGCTTTAAACAAGCGATGAAG
>DITN01000031.1:7662-77497 GCA_002422865.1 Bacteroidetes bacterium UBA6183 | reverse complement strand
GTTTCAGTAGTTAGTATAATTTCACCCTTTCAGGGTTTGAGATGTTAATTCCCAGAGAGATGAAACTATCCTTTAGCAAGAGAGTCATTGACACATAATCCCGAAGAGATGGCATTATGCTATAATATCACCCCTTCGGGGTTTGTTTTACATTCGTTTCAGTAGTTAGTATAATTTCACCCTTTCAGGGTTTGAGGTGTTAACTCCCAAAGAGATGAAATTATCCTTTAGCAAAGGAGTCATTGACACATAATCCCGAAGAGATGGCATTAAGCTATAATATCACCCTTTCAGGGTTTGTGATGTTAATTCCCAAAGAGATGAAATTATACTTTAGCAAAAGAGTCATTGACACATAATCCCGAAGATATGGCATTATGCTATAATATCACCCCTTCGGGGTTTGTTTTACATTCGTTTCAGTAGTTAGTATAATTTCACCCGTTCAGGGTTTGAGATGTTAATTCCCGGAGGATGAAATTATATTGTAGCAAAAGATTCATTGATACATAATCAGGAAGGGATGACATTATGTTGTAACAAAAGAGTGGTTGCTACCCAATCCCGAAGGGATGATATTATTCTACCGTAAAAGCATGATATGCAATCAACCCCGAAGGGGTGACATTATTCTACCGTAAAAGCATGATATGCAATCAAATCCCGAAGGGATGACACTATTATACCATAAAAGCATAATACGCAATCAAATCCCGAAGGGATGACACTATTATACCATAAAAGCATGATATGCAATCAAATCCCGAAGGGATGACATTATTCTTTATTCTACAAGCAACTTCTTATAACCTACCTTACCTGTTTGTGTTAATTTAATAATATATACTCCTGTTTGCAGGTTGTGTTGTATGGCTTGAAATGCGTTGATGTGTTGCTGCTCAAAAACTAATTTTCCGGTTATATCAAACACTTGTAGCTGTGCCTTTTTAATACCACCACCAATAGTAAAATAATTTGTTGATGGGTTTGGATAAATTTCCACATCCATCTTCTGTATTGATTGCCCCATCAAACCAACAGCACTAACACCACCCGTTAAGTTTACAGCCGCGCCTAAAGATAGCTGATTATATTGCCCCGATGCTGATGTTTCAACAAATAAAGCCCTTACGTGCATGTAATTTACTCCCGGAAAAACATTGCTGATACTTACCGAATTGGTATTGCTTGATGCAATGGCATCACCACCATACATAGGGCTTAACGACCTAAAAATTTGATAACCCACTGCACCCGGAACAGCGTCCCATGTTAAGTTAAATGTAGTAGAATCTGTATTAGGAGTTGCACTTGCATTTTGCGGAATGGCATTGTAAAACAAACGTAAACTAGGATCGCCCATGAGCGAGACATGCACGTACGATGGGAAAAAACTGCTAAAATATCCGCTTAATGTAACCGGAGTAAGCAACCTACCATCTACATTGTTTTGGGCCAATTTTGCGCAATGTCCAATGGTGTGTCCCATGCTCATGGCATGCAAATTCCAATGCGGGCGGCCACTCCACATGCTAGCTAAACTCATCGGTTTTGAACATAAAGGCGCACGTAAAAAATTGTTGTTGTTATCCCAATCGCCAAAGTAACTGCCAAACAACATCATGTAAACCGCATTAATACTATCTGAAACAAAATTTGATGTAGTTCCAATGCCTGATGCGCTGGTATAAGAGCCACCACCGCAACCGTAAGCCAACAAATGTGATGTTTGTTTGATAGAGGTTAACAAATCAGCATCAAGAATATTTTCGCTTCCTATCATAGTGCTAAAACTACGATAGCCACTGCTGGCAAAAGCTTCGCCATTCATTACACCAAAATTGTTATCAACCACAGCTTTGCGGTTGGGCACAAATACCCTGGTTTTAAAATCGTGTGCACGGTTTAAATAACTTTTTACCAACTGCGTATCACTTTGCCCAAACGCAGGCATATTGGTTAAATCAACCCTACCAATTTCTAAACTACTTGAGTCGGGAAATAAATAGTCCACATCAAACTTACCATCACCCGGAATATTTCTGTTGCGGGCTTGTGAAGCTGAATCAAAATTAGCAACATTATCAGTCCAAATTTGTTCATTCATCACTCCATAATACACATCTGCAGGCCATGCCCCTTTGTGGTCGGGTGTGTGTCCGTCAGGGAAAATAACACCCGAATATGGTACCGGAATACGGCCTAACAAATACAATTGTTGTGGTTTATGTAAATCATTTTTATAGGTATTATACCATGCCGCTATACGCTGCTTAACTGAATAAACTGAGGCATCGCGCTTAATATGTATGGTATCAACAAACCAACCATCGGCCACTAAATCTTTAACCAATTGGTTTATTTCGGTTGATAATGGCTGCACATAACTCGCGTCAATGGCCAATAACATTCTGTTTGCTTTAACAGCATCAGCCACACCAGCTGTTGTCAGCAAATAACCATGCCCACGCTGTCCGTTTGATAAGTTACGTTGCACATAATATTCGTATGTTCCGGAAGTTACATTGTCAATATAAAAAGTATCGCTTGCCGCTTTGGTTGCAATGGAAGATCCCCAAGCTAATTGCCCAAGAGTTCTTCGGTAAACATTGTAAGAATTGGTGGTATTGTCTTTATCCCAAACCAACTTAACTGGGGTTGATGTACCCTCACGTTTTACCATTACGGCATAACTTTTAACCGTTTGTGAAAAGCCTGTAACCGATAAACAAATAAATAAAAATAAGCAGGTAGAAAGTTTGTAATTATGTTGCATAATTTGCGTACGAAATATATCTCAAGTTATAAATATTAAATGAGTAATCAAGTAGCGATAGCAGAAAGTTGGAAACCGGTTTTACAACAAGAGTTTGACAAGCCTTATTTTGAAGCTTTAATTGGCTTTTTAAAGCAAGAAAAAGCAGCAGGAATAACAATTTTCCCTCCCGGACCACAAATATTTGCTGCGTTTGATTACACCGCTTTTGAGGATACACGTGTTGTGATTATTGGCCAAGACCCATACCACGGGCAAGGACAAGCACATGGTTTGTGTTTTAGCGTAAACAAGGGCGTTAATGTTCCGCCATCACTACAAAACATGTACAAAGAATTAAAAACCGATATCAATGGTTTTGAAATACCTAACCATGGCGATTTATCGCATTGGGCCAAACAAGGTGTATTGATGTTAAATGCAACATTAACCGTTGAAAAAGACAAAGCCGGATCGCACCAAGGTAAAGGTTGGGAAGTATTTACCGATGCAGTAATTAAAGCTATTTCAACCCAAAAAGAACATGTGGTATTTATACTTTGGGGCAAATTTGCACAGGGTAAGTCTCAATTAATTGATGCATCAAAACATCTGATACTGATGGCTGCCCACCCCTCACCTTTCTCGGCTTACAATGGTTTTTTCGGGTGTAAACATTTTAGTAAAACCAACGATTATTTGAAGCAACATCATTTACCTATTGTTAATTGGTAATTCAATACATTTGTACAATTCATGAAACAACTGCGCATCATTTTTAACCAAATAACAGAGAGTACCATTTTTGCTTTTCAAGCACTAAAGGGAAATAAGGTGCGCACCCTCCTGTCAACACTCGGTATTACCATTGGCATTTTTAGCATTATTATGGTGTTGGCTTTGGTTGATTCGTTGGAACGAAACGTAAAAAAGAGCATTGACACCCTTGGTAAAGATGCAATTATAGTTGACAAATGGCCTTGGGATTTTAGTGGTGATTACAAGTGGTGGAAGTTTATGAACAGACCCAACCCCACACTAAATGAGTTAAAACAAATTGAACTCAACAGCCAACTATCTGAGGCTGCATGTTTGGTTGCTACGGTTGGAAATGCCACGGTTGAATATGGCAGCAATACCGCATCAGGAGTAAGTATGTCGGGGGTTACGCATGATTATTACCGGGTAAAAAACTTTAACATTATTGAAGGACGTTATTTTACCGAAACAGAAACAAATAATGGCTTACCAGTGGTTGTTTTGGGTTATGGATTAGCCGATAATTTATTTCCAAATGGTAATGCCGTAGGAAAAGAAATTGTGGTAAAAAAGAATAAATACCGCATTGTAGGTATTATAGAAAAACAAGGTGAAAATTTGTTTGGCAATCAGTTTGACAAACTGGTGATTTTACCGGTTAAATGTTTAGCCAATTACATTAGGCTAAACTCAAACCGAAACCAAACCACTATTGAAGTAAAAACGAAAGCCGGTGTATCACCTGATTTATTGGAGGAAGAATTACGTGGCATCATGCGTGCACAACGTAAACTACGCCCTGGACAAGAAGAAAATTTTGCATTAAATAAAACCAGTTTATTTGATGCGCCACTAAAGGCAACTTTTAAGGCGGTAACCATTGCCGGATGGATTATTGGCGGATTTGCTATGCTGGTAGGTGGATTTGGTATTGCCAACATCATGTTTGTTTCGGTTAAAGAACGTACCAACCAAATTGGTATTAAAAAAAGTTTAGGTGCACGCAGCTATTTTATATTGATTGAGTTTTTGGTTGAAGCCGTGGTATTGTGTTTAGCAGGAGGTGCAGTTGGTGTTAGTGTAGTAGCTTTATCTGTTTTTGCAGTGCAATACTTTTTTGATTTTGAAGTGGTGCTTAGCATACCCAATATTTTAACCGGTTTTGGCACCTCAGCGTTGGTTGGTATTATGGCTGGTTTAATTCCTGCAGTTTCGGCTGCAAAACTAGATCCGGTTACAGCCATGCGCGCAAAATAACCATCAATAAATCACCCCATCCAACTTCACATCATGCGCTTCTACCGGGACCTTATCAACCAATTGAAAAGGATAACACACCCCCAACTTTAAAGCATTTGGGTGTTGCAACAAAAAAGTGTCATAATATCCTGCGCCATAACCCATGCGGTAATGGTTTAAATCAAATGCTAAACCCGGAACTATAATTAAATCAACTGTATCGTTATATATTTGGGTTGAAGCCGGATGTTGTGTACCGTACATGCCATTTTCTAATTGATGCAACGAGGTGAGTACCCTATTTTCCATGCAACGTTTGGGTAATGATTTAGGACAAATTATTTTTATTCCCCTGTTTAGCATATACTGTATGGTTGGTATAATATTTACTTCACCATGCATGGGAATAAAAGTATGCACGGTTTGAATATCACCTAGCCCTAAAATTAATTCTAATTGTTCGTTTATTGTCCTATCCCAAAGCGATTTTTGTTCGTTTAAAATCTGATTGCGTTGTGCAATGATGTGTTTTCTTAAATCTTTTTTCTCTTGCATATCAATACCTTACTCGATTAAGCTAACAAATATATTATTTATTTAAGACAAATTTGTCCGTAATAAAAGTTTTTATACCTTTGCTGCATCATTTATACCAAAACATGTTTTCAAAAGCTTGCGAATACGGAATACGCGCCTCCATTTACATTGCCGAACAATCTATGGTTGGTAAACGTGTAAACCAAAAGGAAATAAGCAAGGCCATTGATTCGCCTGAAGCATTTACGGCTAAGATACTTCAACAGCTAACCAAAAACAACCTCATTAACTCAGAAAAAGGACCAAGCGGTGGATTTACCATGGAAACACACGCTATCGACAAAATAAAACTAAGCAATATTGTATCGGCTATTGATGGAGATGAGGTGTATAAAGGTTGTGGTTTAGGCTTGAAAAAATGTAATGAAAAAAAACCATGTCCGGCACACGACAAATTTAAAATTGTGAGAGATGAATTGAAGAAAATGTTAGAGACAACCACCATAAAAGAACTCACCTTTGGATTAAAAGATGGATTTACCTTTTTAAAGCGGTAGCTTTTTTTTAGCCCTATTTAAGACAATTTTATCCGAAATATAAAACATATAAATAAAAAGAATCATGAACGTATCAAACCAAACAATTGTAGGCGAATTAGTAGCACACGACTACCGTACTGCAGCCGTATTTAAACAACATGGTATAGATTTTTGCTGCAAAGGCAACCGTACCATAACCGAGGTGTGCGACAACAAAAAAGTTACCGATACCACTTTGATTAACCAATTAAATGAAGTGATGCAAACCCAAACAGATGGGCAAATAGATTTTAAATCGTGGCCTATTGATTTGTTGGCTGACTATATAGAGAAACGTCACCACCGTTACATCATCGAAAAAACGCCACAATTGTTGCAGTACCTGCGCAAGGTAGCTTCTGTTCATGGTGAGCACCATCCGGAGTTAAAAGAAATTGAAGAACACTTTAAAAGTTCGGCAGCTGAATTGGCCATGCACATGAAAAAAGAAGAATTAATTTTGTTTCCGGCTGTACGCAAAATGATGCAAACCAAACAAAACAACCAACTGCACGAAAACCCACATTTCGGATCAGTTAACAACCCCATTGCCATGATGATGACCGAACACGAAACAGAAGGCGATCGTTTTAGAACCATTGCTTCTTTGAGTAATAACTACACCCCTCCTGCCGATGGTTGTAATACTTACCGCGTTACTTACGCCTTATTACAGGAGTTTGAAAACGACTTACATGCCCATATTCATCTTGAAAACAACCTCTTGTTTCCTAAAGCCATTGCTTTAGAAAAAGAACTCGCGGTTTAGTCTCATTTTAAAACAGAAACATTAAATAAAAATACTCTATTCATTTGTTACGCGTTTCCATTCTATTGGTGGGGGATTTTCCCCACCTCTGTTTGGATGAATAACTCAGTTAAATATTGCAAAGCATTAACATCAACATACAATTGGATAACAGTTGCAAAACCATACATACTTTTGCAAATGAGTACCGCAACCTTATGCAATTATTGGTAAACCATTTGTATTTAGACGATTTTGGCGAATGTGGTGGTATGGGCAGGTGTTGTACTTGTGTTGTAAAAATAGAAACCATAAAACCTTTAAGTGAGTTTAACAGCAACGAAAAAAGAACCTTAATGCGCCACGATTATAATCCGTATGAAGTACGTTTGGCTTGCCAAATACCCATTAACAACCAATTGCATTTAGCCACTGTAACTATTATTTAAATGATGCACCAAACCAAACCCATAAAACGGAATAAAGCCTTACAACCCGTTAGCCGTGAACACCACCAAGGCTTATTGTTATGTTGGAAAATACGTCAAGGACTTAAAAAGAACATCACACCAGAGCGCATGAAAACTTATGCAGATTGGTTTTACAAAGCCTACCTGCTGCCTCATTTTGAAATAGAGGAAAAATACCTGTTTCCTATTTTAGGGCATGAGCATGAATTGATTATTAAAGCCACTGCCCAACACCGCAGACTCACGCGCTTGTTTACCGACCAAACACACTTGGGCAAATCACTCAGTTTTATTGAAGAAGAATTGGAAACACATATCAGGTTTGAAGAACGTGTGTTGTTTAATTTGATTCAAGAAACAGCCACCACCAATCAACTGAAAGACATAAAAAAACACCATATTGAAGTGCCATTTGTAGAAAACGAAACAGATCAATTTTGGGAGTAATAAAAAGTAAGGTATAACACACCCATGATAAGATGATGTTGTTGTAGTATTTGATTGTTGAGGAAGACATATGGGTTGTAGTGCTCCAAAAATAAATCCTAAAAGCTTTCTGAGCATCTAATATTGCATCAAAAAAGAGGCTGCCCTTTTGAGACAGCCTCATCACTAAACCCTTTTGAATGGAATAGTTATTTTATGAATCTACTGGTGTTTAACCATTATTTTCTTAACCAAGTTTTGCGTATTGTTTGTAAAATGAACAAAATAAACACCATTGGGTTGCGATTCGAAATTGATGGCTGATGGAAAACCTTCTGTTTGGAATACCATAGCACCTAACATATTGTAAACCGATACAGCACCCGATTGATCTCCATCTTGGTGATAAGATAAGTTAATAAATCCAGTTGTTGGATTTGGGTACATGTCAATATTCAACACCTCACGGTTACACGGATTGGCAACAACAACTCCCGAGTATGAGTAATTGCCATCGATATCTGTTTGTTTTAAACGGTAATATATATTGGCCGGCAATTGGTTTAAAAAGCGGTAAGTATATGTTTGTAGCGAATTAGAAGTACCATTTCCGTTTACTTTGGTAATGGCGGTCCAATTACGTTGGTTAGCGCTCGACTCAATGGTAAAATAACTGTTGTTGTATTCTGAAGCTGTAACCCATTTAAATTCTATTTTTTTCATGTTACAATTTGCCGTAAACGACATTAATTTAACAGGAAGTACACTGTTTGTGTTTTGAATGGTGATGGCTCCTGCTGTAGTTAATCCCCTTCCTAAAATAGACGAACTAGGCAATAAACTAATGGCTCCATTTGCTATAACAGTCCCTTTAAAAACAGTGCTATCACCCAAAGTAAATGCACCGTTCACTTGCCAGTACACATTGTTAAAGTTTGCCGAATTAATCAATAAAATTTGTGTTGCAATAGATGTTGACAAAGCGCCATTTACTTTAATTACAAATACAGCATTAGGATTACCCAAAGCATTTAAAGTTAATGTTCCGTTAATGGATGCAAGTGTGGTGATACAATAAACTTTAGGTGTAAGTATTTGTCCGTTGCCCATTGTGGCACCAATGGTACTGTCGCAGGTTAGTGCATTTAAGCTGGTATAGGCTGTACCTAAGTTTGCAGCAGCCAAAGCAGTAACCGAATCGGCTACGTGGATGTTACCGTTAACCGTGCCCGGAGGAAATCCGGTAAGTGCGCCCACCTGGGTTCCAATATCACCTGTTATAACAGAAGCTCCAGTATTAGAAAATGCTCCAGCACTGGTAAACAAAACAAATGTTGACGCCCTTCCTAAAACAGGCGCTTGTGCATAATTCACTTTAGGATTTATGAGTATGAATAATAAAAAGGTAAATGGTAAAAACAAAAACTTCATAATAATCGGATTAATGTGTGAATGATTTTTCACTGAGCAAAGGTCTACCCCATTACCTTACCAGGCGTTACACAATAAAAAAGGGTAGTTACATAATTAACGGGTTTATGGTTGAGGATTGAATTTCTATTATTCCATTATATCTAAGTGAAGTTTGTTTAGCTTATTATAAAAACTTAATTTGAAATGCGTTTTATCAAGCAAAAGCCACATGAAAAACTTCTTAATCATCATCTTATTTTTTGTTACTGTTTCTTTTATTGCAACAGATAAAAACAGTCCAAACAAATCAAAGTATTTCCCTAAAGATCTTATTTATTATAACCCTCAAAAACAAGACTCATTATCACCTTTCTACCTGAGTCGTCACCTTACCACAAATAAGGAATACCTTACATTTATTTTGTGGCAATATTTTACGGAAAGAAACAGCAGTGATCAATACAAATGTGCTCACTTATTATTACCCCAAAACCAAGAAAAATCAAACAAACTATTCAATCCAAAATACGATTTAGAACCCGTAACAGGACTCACTAACGAGCAAATAATGAATTATTGTATTTGGAAAACAGCAAGAACAAACGAGTACATTTTAATACAAGAAAAAAAACTACGGTTAGACTTTAAAACCCTTTTGATAGACAATGTTTTTAGTTTGGAAACCTTTGTTTTAGGAGCTTTTATGGGTGATGTAATTAAACAACCTGGTGAGTTTTACGAATTTGATGCTTGGCGACATGACGTGCCCAATTTTTCCCAGCCACCTATTTGGAGTGATGACTTTATACTCCCTACTTACAGACTGCCACAACCCATTGAATTAGATTATGCACTTTCAAAGCAATTTGATTTTTTTTCTGCAGAGACAAAGACAATTGATGAATCAATTGAATATTACTATACTGGCTTAAAAGACGCAATTAAAAATTATTGGATTACAAATGGTGGTTTTAATGAAGGTGCGCAATTAGACCTTGAAAACAGAATGGATTTGTATTTTAACTACACCAAAAGTAGCGATGAACAAAAGTCAACATCATACAAGCCGACAGAACGAGTAATTGAACCAGCAATCAAACCCTCTAGGTATAAAAACTACGGTTTCGTTTACAGCATCATTAAAGACTCAACCACAGATTGCTTGGAAAAAGATATACATGGGCAATTAAACAGCATTTGCAATCAGTTAATTATTAGCTCCGAGAATAATTTTCCTGTTTTTATTAAGTACCAACCTTTTTTACAGGAATACAACAAGAATAAATGTTACACTTACCAAGGTTACGTACCAGCAAATACAAAAGAAGATATTGTAAATGAGTCAGGGTTTAGAGTGGCTTTGTTTGCACCACATAAAAAATAACCCGCAAAAACGGCCGCTTGTTGAAATCAACAAGCGGCCGTTCAATATTAAAATCCACTCAAGTAACTACTTACTTCCCTCAGCGTAATACTTAAAGAAATAAGGAATGGTTTCTATACCTTTTAAGTAGTTTACAATACCGTAATGTTCGTTTGGCGAGTGCAGTGCATCACTGTCTAAACCAAAGCCCATTAAAACGGATTTCAAACCCAATTCTTTTTCAAACATGGCTACAATCGGAATACTTCCTCCGCCACGTGTGGGCACCGGAGTTTTACCAAAAGTAGTTTCCATAGCTTTAGATGCTGCTCTATACGCTACGCTATCCGTTGGTGTTACCACAGGCTCGCCACCGTGGTGCGGACGAACTTCTACTTTTACACCAGCAGGTGCTATACTTTCAAAGTGTTTTTTAAACAACTCGGTAATTTCATCGCTTACTTGGTGTGGCACCAAACGCATGCTAATTTTTGCAAATGCTTTGCTTGGCAAAACGGTTTTAGCACCTTCGCCAATGTAACCGCCCCAAATGCCGTTTACATCTAGCGTTGGGCGAATACCTGTACGTTCTAAAACAGTGTATCCTTTTTCGCCCCAAACATCACCTACATTTAAATCTTTTTTATAAGCTTCCAAGTCAAACGGAGCTTTGTTTAGGTCTTCGCGCTCAGCAGCTGTTAACTCCGCTACTTTATCGTAAAAACCGGGAATAGTAATGTGGTTGTTTTCATCATGCATGCTGGCAATCATTTTAGCCAACACATTTACTGGGTTAGCCACAGCACCACCATATACGCCTGAGTGTAAATCGCGATTAGGACCAGTAACTTCAACCTCCACATAACTCAAGCCACGTAAGCCGGTGTCAATACTTGGGCAATCATTAGCAATAATAGAGGTATCAGAAATCAATACCACATCTGCTTTTAAACGCTCTTTATTGGCAATACAAAAATCGGCTAAGTTGTTACTTCCCACTTCCTCTTCACCCTCAATCATCATTTTAATGTTACAAGGTAAAGCATTGTTATGAATCATGTATTCAAACGCTTTTACATGCATGTAAAACTGTCCTTTATCATCAGCCGAACCACGGGCAAAAATTGCACCTTCAGGGTGTAATTCGGTTTTCTTAATGGTAGGTTCAAATGGAGGTGTATCCCACAATTCAAGTGGCACAGCAGGTTGCACATCATAATGACCGTAAACCAACACGGTTGGCAAACTTGGGTCAATTATTTTTTCGCCATACACAATTGGATGTCCCGGTGTTTTGCAAACCTCTACCTTATCAGCCCCAGCTTCGCGCATACGCTCGGCCACAAAATCGGCAGCCTTAGCCACATCGCCTGCAAAAGCACTATCGGCACTAATAGATGGAATACGTAATAACGCAAAAAGTTCGTCTAAAAAACGTTGTTTGTTTTGTTCAATGTACTGTTTAATATCACTCATAATTATGTTGTTATTGTGCTGTTAAAATATGGTTAGGTTGATGCGCATTTACCACATCAATAAATATTTGCGACATGGTTGGAAGCATCTCGGCAAATCTTATAATTTCTGTTTGGTTTAACAACTCCTTCAGCAAAATGTTGTTGGCTTCGTGTTGGGGCTTTTTAATTTCGTACACAAAGTGATTGTTATCAAGCTGTTTACTGCTTGCCACTTGATAAGTATCAGGTAAAATAATTTGCGGGCTGGTACATTCTACATTAAAAATGTGTGTTCTAAATTGCTCGCGTACTTGTTTTACAGAGCCATCCAACACCTTCTCCGATTTATTAATTAAAGCAATATCATCACACAATTGCTCCACACTTTCCATGCGGTGCGTGCTAAAAATAATGCTGCTGCCTTGTTGTTTCAACTTTAAAATTTCTTGCGTAATTAAATCGGCATTTA
Organism: Bacteroidetes bacterium UBA6183; assembly: GCA_002422865.1. Lineage (GTDB taxonomy): Bacteria > Bacteroidota > Bacteroidia > UKL13-3 > UKL13-3 > UBA6183. The sequence goes on along the minus strand of DITN01000031.1, from coordinate 65,283 downwards.
TGGGATCAAAACCACTAAACGGTTCATCTAAAATAATCAATTTAGGCTGATGCAATACTGTAGCAATAAATTGTATTTTTTGCTGCATACCTTTGCTTAACTCTTCAACTTTTTTGCCCCACCACGATTTAATTTCAAAACGTTCAATCCAATCTTTAAGCTTGTGCATGGCCTCTTTCCTACTCAATCCTTTTAATTGCGCAAAGTATAAAAGTTGCTCACCCACTTCCATTTTTTTGTATAAACCACGCTCCTCGGGTAAATAACCAATTTGGTAAATGTGCTCCGGTTTAAGCAACTCACCATCAAAAAAAATCTCTCCTTTATCGGCTTGGGTAATTTGGGTAATGATACGAATTAAACTGGTTTTACCCGCACCATTTGGGCCAAGTAAACCAAATATACTGCCTTTAGGCACCACCAAACTCACATCGTTTAATGCTTTGTGCGTGGCGTATTGTTTGGTAACATGTTTAACTTCTAATATATTCATACAACGGGGCTATTAAAGGCACAAAGTAAACCAAATAAAGCAAGGTTAAAATACCGTTTGTATAAAATCTTTGGGCTTACCATAAAGCACAACCAACGCACGTGACTTTTCGGTCGCACTTTTTACAGTTACTCCGGTAACTGCTGCTTCCGAAGCATTGGAACCCTAAGCCGGGTTTAACTTTCAACACATACCTACCTTTATACAAATGCAAAAATCAACATCATTACAACAAAAAAGCGGTAACTAATATTTAGTTACCGCTTTAAAAAACTCTTTATTTGCTAGTCATGCCCCATGCGCTCGCGCTTAGTTTTTAGGTAGTTTTCATTGTGTTTGTTGGCCGGAGTTTTAATAGGCACATTTTCTACAATCTCTAATCCGTAACCAATTAAACCTGCACGTTTAGTTGGGTTGTTAGTCATTAAACGCATTTTATGAATCCCGATATCGCGCAACATTTGAGCTCCTACACCGTAATCGCGTTCATCTGGTTTAAAGCCTAATTGCACATTTGCATCAACCGTATCCAAACCTTGTTCTTGTAGCTTATATGCTTTTAACTTATTGGTTAAACCAATGCCTCTGCCCTCTTGGTTGATGTATATAATTGCACCTTTTCCTTCGTGCTCAATCATCTCCATCGATTTTTGCAATTGCTCTCCGCAATCACAACGCATGCTATGGAAAATATCACCTGTTATGCATGATGAATGCACACGCACCAATACAGGTTCGTTGAGTTCCCAAGTTCCTTTTTTTAGCACCAAATGTTCTTGCCCGTTATCTTTTTGTTCAAAAGCAATCAACTCGAAATTACCATGTTTGGTAGGCATTTCAACCGATATTATTCTGCGTATTAAACTTTCGGTTTTTAAACGGTATTCTATTAAATCTTTAATGGTAATCAACTTTAAATTAAAGCGCTCGGCCACCTTAATTAAATCAGGCAAACGTGCCATGGTACCATCTTCATTCAAAATTTCAACAATACAACCTGCCGGTTCAAAGCCGGCTAAACGTGATAAATCGATTGCAGCTTCGGTATGTCCTGCCCTGCGCAACACACCTTCTTTATTGGCAATTAACGGAAATATATGTCCGGGTCTACCCAACTCATCAGGTTTAGTATCGGGGTTAATTAATGCCTGAACTGTTTTTGCCCTGTCTTGCGCGCTAATACCTGTGGTACAACCTTGCGTTAATAAATCAACCGAAACGGTAAACGCAGTTTCGTGTACTGCATTGTTTTGTTTCACCATCAGGTTTAAACCCAACTCTTGGCTACGCTCGGGTGTAATGGGTGCGCATATTAAACCGCGACCATGAGTGGCCATAAAATTAATAACCTCAGGAGTTACATTGCGTGCGGCTGTTAAAAAATCGCCCTCGTTTTCTCTGTCCTCATCATCAACAACAATAATTAACTTACCTTGTTTAATGTCCTCAATGGCTTCTTCTATGGTGTTAAATGTAAAACTCATGACGTGTATATAAATTGCTTTGCAAATTAAGCGTGCTGTTGTGTATTATAAAAGTTTAACAAGCGAGATATCACTTTGTTATTATGATATTGGTCAGTTGCCAACTGTTTTGCAGCATCACCAAGCTGTTCGGCTAATGCCGAATTTTGCAACAACTCAACAATACTTGCCGCAAAAGTTTGTGCATCATCAGCCACCAAAAGGTGCTGTTTATGTTGTGCATCAATGCCTTCAACCCCAAGTTTAGTGGTAACAATGGTTTTACCCAAACTTAAACCTTCTAATATTTTTACCCTAATACCGCTGCCCGCAAATAAAGGCACTACCATAATTTGTTTACTTTGCATAAACACGGTGGCATCTTCTACCTCACCCAATACTTTTATATTTTTGGTTTGATATTTTTTAAACGTAGCCGGCATGTTTTTGCCTGCCATGTAAAAAATAGCATCAGGTTTTTGTTTAATTACCAGTGGCCAAACTTCTGTTACAAACCACTCCATGGCTTGCTGATTAGGTTGCCAATCCATTGCACCTAAATGAAAAACAGATTTGGGTTGAACCACCACTTTACTCACCGTTTGTTTAAAATCAATACCTACAGGTGAAATAAACATGGGTTGTTTGCAGCCCAAAGCTTGCATATCTGCTACATCTTTTGGTGTTAACGCAATAATGGCATCAAACTTTGGTAATACTTGTTGTTCAAACTTTTTTAAACGATTGGTGAGCAGTTTAACGTAATTTTTTTTGAGTATTTGTTGGGTTTGGTTGGCCAATGTTTCCCAAATTTTATACTCTACATTGTGTTGCCTTAGCCATATTTTAGCCTTGCTGTGTTTGCGCACCACATCTACATAGGGCGCAGTGTATAAGCCATCAAACAATACTAAATCAAATTGTTGTTGGGTTAGTATATCAACCAACAACTGCTGATATGTTGGTGTTATAAACCGTTGGATGTTGTACGATTGTTTGCCAAACAAATTGAAAAAAGCCGGTAAAGCCTTTACCCTATTGTCAACAAAAGCGGTGTGTAATTTGGCCAAACGGGTAAATGAAACCGGAAGTTTAGTTACATCCACTTGGTGTTTACTGGTGTTCATGGCTGCAAGTGTAATGTTACAACCAGCATCGCTCAATCCTTTTAACAAATTGTAATGCGCCAATGTGCCACCATCTTTAACAGGCCAAGGCACACGGTTTACCAATAATAAAATGCGAGGTGCCATGTTATTTTTTACCTACTAAAAGTAAACGTTTAAATGCCGATTTCCACGAGGCTTTGTCAAACAAACCCGAATCGGTTGAGGCCAAATAAGTAAGTACCATACCTACAGGAGCCAATATCATAACGGCTAACCACATACCCATTGGCGCTGAAGTTGAAGCGGTTTTAACCATTTTTTCTCCAGTAATAGATATAATGTGGTATATGATGTAGAATATCACCGATATCACCACAGGCATACCAAATCCGCCTTTGCGCACAATGGCACCAAATGGCGCACCAATAAAAAACATAACAATGCAAGCCACACTTAAGGTAAACTTACGGTGCCATTCAATATCATATTTAATACGGGTTCGTTCGGTATCTCCCACATCACTCACGCTGTACTCAATATAACCTTTGGCCGAACGTGCATTGTTTAATGCAGCACTTACCACAGCTTGTTGCGAAAACTTAATGAGGTGCGTAAAAATACTATCGGGTACACCGCTTGCTGCAATGGGTTGTAGTTTTTGGTTTGAGTCGGCAAAATGAAAATAGGCATTTAAACTGGTACGTAAGGCTTCATTTTTCTGAGCAATTACGCCACCAAGCGAATCGTAACCGCGACTTAACTGCACCACATTTAACATTTGATGGTGGTTTTTAAACAAACTTTCATCGGTACGGCTAAACTTAAAGGCTTGTAAATCGAATACAATTTCTTCTTCCTTAAAACTAAATGTGGTATGCGGATACGTGCGGTCGTAACCTTGTTGTTTATCCATTTCCTCGTAACGTGCACCGTTGTAAAGGGTAAAAAACAAATAACGTTTATCATCGCCCATTACCATTTTGCCTTTTTCGGCCGTAATAATAACGGGTTTACTACCACCTTGACGTTGGTCGTAAATTACAATATCCGAAAGTTCATCTGTTTCGGCATTACGTTTACCCACACGCATGCTAATGCCTTCAATGCCATTAAAAAACACACCATCTTGAATTAAAATGGTGGGTTTTTGTTGTTTGATATCGTACAACAAGGAGCCCTTTTTTAAATTGGCTTCAGGTATTAAAACGTTGGAGGTAAAAAAACCAAACACACCCAAAAACAACATCACATAAATAAGCGGCATAAACATGCGCCAAATAGAAACGCCTGCGGCCTTGGCAGCAACCAACTCGTAGGTTTCGCCTAGGTTACCAAATGTCATGATAGAAGCCAATAGAATAGACAAGGGTAAGGCCATTGGAATAATACTGGCCGAGAAATAAAACATGAGTTGGGCAATAACCCACGCGCTTAAACCCTTACCGGCAAGGTCGTCAATATACAGCCATACAAACTGCATTAACAGTATAAACAGCACCACTAAAAACGTGGGCACAAATGACTTAGTAAATTGTCTTACAATTAATACGTTTAACTTTTTCAAATACGCTTTATTTGAAGTGGAATGCAAAAATCAACATTTAAACTGACAAAACATGAACTGGATTTTATTTCGGATCCAATTTACATGCAGATGAAGCAAAAACTAATCCGAAATTTTTATGATGGCATGCACGGCATGGGCAATTGGTTGATGGCAAAGCATTACCCAAATAGTACACTAAACTTTAAAGTAACCCGTGGCGAAAACTACTTGGATATGCCTTATGTGGTGCTGGATACACCGCAACTATCTACCCAACACATGGAGCACCATTTGCGCATTATGTTGTGGTGGGGCCACTATATTACCTTGCAATATTTTATAAGGGTTGATGCCGTTACCCTGGAGAAAATGAACAGTTTAAAAGATTTACCCTACCAAATATTAACCACCGATAACTTATTTAACAACAACCTGGAAGATGATGATTTTACAGCTCTATCCATGATAAACGAAATACATTTTAAACCCAATCAACTGACTAAAATTTGCCACCGCGTAGAGTTAAGCGAACTTGAAAATTTGGAAAAACATGTGGAGGAGTTTATGGGGAGGGTGGGTTGACTACCAGTATTGATAATATTCTTTGCGTCTTAGCCGATATCGTTAACCAAAACTAAAACTGTGATTTCACACCGACCACAGCCAATACTTTAAGTGTTTTTTTTTATAAAATTTCTATACCTCCGTACCCGTGTGTTTCGACATCCCAATCCTTAGGCACAAAACTTCATGCTATACATTATGATAAAAAAGGGTATAAAAAAAGGAGGCTTAGCCTCCTAATGATGTTTTAAGTTCGTGAACTTGGCTATCCCATAACTGTATAGCGTTTTCTTCATCCGACTCGTCAACAAAATCTGTAACCACCAAGGCTACATCATCTGTTAGTTCGTCTTGTAATATTTCAAATTCAAAATACTCTTCAGGTTTTGCCGTTTTCCATCTAAACTTCATTCCTTTAGCGGCTGTCTTTTTTATTAATTCTGCAATTTGTTCTTCCCCATCCCACTTAAACTTGTAGTTGTTGTTGTATATATCTACATCATCGGCAAACCAAGTTGATAGGCCCGAAGGAGTACTGATACTATTGTATAAAATAGCAGGTGAAGATTTAATTGGGTACTCTAAGCGAATTTTTTTCTTTTTCGACATTCCTCTAATATTTTAGGTTTAGGATTAACGGTTATTCATCCGTCTCGTATGGCAAATATATGTTTTTAATCCACTTTGCAAACTTCTTATCCAACTTTTTAGCATTACAAATTCACCTTACTAAAAACCAAGTAATTAGCCGTCACCATTGATGGTTATTGTATCTACAATAATCAGCCAAAAAATCATCAACCAAAGTTAACGTTCCATTTTTTCACCAAAACTTAAATCACCTGCATCACCCAAACCGGGTACAATATAACCGTGTTCGTTTAAGGCATTATCAACAGCTGCTATCCATAATTTATGGCCATGTAAATGGTGCATCAAATAATCAATACCGGGCTTACTGGCAATTAAACTTACCACATGCAACTGCTTGGGTGTACCATAACGCAACAACGCTTTGTAGGTTAACTCAATACTTTGTCCGGTGGCCAGCATAGGGTCGATAAGCAACACTACTTTACCGTTAATATCCGGACTGGCCAAATACTCAACCACAATGTCAAAATCGGTATCGCTGGTGTGCTTGCGGTAAGCAGATATAAACGCACAATCGGCTTCATCAAAAAAGTTTAACAAGCCATGATGCATACTTAATCCTGCACGTAAAATGGTAGCTAAAACAGGTTGTTCAGCCAGTCGGGTTGATTGATGTGTGCCCAAAGGCGTGGTTACTTCAACCGTTTTCCAGCTCATGGTTTTGCTAATTTCGTAAGCCATAATTTGCCCAATGCGTTCAATATTTTTCCTAAACCGCATGCGGTCTTTTTGCAGGTTAACATCGCGTAACTCACTTACATACTGTTGTAACAAACTATTTTGTTCCGATAAATTAATCAATTCCATAAAACCAAAGTTAGGAATTATATGCTTTTAAAAGCTATTTTGCAGCAAATTTTAATTGGTGAATAACCCATTAAATTACCTTTACTTTAAAAACAAGTTGGGGTTTAAGTAGATAAAACAACTCGTTTACAGCTGTTAGATTGAAGCGTTTAAGGCAAATATTCTTCATCACCATTCTACCCCACCCCAAACATATTTAGAACATACAGAGAACATGAAATTAACTTTTTGGGGTGCAGCCAGACAAGTAACCGGTAGTATGCATATGCTTACTTTAGATAACGGATACAAAATTTTGGTTGATTGCGGCATGAATTATGAACAAAAGCGCGAAATGAATGAAGAGGCTTTTGATTTTCCTTTTAACCCCGCAGAAATAGATTTAGTGGTGCTTACACATGCACACATTGATCACAGTGGCAATATACCAACCTTAGTTAACCGTGGTTACAAAGGCCAAATTATTTGTACCGAACCAACACTTGAGCTTAGCAAACATTTGCTTTTTGATAGCGCAAACATTCAACTTAACGAGTTTAAGTATTTATACAACCGCGCACCCAAACACCGCAAAGCGCGTGTACCCCGCCCTATTTATTTGGAGCGTGAGGTGGCTGTGGCCATGGACCGTGTGGTTACTTTACCTTTTAACCGTAAGTTTAAAATACAACCGGATGTTAGTATTGAGTTAATAGAAGCCGGACATTTATTAGGTGCGGCAAGTGTGGTGGTTGAATATACCACAGATGGTAAAACAACCCGTGTAGGTTTTAGTGGTGATTTAGGTCGTGACCATGCCGAGCTTATACGCACACCAACACCTATGCAAAACTTGGATTATTTAATTTCGGAAACTACCTATGGCGGACGTAAACACACTTCATCAGAACTGGCCGAGCAAGACTTGATGAAATACATTGAAGACACCATTGTTAAAGTGCGCGGACGGTTAATTATTCCGGCTTTTAGCGTGGGTCGTACACAAAGTATTGTGCACGTGTTGTGCAAGTTGGCTAAAAAAGGTTTGTTGCCTCCGGTTAAGGTTTTTGTTGATAGCCCCTTGGCCATAAAATCGACACACGTGTACAGTAAACACCCCGAACTGTTAAATGAAGAAGCTGCAGCGTTTTTAAAACAGCATGGCGATTTGTTTGACTTTGAAGGTTTAAAATGGATTGATAATTTAGATAGACACGAGCAAGTGGCCAACTACACCGATTCATGCATTATTATTTCGGCAGCAGGAATGGTTGAGGGTGGACGTATACAAGAGCATGTAAAAAACAATATTCAAAATCCGTTTAGCACCATTTTAATTGCAGGCTTTTGTGCCGAAGGGACACTTGGTCACCGTTTATTATCAGGCCAAAGCGTAATTGGTATTAAAGGAAAAGACTACAGGATATACAGTAAAATAGCACGTACCGATGTATTCAGTTCTCATCCGGATAAAGATGAAATTTACCGTTACATTAAAGCATGTACCAACCCTAAATTAAAGCGTGTGTTTTTGGTACACGGTGATGAACCCAACTTGGTGGCTATGCAAAATATGTTGGCCCAAGAAGGCATAAATAATGTAGAAATACCTGATATGGGTGATGAGTTTTTAATACAATAATACCATGTTAAACAGCGGACTAACAGCGGCATTTGGTACATTAATTTGTTGGACAGTTGGCACTTTTGCTTTTACCATTGCAAGCAAACGTGCCGATCCGGCAGCTGTTAACCGTGTACGTTTATTTTTTGCGGCCTTGTTGCTTAGTGTGGTGGTGGTGGTATTTTTTAAAGTTTCGTTCATTGAACTGTTTACTTTACCTACCCCTGGAGAATGGATTTGGCTTGGCTTAAGCGGCATTATTGGTTTAACCCTTGGCGATTATTTTGCATTTACCGCCTACAGTATTTTAGGCAGTAGCCGTACCAGTTTATTCAGCACTTTTGCACCTGTTGCAGCCTTACTGTTAGGCATGGTTATTTTAGGTGAAAGCATAAACGGTGTGGGTATTTTAGGTATGATGATTAGTACTGGTGGTATTATTTGGTTTATTCAATCAACCCAAAAAAGTAACGATAAAACCATTGATAAAAGCCAAGTTTTAAAAGGAATTGCCTATGCCATTTTAGGAGCAGTTGGCCAAGGACTGGGTTTGGTGTGTGCAAAAAAAGGACTAAACATTACCCACCAAACCGGTGCCGATTTAAGTGCAGTGCATGCCACTTGGATACGCATGGGCATTGGTACTTTGGCGGCTTATAGCATTGCCGTTTTTAAAAGAAATGTGTGGGCAGAATTTAAAATCATGACCGCATCAAAAACCATTATTACACCTTTGTTAACAGGAACCTTTTTTGGTCCGGTAATGGGTGTTTCTTTAAGTTTATATGCGGCATCTCAAATACCGGTTGGTATTGCACAAACCATATTTAGTTTATTACCCATTACGGTTATGCTGGCTGCAACAATAAGTGGGCGCGAACGTATAAACGGACCATCAATAATTGCCGCTGCTATTTGTATGATTGGGGTATTTGTATTGGTTTGGCGCGATGAATTAATCGCATTATTTAATTAAACTAACGGGGCAACATCACAAAAAATGTAGTGCCTTTACCCGGTTCGCTTTTAAACCAAATTTCTCCGTTGTGGGCTTCCACTATTTGTTTTGAGATGGCCAATCCTAAACCGTAAGTTTCTTCTCCGTTTGTTCCTTTGCGCGATGCCTTGGTAAACAAATCAAACAAATTGTCGCGAATGTGTTCAGGAATACCAATTCCTGAGTCTTTTACCGATATTATCACATGTTCAGAAAACACTTCTGTAGTGATCTTAATTTGTGCACCTACCGGACTAAACTTAACCGCATTAGCCAGTATATTATTCATTACGCGCCAAATTTTACTTTCATTCAGCGGTACAATAACACTCGGGCAATTCATCTCCAATGTTTGTCTTTTTTGGTCGGCCTGATGTATGATGATGTGTACTGATGATTCGATAAGTGATTTTAAATCGGTTGGTATTTTTTCAAGTTCGGTACCTTTTTCTTTGGGCTGTAATAAATCGTTAATCAAATTAAGCGCCTTCATGCTCGATTCGCGCGACATATTGATAAACTCAGGTTTTTCCTCCTCCGATAAAATACTAGTTCCTACCAAATCAAGGGCACCAACAATAGCGGCCAACGGACTACGTAAATCGTGTGCAACAATTTTTATAAGCTTTTCGTTCTCGCTATAACTTTGCTCCAAAGAGTTTAAACTCGACTCCAACCGATGATTGGTTAAACTTACTGCTTTATTAAGCTCTTCCAATTCGGCAATGTATTTTCGTTGTTGTCTTCTGCTGATGCCAAATAAAACAATAATAACAACAAGCAAAATTGCAGCAGAAACTGCAGTAAGTAAAAACCACGACTTTACTTTATTCTCTCTGATTAAATAATCAAGTTCAACCTTATTTTTCACCTTCTCAAACTCTTTAACGTAACTGTTTTTAAGTATAATTTGGTTACGTATCTTCTGCAACGAATCATTAAGTTGGTACTTTAACTTTTGATAAAAAAGGGCATTTTCGTAATTACCAACTAACCCATAATACTTGTACATTACGTCTGCCAATCTACCTTGTGCATCTAAGTCGCTGTATTTAGGCATGGTGTCTTGCAATTCGTTTATTAGATGTAATGCAGCACCTTTATTCCCTAATTCCACTTCTAATCTGGCTAGTTTTATCTTACTGTATATGGCATCCTTCATGTCTTTTTCAGGATGGTAATTTTGTTCGATACTTTTATTCAGATAAACCCTGGCTAGGTTGTATTTTTTTTGTTTTAACATAACGCCACCAATGTTGCCATAATAGACGCCACGAGTTTTGTTCAGTACATTGTTTTTATCAGGATATCTTTTAGCGGCCTCTTCAAGTTTATTTAAGCCCTTTTGATAATAAAACAATGCGCTATCAACCATGTCAAGTCTTTCGTAACAAAGCGCCACGTTATTAGGATTAATAAGCCTTTGCAACAAAAAGTGATCAAACTCTTCGGCCTTACACGACTCTCCTTTTTGCAAACTTTCTAAAAAATAATAAATGGCATCGCGGTAACCTTCCTGGCGGTAAAGCAACATGGCTAATGCAAAAGCATATTTTTGGCTTTGGCAGGGGTCGTTTAAATCTTCAACTTTTAGTTTGGCCTTGTAGTGATAAAAAAATGCATCTTCAAACTTTTGCTGCATCATGGCTATTCGCCCCCTATGAAGTAACAAAAACAATTCAGCCTCATTATCTTGATCAGTAGCATTGCTGGATAGTATTTGATCCATGCTATCCAGATATACCGTTGCTAAATTATAATTAGGCTTAAAATAGTAGTATAACTCAGCTATTAATTGGTACTTCTTTAAATACTCTGCATAAGTTACATTTGAATGAGCGGCATAAACACTGTCTAGAAAAGAGCGAACCATTTGTTCTTCACCATTTTCTATGTACCCGCGAGCTGTTTTTAAAACCGAATCGAACCTATTTTGCTTAGGTTTATTATTATTTGTGCAAGCAACTAAAAGTGCAGGCACAAAAAGCCATAACAACCAGCTTATTTTTATTGATTTGATTTTAAACGTTCTTGTTTTCATAACGATACGGGCACTTTCAGCGGATTGGTTAATTAACAACAATAAAACCATTGCATCAACACCAACACCTTAAATGCTCATATTTGGGAATTAGGGAATTTTAGGATGTGCAAGTATACTCTATTTTAGGGATTTAACTAATTAAATGAAAGTTGGCTTAAAGCCACTTGATAACAGATGCACCGTTTATTTTTAACATCCCATACCTCCAGCTCTATTTGCGGGTCGGGTAAGGCCCAATTGATGGTTATTAACCCGAAATGATTTTGCATAACCGGGCCACAAATTCTGTTTTTGTTTGGGGTGGCAAACTCCCAAGTTGATGATAAGCCACTAGCAGTTATATCGTATATGGGATACAATCCAGGATAATCCACCTTTGATAATTCGGCATAATGTACGTCACCACTAATAAAAAGTACTCCTTTAGCTTTGGTATTTTTAATCAATTCAAACATACGTTTTTGTTCGTGCGGAAAATTGGCCCACGATTCGTAACCATTATATTCAATACCAAACTGCGAGCCACTTCCTATAATTCTTACATCAGCCGGTTTGGTTAATTCTGCTTCAAGCCACTTCCATTGGTCCGCGCCCAACATGGTTGAATCTGTTGTGGCGTGGGGTACATAATAATGTCTGTGCCTACCATTTTTGCGGTGCTTCTTTTTATCAAACCTAATCAGGTTATCACGAAAAGTGCGGCAATCGAGCAAAATAACCTGAATGGTTTTTCCCGCTTTTTGATAATAATACGATTGGTAAACCCCTTCCCTTTTTCTTCGCTCCGACTCTTTGGGTTCATCAAAAAAATCGAGCATCACTTCTTTCGATTTTTCTTTTTCTGTAAAATGTCTACCCGCATCATTTTGGCCATAATCATGATCGTCCCATGTTGCTATTAATGGTACGTTTTTTTTTAGGTTTTGAAACGAGGGTTTGTTTCCCATAAGTTTATAAATAGCCGCGAGGGTATCCATGTTATGGGTATCACCGTATACATTATCGCCCAAAAACACAAACAAATCAGGCTTATGGTCAACAACCACATTAAATATGGGTAAATTACTGGATTGGTTGGCACACGACCCAAAAGCAATTTTGGATACTGTTTGCTGAGCAAATACAGTATACCCAAAATTGCTGATGAACATGCTTACTATTAAAAACTTATACATGCAGGGTGTGTGTGCTTGGTATTAATACCTATTAATCAAAATATTCTTCCTCATCGTAATCGTAGCTATTGTTACTGTACTTACTGCTACGAACCGATTCTTTTCTTGCTTCTATGGCTTTAGAAAATTGCTCTTGAATGGTTTGTTTTTCATCAAAGTCTTCTTTGCTTTTTCCATTCATAAAATACACAAATTCGTATTTGGTGGTATCAGCAATTTGCATACCCACCGTATAAGTTTTCCAATCATCACTTTTCTTCAATTTGTATTTAAAGAAATACATATTGCCTGAAGTTGATTTGAAATACGTTGGTGTTTTATCTATCAATATAATTGTATCCAGCTTGTTATCACCATAACTTGGTTTAACCATGTTGCGTGCATAACAATACACCAAAGCCTCTTGGTTGGTAAACTCCTTAGGCATTTTATCCAATTGCTTGTTGTTTTTAAGTGCAAAATAGAAACTTAAACGCGAATCGAGGTTATTGCTTAGGTTGTAAACCACGGTATCATGTACCGGTTTTTTATTGGCCAACATAATGGCTACGGCATACCCTTTTACATGGTAATTTTTGGCTTTAAGTTGTTTGGTAAAATACTCTTTTACTTGTGCGTTATCAAAATGTTTAATCAAAATACGGTTGTACATTTCTAAATCGTAGTTACGACCATAGCTCTCTTTTTCGTCTTCAGTTAACTCTTGTTTTAATATTTTTTTGGCATCATTAATTACCCCATTTATGTAGGGTTGATAAGCCACAACTGCTACCTTATTGCTATCAATGGCATCGGCCAGCATGCGGTGAACATATATTTTGTACTCTTCGTTTTCTCCTAACTTTAATACATCAGGCATAAATTGCTTTCTGTTCCAAAGCGAATCTCCCGATTCAATATAATCGAACAAGCGGCTGTATAAAGAATTATCGCTGGCAAAAGGTGGTTCGGCTATTAATAGATCCTTACATACCTTATACGAGTTGTTGCTGTTAATAGAAGCCAATGCACGTAAAATAGATACCTGATAATCGTAGTCATCACCGGCACTTTTGTATTCTTTGGTTAAGTACGGAATGGCTGTTTCATCTTTTCTGAAACCAATTTCGGTAACCAACTCAATACGCATGTCTTTTTTATACTTATCTTCTTTTAGTTTACCCAAGGTTTCGGCAATAGGCTTATAGCTTTTACCTTGAAACTGCGTACGGCCAACTAAATCGCGCGCCTGTGCATACGTTGTACTGTCATCGCTCAACAAATCGCTCAATAAAATAGGTGTTTTATCTACAAATGGTTGAACAACTTTCGAGGTATCGGTTGATTGGAAAGTGGCAAAAAACTCGCGTACAAAATTGTTGCCTCTGGTAATGGTATCCGTATGTGCCAGTAAGGTATAAATGTATCGGCCTTTAATAATTACTTTCGACATCATGATGCGGCTGGTGTTGGTATCGGTAAACAATACATCAGCACATACAGCTCCATCTTTATTGTAGTAAGTTACTTTCTGAATGTAATCATTGCGGGGATTCATTTCCTCTAATTCGTTTTTCCAGAATTTAGCGGTGTCTTTGCTCATAAAATATTTGTGCAAACGCTGCCAGCGCAACTCTACACGCTCTCCGGTTTCGGCATCAAAATAATTAATGTACTCACTTTGTCCGGTGTGGTTGCTTTTTTCATCGCGTTTTTTAAACGAAAAATTGTACCCGTTTACATCCGGAGGAACAGGAATTGGCGACACCACCGTAAATTTATGTACCGTATCAACACGTGGTTTTCCGGCAGCAGAAATGATATCAACCAACTTAAATGTTTTAAGCACATCAACTGCTTTTTTCAATTGCTCATCAGTAGTACACCATGCAGAAAACGCGTAGGCATGACTACCTCTTAATACATAAATGGCTGCAACACGGGTTTCTTTTTCAGGATGTTTGTATGTGCATGATAATATTGGGTATCCACCCAAACTGCTGTAGTTACGGCTTAACGAACGTAATCCTGTACCTTCTAAATAACCGCGCTCAATTAAGTTTATTTCAACACTGTCTTCTTCTAAATAGGTGGTGTTAATGGCTACCTGATTTAATAAAAAGTACTTGATACCATCCGCATCAACTGCCTGAAAAATATGCGAGTTAGGTGTGTAATTGGTTAAGGTAGAATTTTCGAAATTGGCCAAAGGTGTAACAGGTAAGTTTATGGCAAAACCTTCTTTATTGCTGCTGTATGGTGCTGTTGCAGTGGCCGGTGTATTAATAACTATGGAGTTAAAAAACTGTACAGCATTCTTTTTTACATAAGCTCCGTTTCCGCCTGCTTTAAATACAAACAACTCAAATGGCGTAAACACAATGCGGTAACGTTGTAAGTTACCACGTTTGGTTTTGTTGGTGATGTCATAAGCCTGATAGCCGCTAACGGTGATGGGTTTAAAACTTTGAATGTCGCCCGGAATGTACTCGTACAATAAACTATCAACACTCTTTTTAAATTCTTCTTCGGTAAAATTAATAAACGGAGCAAAGGTTCTAATGCGGTTCACCGAATAAAATGATCCATTCATCATATCGGTTCTTAGGTATTGCTGACTTACACTGTTATCAGGCATTACCAACAATTTACCAGGTACTTCTACACTGAATCTGCCATCCGTAGACGTGAATTTTTGATAGGTAATTGGCACTTCTATTTTGTCTAACTTGCTGCGCAAAGAAGCATTACGTTCGCCCAAATTTACAGCACGAACATTATACCCCATTTGGCGAAGCAAACTGATCACGCCCTTTTCGCCCGGTAAATGCGCAGCACCTACACCGGTAAACAACGGACCTAAACGCATGAACGAATCCATACGGTTTACCATATTTTTGTTACGCACATACAACATGCGCTCAAAATATGTTTCGCTGTACCCTTGTTTTTGCATCAACGAATCCAACTTATGCAAATCAGCTTGGCGGTAATAATCTTCCAACAACCTGTCGAAATCTTTGTTAAACTTACGCTCTTTATCTTCCGGAAACATATCGGTGTATGCTTGCATCACCAACTTTAAACTTTCGTCCAAATCCTCAACAGAAACAACCGGCTTTTTTAACCTGCTTGCTGTCTGAAAAATGTATAAATCAAGGTACGTATCTTCCTCAAAATCTTGTTTGCTGCTGGTATGTCTAAACATCAATTGGTTTAACACATCAGGGTCGCGGGCCAATGCCTCTTGAATATACCCTTTGGCATAAAACTCTTTAAACCAAGTAAAATCATTAATGGTAATCGGGTTGTCGTTTCCACGTGCCTCGCTGCTTTGGCTGCGCATCGAGTAACTCATAAACTCTGTACTTAAAAACTCTTCCAGCCAATTTTCCGGTGAGCTTTCTAATGCTACACGGTCGCAATTTTTAATGGCCGTAAAAAACGAATCGCTTAAGTTAAAAGCCAATTTGCTGCTCACGTGCATGGTACCATACAAATACGATGGTTTCGATAATCCTTTACCTGATATTTCCCACAACAAACCTTTTTGTAAGGGTTGGGCAAATGCAGCTGACGATAAAATAAAGACCAATGATAAAGTCTTTAAAAGTTGGTTGAGTTGTTTCTTCATTTGGGTATAAACTGTAACACGCAAAATATATAAAATGTCGCGATATCATAATACTTTTTGCTGGGAGAATACAATTCAAACACTTTCAACCCCTTGCAAACTGTGCAAAAATGGTGGGTAACTACCCAATTGTCGCAATTACCTTGTACCCAAAATCATTTTCAGATAAATTATGCTAACACGTGTAATTGTACTTAACAGTAAGGTATACGGTAAAGCCGAAGTAAGGCTTGACGACTGCGATAGCTTACAGCTGGTGGGGCCGAATAATATTGGTAAAAGTACCCTTATTTATGCACTTAACTTTTTGTTTATCATTGATGGACAAAAGATGAGTTTTAGTGGTAACCGTAAGGGCGACAAAGAAACCATTCACCATTATTTCCCTAACCACAACCAAAGTTTTATTGTTTTTGAAGTTTTCAAAAAATCATACTACAGCATTATTGTTAAACGCGATAGCGACAGTAACTTGGAGTACTATAAGTTTGACAGCGAATACAAAGAGGAATTCTTTGTTGATACCGACAAACGTTTATTAAAGTTTGAAGAGGTTAAAGAAAAAATTGCTGCCGGTGGTTTAACCCTTGAGCAGTTTAAAGACAAACGTGAGGTGTTTCAGTTTGTTTACCAACGCGGTAAACGTAACAATGCCGTGGTTTGGTTGGATGATAGCGTGCGCAGCGAGGGTATCAGCAATAACTTTTCGCGCATTTACCGCTACTTAATTAACACCAAGTTAATTACCAATAAAAACCTTAAAGAGGCGCTTATTGTAGCCGATAACCGCGAGAACGAAACCTTAAACTTCTCGCAGAAAAACAAAAAAGACATCAACGACCTAAAACGTGTGAACAACGAAATTCGTAACCTTAAATCGGTTAAGAATGAGTTTGATGAGTTCCGCGAATTGGTTAGTCAGTACAACGCCAAAGCACGCATTATAAGCGAGTTGTTTTATGGTTTTGAGAAAAACTACAAACACACCATGCCCGAGTTGCAAGTGCAATTGCACGAAAAAGACAAGGCCATTGGCAGGTTAAATACCGAAATGAACGAGGAGTTGATTCCTGCTAAAGCCGATTTAGACCGTAAAATTGGTGGTAAAGAAGCAGAGATTAACTCGCGTACACAATTGCTTCATGAGAAAGAAAACGAGATTAAAGAAATTGATGCATACGAGCCGCTTAATATTTTAAACGAGCAGTTGGCCAACTTCGACCAACAACGTAAAAATATTGAGAGCCGCATTACCATGGCCGAGTTGCAACGCCTAAACAGCCAGCAAATCGAAAACAAAATTGTGCGAATCAACGACCAAATTGCGCGTATTGAAATGCAGGTTAAAAACTACAGCAACCTGTTAATCAATAAAATTTCGGGCTCGGTTGAAAACCGTAAATTGTTAAACTCTATTTTAAGTGAGCAAGTAAGCAGTTTACCGGGCGACCAAGTAATGAAGCAGATTCACAAAATCAGCCAAACATTAAGTGTATTTGATGGTCAGATTGATATTTCAAAAAACATTGTCATAAAAGACTTTAAAAATGTTGATGAATTAAAAGAAGAATTAGCTGCACTAAAAGAAGATAAAATTCAGCAAGAGAGTTTATTAAAAGTTGTTCAAGATTTAGAGGCTTCAAACACCGAATTGCAAAGAATTGGTGCCGAAATTGAAACCATTAAAAACAAAATTGTTCGCATAAAAGCTAAACCTGCTTTGGTTAAAGCATTAGATCGCTTAAAAGGCGATGTGAATGATTTGATGGTGGAGAAAGAAAAATACGAAACCGAACAAAAACAAATTGCCAAAACCATTGCACGTAAAAGCAATGAGTTGCGCGATTTATTGGATGAAAAACAAAAACGCCAAGAGCGCATCAATAAGCTGATTGAAATGAAGCATGAAATTGATGAGTTAGGTTTAGTGGGCGAAGAGTTTGAAACCAACGAAAGTTTAGACCAACTTTACAATAAGATAAAATTAAACTGGCAAGACCGCATCACCATCAAATCAAACAAAGACCATTTATTTGAGAAGTTGCGCGATAAACTACAAAGCACCTTTGCCGATGAAATGGACTTTATTAAGTACGTGGAAGAAGAGGTTGCGTTGATTGAAGACAAAGAACGAAGTGTACAATCGTTGTTAGAAAGTATATCAACCCAATTTGCTAACCCGGCTTACACGTTGCTTAAACGTTACGAGGAGTTTAAAGAGTTTTTATACAATAAATTCAACACCAAACTTTCGCAAACACGTATCTCCGATATCGAGTCGTTAACCATTGAGTTAATTGACAATAAACGTTTGGTGGAAGAAGTGCGTAAAATCAGCCAAATTCAACAAATCAGCGGACAGTTGATGTTTGAGTTTGATAACAGCGAAAACTTAAAAGTATTAGACCACTACTTAGAAAGCGGACAAAAAATTGAGTTTGACGATTTGTTTGACATCACATTACACTTAAGCAGAAAAGGAAGCACCAAACAAGTAGATTTAAGTCAGCAAATTGAAAGTGATGGTACCGATAAAATGATTCGTTTGGTGATTGTAATGAACATCATTAACCGTTTGGCTGTGGCCGATCATGAAAACCGCATTGCCTTGTTTATTGATGAGGTGGCAACGATTGATAAGCAAAACCGTCCGGAGTTGGTGCGCTTCTGTAAAGAGCATTATTTCATCCCGATTTTTGCTGCGCCTGATGCGGTGCCTGGTTTTGGTAAGTATTACTTCATTTTCCGCAGTTCGGGTAAAATCAACATCAACGAAAAAACCAACGCTGCTTACGGTGAAGTATTAGATAAAAATTTAAAGTTAGAAGTGTAACTGTTATCACAATAAAATAATATGAGAACAGAACCACGGACCATATTAAATTTCCTCTCCAATTACTTTGATATCATCAAGGAATTGTTTGACGTGCAGTTGAAAGACGGCCTTGTTAGAAAAGAGGATTTAAACGCTATTTTAGCCGAACACGACAGCGATATTTTAAATAAGCTGATTGAGTACAAATTCTTTAAAAAGATTGCTGACGACTATGAAATACGCCCTATGTATTTCAAGTTTTTAGAATTTATTTTAAGTGAATTTAAACCGTTATTGCCCGAAACTATTGAGAAATATGAGCACTCGATAACCTCGTTGTTCAAAAAAATTAAAGAGGGCATTAACAAAGACCGCAACATTTTATTACAACGCATCAGCGATTTAAACAATGAGGTGCGCGATTTTACTGAAGCTGTTGAGAAAAACACACTTCGTTTAATTGCCGAAACCAAAGAGTTAAAATCAAACGTTGATAAAATAGATTACCGCGAAAAAGTACGTAAAGCCAGTTTCTGGATTGATTATTACATTACACCATTAAATACCATTTTGGATGTAAGTCATGCCAACTCCATTACCAACAGGTTATTGGACATTTCGCAGTACATTAACATCCGCAGGTTAAACTTTGATGATGAATTGGCACGTCAACAATTTGAAAAATTGTATACCTTTTTGGTGCAAACCAACGATGATTTGTTGCGTCAGTCTAAAATATTAACCAACGAATTATTGCCATTGATTGAGCGCATTAGAAGCGAATCGATGATATTAACCGGATGGATTGAGTTTTTGAAAAATCCGAACAAATCAGAAACACCATTTATACCAAAATCGTTACGTGCATACCCTTACAACAACGCCATGTATTTTAACTCGTTAGAGTACGTGCAGCAGTACATGCAAAACGATGATGTGTATTTGGAAGACCCGAATTTAAGTGCCAGCGATAAATGGATTTTTAACAAAGAATTTTACCGCGAGCAATTGATGAAAGAATTACCTATGCCCAACTTTTTTGAGTGGGCCGGTATTACTTTACGAGGCGAATACGAGGACATTGAGACCGAGAAATTTTTCTCCCTCTCTACCCTATTGTTTGAAGACGACATTGAATTAGAGTTTGACCCAACTGCCGACAGACAGGTGATAAGAACCACAGAAATGAATTTACGCGTACCAAAAATTAAAATTAAACGACATGGACTTTCCTAGATATCATAAAGAAATTGTAGGCGATTTATTGGATGGCAAATTTATTTTGGCCACCGATGCCAAGTTTATTGAATTAAAAAACAATGCCGATTTTTACGGTAAGTTTTTTAAAGAAACGTTTGAGTTTTACCTCGACATCAAATCGGATTATGCCTATTTAATTAGCGAAGAAACCATGGAAATGCTGAGCCGCGACATTTGTATTTTTATTGGTTTGCTTTGTTACGAGTTGGATAAAGAAGGCAAAAACTTTTTAGATGAAATACAGTATGCCGAGTTTGATTCGGAGATGATTGATAATTTGTTAGATAACTCATCGTACACCGATTTAATTATGAACAACAACCAACTTAAAAACAGCGAAGCACGCAAGCAGTTTTTAGGTACATTAAACCGTAGAAATATTATAGACCGTAACAGCGATAAAAAATTTACGTTTACTCCGGCCTACAAGGTGTTTATGGATTTTGCCAAAAACTTTGCCAAAGGTAAGTTGGCAACAGCCGGCACTGAAGAGGATAACGAATAATATTTTATATATCTTTCAGATACTGAGAGGAAATTAATAGTCATGACACGCAACTATGACCCAGTTTGGAAATGCATTTATTGTGGAGAAACAAAAGAAGTATTGGGTAAAGAGCACATTGTTCCTCTCAGTCTCTTCGGTACAATAGTTCTACCAAGGTCAAGTTGCGATAATTGTGGTAAATTAACATCACAAATAGAAAGAATTGCCAATGAAAAATTGTTTCATTCAATTAGGCTAATTCACAACTTTCCCTCAAGAAAACCTGGAGAGCGACCTACTTGTTTAACGTTTCAATCAAAGATAGGTACAGTCCTGGCTCCGATATCAAATTCCTTCGGTACTTATCCAATATTCAAACTAAACGAACCAGGTTTTTTAATTAATCATACCAAGTTTGACTTTGATTGGGTTGGATGCTCCTTGAATTCGATTACAATAAAACCCCAAGACCCGGCTTTGTTCAAACAATTCAATTCATGGACATTTAGTCAAGAATTTGATATAAACACTTACGCGAAGTTGATGGTAAAAATTGCGCATGGCTTTGCAAGTGCAGAATTGGATATCGACAACTTTGATGCATGGATACCAGACATCTTGCTCAACAACAAAGAAGAGCTTCTTCCCTATGTTGTAGGAAGCCTTCCGAATGAGGATAGTCCAAGCAATCATACATATGAATTGAACTACTCGATTTATCCTTGGGAAGGAGGCGAGGGAATTAATCATTTCATTCAAGTTAAGATACGATTGTTTGCATATATGGGTGGACCAACAACCACGGTAATTGTTGGAACTACATCAAATGAAGGTCTTGATAGAATTAGAAAAAAAATAGAACGCAATCAATTCTTAAATATGGTTGGCAAAGTAACCAAGGCTTATGAACCAATCACAATAAATGTTGTGAGATGAAATACGTCCCCGTTAATGCTCGTGCCGTCAGTGTGCCATCTGTCTTTATTGCATAGTTAAACAAATATTTATCACTCACGCATTCAATCAGCTTAATATTAAAACAACCAACATTAGTTTATCGTTCACACAACCAACATAGTTGTTATCCTTAAACTTAACAAACACATCAACTAAGGTCATCCCTACGGGATTTATTTTCACATTCTTTATTACCTTTTTACCATATGGCCATCCCTACGGGATTACTGTTGTAGCTAGAACATCAGAGCCTCGTAGAGGCGACCGTTTGGTAAAAAAGAAAACATACAACACAAACCATAAGCCTCATAGAGGCGACCTATGGTTCATGCTTGAATGTTGAAACATGTTTGAAGGATTCTATACGGCACATGAGATTTTTGCGTAACAAGTAAGTGCAGTTGTATTTGCGTTGGACTTAGTAAGCAATCCGGAAATGAAGCGCAGCGAAATGGCTTGGATTGCGCGGAATACAACAAGCGTAACTTGTAGCAAAAATCTCATAAGCCTTGAATTTTTTGGATACTTTTTGTTTCAAGACAAAAAGTATCGCGGGTTTGGGGTGCAACCCCTAGAAAAAGTACAATTTAGTTTAAAGACAAAATTCCACACCCAATCAAATTTGTATTTAAACCGCAAGACAACTGCAATAGTACCACTACTTGCAGTGCCAACATTATTTCTTTATTTTGCCGCAATAACAATCAACACATGGCATCAGGCTTTTTTGCAATTTTAGACGATATCGCAACTTTAATGGATGATGTGGCTGTTACAGCCAAAGTAGCTACCCAAAAAACGGCAGGAATATTAGGCGATGACCTTGCCGTGAATGCAGAAAAATCAACCGGATTTGTTTCCTCACGAGAAATACCAGTGCTGTGGGCCATTACCAAAGGTTCGTTTATCAATAAGCTCATCATAGTTCCAATTGCCTTATTGTTAAACCTGTTTTTACCTGTGGCCATCAAAATAGTGTTGGTATTGGGCGGATTTTATTTGGCTTACGAAGGCGTTGAGAAAATTGTAGAATATTTCTTTCATAAAAAACAGGAAACAGCAACTTCAACTGATGAAGTAAAAAACGAAGATGCCGCATTAGAAAAAGCAAAAATTAAATCAGCCATCACCACTGATTTTATTCTTTCGGTTGAAATTGTGATCATCGCTTTAAGTACTGTTTTAGACAAAACCTTGTCTATACAAATACTTACCGTTTCAGTTGTATCCATATTGGCAACTGTTGGTGTGTATGGCATAGTAGCCTTGATAGTGCGCATGGACGATCTGGGTTTTCGTTTCATTCGTAAATCAAACGAAAAAGGTTTATTAAACAGCATTGGGGTGTTGTTGGTTAAAACCTTACCTATTGTAATCAAAACATTTGCCGTGGTAGGAACCCTTGCTTTAATCTTGGTTTCGGGTGGCATATTTGTGCATAACATTGAGTACCTACACCACTTTTTACCAAAGTGGCCTGTGCTTTTAAAAGAAGCTACATTTGGCGTTATTGGCGGGTTGTTAATGATTGGTGTAATTACCGTTGGTAAAAAATTAATGGCGTTGTTTAAATCTTAGTGTTTTTTTTGATGGATAAAACATCATTCCATCAAACCTATATTGCCTAGCGTAACAACCAACAGAAACAACAACATGCAAGACATACTATTCAACTTTATATCAAAATACATTACGCTAACAGAGGAGGAGAAAAATACTTTACTCTCATTAAATTTATTTCATTCGGTAAAAAAAGGAACAGTATTATTAGCGCAAGGACAAAGTACCAATAACAATTATTTTGTTTTAAAAGGTTGTATCAGGGTTTATTACATCATTGATGGAGAAGAAAAAACAACTGCTTTTTATACCGAGCTTGAAGGAGTAACACCACATTGCGCAATAAACAAAACCCCATCTGAGTATTATGTTGGTTGTGTTGAAGACAGTATTTTGTTGGTATCAAACGATGACATGTCGGTTGAAGTAAACAACAAATTCCCCAAGTTTGATACCATGTGCAGGATGTTGTCGGAAGAATTATTGGCCAAACAACGGATGGACTTTGACGAATTTAAAACCTCTTCGCCCGAACAACGATACCTGAACTTAATCCAAAAAAGACCCGACCTTATTCAGCGTGTACCACAACACCAATTGGCAAGTTACTTAGGCATCAAACCACAATCGTTAAGCAGACTAAGAGCACGTATTTCAGAAAAAAAGGGCTAATACCTCTTTCTTCACTTAAGTGAACGAGTTGTGGCATTAAGCCCATCTACTTTTGCGCTATCATTTAACAAGAATAAAAAGGATATGCACAAGAGAATTTTATGTTCTGTTTTAACCATCATATTGGCCGGTAGTATAAAAGCCAATGCTCAAGATACCAAACCCAACAGTACTTACAAAAGGTGGTATGTTGGGAGTACCCTATACCTACTGGGGAATTTAACTAAGGAACACAATCCTGAATACATACAAATAAATGCCGGTTATAGCATTACCCCTAAAGATGTTATTCATTTTAGATTTAAAAGATCCGTTTACGATTGGCCTCTTGGTACACCTTGGGGAAAAATATTTGATGGAACAGAAGATAGCTACCCCGGCCATGCGCGCATACTTGCACCTACTTTAGGATATCAGCGTTTTTTGTGGAAAGGAGTTTATACATCAGTATATGCACTAAATGCTTTTGAAAAATACATGGATCAGAACAATAAAAAGATCGGAAATGGATACACCTTATACCTAGATTTTTATTTGGGTTATCAGTTTAAGTTTTTTAACGACCGTTTCTTTTTTGAACCTGCAATTGGAGTAAGCTACTGGCCTTTAAGAACAGGTGTTCCTGAATCTTTTAAAGCTGTAGAACAAAAGTGGCCTAACTATTTTATTCAACCCGGGTTTGATTTTGGAGTTAAGTTTTAATTTAAAAAAATAACAACTACCTCAATTTACAACAAACGTTTGGTCTTGTGTAATACTACAAAAATCGGTATTGCACAAACACACCAGTAACCTGATTTATTAAAAAAACTAACCACATTTCTTCACTTAAGTGAACGACTTATAGCACCTTACCAATTTACTTTTGTACCATCATTTAACAACAACAATAGCTATGCAAAAGAAAAAAATCATGCTCTTCATTGCACTTTTAAGTTCCTTTTCAATTCACCTTAAAGCGCAATATGATAAAACAGACAGCACTTATAAACGCTGGTTTGTTGGTAGTACTTTGTTTGTAGTAGGTAATTTAGACAAGGTAAATCCACCGGGATTCGCTCAACTCAATTTAGGTTATCGTATTACAGGAAAAGATGTCATTTCACTTGAACTAATAACATGGAAACATGCTTGGCCTCTAGGTATTAACCCCTTTTATAATAAAGCATATGGAACACCTGAAGAGAAATTTCCCGGTTATATAAGAGAATATGGAATTGGCCTAGCTTATCAAAGGTATGTTTGGAAAGGACTTTATTTAGCAGCACATGCAACGCCTATGTGGCAAACATTCAGGAATGAAAACGGTGATAAAGTGGGGAATGGTTTTATTATATTCAACACCTATCGCGTTGGCTATCACGTTAAACTTTTTAAGGATAAGTTTTTTATAGAACCATCTCTTGGTATTGCCGGTCGTGCTTTTTACACCAAAATGCCCGATGGATTTAAAGAAAAAGATGACAAGTGGCCAAAATGGACACCTGAACCGGGTTTGCATATTGGCTTTAACTTTTAATTAATCGTTTATGCATACACAAAATGAACTGAAAGACATCAACGTAAGTGTGAATCTAAAGCTTGCAGCACTGTGGACGAGTTTTATGTTTCTTTATGTTTATGTTGACCATTTTGCTCTATATATGCCGGGTAAAGTGGCTGATATATTGAAAGGAAAAGTATTTGTATTTGATATTACACAAGGATTTATTTTTATAGCATTGTTCTTAGCTACAATTCCAATGCTGATGGTTTTTCTGTCTGTTATTTTGCCGGCTAAAATAAATCGATTAGTAAATATCATGGTGGCTATCGTTTTAATACCATATATGTTATTTAATTTGGCAGGAGAAGCATGGATGCATATGGTGTTTGCTGCTGTTGTAGAAGTTATTCTGCTTGGTCTAATTATCCGTTATGCATGGAAATGGCCCCGTATGGAAGCGTAAAAAACTAGCACGCCAACTGGCGTTTAACAAAAAAGCGAGGCTCCCCCTTTGGAAGCCTCGCTTTATATTTTAAGTCGGTTTTGGTACTACTCTGTGATTAATAACTTACCTGTAAATATTTTACCGTTGCTTTGTGTTTTTAAAATGTACACACCTATTGGTAATCCTTTGGCGTTAATGGTAACGGTTTCGGTGCCGGTTAAAGTTTGGTTGTAAACTTGTTTTCCTGTTATATCATACAACTCTACATCAATAGTTGTTGCTCCTTTAGGCATTAAAATTTCAAACTCGCCTTGGTTAGGGTTTGGCCAAAAACTCATACCACTTTCTTTGTTCAACTCATTTAATCCGGTTGAAGTATTTGGAGGTAAATCAAATGCTGCTGTTCCATCGGTACGAGAAGCTGTTGTTCCTTGGTCGGCTGAATAACCTAAACCCCTGCGTGCAAAAGTGCTCCAAATGATAGCACTGTCTGCTCCGTTGTTGTTCATTTTGTCGGCTGCTAAAATAGCATCACGCGCATCAACAAAACCCGGGTTACATGGTTGCAACTTTAATCCGTCAATTACCAATTGTAAAGCGCGGTTGTTTCCTCCGGTACCACTGTATAAATTACTGTCGTAGCCATACTTATCAATTAAATTCCAATACAAATCGTACAACATGCTGCACCATACAGCACCAACACCGTGAGGGATAGAAGCTGTTTTAATATAATTGTAAGTTGATGGATTGGTGGTCATGTTGCGGCTGTAGCGGTAAGTTCTAATACCTGTACCGCTGATGGCCTGGTAGCTCAACCATGTTCCTACGCCACGTGCACGCTCAACAGAGTCCATTGCACCATGTGTAAGTACCAAACCAAAAAAGTCGCTCCAACCCTCGCCTACTTGCTCTTGGTTGGTTAAACAATTAGAGTTGGCCGGACCACCGGTTAAACGATTCGAAATACCATGACCATACTCGTGTGCAATTACGGCATTGTCAAAATCACTATCATACACTCCGCTAAAATCAATATCCGGATTTAAAGATACAAATACACTGTCGCGCAACAAACGCGCTTTTAAAGAATCGCCTGCAACCTTACTAATCATAATAGCCGGAATGGTAATATCAGAAGATGGTGTACCTGTCATTTGATAAGGTGCTTGCGTGCTCGAGTTAACCACAATGGCCATTACAGCTCCGGCATTTTGTGCGTTTCTTACCTTGGTAGGAAAATTACAAGTGCCTCTATCAATTAATACTACTTTACCGGTGTAATCACCCACAAAGGCACTACAGCCTAATGTATTGGTGCTTCCATCGTTTACCAATACCAATTCTTTTCTAATTAAATCAAATGTTTTACCACCAAAAGCAGCCAATACAGCAGGCGTAGAATCAGTTCTGCTGTTATCAATCATTTTTACATAAGGCGATGGTAAAGTAACTCCCGTTCTGGGCCATAAGTACATTTGCATGCGAGGTTTTTGTCCATCAGCAGGTGTAGCAAAATTTGCATTACCTGTTCCACTTCCATCTTGTGCATCAGCATTCACGGCATCATTTCCTTTACCGCCTCTGCCATAGTTATTAAATTGGAAATTACCCGACTCTTCATCAAACCCGTAATGGTACATCACATCATGCATAAAGTTATTCCAAACAAAAAGGTTGGTAATGGCCGCATTTAAATTGCCTTTGTTAGAACCCAACATATCATAAGGGTAATCGAAAGCTAAGTTAGGTCCACCATCAGGACTATATCCTGCAATGTTATTGTTGTCTTTATCTTCTGATGCATACACATTATTACCAGCTGTAATGGTGTATTCAGCACCTGCAACAGCATTGGTATCATGCCAACCATAAGGCGAAGCCAACGAATCGCTTGGGTTTACCAATAATTTGCGGCTGCCGTGATTAGGGCTTTCAACACCTAAAGGTAACGCGTTGTATGCAGCGCCATCGCTACGTTTTTTCAATGTACTTGGGGTTGTTTGTTTAATGTTTGATTGTGTGGTTACTAATGTTGTTGCATGATGATGGCTTTGGTTATTGCAACTCACACTCCAATTGTTTTTATCAATCACTTCACCGTTTGCGGCATCAACCCTAACATTCCACCAATTGTTTGTTTTGGCATCAAGCCAGTTGGTGTTGTAGGCTAATTTTAAGGTACCTGCCTCGGTTAAGTAATAATACAATTGTACGTTTATAGGTTCAGTAGAAACGGCATCATCGTTTAATGTAAGTTTGTTATCAACCAATGGAAAAGATGTTTTAGCTAATACTAAAGGAGCTTGTAATGCCAAATGATTAGCAGTGGCATACATGGCCGTATTAGGTGTAACGTTAACTTTTAGCGCTTGTGCTTTTACGGCAATATCTTTAACAAAACTTTGGTTAAAAGTAACGGTTTGGTTGTTTTTTAAGTGGATGCTACCTACTCCGTTAAACACTTCTATACCTTGGTATTTTTGTCGAAAATAAACATGGGTAACACCATTGTGTTTGGAGGTGTATTGATTGGTAATGATGATTTGCTCAACATCGGTGGGTGTAAAACCTTGCAAAAGTAATGCACTTTTAATTTTGGTTTCGATGGTTTGTTGTGCTTGAACACCCAGTGTTAACAGTGCACTTAATAGTAGTGTGTATAGTTTGTTTTTCATTCCGTAATCTCAAAGTTATCAAATTATTAATGCTTAACAAACATTAAATTGCTTTAACTAAAATATGACAAAAGCCCCAACACGCTTAGGTATTAGGGCTTTTGTTTAACTACATAAATCCAAGTTGTAGCTTAGCACTTTCGCTCATTAAATCCTGACTCCATGGTGGATCAAAAGTTATTTTTACTTCCACATTATTTACACCTTCAATGGTAAGTAGTTTCTCTTTAATTTCTGCAGGCATACTTTGTGCAGCCGGACAAAAAGGAGAGGTTAACGACATGATGATTTCTATATCTAAATCGTTGTTTACATTTACCTCATATATCAAACCCAACTCGTATATGTTTACGGGTATTTCAGGGTCGTACACCGTTTGTATCACCTGAATCGCTTCGTTTTGAACATCAACAAAGTTTTTGGTTGGTTTAGTCGTTTCTTCCATAACTCTATTTGGCTCTCGCCTTTTTATATTATCAATTTTTAGTTCTAAATCAAAACAGCACTAAGCACCTTTAGTTTTATAGGCCAATGCATACAATTTCATCTGTTTAATCATGCTGGCAAAACCATTACTCCGCTGACTCCCAATCATGCGGCTCATGCCAATTTTATCAATAAAAAACAATTCACTGTTTAAAATTTCATCAGGTGTTTGTCCGTTCCAAATGCTCCACAATAAAAACACCAAACCTTTGGTAATTTCTGTATTGCTATCCGCTTCAAAATACACTTTACCATCTGTAAACGTAGGGAAAACCCACACTTTACTTTGGCAACCTTTTACTATATAATCTTCTGTTTTATGTGCATCAGGCATGGTTGGCAATTTTTTACCTAAGTCCATTAAGTAAAACAAAGTGCTTTCCATATCGCCATCAAACAGCGAGAAGTTATCTATAATTTCGTTTTGTATATCGGTGGTTGTCAAGGTTTATTATCTGTTTGAAAATTTAACAATAGAACTTAACGCTTGCAGCAGGGAATCAACTTCTTGGGTGGTGTTGTACAAAGCAAAAGAGGCCCTTATGGTTCCTTCCAATTTAAAACGTTGCATCAAAGGTTGTGTGCAATGATGCCCGGTGCGCACGGCAATTCCTTTGGCATCTAACATCATGCCTACATCAAAATGATGCATGTTATGAATGGTAAATGATTGAACCGAAACCTTATTTTTTGCCGTTCCTACTAAGGTTATGGCGTTGTTGTTGGTTTGGTTTATTTGGGAAATACCATCCACAAAATGTTTTAACAGTTGATTTTCGTGTGCTGCTATATTTTCTTTACCCAACTCATTCACATAATCTAAAGCATATTTAAATGCAATTACATCTCCAATATTGGGTGTTCCGGCTTCAAACTTATATGGTATTTCGTTGTAGGTAGTTTTTTCGAAGGTTACTTCTTTAATCATTTCGCCACCACCATGATAAGGCGGCATGGCATCTAACAATTCGCGTTTGCCATAAAGCACACCTACACCGGTTGGGCCGTATAGTTTGTGCGATGATATGGTTAAAAAATCGCAATCTAAAGCTTGCACATCTACCGGCATATGCGAGCAGGCTTGTGCACCATCCAACAATACTTTCGCACCAACAGCATGGGCTTTTTGTATCATTTCTTCAACAGGATTAATGGTTCCAAGTGCGTTACTTACCCATACACAAGCTACTATTTTTGTTTGGGTTGATAACAGTTGATCAAACTCATCCATCAACAACTCACCGGCATCATTTATGGGTATTACTTTTAACGTTGCTCCTTTTTCTTCGCAAATCATTTGCCACGGCACAATATTGCTATGGTGCTCCATGGTGGTAATCAACACCTCATCACCGGCCTTTAAATTAGCCCTGCCCCAAGTTTGTGCAACTAAGTTTATGCCTTCAGTTACACCTTTGGTAAAAATACACTCGGCTTCTTCTTTGGCATTTATAAATTGTTGTATGGTTTTGCGGGTTGCTTCAAAATAATCGGTAGAGCGGGATGCTAACGTATGCGCAGCCCTGTGTATGTTGGCATTGTCTAACTCGTAATAACGTTGCAACGCATCAATAACCTGCTTGGGCTTTTGTGTGGTAGCCGCATTATCAAAATACACCAATGGCTTTCCGTTAACTTCTTGGTGAAGTATTGGAAACTGAGCGCGGATATGTGAGATATTATTTTTTAGCACAGATTAAATGTTGATTACGCAAATTACACAGATTGGTTTAGGTTATTTTATAAAACGTTTGTATACCAATGATTTTTCTCCGAAATTAATGAGTAGCCCTACTCTATGTTTAGAGGCTTTTAGGTAATTTACAACTTGACTATGATTTGCTCTTACTAAAAATTCTTGGGCCTTTAGTTCCAATACAATAGAGTCGTACATAATAAAATCAGCGATGTACTTTCTATTCAATTTTCGTCCTTTGTAAGTCACTTGATAAGGCACTTCTCTTTGATAAGGTATATTCAACAACTGAAATTCAATCTCTAACGCATCTTGATAAACAGCCTCCAGAAAACCATTACCCAATTCGTTATACACATTCATACAAGCACCAATAATACCATAAGTCTCGTCCTTTAAAGGAAACTGTTCATATTCACTTATCGGTTCTTCTACAATATCCATAATCTTTTAGAAACTATACAATCAGTGTAATCCCAAAATCCGTGCTAATCTGTGCTACTTCACCTACAACTTCTCATCGATCAAATTCTCCAACAACTCCACTAACTCAGGTATTTTAATTTTCTCAGCAATGTCGTCAGCAAAAGCGTTTAACAATAATTTGCGCGCTACATTTTCAGGAATACCTCTGCTACGTAAATAAAACATAGGCTCTTCATCCAACTCGCCAATAGTAGCTCCATGCGTACATTTTACATCATCGGCAAAAATTTCTAATTGCGGTTTGGTGTTAACAGTAGCATCATCGCTTAACAATATGTTTTGGTTACGTTGGTATGCATTGGTTTTTTGAGCATCTAAATGAACCATAATCTTACCGTTAAACACCGCAGTTGATTGGTCTTTTAAAATGCCTTTATATTTCTCGTCACTAAAACAATTGGGTTTTGCATGATCAACACGGGTGTGGTTGTCTACAAAATCTTTGTTATCGGTAACATAAAGTCCGTACAATAAGCTGTTGCAATGCTCTCCATTCATGTAAAAATGAAGGTTATTGCGCACCATTGTTCCATCTAAAGTTAAAGTAACATGGTTAATATTGGTATCAGCCTCTTGAAAAATTTGGGTAAAGTTATTTTGGTAGGATTCGCCACCTTGTTGTTGAATTTTGTAATGTTCAACATGGGCGTTTTTACCTGCATAAGTTTCGGTAACCACATTGGTAAACGATGCGTTTGCACCCACTGCATAGTAAGTTTCTACCAAAGTAACCGAGCTGCTTTCTTCGGCAACAATTAAGTTACGTGGTTGAGCCAATACATTTAAATCGGAAGCATCGCTGATGTTAAAAATTACCACCGGATGCGTTACTGTTTTACCCTTAGGCACAAAAACAAAAGCGCCATCACTTAACAATGCCGTATTTAAAGCATTCATGGCTTCACCCTCCACTTTGGCATATTTACCAAAGTGTTGGTTAAATATGGTTTGATTGTTTTTGCGCGCAGCAGCTATACTTGAAATAACAATGTTGTTGTCCTGCTCAATAATTTTTGATAACTCGTTTACCAACGAACCATTAACAAACACCAAAAAGTTGGCAGTAAGTTTTGATTCTATGGATGCGTTAAACAATTCGTTAACCAAGCTTTTTATTTCGCAAGTGCTTTGAAATGTTTTATCGGTAATCGATTTCAAATTGGTGTACTTCCACTCCTCGTGTTTGGTGGTTGGGAAACCTAATTTTTCAAACTCGGCAAAAGCTTGTTCGCGCAAGGTTAAAAACTCACCTTGTTCGGCTTGTGCTTTGTATTGAACGAAATCTTTTTTTATGGTCTCTAATAACATGGTTGTATTTTAAAATACTAAATTCTAAGTTAGCTAAGTTGAGCTCGTTTCGAAATGAAAATTAATGTGACTAGGATTAAGCGTTAGCTTCTTGTTCCACTTCAGTCTTAATCCAGTCGTAACCCTTAACCTCTAACTCTTTAGCAAGCGAAGCATCACCACTTTTAACAATTCTTCCTTTGTATAACACGTGCACAAAATCAGGTACGATGTAATCTAATAAACGTTGGTAATGTGTTATCACCACAAACGAACGTTCGCCATCTTTTAATTTGTTAACACCTGCTGATACCAGACGCAATGCATCTATATCCAAACCCGAATCGGTTTCGTCCATAATGGTTAATTTAGGCTCTAACATGGCCATTTGAAAAACCTCATTACGTTTTTTCTCTCCACCACTAAAACCTTCGTTTAAACTACGGCTGGTTAATGCTTTATCCATTTCCATCAACTCCATTTTTTCGCGCATAAACTTTAAAAAGGCAGTAGCTTCCATAGGTTCTTGACCCAAGTATTTGCGTTTTTCGTTAATGGCAGTTTTCAAGAAATTGGTTGTACTTACGCCCGGAATTTCAACCGGATATTGGAATGCCAAAAACACACCTTCACGTGCCCTATCTTCAGGCGACATTTCCAATAAATCTTTTCCATTAAAACTTACTTCACCACCGGTTACAACATAATCTGCTCTACCTGCCAATACGGATGACAAGGTACTTTTTCCGGCACCGTTTGGGCCCATTATAGCGTGAACTTCACCAGGTTTAACCACCAAGTTTATTCCGTTAAGGATTTTTTTTCCTTCAATTTCTGCTTTTAAATCTTTAATTTCTAACATGACTTTGTTTTTATCACCACTCATTAATTTTGATAAACCTGATAAATGAGCGTTGTTTATCCAACTGATCCTTCTAATGATACTGCTAATAATTTTTGTGCTTCAACGGCAAACTCCATCGGTAATTGATTGAGTACCTCGCGGCAAAAACCATTTACTATTAAACTAATGGCTTCTTCGGTTCCTATACCACGTTGGTTGCAATAAAATATTTGGTCTTCACCAATTTTACTGGTACTGGCTTCATGCTCAACCATGGCACTTTTGTTGTTAATTTCGATGTAAGGGAAGGTATGCGCTCCACTTCTATCACCAATTAACATACTATCACATTGGGTATAATTACGGGCTTTATCAGCCTTTTTATTTACTTTAACTAACCCACGATATGTGTTATGTGATTTACCTGCTGATATACCTTTTGATACAATTCTGCTTTTGGTGTTTTTACCAATATGAATCATTTTAGTTCCGGTATCAGCTTGTTGCATGTTATTGGTAACGGCTACCGAGAAAAATTCACCTACCGAGTTATCACCTTTTAAAATGCAACTTGGGTATTTCCATGTAATGGCACTACCTGTTTCTACTTGGGTCCAACTAATTTTAGAGTTATCGCCCATACAAATACCACGCTTGGTAACAAAGTTATAAATACCCCCTTTACCGTTTTTATCACCGGGGTACCAGTTTTGAACAGTAGAGTATTTGATCTCTGCATTTTCTAAAGCAATTAACTCAACCACCGCTGCGTGTAATTGGTTTTCATCACGCATTGGAGCGGTACAACCTTCCAGGTAACTTACATACGAACCTTCATCTGCAATAATTAAAGTACGCTCAAATTGGCCGGTATTTTCTGCGTTGATACGGAAATAAGTTGACAGCTCCATCGGGCAACGAACGCCTTTAGGAATGTAAACAAAAGATCCATCGCTAAACACAGCTGCATTTAATGCGGCAAAAAAGTTATCTGTGTAAGGAACTACTGAGCTCAAGTATTTTTTAACCAAATCCGGATGATCATGCACGGCTTCGCTCATCGAGCAGAAGATGATGCCTTTTTCTTTCAATTGGTCTTTAAACGTAGTTGCTATTGATACGGAGTCGAAAACAGCATCAACAGCCACACCTGTTAAGCGTTTTTGTTCGCTCAACGATATGCCCAATTTTTCAAAAGTTTTCAATAACTCAGGATCCACTTGATCCAAGCTATCCAACTTTATCTTTTCTTTGGGTGCAGCGTAATAAATGATGTCCTGATAATCAACTGACGGATAATTGAAGTTTTGCCAATTAGGCGCTGTTAATCCTTGCCAATATTTAAAGGCTTTTAAACGGTATTCCAACATCCATTCGGGTTCGTTCTTTTTAGCTGAAATAAAACGAATGGTGTCTTCGGTTAAGCCCTTCGGGGCAGTCTCCATTTCTATATCGGTGGTGAATCCGTACTTGTATTCTTGACCAACCACCTGATCTATAATATCTACTTCTTCTGCCATATTATTTTGTGGTGCAAACGTAGCACAAATTTATTATTTATTTAAACTAAATCTAAACAAGATTGCTACATTTGTGTAACAGTTAAATACTAAAATTGTTCTATTTAAGTTATAATGATTGCTAAAATTCTCTTAAAAATGGCGAAGAATACCGTTTTTATTGGAATAGCCAAGAATTAACAACTATTATTGCGAACCTTTAAATAAAACTGAAACAGATGTCTTACAAAGTACTCTTGGTTGAGGATGATCAATCTATCGGCAGCTTAATTGAAGCTGTATTTAATGGAAACGGAGCTCAAATAACTTGGTTTTCAAATGGAAAAGATGCAATTGAGAATTTTCGAAAGGGACTGTATGACATTTGTATACTTGATTTTTCATTACCCGATATGGATGGATTTGCTTTAAGTACCCAACTTAAAGCGGTAGACAATGTTCCATTTTTGTTTGTAACAGCCAACCACGAAACTCAGGTTAAATACCAAGCTTTTGAGAACGGTTGCGATGATTTTATATTAAAACCTTTTCAGGTAAGGGAATTGGTATTGCGTGTTGAAGCTATTTTACGCAGGTGCAAAAAAAGTGATACCAACGACACCTTAGCTAATATCCTTCCTGGAGATTTTAGTTTTGATCATAATTCACGAGTAATAAGCTACGAGGGCAAAGCATTTAAATTGAGTGCTAAGGAATCGCATTTAATGAAATTGATGCTTGATAACGTGAATCAGGTGGTGATGCGGAAAACATTAATGGAAGAAGTATGGGGCACCACCGATACTTATACCTCTAAATGCTTAGACGTTTACTTGTCCAAACTTCGTAAAATTGTGAAAGAATCTACCCCACTCGAAATTTTAAACGAGCATGGCGTAGGTTACAAAATCATTACCTTAAAAAACGTTTAAGTTACTCCTTCTTGATTACCAGTTTTTTAACCATAGTTTTATGGTTTGAAGTAACACGTATGGTATAGAGGCCATTGCTAAGGTTGCTAATATCAATTTGGCCTTCAAACAGTGGGTATTTATAGGTTTCTTCATAAACTAATTGTCCGTTGATGTTGTATAGACACACAGATAGCGGTTGTTGTTGCGTGCCTATTGTAAAATTCAACTCCTTTTTTGCCGGATTAGGCCAAATGGTGATTTCGTTTTTTTCTGGTGTATTGTTAATACCGGTATACTCTACCGCCATTAATTTGTTTAACTCATCCCATAAAGTGGTATCAAAGGCAATGGGCACCAATCCCCCACCATCAGCATCTTCACCCATTCTTATAATCACAATATCTCTTTCGGGCCAAACGTATATTTTCTGGTCGTTTTTACCCAGTGCCATCAACAATCCATCTGGTGCAGGTGGACATATTTTACCTTGGAATGTTGTATTACTTAAGGGTAATTTAAAACTGCTTTTACCGTTTAACCACCACAAATAACCATAGGCTTGGTTGTAAGGCTGGGATGTATTGGTCATTTCGTTGTAATACGCTCGACTTTTTAATATCGTATCGTTTGCCCAAATACCTTTGTTTAACATCAACAAACCAAAACGTGCCATCGATCTTGGTTTTGAATAAAATACATGATCAATCCATAATCCGTTGATGCCTGTTTTTACACTTAGGTTTTGCGTGGTAAACTGCTGAAATGTTTTGTTTGATGCCGCTGCAATCACATCATGTATAAGGTGATATGGCGCATTGTGGTAATACCAAAAACTACCTGCATCTGACTTGTATTTCAAACAACTCGGATCGGTACAATCTAAATCGGGTATTTGGTAATCCAATCCGGTTGTCATGGATAGCTGATGTTTAATGGTAATCAAACCTTCCTTATCCGGTGTACAACTGCTCCAACCTGAACCCAAATGTTTACTTACTGAGTCGTTAATATTAACAATACCTTGGTCTTGTGCCATGCCCGTTAAAAAGCCTGTTAAGCTTTTACCTGCTGATGCCCAATACCAAGCAGAATCTTGTGTAAAAGAACCAAAATAATCTTCAATTACTATCCTTCCGTTTTTTAAAACAATAAATGCTTTGGTGTTTTTTCGTTCCAACAAATCATGCAAGCTGTCTAAACGAGAGGTGTTCCATCCTAAACTTTGTGCTGAAACAGTTTCCCATGTATTACCGGTTTTTGGCGGAAAATAAAGTTGCGCAAACAGAACATTTGCCAATAAGGTAAACGATAGTAACAATGTAATTTTTTTCATAAACCTTAGTATTAAGTTAGCTATGACCAGCCAAACAATAATAGGTTTAATTGTGTAATTATTTAACAAGCGAGATTCCTCATATTAAGGAATCTCGCATTGTTTAATTATGAGGAGTTTAATAATTAATCTTTAGCTACTTTTTTGCGGGTAACAACTTGGCCATTAACTGTTAACTCTGCAATATAAATACCCGGTTTCAACGCTTCAGTATTAACGGTGATGGTATTCATACCTGAACAAATATTACCATTTCTTAGTACGATTAGTTTTCCATTAATATCGTATAAATTTACTGATCCGGTTGCATTTTGAACAGCTTCAAATGTTACATTTAATTCACGATTAGCCGGGTTTGGATACAAGTTGATATTGCTTTGGTTGGTTACAATATCGGCTATACCGGTGGTAACAGTTGGTGAAGAGATTCTGTAGTTTCTCCAAAACTGTCCACGGATTTCTCCGTTAGGAAAGTTTGATGTGTGGATGTTTACATAAATGCTATCACCTCTGCGTAATGGTAACGATTGAGCATTGTTAAATCCGTTTTTCCAATAACCATAAAAACCATTGTTGGTTGGCATGTTTAAATCATACACCACACCACCATTTTCGCCTTTAACACCTTTGTGTAAATGTGCAGCAGTTACATCAGACGACAAGTTATCAAAAGTAATCATGTAATGTAAATTCATGCGGTCTCTGTCGTAAGTTAACACTCCACTACCCATGCCCATGCTATTGTTTTGTTTTCCATCCAATTCAGCAATAAAACCTTCGCGTGCTAACCTAAACACTTGTCCGCGAATTTCTCCATTTGGGTTACTATCGGTGTGTATTACAAAATATAAATTACCATATAACAATTGTGTTAGCATAGCCGAAGTAAGTGGTTGCATGGCGTCATACTTGGTCCACATGCCTGTAATGGTATTTGCACCAACAGTTATTTCTTTTACTACACCACCACTTTGTGTTGGTTCGCCCATATGAAAATGTGCAGCATTAGGTGTGCTTGTTAGTTGGTTGTAAAATACTTGGTAACGAAGCGTATCCATGGTGTTATTTAACCATAATGTTGATACACCATAAGCCATTGATGGTTTACTTATTGTTCCTCCACCGGCTGTTATTGCTCCCGGACTTAACCATGAATCAAAACGTAAGGTTTTGGTGGTACGAACTTGCCCACGAATTTCACCATTAGGAAATGCAGCAGTATGAAGGTTTAAATAGATGCTATCATTCATCAAGGCAGCCATTAGGTTTGTCCAATCCATTGGCGATATACTTACACCACCTAATATGCCTTTGCCATCAGCAGTAATTAATCCGGCAACATCTAATGCTACACCACCATTTTGTCCTTCTTTACCAAAATGTAAGTGGGCCGACTCGATGTTATTACCCAAGGTTGTAACCACCCTTACCGATGCAGTATCACCCATCAAACCAAAATTTACTGCAGCCAAACCTGTAGCCACAGAGTTGGTTGATGCTTGCATACCATCCAGTTTCGCCTCAAAGCCCCAATCAGATTCAAGTTTTACAAAACCTAAAATTTCAACAGCCGGATTGTTTTGCGAGTGAACAGCTACATACAAATTACCTGCAATAAAATCGCCCAACATCTCTTTTAATTGGTTTCCTGTGATAATACTCCTAACAGTATTGCCACTCACCTTACCATCAAAATCAATCACCACATTACCACCTGTGCGTTGGTTGTGTATGTGATATCCGGTAAGTGTGCTTGATAGTTTGGCAAAACTGGTTGTAAAATACATGGTGTCTTGTGTTGAGTTAAGCATAAATGCTGCTACTCCATTTGCCATTGTTGTTACACCCGGTGCTGGTTGTAACCTTGCCGAGAAAGTCAACCTATCGGCTAAGTGATCAGCTTGTGCAGTAAAAGTTGTTGCAAATGCTGCAAACAGTCCTGCCATTAATTTTGTAGATTTTTTCATATTTTAATAGTTTTGGTTGTGTGTTGTATGCATTTACGGCAAAAGGTTCGAATTGGATTTATGAACTGTAAGTTTTATTTCGCTTTGTAGCAAAAACCCTTGTGAAATAATGGTTTCAAGTATTGGAATTTGTATACTTGCATCAACTCAAACACACACAATTGAACAATACAAAACTGGTTGATGTAATTATTATTGGTGCCGGACCTGCAGGTTCAACATGCGCCATTACGTTAAAAAACAGTGGTTTAAAAGTAGCCTTACTCGATAAAGAAACTTTTCCGCGTGATAAAATTTGTGGTGATGCCGTAAGCTCGGTTGCTAAACGCATATTACGTCAAATAGATCCTGAGTTAGAAACAAACTTGTTAGCGTTTGCGCCTAAAACAAATATTACGCAGGCCAAATTATACAGTCCGAATTTTAAAAGTTTATCTTTTTCTTTTTCAAAAACAGGTCATTGTATACGTAGAAAAGATTTTGATAATTGGCTGTTTGAAATTGCCAAACAAAACACCAACAACGAGATTATACAAAACTGTAAAGTAAAAGAAGTAAGCACCAATGCTGATTTTGCAGAGGTTGTTTTGGCTGATGGAACAACCATAAAAGGTAAGGTGTTGGTTGGTTGCGATGGTGCACATAGTATTGTTGCCAAAAAACTGAACAACTTTAAAGTTGATCGTAAACATTATAGCGGTGCGGTTAGGCAATATTACAGTAACATAAAAGGTTTAGAAGGAAATGCATTAGAAGTATATTTTTTAAAAGGTTATTTACCTGGTTACTTTTGGATTTTTCCACTAAGTAATAATGAAGCCAATGTTGGTTTTGGGATGTTGAGCGAAACCATTGCTAAGAATAAAATCGACCTAAAAGCGAGCATGCACGAAATTATTAACAATATCCCTGAGATACGCGAACGATTTAAAGATGCAACGCCATTGGAAGCTGTAAAGGGATTTGGCCTACCTTTAGGTTCAAAAAAATATAACATTAGTGGCCATAGGTTTATGCTTTGTGGTGATGCCGCATCGTTAATAGATCCTTTCAGTGGAGAAGGTATTGAAACAGCTATGGAAAGTGGAAAATTTGCTGCAGAGCAAATTATTAAAAGTATTGATCAAAATAACTTTGGTGCTAACACCTTGAAAGCCTACGATGAACGTGTGTACAAAAAAATGTGGGGAAATTTTAAAAACCATTATTACTTGCAACGGTTATTAAGCGATAGGGTTAGTCTAATAAATACGCTAATCAAGATTGGAAACATTCCTTGGGTTAATAAACAAATCACTAAAATGTTTTATTAATTAGAGGTTAAAACCAAAAACACATCATGACATTTAAAATATACACCAAAACCGGAGATAAAGGCGAAACATCATTAATTGGAGGCGTTCGTGTTCCTAAGTTCCACTTGCGTATTGAAAGCTACGGAACTGTTGATGAACTAAACAGTTATTTAGGGTTAATTATTGATGGTTTAAATAACAAAGAAATATCAAAAGTTTTGTACGAAATACAAGACAGATTATTTACTATCGGATCTGTTTTAGCCAGTGATCCTGTTAAATCAAAAATGAAAATTCCAGATGTGCATGAAGCAGATGTAGAATTATTGGAGCATGAGATGGATCGTATGGATGCGGATTTACCTGAATTAAAAAACTTTATTCTTCCTGGTGGAAATACTGTTGCTTCACATTGTCATGTAGCACGTTGTATTTGTAGGAGGGCTGAGCGAATTGTCGTGCATTTATCATCAGAAACAGAAGTTCCGGAAATTATAGTAAGATATTTAAACCGTTTAAGCGACTATTTATTTATCTTATCACGGAAAGTAGTTCATGATGCCAGTGGAAAAGAAACTGTTTGGAAACCAAGAATATAACTAGTTTGTTTTATTAGTAAAACTTCTGTTAACTAACCAAACTCCTGCAATAGTTAGCAATACGGCTATTGCAATAGATAGATTTAATTTTTCATTGAGCCAAATCCAACCTAATACTACCGCTACAATTGTATTTATGTAAGCATATGTACTTACAGTTGTTGCAGGTAAAGCTTTAAGTACATACATATAACTTCCATAGCCTAATAAACTACCAAAAATCACCAAATAAATTAGTGCATTTATTCCTTCTTGTGTTGGCGAAAAACCTCTCCACTCCCCCATTAGCGAACCAAATATTAATAGAATAACACCTGCGCTTATCATTTGCAAACCTGCACCATAAAAAGGATTAATACCTGTATTTTTATTTTTGCTATATATGCTGCCCAATCCCCAGCCCAGTATTGCAATCAAAATAAAAACTATTCCTAATACATAATCGGGGTTAGCTAATTCGGATACATTATCTCTAAAAATAATGAATTGTGCAACCAAACAAGCGCCAATTCCAATCCATGATAAAGCCTTTAAAGGTTCTTTGGTAACACCAAATATTGCATTTACTGAAATAATACTTAGTGGTGTTAACGCACATATTAAAGCTGCTAACCCGCTACTAATATGCATCTCTGCCCAAGTAACCAATCCATTACCTATAACCAACATCAGGATTCCATTTATTAAATAAACCTTAAATTGGCTCCAACTAGGTAATGAATAACCTTTTAGTAAAAAGTAACTGCATATAATTAAACCACCAATTGCGTGACGCATACCTGCCATAATAAAAGGAGGAAAACTTTGCACTCCAATACGTATTGCCAAAAAGGTAGTACCCCAAAAAAAGGCCACACCAACATATGCCAGCCAAGCCTTTGAGTTAACATTCATATTGCAACAATAGCTATTTTATGCTATTAAGTTGTTCTATAAGTTTGTTAAAGTAATTGATACTGTGCTGCAAGCGGCTACCATACCAGCTGAACAGCTCTCCGTCAACCAATACAATTTTTGATTTAGGACAAATTTGTTGCAATTCATCAACATGTTTTTCTTTGAAAGGATAAGGTTCGCTTGATAAAAAAATAAAATCGGGATTTAATGAAGTAATTTCGTGGTTTGATAACTCCGGATATCGACCCATTTTTTTAGTTGTAATATTTAACAACCCCATAGAAAGCAGCATTTCATTGATAAAATTATCATTACCTGCACACAT
Source organism: Bacteroidetes bacterium UBA6183 (assembly GCA_002422865.1). Classification (GTDB taxonomy): domain Bacteria; phylum Bacteroidota; class Bacteroidia; order UKL13-3; family UKL13-3; genus UBA6183. The sequence continues at coordinate 23,227 of DITN01000031.1, read as the reverse complement.
CCAAGGTTTACGCCAAATTAAATAAAGTACACTTTTTCCTTTGATAGAATTTGTTGGATTGTTTTTGAATCCATTGAATGAGTGATGAATTGAATCTGCCTCTTTAGATTTGTTAACTATTAAGCCAACTTGTTTAACCATTTGTAAAGCATCATCAAGCGTTTTTATATTGCTAACCCAAACAGGATATTTCTTCATTAGTGCTTCAATTTGAGCCTTATCATTCTCTTCTTTATTGGCAATAATCAAGTCTGGATTCAATGCGTCCACCCTATCTATTTTAACATTTTTCGTACCTCCAACCAATGGTTTTAAGTCTCTCATTTCTGCGGGATGAATACAAAATAGTGTTTGACCGACCACCTCATCGCTTAACCCTAAATCATATAATAGCTCTGTTTGTGAAGGAACTAAGGATATGATTCGCTTGGGTGAATGAGGCACGGTCACTACTCTTCCAATTTGATCAGTCATGTTTTTTGTCATAGATTCGGGCATTGAATTAGGAGCTATAACATTCATAATCGAGGAATTTGGTATACATTTTACAATAATCAAAAATAATATAAAATTTATAAAGCCTTTCTTAAAGAGGTAAAAATTTAGTTTATTTGAAAAAAACATACAGAATGGAAACCAAATCAGGTTGGCCTTTGGCCCTAAAATATGCGCTAATTCTAGCATTTGCAACTATTGCCATTAATCTTATATTCTATCTAATTAATCCTAAATCCGCTGGAGGCACTTGGTCGTTTATAGGTATCATACAATTATTGATTTCCTTTGTTGCCAGTATTTACATATTGTATGCAGCTACTAAAGTGCGCAGAGACCAAGACCTTGATGGGGTAATCTCATACGGAAAATCACTTGGATTTATGATGCAAATGGCTTTGCCTGCTGCACTAATTATAAGTTTTTATACCTTCATATTTTTCGCATACATCAATCCTGAGTTGTTGGTTAAAATATGGGAAACTCAAGCTGAACAAATGGCCAATTCAGGCAAGTCAGATGAAGAGATTGAACATACCATGAAAATGGCACAGCTATTTAACAGCCCAGCTGCTATGACATTTTTTGGTGCTATAGGCTCTATGTTCCAATTGTTTATTTTTGCCTTAATTGCGTCTATCTTTACTAAAAAAGAACCTGTAACTTTCGAATAACATCAATGCAACAAGCAATAGATATCTCTGTAATTATACCGCTTATAAACGAAGAAGAGTCGTTACCCGAATTGGTGAGTTGGATTGAACGCGTGATGCACGACAACAAATACACTTACGAAGTGGTAATGATTGACGATGGAAGCACCGATAAATCTTGGCAGGTAATTGAACAGTTACATAAAACAAACCCAAACATAAAAGGCATTCGTTTTAGAAGAAACTACGGAAAAAGCGCTGCATTGAACGTGGGCTTTCACCAATGTAATGGTAATGTGGTAATTACCATGGATGCCGATTTACAAGACTCGCCTGATGAAATACCAGAATTGTACAATATGATTGTAAATGATGGTTACGATATTGTAAGTGGTTGGAAAAAGAAACGCTACGACCCTATTACCAAAACAATTCCTACCAAGTTGTTTAATTGGGCAACGCGTAAAATGAGCGGCATTAATAACCTGCATGATTTTAACTGCGGCTTAAAAAGTTACCACCATGAAGTAGTAAAAAATATTGAGGTATATAACGAAATGCACCGCTATATTCCGGTTATTGCCAAATGGGCCGGCTACACAAAAATTACCGAAAAAGTAGTGCAGCACCGCGAACGTAAATATGGAACCACAAAGTTTGGTTTAGAACGTTTTATAAACGGTTTTCTTGACTTGTTAACCATATTTTTTGTAAGCAAGTTTGGTAAAAAGCCCATGCACTTTTTTGGTGTATTAGGTACTTTAAGTTTTTTTACCGGATTTGTAATTACATGTATTTTACTTGGTGAAAAAATATACAATTCATACCAACTAATAGAGCAACGTGGTGTAACAGATATGCCACTGTTTTATTTAGCCCTTGTACTATTAATTATTGGTGTACAATTATTTTTAGCAGGATTTATTGGTGAGATGATCTCACGCAATGCCAACGACAGAAACCATTACGGTATTAAACAACGTTTAGGTGAGTAAAAAAAGAATATTAATAGTTGGTCCTGCCCATCCTTTACGAGGAGGCTTAGCTACTTACAACGAACGTTTGGCACAAGTGTTAAACGAGCAAGGACACGAGTGTGATATTTTGAGTTTCTCGCTTCAGTACCCAAAACTGTTGTTTCCTGGTAAAACACAATTATCAACTGATAACGCTCCTAACCACATCAACATCTACTCCGAAATTAACTCCATTAACCCTGCTAATTGGGTAAGTGTGGGTTTAAAATACAAAAATGCAAAATACGATATTGTTGTTTTCAGGTATTGGATGAGTTTTATGGCGCCTGCATTTGGTACCATTTCCCGTTTAATAAAAAGCAACGGACATACTAAAATTTTAGCCATCACCGATAATGTAATTCCGCACGAACGCAAGTTTTTTGATGCGGCCTTTACCAATTATTTTTTACCGGTTTGCGATGGATTTTTAACCATGAGCGAATCGGTGAAACAAGATTTAATAAACCTTAAGCTCACCCAGCCCATTGCTTATGTGCCACACCCTATGTACGATACATTTGGCCCTGCCATTGGCAAACAAGAGGCTAAACAAAAATTGGGTTTTAACCAAGATACCAACTACTTGTTGTTTTTTGGTTTTATTAGAAAGTACAAAGGCTTAGGGTTGTTGTTAAATGCATTTGCTGATGAGCGATTAGCCGCATTAAACCTTAAATTAATTGTTGCGGGTGAGTTTTACGAGGATAAAAAACCTTATTTGGAGCAAATAGAAAAATTAGGTATAAAAGACCGTTTGTTGGTGTGTGATGATTTTATACCCAACAACCAGGTTTCAACCTACTTTTGTGCAAGTGATGTGGTGGTTCAACCATACTTAAACGCTACACAAAGTGGTGTTACACAAATTGCTTACTACTACAACAAACCCATGATTGTTACCAATGTGGGCGGACTTGCCGAGTTGGTTCCCAACAACAAAGTTGGCTTTGTGTGCAACGTAAACGAGCAAGAAATTGCCGATGCCATTTATAACTTTTATACCCAACAAAAAGAAAACGAATTTACCAATGCAGCCGAACAAGAAAAGCAGCGATTTACTTGGCAAAATTTATGTAATCAACTTTTAAATTTGGTGTAACAACAGTGGGTAATAAAATTAAAGTTTGTCATTTTAGCAGTGTACACAACCAAAGCGATACACGTGTATTTTACCGCGAATGTGCTTGGTTGGCCAACGATTTTGATGTAACTTTAATTGCCATAGGCAAACACACCAAAACATTAAATGGTGTTCAACTGATTGGTTTGCCCAAACCTGCATCACGACTAAAACGTATTTTACATACCACCCGAGAAGTATACAAATTAGCCAAACAAGCAAATGCAGACATTTACCACTTTCACGACCCTGAACTTATTCCTTTTGCATGGTTGCTAAAACGCAAAGGCAAAAAAGTAGTTTACGACATACACGAAAACGTTACCGAAAGTTTAAAGGATAAAAATTGGTTACCACTTAAGGGTTTATTTATAAAATTGTATTTATGGTTTGATGCCCTTGCAGCGCGCAACTTCAAACTAATTTTGGCCGAGCAATCTTACACCAAAGTCTACCAATACCGTTACCCCAATAAACAAACCACATTGGTGCGTAATTATGCATCAAACCAACTGTTTAAAAACTATATTAATACCAACCGCGAAGTAAAAAACAACCAAGTAAACTTGTTTTACATGGGCAGCATTGATGAACAATATTGCTGCAAACAAATGCTGGAAGCGGTGGCTATTTTAAACAAACAAGGTATTGATGCGCACCTAAAAATGATTGGATGGATTGATCCGCACATACAACAACAAATGAAACAATGGCCTTTTATGGAGGCGATAAAAGATAAAGTTTTGTTTACCGGATTTATGGATGTGCAAGAAGGATATAAGCATTCTATTGATTGTAATATTGGGTTAAGTTTTGTGTCGGATAACTTAAATGTTTCGCAATCTTTGCCACGTAAAATGTATGAATACATGCACATTGGTTTACCCGTAATTAGTTCTGGACACTTATTGTATAAAAACATGGTTGAAACGCACGCTATAGGTTTGTGCGTAAATACAAATACTGCAGTAGAAATTGCCAACACAGTAATGGCCATGATAAAATCAGGCAGTTATTTAAACACGCTGGCGCAAAACAACATCAACGCTGCACAAACCCATTTTAATTGGGAAACCGAATACCAGAAGCTTAAAGAGTTGTATTTGGGGATAATGAAGTAGTTTGGGGTTAGAAAAGCAGAGTTTGGCAGGTTACTTTAGTTTTACTTTATATTTTGTTTTATTACAGACGGACGGCAAGTTAGCGTAAATAGGCAAGCATGTTGTTTAACATGAAACCCAAGCACTGTAAAGGTTCGGCTTTAAAATGGCTTATGGTAAAACCACAGGGTTGGTAAACCAACTTATTAATAACAGCTAAATTTGTATTCATCGTAAAATCATAGGGCTAGTTGTGTATTCATATAAAAGGCTACCTTTTGTGGAGGTAGCCTTTTATTTTTAAGTTATCGTTACAAACTTACTCAACTTTGTAATCAATTACTTTGTAACCAAGTTTCATTAATGGTTCAGCAATTTTCTCTTTATCACCCACCACCACAATAATCATTTTATCGGTTGGTAATAATTCGTTTGCCAATTTATTTATTTCATCTTTGGTTAAAGTTGATAACAAATTGTTTTGTTGATCGATGTAATCTTTAGGTAAGTTACGCTCTGCTATAACACTTAAGAAACTAGCTTTTTGGAAAGGTGTTTCGTAACGTAATGCATCACCCGAGCGAAGCGATTTTTTTGCAAAATCTAATTCTTCATCCGTAATACCACTTGAACGGTATTTGTTTAACTCATAAAATATTTCCTTAATGGCGCTATCCGTTGCAGTTCCACGTACACCACAACCAATGGTAAACGGACCAGCCACATCACCACCTGAAAAACCACCGTAAATACCATAGGTAAAACCTTTGTCTTCGCGAATATTTTGGTTAATGCGGCTGTTGAAGTTTCCGCTAAGTGGGAAATTCATGACACGAGATTTAAAGTATTTACCATTAAAATCGTATGGCAATGCTAAGTAACCAACACGTATTTCACTTTGTGACGACTTGTATTTATCAACCAAATAAATTTGGGTCTTTTCTACAACAGGTGCACTTAAAGTAACATTAGGCAATACAGTGTTTTTCTTGTTCCATTTATTTAGGAACTGTAACTTAGGTATGATCTCGCTTTGTTTAATATCACCTACTATAATCAAGTTAGTTAATTCAGGAGTATAAAACTTATCGTAATATGCTTGTACATCTTTTACAGTAAATGATTTTATGGTTTTAAATGTACCTTCAGTTGGTTCAGCCATAATTGATTTTTGGCCATAAATTAATTTCGCGTAAGCTTTTTCTGCTAAATCGCCTGCATCAAATTTAGATGAATTGATACTTTGCGCTACTGATTTTTGGATACGTTTAAAATCTTCAGCAGTAAATTTAGGACGAAGTAACTTTTCTTCCAATAAAGCCAACGTTTTATCTATATTTTTCTTTTGGGTAGTAACAGAGATAAAAGTATTGTCTCTGCCTGCATTAAAACTAATGCTACTGCCTAATTTTTGCAATTCAGCTTCAAATTGTTCAGAAGTGTAGTTTTGTGTTGCCTGATCCATCATTGATGCAGTTATAGAAGCTAAACCAGTTTTCGACTGATCATTGATTGCCATATTACCACCTTTAATGCTAAAGTATAAAGAAACAATTGGTAACTCGCTTGTTTCGGTACCCAATACTTTAATTCCGTTTGCAAATTTATCTTCATAAATAGCCGGAACTATAGGAGAAGGCGCAGTACCAATCTCAGGACGTTTGCTGCGATCAAAATTATCTGTAGGTTTTTTGTAGCTTAACCCTTTGTATTCTAACTCGCCTTTAACAGCCTGACCTGAAGTTTCAACTGGTTTTGTCTCTTCTTTATTACTTGCTGCGTTGGCATTTTTAGGGAATATATTTACAATGGCGGCAAATTTACCTTTAACGTATTGACGGTAAACACGCATCACGTCTTCTTTGGTTACTTTTTGGTAGCGAACTAACTCATCATTTACATTCCATTTTTTATCACCAAGTGTGTAGTACATCTGGCTAATCATACTTGCTTTACCGGCAACACTCTGCATACTTTGCATTACTTGGGTCTCAATACCTGCTTTTGCACGAATTAGCGCTTCATCATCAATCCCTACGGCATCAAACTCTTCTAATGTTTTTCTAACCATTGCCTCAACATCAGTTTCTCCATCAGGGAAACTCACCACTATAATGTTAAACTCACCAGCTAACTCATTTCCATAACCAACGCCATGGAAAGTTGCGGCTTGAAGTGCTTTTTCAGTTTTAACAAAGTTTTTGTAAAAAATCGAATTATTTCCTTCACCTAAAACACTTCCTAATATATCTAATGCAGCTTCGTCAGGATGGTAAGCAGGAACTGTTGGATAGGTAAATTGCAACATTGGCAAGTATACTTTATCACCATAATTGGCATACACGTTATCAGCCAAACGCACCGGGTCAACACGCTGTTTGCGCACCTCTGGTCCGCGAGGAATTGAACCAAAATACTTTTCAGTTAATTTTAATACCTCTGCAGGAGTAACATCACCAGCAACAACAATACTTGCATTGTTTGGTCCGTACCAACGCATAAAGAAATTCTTTAAATCGTCTACCCCTACTCTATTTAAGTCTTCAACAAAACCAATTGTTGGCCAATAGTATGGGTGACTAGGCGGATATAAAATGGTATTTTTAATTTCATCGCGCATACCATAAGGAACATTGGTAATACGTTGATCCTTTTCATTTTTTACAGTGGCACGTTGTGTTTCAAATTTTTTCTGTGTTACAGCATCCAATAAAAAACCCATACGATCAGCCTCTAACCATAAAGCTGTTTCTACATAATTTCTAGGTACAGATTGAAAATAATTGGTTCTATCATGGTTGGTGGTACCATTCATGTTACCACCTGCCGTTTGTACAATTTTAAAATGCTCTTCGTCAGCTACGTTATCAGAGCCCTGGAACATCATGTGCTCAAAAAAGTGAGCAAAACCAGATTTCCCAATACTTTCACGAGCAGAACCAACGTGATAAGTAACTTCAATATGAGCTACAGGATCAGAGTGATCCTCGTGAATAAATAACGTTAAACCATTAGGTAAACGCCATTTCTCGTATGCGATTACAAGTTCGCCCGGTTTTGCTGTTACTTTTTCAAGTAAAACCGGTTGGTTAGATACAGCTGCTGCTGCACCTGTTTGAGCCGTTGCTTGGAAGCCCAATGCTATGGCAAGTAAACCACTAAGTAGTAATTTTTTCATTGTAAAACAATTGTTGCTTTGACGTGCAATTTCAATATTTTAATTAAATCGTACCAACTTTTTTTTTGAGCGGTATGGTAAGTTGATTTAATGGCTATTTATTGTGTTGGTTATTTTGTGAACAACATCTGTAAATTGGTATTTTGTTTTATTACCGCGGGACATTACTTTCGCAAAACCCTTTAGTGGGTACACATCGTATAAAACTTACTTATTATGAATAAAAAACTTTTAGTAATTACCGCATTTATTTTAGCAGCTGCTGCTGCTCGTTTATTGCCTCACGCCCCTAACTTTACACCACTTGGTGCCATTGCTCTTTTCGCTGGTGCTTATATCAGTAATCGTTTATTGGCATTTATTATCCCTATTTTAGCCATGATCTTAAGTGATGCTTTGATGGGATTTGCTGGTTGGGATTTCCCAGAGCAAATCATTACAGTTTACGGATCATTTGCTTTAATTACGCTATTAGGCATGAATATGCGTAACGACAAAAGCGTATTACGCATAGGTGCTTCTTCTGTTGCTGCCTCGGTATTGTTTTTTGTGATTACCAACTTTATGGTTTGGATGAGCGGTTTTTACGCTACTCCTGCCCTTTACGCCACTAACTTTAGTGGTTTAGTCTCTTGTTACGTTGCAGCTATTCCTTTCTTTACACCAACAGCAGCTGCTGATTTATTTTACAGTTCAGTTTTATTTGGTGCATTTTATTTGGTGCAAGTAAACGTTCCAAAATTAGTTCAAGAATAATTGATAAAAGTTTAACCACACTAAACACCTCGATCTAACGAGGTGTTTTTTTATGCCTGAATCATCACTGACTTATATGAAAAACTCCTGTTAAATTTAGTGCTAACGGGAGTTTTTATTTTATAAGTTTGCAATCGCAACTAAAACTTAAACAAAATGGGATTAGTAACTTTATCTTTAGTAACACTAAATTTAACTACATCCATCATATCGCTTACATACTTGAACTTAAGTCCTTTGGTATAAATTTTGGCAATGTCTTCTACATCTTTTCGATTTGATTCCGGCAATAAAATATCAGTAATGCCTGCACGTTTGGCTGCTAAAATCTTTTCTTTCACACCACCAATTGGTAACACTTTTCCGCGCAAAGTTATCTCACCTGTCATGGCTAATTTAGATTTTACTTTGCGTTGTGTAAACAAACTGGTTAATGAAGTTAAAATAGTAACACCTGCCGATGGACCATCTTTTGGCACTGCACCAGCAGGAACGTGAATGTGAACGTCATACTTATCAAATAAACGTGTTTCAATTTTAAAATCGTGTGCATGTGCTTTTAGATAAGTTAAAGCTGTAACAGCTGATTCTTTCATAACATCACCCAACTTGCCTGTTAAGGTTAATTTACCTGTACCCGGAGTTAAGCTACTTTCAATAAACAATATCTCACCTCCAACCGATGTCCATGCTAAACCTGTAACTACACCAGCATTAGAATTGTCTGCATATGTTTCTTTATCTACTTTTTCAACCCCTAAAACCTTACTTACATTGGCCAATGAAATGCTTAATTGTTTCGCATTGTTCATAACCTTTTCTTTTGCAGCATATCTGGCCAGCTGAGCAATTTGTTTATCAAGTCCCCTTACCCCACTTTCACGGGTGTATTGGTCAATAATTTTTTCAAAAGCTTTGTTATCAACCTTTAAATCTTTGGTGGTTAAACCATGGTTTTCAAGTTGTTTTGGTAATAAATATTTATTGGCTATCTGAACTTTTTCTTCCAAAGTATAACCATTAATCTCAATAATTTCCATCCTATCCAACAAAGCTGGCTGAATCGTATCTAAAGAGTTTGCTGTAGCAATAAACAATACGTTACTCAAGTCGTATTCTATTTCTACAAAGTTATCGTGAAAAGTATTGTTTTGTTCAGGATCTAGCACTTCAAGTAAAGCACTTGAGGGGTCGCCACGAAAATCTCTACTGATTTTATCAATCTCATCCAAGACAAAAACAGGATTATTGCTTTTTACTTTTTTAAGATTTTGTATGATACGTCCGGGCATGGCACCTATATATGTTCTGCGGTGACCACGAATTTCACTTTCATCATGTAAACCACCCAAAGCTATACGTGCATATTTACGACCTAAAGCCTTTGCAATACTTTTACCCAAGCTGGTTTTACCCACACCCGGAGGACCGTAAAGGCAAAGTATAGGACTTTTCATGTCGCCCTTAAGTTTGATTACAGCTAAGTATTCCAGAATACGCTCTTTCACTTTTTCTAAACCAAAATGGTCTTCATCTAAAATCTTTTTGGCATTTTTTAAATCAAAACTATCGGTAGTAAAATCACTCCAAGGCAAATCAAGCAACAACTGTAAATAACTGTGCTGTACTCCATAATCCGGAGCCATTGGGTTCATTCTGCGCAGGCGTTCAACTTCTTTTTTAAACGACTCAAATACATCTTTACTCCACTTTTTTTCTTCGCCTAATTTTAAAAAATTATCGATATCTCTTTCGGGTGAATCACCACCTAACTCTTCTTGCAAAGCTTTAATTTGTTGTTGCAAAAAATAATCGCGTTGTTGTTTATCTAAATCGCCTTTAACCTTGGTTTGAATTTGATTTTTTAATTGCAACATTTGAATTTCTTTACTCAAATGTTCCAAAATTTTGTTACTACGTATATTGATATCATCTAACTCCAATAGTTGTTGTTTAGCTGTTAAATCAACATTTAAGTTTGATGAAATAAAGTTTAACAAAAAGCTTGGGCTATCAATATTTTTTAGTGCAATACTGGCCTCAGTTGGTATGTGTGGCGATAAACTGATAATTTGATTAGCAAGGTCTTTAACGGATGATATCAGAGCGGTTGAGTTTTCGCTCACTTCCATTTTAGCTTCATCAAACGAAGCTATTTTTGCAATAAAATAAGGTTCGGTTTGCGCACATTCCAATAAGCGGAAACGTTTTTTACCTTGTATAATAACGGTTGTGCTACCATCTGGCATGCGCAACATCTTAATAATTTGCGCAACTGTACCTACTTTATGTAAATCGCTAAATTCTGGATCTTCAATATCTGCGTTGGTTTGGGCCACAACACCTACCATTTTGGTACCCTTATGGGCATCTTTTATCAAGTTAATGGATTTATCTCTTCCAACTGTAATTGGTATTACCACTCCAGGAAACAGCACCGTATTACGCAGCGGCAAAATTGGCAGCGTTTCAGGCAAAATTTCCTTATTCATTTCTTCTTCTTCTTCTTGCGACAGTAATGAAATGTACTCTTGGCTATCGCCATCATCGTTCATAACTCCTGATAACATGAAGTTTATATCTTTATTTATATCCATTTTGCTGATTTAGTTTAAGTAATATATTAATGGGCTTTCTATAATTCAATCACTATGCCAAGTATTGCAAAATACATTTTGTTAGTTATATTGCACATAACAACTACAACTCATGAAAAAAATATTATTTAGTGCCATCTTATCGGTGTTGGGTTATGCTGCGATGGCCCAAGCCGGCACCAATCAACCTTTAAAAAAAAGTGCGGTACCCGAACCGGTTATTAAATCGTACTTAAGCCAAAACTCCGGAGGTGCAACAGATACCATTTGGGAAAAAGAAACCATTACTATTTACAAAGTAAAGTACATTGATAACAACCGTACCTATGAATCGCAGTTTAGTGCAGATGGGAAATGGATTAAAACATTTACAATCATTGATGCTAACGAACTACCTGTTTTAGTTGTTAACCAATTAAAAACAACATACCCAGAGTATGGTATTAGCAAGGCAATGATAGAATTGAGTAGTAATGGGAAACTTTATGCCGTTGAAATAACTAAAGGTAAAAACACGCTAATAGAGTACTTTCTAATGAACGGGCGTTCATTTAGCCACTAACAAAATAGTGTATTAAATTTAAAGCGGCTATTAGAATAGCCGCTTTTTTTTTAGAATGGGTAACCAATACCAAAATTAAAGTTAAGGTTATCAAACAACCAATCTTGATTGAAGTTATTAATCACCCACCTGCTCCCAACATTATAACTTGGATCGTGTAATGGAATGGCAAAATCTAGGCGAATAAGTATTACATCGAAGTTAAGACGAGTGCCAAATCCTGTTCCTATGCCTAACTCATTTGCAAAGCGGTCAAAGGCAAAGTTAGCAAGTGGCCTTGCATCATCTTTTTTAGTCATCCATACATTACCTGCATCAACAAAAAATGCCCCTTCAAGCCAACGGTTATACATATTAAACCTATACTCTGCATTAAATTCAAGTTTTACATCTCCGCTATAATCTATTTGGCCAAATTCATAATATCCACCAGGCCCAAGCGACCTTGGAAGCCATGCCCTTAAACTATTTGCACCACCAACCCAAAAACGTCTTTCAAAAGGCAAAAACTTTGGTGAATTTCCATAAGGTAACCCAACACCAGCAAATACCCTGAATACGGTAGCATTATTTTCATCATGCTTTGTGTTATACCTGAAGTCTAGGGCTGTTTTAGCAAATTGCGAATAGTTAACACCTAAAATATTATAGGTATTCGTTTCATTGAATGGCCGATCTAATATTTTATTTAGAGCAGTTGCTGTGTTGCCACTTAGTTCCAAAACATCCCAACGAATAAAAACATAATGATTACCCTTATTTTTGGCTTTATCAGAGTACGTAAAACCGAATCGCCCTCCTAATATGAGGTTGTTACTGAACATGCTAAACAAGTAAATATCTTTGTTAATGAGCGATTGTAAGGTATCTGAATTAACAGTATTTCTGGTATAACTTACCTCAAATGGGGTAATATAAAAAGATATGTATTTTTTATTTAGCTGATAAATAATACCTGTTGTAAACACGCGTCTTTCAAAATTAGTATTTAACTCATAAATACCAGAGGTAGTTAGTATAGAACGGGTATTAATAAACCTATAATTCTTATCTAATTTAGGGAACAACAACAATCTTGGAAAAGTTAAACTAGCTGTTAAGCTTTGCTCTGTAGCATTAAACCAGCTTGTGCCATTTACTTTACCTTGTGCTTCAAAAGAAGAACGGTAGGTAAGTTTTAGTAATTCTGCATTTTTAAATGTATTGCGGTTATTAAATTGCAAAATAGCAGCAACACCGTAGTTACCATTACTGGATTGATTAGTGAATGTATTGTTTTGATCACTATATATGGCTTGTGGTTCAATAATATAGTCATATTTTATATTTGGTGACAACCTTACGTAGTAATCAATATATTGGGTATCATTTTGTACATAAGGCTTTGGAGTTATGTTGATGTACTTGAATACAGACAAATCACCTAACCGATTGTATGTTACTGTTAATGCCTGTTGTTTAAACACATCACCTGAAGTTAAAAACATATTTTGTTCTAAAACTTTATGATTTAATTGGTAACGATTAGGTATATAATAGAAAAAAGGTGTGTTAATGGTATCCTTATTTTTATAAGTATTTATATCGTAATTGGGTTCAATGTTCACATAAATATTTTTATTTATATGTACTTTATGTACTTCATATATTCCTTTGTTTAATATATTTAAAGACACATTTACATTACCATTGTTATTAGCTGTATCTACATCAAAACCAACAAACTCGGTACTAAATGTGTAATAACCATAATTGCGTAGTAAAGATACTATTCTCTTTTGCTCATCAAGCAAAACGTCTTGCTTAAGTCTATATCCAGGTATTACAAGTGCTTCTTTTTCATTGCCTTTAATAATATCGTACAAGTTTTTATCTGCACAATTTATTTGATAAGAACCAATATGATATACGTTACCCGTATTGATTACATAATTTACAGTTGCTCTTTGCCTACGCGATTTAACCTCGTAATTAATAACAGGATAATAAAAACCAACACTCCTTAAATAACCTTTCATTCCTTTAATCGATGATTCTATAAAAGCAGTATCAAGAATAACAGGAGGTTCTCCATATTTATCACGCATGTATGCGCCTATTTTACCATCACCATGTTTAGAGCCAAAATAATACATGCGCATTTTAAGCTTGGTAATACCTAAAAACTTCTTGTTGGGTTTTTGTTTTAAATTATCACTAATGGGATTAACCACATCATTACGTGTTTCTCCAATAACCTTTATAGTACTACCTTTATATAATTGTTGTTGTGAGTCACGGAGTTGTTTGGTTATATTGCACGCGTTTAAAACAAATGCCATAAGCATTAAAGGAAGGTATTTATTTATGTTATCAAAAGCGCGCATCAAACTTATACACTCGTTAAATTTAAAAAAGCATCGTAGCGAATTAAAGCTTTTTGTTGTGGAAGGTAAAAAACAAATTGCCGAGTTATTAACATCAAACTACCACATAAATTGCATTATAGCTACATCAAATTGGGCTGATGCTTTTGCGCAAGATATCAAAAACAATACCGAGTTGATAACAGTTTCTGAAGAAGAACTTAAAAAAACCAGTTTACTTCAGGCACCTCAAGATGTTTTAGCACTAGTTGAAATGCCGGAAAAAGAATTTGACATGCAACTTTTAGATGGTCATTTCACTATTTTGTTAGATGGCATACAAGATCCCGGAAACCTCGGAACCATAGTGCGCATTGCCGATTGGTATGGTATAAAAAACATTGTTTGCAGCGAAGATTGTGTTGATATTTACAACCCAAAAACTATTCAAGCCACCATGGGTTCATTTGCTAGAGTTAATGTATACTGTACCGAATTGAGCGAGCTTCTAAAAAACAACACACTACCTGTATATGGAGCGTTAATGAAAGGTGAATCTTTATACCATACAAACATCCAAGAAGAAGGTTTATTACTTATTGGTAATGAGGGGAAAGGAATTTCTGAAGATTTATTACCTTATATTTCAACCCCAATAACCATACCTAAATTAGGTGGTGCAGAAAGCCTAAACGCAGGTATTGCAGCAGCCATTATTTGTGATGCTAGGGCACGAAATAAAAACTACCTAATTTAACCTTTGTCTTAACTTTTAAACGGCATCAAATTATTTTTGCCCAACATGCGGATATTCTATTAAATAAGTCATACATTTTAGTATTTTCGCGGCAATGGAAAACATTAGAAACTTTTGCATCATAGCACATATTGACCATGGAAAAAGCACTTTAGCAGACCGTTTATTAGAATATACCCAAACAGTTAGCAAGCGCGAAATGGAAGCCCAAGTGCTTGATGATATGGATTTGGAGAAGGAACGCGGTATTACCATTAAAAGTCACGCCATACAAATGAACTACGAACGTGATGGTAAAAAATATGTTTTAAACTTAATTGATACTCCGGGTCACGTAGATTTTAGTTACGAGGTTTCTCGCAGTATTGCTGCTTGTGATGGTGCTTTGTTAATTGTAGACTCAAGCCAAGGCATACAAGCACAAACCATTAGTAACTTGTATTTAGCCATAGAACAAGGATTAGAAATTATTCCTGTTTTAAATAAAATTGATTTACCACACAGTATGCCTGAGGAAGTGAGTGATCAAATTATTGATTTAATTGGCTGCAAATACGAAGATATTTTGCGTGCCAGTGGTAAAACAGGTCAGGGTGTTCATGAAATTTTGCACGCCATTGTTGATCGTGTACCAGCACCTAAAGGCGATGAAAAGAGACCATTAAAAGCATTGATTTTTGATTCTGTGTTTAACTCATTCCGTGGTATCATTGCTTATTTCCGTGTTTACGATGGTGTAATTAAAAAAGGTGATAAGGTTAAGTTTTTAGCTACAGGAAAAGAATATTTAGCAGACGAAGTTGGCGTTTTACGCTTAAGTATGGAACCTCGCAGCGAAGTTAGAGCAGGTGATGTGGGTTACATCATATCGGGAATAAAAGAAGCACGCGAAGTAAAAGTAGGTGATACATTAACTCACTCCGACAGGCCATGTGAAGAAGGTGTAAATGGTTTTGAGGATGTAAAACCTATGGTATTTGCAG
>DITN01000031.1:0-7642 GCA_002422865.1 Bacteroidetes bacterium UBA6183 | reverse complement strand
ATGTTGCACATGGAAATTATCCAAGAGCGATTGGAACGTGAATTTGGTATGACCGTAATTACCACTGTACCAAACGTAAGTTACCACTGCTACACCAACAAAGGTGAAATGATTGTGGTAAATAACCCAAGCGATTTACCGGATTCAAACTACATAGATCATGTAGAAGAACCATTCATTTCTGCAACCATCATTACCGCATCTGATTATGTTGGTCCGATAATGGGTTTATGTTTAGGCAAACGTGGCATTTTAAAAAGCCAGGTATATTTAACTGCTGTGCGCGTTGAATTAAAATTTGACATGCCTTTGGCCGAGGTTGTATTCGACTTTTTTGATAAACTTAAAACCATTTCAAAAGGTTACGCTTCGTTTGATTATCACCCTATTGGCTACGTGGTTTCTGATTTAGTAAAACTTGACATTTTGTTAAATAAAGATAATGTTGATGCTTTATCTGCGATCATACACAGAGAAAGGGCTTATGATTGGGGAAAGAAAATTTGCGAAAAACTGCGCGAACTTATTCCACGCCATCAATTTGAAATACCCATACAAGCAAGTATTGGAGCTAAAGTGATTGCCCGTGAAACCATTAAAGCTTTACGTAAAGATGTAACTGCTAAATGTTATGGTGGTGATATTAGTCGTAAACGTAAGCTATTGGAAAAGCAGAAAGAAGGTAAAAAACGTATGCGTCAAGTAGGTAGTGTTGAAATACCACAAAGTGCATTTATGGCAGTTTTGAAATTGGATTAAGAAAAATATTGCATATATTCGAAAAAGAGTCTCATTACTCCTAACCTATGCTTGTAGCAATTGTTGAAGATAATTTAGGTATCAGAAAGAACTTAGTTGAGCTTTTTGAACTTTACGATTATGAAACCATTTCTAGTGAAAACGGAAGTGATGGTTTGTACAAAATAATGAAATACAGACCCAATATTGTGGTAGCGGACATTATGATGCCTGACATGGATGGATTAACCATGGTAGAAAAATTAAGAGCAGAACCAGAATATAGACATATCCCCATTATTTTTCTAACTGCCAAAAGTAGTTTAGAAGACAAATTAAGAGGATTAGAAACAGGTGCTGTTGACTACATCACCAAACCATTTGAGAGCAAAGAGTTACTTCAAAAAGTAAGTAACTTACTTGAATTAGGAAAACGACAAATGGTAAATGCACTTAGCACACCAAATAAACAAAGCTTTGAATCAGCTGATCAAACTTTCTTAACTAAATTAAGAACAGTTATTGAGGCTAACATATCAAATGAAAAACTAGATGTATATATGTTAGCCTTAGCGCTAAACTTCAGTACTTCTTCTATTCATAAAAAAGTGAAACAAATAACGAATAAGTCTACAAATCAGTTTATCCGCGAATATAGGCTTGAAAGGGCTAAACAAATGATTGAAGATCAACATGCGAATATCTCAGAAATTGCATTTAGTTTAGGATTTAACAGTGTTTCCTACTTTTCAAAGTCTTTCAAGGATTACTTTGGTCAGAATCCCAAAAAAAGTAGTTCAAAAAATACAGTTGAATAAATAGTAAAATAAAAACATAGAATAAAACGCATTTAATAGATGCGTTTTTTTTTGATAAAAAAAAGCGGCACTATGTGTATAGTACCGCCTTTAGCCCTAATCTATGAAAACAAAAAACTTGTTTACAGGTGTAAAACTAATCTAAAACACTTCACCTTTTTAGGATGTACATAATAATACAAAACAACTCCAAAATAGTACCACTTTAACTGTTTTTTATAGGAAAAACGAGTCGTACCGTTGTACCAACATTAACTTTACTTTCAATTTTTACATCCCCACCATGCATTTCCATAAACAATTTCATTATAGATAGCCCTAATCCAGTTCCTGGTATGTTTTCAACGTTGGTTGCTCTGTAAAATGATTCAAATAAAAAGTTTAGGTCTTTTTCTGGAATACCTATACCATTATCTTTAACTTCAAAAATTACTTGATTTGATTGTTGCTTAAACAACCTAAACTCAATAGCTGTATCAGCTGAGGAGTATTTAATTGCATTACTTAAAGTATTTTGCAATACTTGTTTCATAAGTTTAGTATCTATTGATACTACTCCTTCTATTTCTTCAATATTACAAATAACAGGTCTGTTTAAAAGCTGTTTTGGCGCTTCATGATTGATGTAATCATTAATGAAATTAAAAATGGAAAGGGGCGAAGGATTGAAATGAACTTTACTCGCTTCTATTTTACCCATTGTTAAAATATCAGCCATTAGCTCAGAAATACGATCTACATCAATCATAATTTCTTCTAGTTTATCATTAACCTTGGCATTCATTCGAGGTGATAATCCAACTTCATCTTTTTCTATAAATACTTTAATCAACTCTGCTCCTACCCTTATGGTTGAGAGCGGTGTTCTAAATTCATGTGAAGCCATACTTACAAAACGTGATTTGAGCTCGCCAAGCTCCTTTTCTTTTTGTAAAGCTTTTGTTAATTCAATTTCTGCTTGTTTACGCAGTGTTATATCTCTTGAAGATGCTTGTAAAAGAACCGCTTGGCTGCTTAAAGAACTTGATATAACAGTTACTAATGTTTCTAACCACATTTGCTCACCATTAGCTTTCAGAAACCTGAAACTTATTTTATCATCAGCAATGTTTATTGTAACATTATTTATGAAATGTTTGACCATTTCTTGATCATCGGGATGAATGGCTTCAAATATGTTGTTATTTAATAAAGATTCTAATGGATAGCCAGTTACTCTGGTTGCAGAAGGTGAAATGTACTGAATGAATCCATTCACATCTAAAATAGATACCACATCTTGAATATTTTCAGATATCAAACGGTATTTTTCTTCACTAATTTTTAATTGTTGCTCAGCATGTATAAGGTCTGTGATATCGATGGTTACACCATCGATACGAGCGGGTTTACCTTGATCATCGTAAATTAATTTAGCTTGATCTCTTACCCATTTATGTTTTACCGGACTACCAAAACTCATTTGATAAACCATATCTCTAGATTGAATAATGCCTACGTGTAAATCATCATCAGACTTTTTTAACTTAACTGCTGTTTCTTTATCTAATAAATCATACCAATCAATTGCACGCTTGTAGAAATCATCATCATGAAACCCAGTCATATTTTGGCATGAGGGACTTATGAATGATAAATTGTCGTGGATAATATCGTATGACCAAATCACATCATCAATTGATGAGATTACTTTTTGCAACAACTCCCTGTTTAACTCTAGTTCTGCCTCTACTTCTTTGCGCACAGTAATATTTTCTGCAGAACCCACCACACCTATAGGATAACCTGCTATATCTTTATGAAGTGAAACATGGAAGTCGAACCAAACAATGTTACCTTTTTTGTCTAAGAATCTAATTTCATCATTAACACTCTCTACCCCATCTTCAAATAAGCGTTGATGGATTTGCAAAAATTTAGTAATATCATCATTATGCATGTATTTATTAGCTCGTTGTCCAATAGAATCTTCGATACTAAATCCAGTAATATCTACCCAACTTTGATTTAAAAAAGTCCAATGTCCTTCATTATCTGTTTGAAAAATTACTTCTTTCAAACCTTCAACTAAATCCCTATATCTTTTTTCATTTTCTTTAATCTGCTCATCAAGTTCCTTCTGTTTATTAACATCTAGAATAAAACCGATCATCTCTGAAGGGCTTCCATCATCATTAAACTTGGTTACTTTACCAACACTTAAAACCCAAATATAAGAACCATCTTTTCTTTTTATTCTGTATTCAGCATTATATAGTTTTTCCTCGTGCTGATTAATGGAATTAAAGTGTAATGCAACAGCCTTGTCTACAAGTGCCCTATCTTCGGGATGGGTTAACCCTTTCCATTCTTCTTTGTTTATAAAAGGATAATCTTCTAAACTATATTGAATCATGTTTAATGCAGCTTCAGAGAACACAACTTCCATGGTTGGGATATTCCATGTCCACATACCTAGATTAGAGGCTTTCATAGCCAGATCTAACTGTTGAGTGGCGCGTTGTAATTTTGTTAATTCATTTTTAGTTTCAGTAATATCACGAGTAATACAAACCAAACCTCCATCATCAAACATACTTAATGTAATATCCTGTAATCGGGCTTTTCCATATTTTGTTTTTCCTAAAGTTTCACCACTCCAAGTTTTGTTTTCAACCAATATCGGAAAATATTCATTACTAATTTTCACCATTTCATCTGGTTCGTATAATATTGGCCAGGGTTTTCCTATAAGCTCATCAACTTCATATTCAAAAATTTCAGCATGAGATTTATTCATGTAATAATATTTCCCTTCAGAATCTAATAATGCTATACCTACTGGGGAATTCTCTATGGCATGATGTTGTTTCAGAATTAACTCGTCACGCTGCTTAAGTGCGGTAATATCCATTCCATAGCCAAGCAAATAATCAAGTTTTTGATCTGCATTAAGAACCGGATGAAGAATTCTAAGGTAATACTTTTCATCCATACCAGAGCCAAATTTCTCTTCGTGTGTAATAGATTGTAAATTATCTATGGCAAATTTAATTTGCCCTTGTCTTTTGATGGCAATTTCTATTGGTTTATTTCGATACTCACAGTATTCTGTGTCTGTTTTACCAATTATCCAATTTCTTACTTCATCATTTTTAATGGCTGTTTTACTAACGAAACGGTACCTGCTATCACTACCTATAACAACAATATCTGCAGGTACATTATTTATAATACCCTCATATAATATTTTTTGTTGTTCTAGTTTTGCGTGTTGTTCATCCAACTGCTTTCTTAGCATTTTTCTTTGGATAAATGCTCCCATATTTGATGCAATAGAAGATAATGTCATTAAGTCAACCTCATCCCAATTTCTTTCATTCTTACAATCATCAAAACCCACCCATCCCCAAAATAAATAATCTGTAAATATGGGCATAAATAAAACGCTTTTAATATCCTGCATTTCCAATGCCTCTCGAAACACATCATTGGTTAACTCGCTGGTATTGGCTTTAAATTGATTACCTCCCATTAAAATGGGCTTCAAATCTGCAAAGTGCTCCCAAGGTACATTTTGTAAGTCAGGGTTTTCAATATGTGGTTCAACACCTTCTCCACACCACTCAAACTCGTGGTTCATATATGTTAATACACCATCAACATAAATATTTTTAAAAACATAAACTCTATCAACTATAGCGGTTTCACCAAGTATCGAAAGCACTTGGGTTATAACATGTTGCTTAGAACCATTACTTAGCATAAGCTTAGATGAATCGGCTAATGCTTTTAGCAATTGAATCGGTCGGTTTTTTAAAAGAGTTGAACTCATATTTAGCTATAAATTATAGAATTACAAATTTAACCATAAGCTTGGGCCTAACAAATAAAATGCACTTATTTGCTCAATAATCGGTATGACTTTTATTACTTGATTTGTCATAAAGCATAAAACGAATTTGCTTGGATTGTATTTGCAACTATATTTACACCATCATTTTAAATGTTGCAATAACAAATCGTTACAATGACGCAAATACTATTAATTGATGATGAGACAAGGTTAAGGGAGAACACGGCAGAGATTTTGGAGCTGCACGGTTATACCATAGTTACCGCGCAAGATGGAATTGAAGGTTTTGCAAAAGCTATGACCGTTGAACCGGATCTTATTTTATGTGATGTGATGATGCCTAACTCTGACGGATATGATTTTTTAGAGCGCATAAAAAAAACACATTTATCGCACATACCAGTAATACTGCTTACAGCGCGTGCAGAGAGAGAGGATGAAAGAAATGGAATGACTTTAGGTGCTGATGACTACATTACTAAGCCTTTTGAAATTAGTGAAGTAATATCGAGTATTGAAGCTCGATTAAACAAAGTTGAACAACTAAAGCAAGCTATCTCACAATACTCAAACAAATCTACCTATGAACTAGCGAAATTAATAAATGGTCATGAAATAAGAACTCCGCTAAATATTATAAGTGGTATGGCTATGCTGTTATTTGACTTGGTGGGTGATGAGCAGAAAAAACAAGCAGCTGAAATGATAAAGTATGCACAAGCTTCTATTTTTAATATTACCAGTTTAACCAACAATATATATATTCATGAATTATTGAAATCTAATGTTGAAGAGAAAATATTCTTGGATACAAAATCAATTGATATTTTAGACAATATCAAAGCTCTTTCAAATGAGTTTGATCGTAGAATTGAGATTAATTTCAACCCCGGCACCATAAAAAAAACAAAGTACTTATACCTCAAAAATTATATCTGTGTTGAGCTTGTGTACAATGCCATTAAGTACACCAACAATTCGAATATCATAAAATTTGAATCTTATGTTGATGGAGATTTAAGAACCATTAAAGTTATTGATGATGGAGATGGATTTAAGGCTAAGTTAGAAGATATACAGGCATTTAAAAAATTCTCTAAACGCACCGACATTTCAGGGCTAGGACTAGGTTTAAGTAACATTAAAGCAATTACGGATAAGCTTGGGGGCAAGCTGCAAATTAACAGTAGCATTGCAAAGTGTGAGGTAATAGTTACCATCCCTATCACCCATTAATTATAGCTCCGATTTCTTCTATTGCTTTAGGATTAATTGGTTTACTGTAACATTTACGAATACCTAGTTTCACTGCATTAGGATACATTGTTTCAACACTTTGAGCACTTATCACAATCACCTTACTCATATCATAACCCTTTGTTTTCACATCTTCAATAAGTTCCCAACCATCCATTTCTGGCATTTCTATATCTGTAATGAGAACATCAATCTCATTATCCGAAAAAAGTTTCACCCCTTCTACTCCATCTAATCCATGCAATATTTTTATGTTGGGGAACGCATTTTGTATGAGTTTTTGCAATACAAAAAAATTCATGTGGTTATCCTCACATATCAATATTGTTTTCAACTTAGTGTCTGATAAATTCAAAATCTGTACTTGTTATGGTATAATTTTATTGCTTGCAAAGCTAACTATAGGTGGTGTTGCCATATTTTACTAGTTAGCATTTATCTTTAACTATATTGCAAAAACGATTTAAAAGTACAATTTTTATTTGCTTTTTTTTAATAATTTGAAAACCTAATATTGGTTTTACTACATAAAAAGCCGCCTGCACCAATCGGTACAGGCGGCTTAGTGAAATAAAGTTTGTAGCTTATTTTTTTACTGCTTTAATGCTGTAATTGTTTCCGTTAGCAGTTACTATGCGCACAAAGTACATTCCAGAACTTAAGTTATCCAATTCGGTTAGCTGATAAGCGGTTGTGCCTTTGTTTAATTTCATTGAGAAATTACGCACTTGTTTACCATTGGCATCCATTAAATAAACTTGAGCAGTTATCGATGTTGCTTCTGTTATTTCTATGGTAAACATATCCTTAAATGGATTAGGATTTAACACTGCTGTTGCTAATCCTATTTCATCTATACTTACAGTTCTAACATCGGTGTAGGCAAATTCACCATCGTAATCAACTTGTTTTAAGCGGTAGTATAATGTACTTACATTGGTGTTGATGATTGGTTTGATATTATCTACCAACTTGTAAGTGTTCATCATTGATG
>DITN01000029.1 GCA_002422865.1 Bacteroidetes bacterium UBA6183 | reverse complement strand
TGGTAAACACTTTTTCAAAATATGAACCACCATTATCAGTAGCACGAAGTCTTACTGAATAACTATTTTTCGTTTCAAAATCGTAAGAAACAGAAGAACGCAATGCGTTACCTGAAATATTAAAGCTGTTATTATCCGTGCTTCCTGTGCCTGATACTAAAGTATAAATAAAAGTATTAGCCACATCTTGGTCGGCTGTTGAGAGGGTACCAACAGTTGTATTTGCGGGTAAGTTCTCGGCAATTTGATTTGATGTAATATTGATATCTGTTGGGGTATCATTAGCATTTAAAACATTGATAGTAAACGTTTGTTGGAAAATACCACCATTACCATCGTTTGCAGCAACTCTTATGCTATGGCTTGATGCTGCTTCGAAATCGAAAGAAGTACTTGTATATAAACTATCGTTGCTTATTACAAAGTTGGTGTTACCGCTACTACCAGCACCAAGTACCAATGCAAAACTATGTATTGCACTTGCGTCAGGGTCGTTAGCAGATAACTTACCAATAAAAGTATTTGTAACAAGGTTTTCGCTGATACTTGTATTGGTTAAATTAATGGCAGTTGGTGCATCGTTACTATCGGTTACCGTTAATAATAATTGTTTAGTAAACAAACCTCCATTTCCGTCATTGGTTTGTATAAATACTACATAGTTTTGACGTGTTTCAAAATCAAACAAGTTGTTTGTGCGCAATTGCGAACCAATAATTGTAAAGTCGCTATTGTTATTACCGGCCGTATTTACAAAACTATAAGTAAATGTATTGGCAACATCTTCATCTGTAGTGGTTAAATTAGCTATTACCGAACCCAATGGTTTGTTTTCTGCAAAGGTTGTACCTACTGCATTTCCGTTTACCATAATATTGGTTGGTGCATCGTTCATGTCATCAACCAAAATGGTAAATATCCTGTCAAAAGTATTTGCAGCACCATCGGTTACTCTTACCCTAATGCTGTAGCTTGATTTAACCTCATAGTTAAACATTGCTAACGTACGAAGGTTTGTTCCGTTGATGTTAAAGCTTGCGTTATCTGTGCTTCCTGCGCCACTCACTAAAGCATAAGTGTAGGTATCACTCAAATCGTTATCTAGTGCAGAAAAAGAACCTACCACTGTTAAAGAAGCACTGTTTTCACTTACAGTCGAATCACTTATAAAAATTTCTGAAGGAGCAGTGTTGACATCATTAACAGCAATGGTATAGGTTTGCTCAAAATAGCATCCATTTGCATCTGTGCTTCTTACTCTTATGCTGTGGCTTGATTTATTGGTGAAGTTTAATACCGCGTTTGTACGTAACGTATTACCCGATATATTAAAGTTAGCATTATCCGTGCTACCTGTACCACTTACTAAAGTGTATGTGAAAGTTTCGCCAGCATCCACATCAGTAGTTGTTAAATTACCAATATTGGTATTAATAGGCTGGCCTTCGTTTACAGCATTGTTAGATAATTGAATGGCTGTAGGGGCATTGTTGCTTTTTATTTCATAAGGCGCTGCACTCAATCCATAACTTGCATTATCTTGAAATGCTGCGGTAACCCTTGCATCATAAACTGAATCGTTGGTTGGGTTGTAAACTTTGAAGGTAACAGTTTCTCCGGATGTTACATTGCTATATACAATCATAGAAGCCAAATACCTGCCGTTAATTACTGTGCTGGTTAGCACTGTACCACGGCAATCATTACCAACAAAAGCACCTATGCGAACACTTGGGTTAGTAAGTTCAATGCAGTTAACATTTGCCACCGCTATTACAGTCATAGAATACTGGTAGGAAGCCGGTGTAACGCTCCAAGTTGGGGCGGTAGCCGAAGCCATTTTTGAGACAAAAAAAAGCAGCGCTAGATAAAGTATCTGTTTAATTTTCATATAGGGAAAAGGTGTTGTTTATTTATAATTAGGTTTAAAAAGTAAGCAATAAACATGGCTGGGGATAACCATGTTTATTGCAAACCCTCTATTAATATTTAATAATTTTAGTTCTTAAGGTTTGGTTATTTCCTTCAACTTCCACAAAATAGAAACCTTGCTTCAGGTTTATACCACGCTCTTCAGGATTCCAATCAATATCAGTATTTATTTGACCTGATGAGTTGTGCTCAAATTCGTCAACCAACTTGCCGGTAACATCAAGTACCTTAACTTTAAGTTTAGAAGCATTTAAGCCTTGAACGTTAACAACTACATTATGATTAAATGGATTTGGATGAGCAAAAATTTGGAGTCCGTTTACTTTACCTTGTGCAAAGTCGTTACAATTAAAGTTACCCGAAGTGGTTAAAGTATGAGGTTGACTGATGGTGCCGATTAATTTGTTATTTTCAAACTTAAGGCCACCTGATAAATCGTAGGTAGTACCCGTTTTTTCATCAAGTAACTTAAATGTTAAGTTATCCTGCTCATTGTTTGCCAACATGGTAATGAAAAATACATTTCTTCCATTTGATAACGTGGTTACCTTGGTGGCTCCACGTAGTTGATTATCAGCGTATGCGCCCAAACTAAACCTTCCACTTGTCAATACATCGTTACAAACTCCTGCATCAACAATTGCATTCATATTTTTCTCGTACTTGGCAACATCAACATTAAAGAAGTTGCTTCTGTATGCATTTTCCGTAACACCAGTTTTACCAAACATAGCCGAGCGAGGGTAAGCAAACACCGTGTTAGCAGCCGATCTGTACATGTACCCTTTACTTGGTATCATGGTTGTTAAACTACCAACCCAACCAATGTTATTATCATACAATGCAAACTGACTTTGGCTCTTTACCAAATCTCCGTTAGAAGCATTTAAAGAAGAGAATGCCTCCGTTACACTCAGGTTTCTTTGAGAGATAAAACCAATCCAATTCCATCCCGAATCTAGTTTGATTGGACGAGTTGTAGGATCAATCTCAACACCGTTAACAACT
The DNA here is from genome assembly GCA_002422865.1 of Bacteroidetes bacterium UBA6183. GTDB lineage: Bacteria > Bacteroidota > Bacteroidia > UKL13-3 > UKL13-3 > UBA6183. Next base: position 58,454 of record DITN01000029.1, on the reverse strand, counting down.
AAAGTATCAAGATTACTCATTCTAATGCGGTATGATTGCTCTGGCTTAACACCAGAACTATTTCCTGCCAAAGCACCAACCCAACCATTAAGAGCCGAGTAATCTGCTAGTGAAGTTAAGCTTCTAAATATATCGCCTGTGCCTGAGTTCAGACCTCTGAATAAAGCATTCAAATCGTTTGAATCTCTCATGGCTAGGTTAAACGATATCCAATTCCAACCTGTACTTAACGGGATAAAGCTTGTAAGTTTATCAGTGGCGTTGAATACTTGAGGGGCAGAAATGGTTCCAATTTGTCCATTCGATATAAACTGAATCTGTGGTGTTACATCCGAGTGAATTTTTCCCTCGCTTGCATTCCATATTTTGAATTCAATTTGCTCTCCTGACGAAACGTTACTGTACACATTTAAAAACGCGTAATAACGATCTATTTGAGAGAAATACTGCAATGACGCGATACCTCTGCATTGCCCATTTACAAATGCACCCAACTTATCATCAGGATTGGTTGATATCACATTGTTAATTCTGATTTGACCAACAATACTCATCGCATTTTGGAAAGCACCAGGATTAACAATCCATGATGCCGGTGGCTCTGCAAACACTTTTAACCTTACTAATAGGTTATCAGGATAGCCGAAATCTGTAAGCAACTGAACTTCATTTTCGTACTCGCCAATGTTTGCATTTGGATCAACAGTAAATTTTACAGTGCGGTAACTATTTGGCGGCACATTACCTGATGCAGGGCTGGCACTTAACCATGAAGGAAGATTTTGGATATTAAATATTTTTAAAGCTCCTCCCGAGTTAACAACGTTGCTGGTAAACGTTAATGCTTCACCACGTTTTTTAACAAAATTAAACTCTTGGTCCTGCCATTTCACCTGGTTCTTGTCAACATATGCAATCCATGTTTTTGGCGATTGCATTTTGTTGCCATTTAAGTCGTAAACATTTTTAACTGTAATATCTAATGTTACGTTTTCTATTAACTCAGGTAATGTGTTCGGTGTTAAAATAATCTTGTCGTTATTAATGGCATAGGTAAAGTTAATCGACTCAACAGGACGTTGTAACTTTATAGTTGGTGACTCTTCATTTAACCCACTGCCTGAAGAATTTGTTCCTGTAATAACACGACCCGGAGATTTAATATCCGAAAGGCTTGCGGTTAAAATAGGAACACCCATATTAATGGTATATAACTCAAAAGGTATATATAATACAATATCCGATTCGGTTCCTGCCAAACGATTAACGCGATCACGATCTATTTGTGATTGTGTTCTTGCCGAACTCCAAACCCTTACTTCATCAATGTATCCGTTAAACGTTCTGTCAACCACTGTTGGACCAACAGGTGGCTCATAACCTCGTCCACCAATCCAAACTTTACTTCCTCCAAATTCTTTAAAGCTTGATGACGAAGTAGAGTTTTGTTGATTGCCATCAATAAATACCGCTAGGCTTGTTGCACGTTGCAGCACCATGGCAAAATGATGCCAATTGCCATCGAAGAAGTTGGTTGAAACAGCTTCGAAACTTAGGCCCATATGTTTGATAAATATTTTTCCTGAAGCATCTTTTTCAATGCTCCATTTTATACCCGGATTTTGGTCGGTAGAATCACCCTTTCCATTTGAGAACAAGGCAACATTACCACCAACATTATTTCCTTTAAACCAGAATTCAATGGTGAAATCGTTTTCACCAGTAAATGCAATATCTGCAGCCTCAACAGCCAAAGGTTCGTTAACAATTCGGTATGATTTACCTTTAGGAGAAATTTCCCAAACAGCATTAACAATGGTAGCATGACGCGATCTGATGTAATCTTTGGCTTGTAAACCTGTTGCTTCATCAAAACGCCAATTGGCCATGATGCCCGATTCGGTACCTTTTAGACTGCGGTTTATTGAACTTAATATTGCAGCTGAGTTTCGTGTTTTAGACCACAATCTTAAATCGCGAAGATTACCTTTAAAGAAGAAGTTATTGCTGTTCGACAACATACCTATCATGGTTTTACCACCACCTTCATAGTTTGAATAAATACTGGTATTACCTGTATTTGAAACAACACCGTTTACAAATAACTCACATTGGTCGTTATCAAAATTGTATGATATGGTATAATGCTGGAAACTGTTTGTATCTGTTATAGCCGTATTAGTTCTTACTGTTTCATTGCCAATACTAAAGAAGAACTTATTATTTTCATCAAAACCAATGGCCATATTTTGAGTTGCATCTATTCCCTGTGAGAACATAATTTGTTTTCCTAAACTACCTCTTCTGGCCCATATCTCTAAAGAGAACGACTTTTTAGTTAGGTTTAATCCGGTAGGAACTTCAACATAATCATTGTTGCCATCAAAATATATACTTGCTGTATTTTGAGTTGCACTTCCGTTAAGTACACCACGTATATCAAAATTACTGTAGGTTAGTGAAGCATTATCAACTAATTCGTTGAACTGAATGCTTATCTCATCGTTAGGAGATAATATTCCATCTGCAGGTGAAGGGTTACCAAACGGAGATGGATTAATCCTATCCGCTAAACCCCTATTCACCAATGATTCAACTTTTGCATCTGGGTGTCCAGGTGCTGCGCACGTACTTACTGCTCTTATATCATAAGGACCATCAACCATTTGGCGCATATTCCATGCATACTCTATATATGGTTGAATAGTTGGTATCTCCTTATCAATAGGCAATGGTGGAACTTTATGGAATGTTTCCAAAATGTTCCATTGAGAACTTGATGAAGGTTTATATTGGAACGAAATGTCTTTAAATCCACCAAAGTTATAATCATATCCGGTAATAATTACGTTCATGGTGTCTTTAAAACTCCTGTTCAATGTCCACTTATCACCTGGTATGTATACAATAGGCTGTGTACATGTAGGAATGAAATGAACAGATATGTATGCCGAGTCAGCAATATCATCATCACAAGGAGATTTAAATACCAATAAAATACTATCATAATCATAATACAAAGGACCACGTTTTACACTGAGCGTTTTACTAATATTGGTTGCGTATGGTATAGAGAAGTCTCTGTTTGGATCCAAACCATCAATGGTTAAAATTGCACCATTAGGATTAGTTACTTCAATTATACGAAGTGAATAATCTTGGTCATCCTCAGATTCACTAGAGTTACCCAACTGTATAGTAAATGTGGCAGCCTGGTCGGCAGGTACATTAAATATTACAGGCTGTGGCACTTGAATGGTAGGGATGTGGCGCTTAGCCGTACCACTGCTCAACTTTACACTCTCTCCCTGCTCATGATATGTAGAAGCATGAATGGTATCGCTTGGTTTGTAATAGTTTGCCCAAACTTCACCCTCGTAAGGACATGAAGTTTGACCTCCTCTTAATCTGAAGAGGTGACCATTACCTGTCCCTGGATCAACAATATCAACCGAGATTAAATCTCCGTCATCTCCATCATTTAATGTATAGCTTATGGTTGTTGTAGTATCTGTCGAACTTCCTTCGTCTAATGTATTTGTTTCACCTAAAGTTAAACTACCATTTAATTCAATACCTGAACCACCTGCCAAAGCTCTGAAACCATAGGTTTCATCATGGGCAAGGTATACCTCTTCATAACTGGTTTCTTCTTTTGATTTAGTTACTGAAAATTCACGGGTAATTGTTGCTTTACCAATGCTTGTGTTGGTACCCGAATTTAATATGTTACCAATGTTTAATTCGAAAGCATCATATTTTTCTTTTTCATTTTTAGCTAAAGCCTCTTTCCACAAACGAATTTGATTATTGTAATACCTCACCGAATCGACTTCAAAAAGTGAATCGGGAGCAAATGTGTAACTAGGTCCAGTTCTATCTGCAAAGTCTTGTACTTTAAAATCGTTATTATTTCTTGATGCACCCCAAATTGGATCATCATTATTAGCACCAAATTTTTTCTCATAATTCGGGTCGTCTTCGTTTGTAAAGTTGATGGTATAACGAGGTTGTCCGTTTCTTTTTGTTGCAGTGGCCAATGTTTTATTTCTGGCTTTAACCAAATTAGGAATAACGATATCCTCTACTTCACCCACTGTGTATGCAAATACTGTTTGTATACCTTTAGGATTAACAGCCAGATTTGATCTGATACCAATTTTATATCCGTTATAATCTGTTGTACCACAGATTACGCCCGGTATTGCGCAAGTAGCGGCATTTACCAACATTAAGTTATCGGCTATACCTAAAGCATAATTTGTTGAGTGACCAAATAAGATATCCGCTTTCGCACCCACCTGATCAGGACCTGAACCTGTAGACAAGCTAATGTTAGAGCTATAAGATTCAACCAATTCACCATTAGTTCCTGCTGTTGTTTCTTTGGTTACTCCAAATCCTGCATTACCACCTATTTCATTTTCCAAAGAAATTTCAAAAACTAAACCTACCGAAGCTTCCCACTTGGCACCCAAATGCACTGTTCCCATGAAACTACCATTGGTGTTATTTAAATTAGAATAACGCTTAATGGTATTGTAGGTTGTGTTTTTTGCCCAAGTAGAAGAACTTGCAGAACCCGGAGGATCACGCAAAATTAAATCAACTTTTTCAGGACCATTGGTAAGGAAGTTTGTTCCGCGGCCTCGTCCACCGAATACATATCCTCTATAAGGTGTGTTACCCGGATTAGGCAGCCAGCTTACATTTCTAACACCTCCTGTACCACTGGTATAAAAGTTGGCTGTTAAGGTTTTGGTGAAACTAAATGCCGGGTTACTGTTATTGGTTGTTAAATCAGGTCCTCCACCTCTAAAGGTGTATGTGGCAACACCGCCTTTCATTTCAATTTGTTGAACTGCGCCCTCGGCTGATGCCAGCGCATTGTTAATCAATAAATATCCATCTAAAGGAACTTTAAACTGCACATTTGGAATACGATCCCTATTTACATAAACATCGTAAGCATAAACTTTGGCAGTGTATGGCTTAAATTGTCTAAATACCGGGTAAGTGAATGGATTGTTCGGTACTAACGAGATGAAGTTAACCGTGTCTAAATCAATTCTGGTCTCACCCACAAAAGCACTATCGGTTGGTGTTTTAGCAACAGTACGTGCAAAGTATAATTCTGGTGAAGTGTAGAAAATAAAATCCCTTCTTTTGTTAAAACTAACAGAGTCAATTCTCGCTACTTGCAAACTACCCGTAATGTATGTGGTATCGTAGGCAGACTCTCTAGTAGTTGCATTGGTTAAATCAAGTATGGCTTGTGTTCCAAAATTCACAATTGGATTTGATAATACCTTTACGGTATCAACAGTGTACACTAAAGGTGGTAAGTAAGCTACATACTCACCTGTTGAATCATTGGTTGTAATAGATACTGTTTTACATCCATTACCCAGTTGAGATTTAAATGCAATGCGCGTTACACCTATGTTATTGATAGATTTACCTAGCCCCGGTTTTTTATTTGCTTCTATTGCACCACCAACTGCCCTTCCAACAACTTTAATTAATGTGCTATCAATAAACTGAATGTTGGCTACAGCATTCTGGAAGTTAAATTCACCTGTTGAAGGGAATCTGCCTTGACTAAATACGTGTCCGGTTTTTTCAACAGTAATCACGTGTTTACCTATTGGCATCTCAATATTAAATGCACCAAGTTGATCGGTTGTAATAGGTTCACCGTTTCTTACCACACGCACACCATCTATTTTTAAATAAATTCCTTCGGCCGGACAGCTGGTATTTGCATACATTACTGTACCACTAACAGGGAATGACGAAATATCAGTAAAGTCTTGTTGGTTGTGAACAGCCGCACCTTCGCCTATAAATGCTGTTCTGTTTATTGGTGTAAAAGAATGTGTTTCAAAAGAAGGTGTAATACTGAAAACTTGACCACCAGACTGATAACCAATATTAGTTACCACGTAACTTCCTGTAGCATCTGTATAACTTGCATAGGCTAACTGAGATGTTGATGGAATAATGTTACTGAAATTACCATTTAGTATAGTTCCATGGTGTTCGTTAAACACATTGCCAACCCTTGAATAGTCGAAGAAGCCATTGTAATTGGTAATGTTCTCATCAAAAGTATAATAACACAAAAGCCCATCATCATCCGGATCTACTCTTCTGCTGTAGTCTTCCATTGCTTGCGTGAGCGTTTTTGCTCTGTTGTATATTCTAACTTCATCAATATTACCTACAAACCCATTTGCCATTGATACAGACGCATTGGCAAGAGGAAAAATTGTATAGCCAGAAAGAGACAAACCACCTGCACGAATACCATTTAAGTATACAATCATAGAGTCGTTACGAACAACTGCCGTAGCTTGATTGTAATTATTGGCTAAATAAGTTAAACCCGATGTATATGTTCTAATGGTGCTTCCATTGTTTAAGTCGAACTTAAGATTAGCTCCACTTAGGCCAATTGAAATTGTTTTTGTACCTGCAGTAAGGGTAATTAGCTCTTTATTACCTGTAGTATTAGCTGCTCTAAACCAAGTTTCTAATGTTACTCCATTATCAAAATCAAGTTTTGATGAACTTGGAACCGTTAGCCTTCCGTTGGTATTTGGGAAGTTAATTGAAGCACCAATGAAACTTGCAGCAGAAGGGGTAACCATTACCTTGGCATGTTGTAGTGCAAAACCTCCCTGGTAAGCAATGCTTCCACTAACAGTACCAAAGGCCGTTCTAAATCCAATATCTTCAGTATGATTTGTGAATCTGGTAAAACCGGCACAATTCAACACGCCAATAACGGTGTACTTGTATAAAATTCCTGATATGGCGTTGTTGTCTATAAAGCTTCCATCGCCCATTGAAGCAGTACCTATGAGCGTAGAGTCGCCTGTGGCTCCATATGTTTTTCTATAAATTCTATACTGGTTAATGATGTCAATATCATTGCTCCCCCACTCCAACTGAACCATGTTGGTAAAGTATCCCTTAGAACATTTTAACTTGTGAGTTGCATCAAAAGAGTTTGAGATATTAGGGAAAATTCTCACCGTTGGATTTACCAATGATGCATTCCCTCCTGGTTGACAATTGTTAAACGATTTAACGGTATATATATAGTTAACACACGCTAAAACAGAATTGTCTACATATGAAGTTTGATTGGCATCAACATTAAATAGTGTGCTACCCGGAGCCCCTTGTATAGTGCGCTCAACAATAAATCCGGTCTCATTATTCGAGTTGTCGGTCCAACTGATATTAAAACCACTAGAGCCATTGGTAACAGCAGCAACATTCGTTGGTTTAGCCGGGGCTGCAGGTGCCTGACCTTCGTAGTATGTACCCGACATTGATTCGCCACAAGTACCAACAGTAGCAACTTTATAGTAGTACAGGTTGGCATTTGGAACAGAGTTATCGGTGTAACTGCGCTCACCGCCACCAACTTCTGCAATTTGGGTATAAGTACCATTTGAAGCTGTTGACCTAAAGATTCGGAAGTTAGGAGGGTTATTACCTGTAAAACTCCAACTGACAGAGATCTTACCATCACATCTTGTGGTGGTTGCATTTATACCCGAAGGAGGTAAAGCAGAAGCATTTCTTGATCCAATTACGGTATTTGAGGCATAACTACTTATTAAACCATTATTAGTGGTGGTAGTATGCGCTGCCTTAACATAGTAAGTAACCGGTCCTTGAGGAGCGGCCGCATCATCATAAGATGTTGCACTTCCTGAAATGGTGGCAATTCTTACATTATCGCGGTATACCTCTTGTGCATAACTGCATGGAAAGCTTCCTGGTGTTGACCAAGTTATGGCAACCTTATCACAATGTGTACCGTTAGTGGCAGCAACTGTTCCCGGAGCATTTAAAACCGGAAGTGGTACAATTATCCTTGAACTACTAGTAGTATGTTGCCAAGTAGAAAAACCGAAAGAGCCTGCTGAGGCTAAAGTAATTACCCCACTTGTGCCATATGCATCGGCAGGTACGTTATTCCATACAAAGTCTTTAAATCTTAAACCACCTTCATTTATAAAATTACCATTAGTGATGTTTGCACCATTTTGCCCACTTAGAGAATAATATCTGATTGCTCCCCACCAGGTTTCTGTCCAATCTATAGCATTATTGTGGTTGTTGTTTACCACAGCAATAGAAATCCAGGTATTGGTACTTGGCTTCAAATAGTACAGAGTAAAGTTGGTCAATTCTTGCTGAGGATCTTTTTCTTGAAACAAGAATTTGAATTTGATTTTACCCTCACACTCACCATTCATGTAGAATGCTGAAACGTGCGTAAGTGGCTGAAATGCTGTTTGCGAGAATACTTTTGTTAAAGAGAACAGCATCAATAAAACAATAGAAAATATTGTCTTGATAAACCGCTGGAGAGGTAGCATGTTAGTCATATGTATTTGGGTTGTTGCGTGTAAAATTAGTTTTTAACATACTTTTAACAAATTACTTTTGGTTGAGTACGCCCTATTGTACGAGAAGAACAATAATTGTACTTTTTAAACTTTAAGTATCACTATTTGTACAATATTATTTATCAGTCGGTTGTGAATAGAACCTAACACCTGTTGTATAGCAAAACAACCCTGAGTACATGTTGATGTACTTCTCTAAATAAATCGGTGTTGGGTAATTATTGTTAGATTTGTCGAAAAAGAAAATGAGTTTGCCGCTACACGAAATAGAAACATTCCTAGACTTCACTTCTTCCGAATTGTCAATTTCCAAAAACAGCATTTCATTAGAAACATGCTTCCGAGACATCCCTTCGTGGAGTTCTTTGAATGCTTTGATTTATATTTCGAGAATAAATGAAGAAACAAATGTTCTCATCACTTCAGGAGATTTATCAGAGCTAAATAGTCTTCAGGATATATACGGATTGATAAACGAAAGAAAACATGGCATTAACTAAACATCGTGGAGTAAAGATTAAGGGTATTGTTAATGTAATTCCAGAATTAACCGAAGATAACTTACAACTTACAATTATTAACAAAGAAGAGAGAGTCAAATTAGTTGAACATACTGGCATAAGATATAGAAGAATAAGCTCCCTTCCTGTAAAAAATTTATTTGCCAGAGGGATTAAAGAGGCAATGGAATTAACTGGTTGGAATTATGATGAAATTGACGTGTTGATTTGTGTTACACAAACACCTGAGTTGAGTTTACCATCAATAGCCTGCCAACTTCATGGCGATCTTGGTTTAAAACAGCAAACCATATGTTACGACATTAATTCTGGTTGCTCAGGATATGTGTATGGATTTCATACAGTAGCATCAATATTATCATCGATAAGTAAAGATAAACCAAGGGCTTTGTTATGCTGCGGTGATGTATCAACACATTTATTATCACCGGAAGATACATCTACACGACCAATTTTTTCTGACGCTATATCGGTAACAGCAATTGAGTATAATGCGAACGACAATAACATCACTGCAAGGTTTAACCTAGAAACAATGGGTAGTGGACAATCCGCAATTTACACAGAACTAAATGCTCAAAACAACAAAATAATGCGCCTAAATGGTATTGATGTTTTCGCGTATTCGGTAAAATATGTTCCTCAAAATATAGAGACATTAATTAAATCAGCTGAAATACCAGATGAAATGCCTAATCTATATGTCTTTCATCAGGCTAATAAACTAATTAATGATGCAATTTCTAAAAAACTAAAATTAACAAGCGATATGGTTCCTCATACACTTGAAATTTATGGCAATACCGCTTCTGCGAGTATACCAATTACTTTATGCTCGCGCTTAAATGAAATGAATAATTGGATACTTCTATCTGGCTTTGGCGTTGGATTTTCAGTTGCATCTGTATTAGTTAAAGTATCAGATTTTGTACCGCATAAAACAATTGAAATATGAGCGCGATTGATGTTGTAATTCCTGTTTACCAATCAGAGTCTACAGCACCATTTTTAGTAGAAAGATTAAACAATTGGGCAAATCAAACTAGTCTTAAACCCCATTTTATCTTTGTAAATGATGGTAGCTCAGACAAAACAATTCAAATATTAAAGAAACACCTAGGCAAAACCAAGCTCTCTTTTTCCATTATTTCTTTAGCAAAAAATTATGGACAACACACAGCAACTGCTGTAGGTTTTCACTATTGTAAAAATAATTTAATTGCCACTATAGATGATGACTTGCAACATGATCCGTATGTTATTGATACAATGCATGAGTTTATGATGATGCAAGATAATGATTTGGTTTATGGTAAGTATACTCAAAAAAAACATCACGCATTTCGTAACTTAGGGACCATTATTTTACAACAACTTCTTAAACTTGAAGGCAAAGACTACTCCATGGTAACATCATGCAGGCTGATGAAAAGCAGTGTAATTTCAGTGTTTAGAAACAACCAGAGACGTATCTTTTTTGTAGATGACTATTTGCTATTAGGTGCTGTTAGTGTAAATTCATGCCTAGTTGAACATAATGAAAGAGCCAACGGAAATTCAGGATATACTTTTGCAAAGCTCACTAAAATGGCATTTACAATCTTGATGCTTCACTCAACTTTACCGCTGAAGTTAATCAGTCGCATGGGATTATACATGTCAATTGCCTTTTTTCTATTAGGATGCTTATACATATACAAAAAATTAGCTTATGACGTTGAGATTGGTTTTACATCGCTTATCGTTGCCATTTTTTTCTCAACCGGTTTAATCTTATTCTCCTTGGGTATTATTGGTGAGTACATAAGAAGAATTTGGGTATCTAAACAGCAATTAGATCAGATTATAATTTCAGAAACTTGCAGACATTAAAAAACTACGGTATTACGCTTACAAAGCTTGAAGAAGACAGTTTAGAATTGCTTCGCACTTGGAGGAATACACCTCAAATTTCAGACAACATGGAGTTTCGTGGATATATTTCACAAGAGAATCAAAAGTTGTGGTTTAAAAATCTATGTGCAGAAACTAATTACTATTTCATCATTAATTATCAAGATAGAAAAATAGGTCTAATACACCTGAATAAATTTAACGATGAAAATGCCTCAGCGCATGCAGGTTTATTTATTGCAGAAAAAGAATTTACAGGAACAGGTATTTCGCTAGGTGCATCACTGCTTGTTTTAACTTACGCATTTAACGAACTTAAGCTTGAAACTATTTATGCTAAGATTAAACGAGATAATTTATCTGCAATAAAATATAATAACGGATTAGGTTTTATTTTCGAAAAACATTTAAACGAAGACTTTAGCTTGTATAAAACGAATAAACAAGATTTTTATAATAGGAAATCACTACTTGAAAAGCTAGCCCAAGTCATTTAACAATTAGGCTATTTTTGCAAAATTCTCCACCTAATTTCGTTTAGCAGAAATTTAATTTTTTCACCAAAATTTTTCACTTCCAATTCAAGATAATTCCTTGTAAATAAGCTTGGATTTAAGAGCCACTTAATAGCTCGTTTATGGAGTGAGAGTGATGCGTAAGGGAATTTATTGATATTGAAATATGGCTTTATTACAGGCTCAACCTTTATAAAGTACTCGTTACGATTATGCCAATAATAATCTTTGTTGCGTTTGGGCATAACATCAAGTCCAATATGGAAAGTTAAGTGAAGATTGGGTACAAACAAGGGCCTATTAGCAAAAGAAAACAAATTATGTAAAAGGGCTACTTCAACGAAAGGAATTCCAACACATATATTACCAAGAATTAAACGTTGTAGTAATTCCTTCTTCATAACAAAACAATCAAAACCAGGGTGCGACTTACCAATATCAGCATAAAGCATTTCAATATTGACTTCATCGTTGTACATATTACTAATTCTTCTCCTATTGATCACAATTGCATCATAACCTTTAAGTACATATTGATGTACTACGTTGTAAAAGTAAGGCATCAAACCAATGTCAGAATTTGTATAGATGTAGTAATCAGAGTCTGGTAATTCATTTAATTTATCTAAAATATCAGCTATTAATGGAAGCTTTTTATCATTCAAATGCGGATTTACATCAAGCACTGATCTGGTTAAATTTGATAATATAATAAACCCTTCAGGAATAATTGATTTATCCTCTTCAAACTGCGTGGTACATAATTTAATTTCGCATAGGTTTTCGGCATAATTTTTTGCCCTTAACATAGAAGAAAAAGTAATAGGTTGAGACTTGTATAAATCTGAGCTTTCGGTTACTTTTACAGGGTTAATTATGTGCGTAATTCGAATCAATGCGTAAAATTTTATTCAATAATATTGGTAATTCATCGGATTATCTAAAAAATATAGCCTTGCTGCATTCGGACTATGATATGTTTCGAAAAAAGCACTTCTCTAACCATTGCATCGATATTTTACAAAAAGTATACAACAAAAGTGAAATATTGTTAACTCATTCCGCAACTGGTGCATTAGAAATGGTGGCAACCCTAATAAATATTAAGCCCAATGATGAGATAATTATGCCATCGTTTACCTTTGTTTCAACAGCTAATGCTTTTGTTAATAAAGGTGCAATACCCGTTTTTGTTGATATTAAATTTGATACTTTAAACATAGATGAAACAATAATAGAAAAGGCAATAACACCAAAAACAAAAGCTATTATAGCGATGCACTATGCTGGACACCCATGCAATATGGATGCAATCAAGCTTATTTGTGAAAAATATAACTTATATCTTATTGAAGACGCTGCAATGGCATATGGAATGTTTTATCAAGGCAAACCATTAGGAAGTATCGGAGATTTTGGAGTAGTAAGTTATGATATTACCAAACACATCACGGCCATACAAGGAGGCATGTTATTGGTTAATAAATCATCTTTTAAAACCAGAGCCCACCAAATTTACCATATTGGTACTAATCGTAAGGCGTTTGATTTGGGTGAAGTAGCCCATTACGAATGGGTTGATCAAGGATCGAAATATCAAATGAATGAATTAAATGCAGCAATTTTATACCAAGAAATTAGCAGTTCTGAAAGCATTATCTATCATCGTAAAAAATTATCCGCGCTATATTATTCCATACTAAAAAAATTTCAACCAGCTACAAAATATGTAATGCTTAGTGAAGAATTGTTAAAAACCAATATTCATGAATTTTACCTTGTTGTAGAGTCGATGGTTATACGCAATCAGTTGATAGAATTTTTAAAAGACAAACAAATTGAAGCACTCTCTCACTATCAGCCTCTACATCTTTCTCCAATGGGCAAGAATATGGGAAGATTCATTGGTGGAAACAACACCGAAGGCATAGCTCAAAGGATCATCAGATTACCATTAAATAATTTAACAACAGAATCAGAAGTTATTGAAGTGTGTGAACAAATTAAAGCATTTTATAACATATGACTAAGTTAATCACTGCGCAATCTGATAGTTTAAAAAGCTACATAAACCAGATATGGTCTTATAGATACATGATTATAGTGTTAGCTAAACGCGACTTAAAAATAAAATATGCCCAAACATTTGTAGGTTTAGCATGGACGTTATTACAACCAATTACTGCAGCTTTGGTTTTTACATTGTTCTTTCATTTGGTATTAAAAATAAGTGCCCCATATCCATACGTTTTATTTGTACTTAGTGGTTATTTAAACTGGAATATTTTCAGCTATATCTTTAATCAAGCAACACCTGGCTTAATTAACCAAAGCGATTTGGTTAAAAAAATACACTTCCCTAAAATTATCATTCCATTATCAAAGAGTATCATAGCTTTAGTAGAATTCATTATTTCATTTGGTTTTTTTTTAGTGCTACTAATGTTATTAAATGTTAAAATATCCATTGGGGTTTTACTCTTTCCATTAGCATTAGTTCCAGTTACTTTATTTGCAATAGGCGCATCACTTATGTTAAGCGCTTTAACAATAAAAAAACGCGACTTACTTCATATTGTTCCGTTTTTTATTAACTTCAGCATTTGGTTTACTCCTGTGTTCTATCCGGTAAATCTTGTACCTGACCAATATCATTCTTTACTTTATATCAATCCTATAACAAGTTCAATACATTTGTTTAGAAATCTTTTTTTTCAAGAGCAGCTAAATCCATTCTTTTGGGTAGGACTAACAATAGCAATTGTAATTTTTACTGCTGGCATAATAATTTTCAAATCAATCGAAGAAAAAATAAACGACAATTTATGAGAAACGTTTTTATTGATAATAATCTCGAAAATAAATTTAGGAAAGACGGCTACGTTAAAGTACCTTTTATTGGTTCAGAGGAAGTGGCCAACCTTAAACAACTTTTCTTTGATACACTTCCTCAAAGCGGTGGTCAGATTACTTCAGGCGAAACAGGAGTTGAGAAAGCTAATTTCATTACTTACGACTTCACATTCATAGATAAAAATCCAGAATATAAAAGAATGGTGTTTAAAATAATAGCTGATTATTTTAAGCCTCATATGAACCGATTACTTGACAACTATCGTCCTATTATTGCTAATTATATTCGCAAACAGGCAGATACTGGAGAAGTTCCATTACATGAAAATTGGGCTTTTGCTGATGAAAAAAAATGCACTACGGTTTCAATCTGGTGCCCCTTGGTTGACTCTACGATTGATAATGGTACACTACAAGTTGTACCCGGAAGTCATAAAAGATTTGGAGAACACAGGGGGCCTATGATACCTTGGGAACTAGAAAACATTAAACATGAGATTATAAAAAATCATTTAGTGCCTCTTGAAACCAAAGCCGGGGATTGTGTAATATTAGATGATAGTATAGTACATTACTCTGCCATAAATAAAACAAATGATTTACGGTTAGCAATTCAACTTATTTGTGTGCCCAATCAATTTCCATCAATTCACTATTACATGGATTATCAAAATAATCCAAATGAGATACAGATGATAGAAGTTAGTGACGACTTTTATATGGAATTTAATCCATGGAAGAAAATAGAATCACCTAAGTTACTAAATCGTATTCCATTTATTCATAAACAACTTACAGAACAAGAGTTTATCCAAAAACTTAAAGGCCCAACTTATGAAAAACCCATACAAAAAAGCTTTTGGAGTAAATTAACACAAGCATTTAATGTATAACGATTATACTAACCTTAGGGCAATTATTTTTAATAACGAACAACTCAACAAACAATTCGAGTTGAACGGATTTGTTATTATTCCTTTATTAGATAAAGAGGAAATTAACATATTAAATGATGCCTACCATAGTGATTTATTTGATAATCCAGAAGGATTTTACTCAACAAGTTTTAGTGAGAATGAAGATACTAAATCTTTACTGAGCAATACCATCAACAAAATCATAGAACCAAAAGCAAAAAACATTTTCAATCCATTTAAAGCACTTGGCTCATGTTACTTATCAAAAACACCTGGTACGGCAGGTAAAATGCCTTTACATCAAGATTGGACGGTTGTTGACGAATCTAAATATGATTCTTTAACAATTTGGATTCCTCTCCAAGATGTAAACGAAACAAATGGTGCGTTAGAGGTTATACCGGGTAGTCATCGTTTTTCTGATGCATTACGTTCACCTTTTTTTGATAATCCATTATCACTCATTGAAAATGATTTAAGAAAAGACTTACAATTAGTATCCCTTAAAGCCGGTGAAGCCGTTATTTTTAGTCAAGCATTGATACATGCATCAGCTGAAAACAAAAGCAGTAAAACAAGACTAGCAATTACATACGGTTTAATTCCTGAAAAGGCTGATCTTCTATTTTATTATACCAACCCTGAAACAGGATTAGCCGAGAAATATATTGTTCCAACAAACTTTTTTGAAAAGTACAATACTAAAATTGGGGAAAAACCAGATATAGGAGAATTGATTGATACGTTTAACTACCAACCCAAAAAAATAACACCCAGTGATTATGTGTCACAGAAACATATTTATCAATACAACAAAAATAAGCATATGAAAATGAAATCAATTTTTAAAAATATAGAACATCAATCTTTTTTTGAAAAAGAAGGATATTTAATTTTACCTATACTTAACGAACAAGAAGTTGTTGATTTATCAACCTATTACAATTCTTTACAACTAAAAGACGAAAAAGGGTTTGGTTTTCATGTAAGTATGGACCAACTTGATAAAGAGTTATGTGCTCAAATCAGAGCAAAAATTTGGAATACCATTCTACCAAGGATGGATAATTATTTAGAAAACTACAAGGCATTTGTTGCTAGTTACGTGGTAAAAGAAAGCAACCCAAAAGGAGTTGTTCCTGCACACCAAGACTGGTCGTTTGTTGACAAAGAAAATGAAGGCTATTGCTCCATAACATGTTGGACCGCATTGGTTGATACCCATCTTGACAATGGCTGTATGGGTGTTATTAAAGGCAGTAATACCTTTATGCAAAATCATCGTCCATCCCCTTCACCACAGACGCCTGTTCCGCTTAGCGATCATATGTTTAGTATTTTTCCATACTTAAAAACACTTGAGATGAAAGCCGGTGAAACCTTGTTTTTTGATAATAGAACTTTTCATGCATCACCACCTAACACAACAAACGAAATTAGACTAGCTGCTGGTGTAGGCATTACCCAGAGAGATGCTAAATTGGTACATTATTATCTAAAACCGGATGGAAATAAAAACACCATCTTAAAATACAATGTTGATGAGGATTTCTTTTTAAAATACGACAATGCAAGGCTATCCCGAATGTATGAAAATGGAGAGGTGATTAGCGACTACGAAGTAGCAGAAGAGATAGACTATTCATGTGAAAAATATACCACAGAAGCCCTAACAGCACTTATTAAACAGGCCGGAAATGAATACAACATTCCAATGTGCGAAAAGCTTGCTGTACTCTTTAATTATGATATTACCGGTAGTAAAAAAGAAGAAACAAATGACCACATAGAAGAAGTTAAAATTGAGGATGAACACCCACAACAAGAAGAGTGGATAGACAATAGGTCATTCTTTGAAACATACACCCCTATGAATATTTTACGTGAAATAAAATTTAAACTTACAGGTAAATAAACTCATGTTCAGCTTCCCCAATAAAATGCTTCAGGTTTTTAAAGAACAAGAAACACAAGATCTTTTTGAAAAAAATGGTTTTGTTGTATTGCCCTTTTACTCACCTGAAGAGATAAAAGAATTAGATGAAATATACCATAAACTTCATCCAAAAGATGAACATGGTTTTTTTCCAAGTACCTTCTCAAGCGACAAAAATTACAGGGCAAGAGCTGACGAAGAAATCAGAAGAATTGGCAGCAGAAGTATTGAACATTATTGCCAAAATATAAAGGTTGTTTGTGGTGCATTTATTGTAAAAAACATTGGGGTTGACAGTGGAATGTGCGTTCATCAAGATATGAGTTTGGTTGATGAAAGTAAATACACTGGTATAAACATCTGGGTGCCCTTAGTTGATCTAACCATTGAAAATGGAGCACTATTTGTTTTAAGAGGAAGCCACCGAATGACACCAACCTACCGAGGCAGCAGTATACCCGAATGCTTCTCTCCAGTAATGGATGACGTGATTGATTTTTTAGAACCGATTTTAGTTAAAGCTGGAGAAGCAGTTATTTTCGACCAAAGTATTATTCATTTTTCGCCCCCAAATTTTTCTGATAAAATTAGAATTGTGACCAACACTTACTTCACACATCAAGAAGCGGAATTTAGAACTTATTATTGGAATAAAGATTTTGGAAATAACGTGGAGGCATTTATACAAGACAATTCTTTCATGACTAATTTCGATCAGTTTGGAGATAACATCCACGATAGACCTAAAGTGGGCAAATCAATTGGGTTGGTTCCATATGAATTTCCTAAAATTGATTTAACGTTTTTAGAAAGCAACTTCAAACGAACACATGCGCGTGAACTCATCAATAAAGCAAAACCTATTGATGCCTTATTAGAGACCAACCAAGTAAATTCTTATGATAATACAGGCAGTGACGCTAAGGTTGGATTATTAGCCAGAATAAAATCCTTTTTTAATTAATAGGCTATGGGAAAAATTATATTTAAATCCTCAGAACATCAAGCGCTTTTTGATAAACAAGGCTTCATTGTTCTTCCGTTTTTAACGCAAGATGAAATAAACACATTAAACATTTTTTTTGACCAAACACACCCAAGCCTTATTGAGAACGGTTTTGTATCGGGAAGTTATAGTCCTGATTTCAATTACAAAAAAACAGCTAGCGATAAAATTGTTGAAGTGTTTAACCGTGCATACGAAAACTATTTTGTTAACTACACCCCATTTGGAGGTGCATTCCTATATAAAACCCCAGGCAATCAAAGTGCTTTGGCAGCGCATCAAGATTGGTCTATTGTGAATGAAGAAACAGATATTGCGCTAAACTGTTGGGTTCCGTTGTGTGATATCACAGCAGATAATGGCCCAATTATGATTTTGCCGGGAAGTCAGTATAGCAAACACAAAGCGTTACGTGCACCAACATTACCCTTTTTCTTTTCAGGAAATGATGATGTAATTATGCAGCAACTAGAACCAATGATTGTACCAGCCGGAACGGCTGTTATCCTCAATCAGAGTGTAATACATTACTCCCCTGCAAACACATCAAATACAATCAGAAAAGCCATTACAGCAGGTGTTAAATCTGCCGGAGCGCAAATGTACTTTCACTATAAATTACCTGATGAAAATTTATTAGAGGTGTTTAAAGAGGACGATGATTTCCTCATTCGATTTGATAACTTTATGGAGGATATTGGCGAAAGACCTAAGCTTGGTGTAAGCATTGGAAATAAGCCATACGAATTACCACAGTACAATCGTGAGGAGTTAATTAACCTTACACATCAGTTAAAATCAGATGCAGGATTTGAGGTTAAAATTAGCCAACAACACAAACAAACAGCACAAAAGCCGAAGCCCTCTTTTTTCTCACGTTTACAGTCACTATTCAACTCACAAACATGAATCAAATACTTGCAGATAAACAGCTTGATGAGCAGCTTTTAAAAGATGGATATGTGGTTGTACCTTTTTTGGATGAAAAACGAGTAAAAGAGCTGTTCGAATTTTTTTATGCCCATCATGCCAATGAAATTCCGGGATTTTATGCAACAGCACATAGCATTGACATTCCATTCAGAAAAAAAATGAATGAGCAGATTAAAACTGTTTTTGAAGAACCCATCAAAACTTTTTTTAATAACTGTAAACCCTTAGGTGGATCGTATGTAGTAAAATCAAAATCCCAAGAAGAACGTTTACACCCTCACCAAGATTGGAACATTGTTAACGAAAACGAATTTAGATCTTTTAACATTTGGGTACCATTGGTAGATTTGAATGAGGAAAACGGAGCTATTAGAGTTGTACCAGGTAGTCATCTATGGGTAAACAATTTTAGGGGACCAAATATTCCAGATTATTTTAGTAATTATAATGAAACTATTTGGCAGCACATGCAAACATTAAACATGAATGCTGGTGAAGCTTTGATATACGACCATCGTTTATTTCATTCATCATTTGCCAATAAAACAGATAACTTAAGAATTGCAACTGTATTTGGTATTATACCCGATGAAGCACAAATGTTCTACTACTTTGGTAAAGGAGAAGCAGTTGATGTATATGAAAGTAATGTAAACTTCTTTATGGAGGGAAATATTCAAAAAGGGCCAGATGTACTAAAAAAAATAGAAACAATCTACCCACCAACAGTGAGCATAAACAATCTACCTAATTATTTAAATCAGAAAATAAACACTTCAGAACAGGATGAAGAACAGCCGCATAAACCAGGATTAATTGGTTGGATAAAGCAGCTCCTTAAATAGTTTAATTATTTGGCCGGTACTGTTTAATAAGCTTTATTAAATTTTTAGTAGTAATGTTAAATGGCTTATAGTCCACAACCTCTTTTTTCCATTTTTGCTCGTCAGGTTTTGCTATAAAATCATAGTCATAGTAAAACGTTTCGTTTACATAATACTTTTCAATTTTATCGTTAGGTAATTCTGGATTTCTAAAATAATAAACAAGTTGATAATCTTTGCGCAATACAGTTATTGTAATGGCATGCCTAATTTCTTTTGATAAGTTAGGGGCACTTGAATGAATCGTTGCAGGATCAAAAACTAAAACACTACCAGCCTTGATTGTAACAGGATCAACAAATTTATATAATGTTTGTATGTGATTTTTAAACTGCCAAGGCACACCTAAGCTACGTTGCGTGTTTCCCCACAAATGACTACCCGAGAGAAAAGAAATCGGACCATTTTCTAAGGTAACATCACAAAATGGAATCCAAACAAACAAACAATAATCATTTTCTTCATCAATAACAGTGCTATCTTGATGAATTAATAAATCGCTATTAACATGAGGCGGTTTAACCTGATATGCACCACCAGTATGGGAATCAACAATATCCATATTAAACATACGTGGCAAAATAGTGGCAGCATTTCTATTGATCACATCCTGCGTTTTTTTCCTTATCTCAGGATTAAATAATCTGCCGCTATTTAATAAGTTTTTATCCAACTCGAACCCTTCTAATTTAGATATTTCATTAAACGTATGCATAAATGAATCAATTTCGATTGGTCTAATTACATCTTTAACAATTGTCCATCCGTGGGTTAAATACTGTTCCTGATTTAGTTGATTTAAAAAGAATGGAGAAGTTCTTAATTTATAGTACTTGTTTTCTGAAATATTAATTTTTGAATTACCCCAAAAACCTTTAATAAAACTTAATATGCTCATGGCATTGTAAAATATTTAAACGAATATAGCAATTGAGTTTACTTGTTACACGATTAAATTAAAATAAAATATGAACAATGATAACATATCTAAAAAATGTGTATTTATCAGCAAACAAGTTGCAAAAGAGGTGGCTGATAATGGTTACGCATTAGTAGGAAATATTGGCAATATACTTTTACATAAGGTTAGAAATGTTTATAACGATCACCACAAATTTATAGAAGATAAAACAGGGGTTTTTCATACACTTTATTCCACTGATTTAAATTATAGAGCGGAATTAAACAAAGCATTGCATAGTTTGCTAAAACCAACTTATGACAAATTATTTAGCAACTACAAAGTAACTGCTAATTTAATTATTACTAAATTTTTTGATCAAAATAGTGCCTTTGGAATACACCAAGACACAACAGGATTAGACGAAACTACTTATACACCAATAAATGTATGGATTCCATTACAAGACACAGCAATAGATAATGGCTGTTTATGTATAGTTCCTAAATCTCAAAAATTTGCATTTCCATTCCGAGGCACCTCTTTTAAAGGACAATTTGATGAATTATCAGAGCAAATAAACCCTTATCTGCTACCAATTAAAATGAAAGCAGGAGATATCTTAATTTTCGATAACAGAATACTCCATTACTCGCCACCAAATACTATTAAAAAACCAAGGGTAGTAGTGATGAGTGGAATATTTCACAAGGATGCAGATATTATAACTTGTTTTAAAAAAGATAATTTATCACCGATTGAAATATTTAAGCAAAATGATGATTATTTACTAACATATAAGGGCTTTAAAACAGAGCCATATAAAGCAGATTCTGGAATAAAAATGAAGGAGCTATACATAAACAATCCAGTTAGTAATAAAGAAGATTTTTATGCCATAGCAAAAGAATATAAACTTATTGAATACAATGCCTTTTCTGAGTACAACCCAAATTTATACCAGTTTAAAAAACAAACATTTTTAGGTCGACTTTTAAACAAATTGAGGTAGGTTTAGGTTAGGTTTTTCAGGTGCAAAGCTTTACTTTCGGAGCGTAAAGAAAAATAATGGCTAAGTCAAATTTAACAAACAAAGGAAATAGTAATAACGCAGAAAAAGTTCGACAGTTCTACAACCAAAATACAGATAACTTTATTGAAGTTTATGGCGAAATTATTCAAGCATTTAGAACTACAAATGTTAATGAATACTTAGATTACACAATTAAGTCGGCCAATTTAAAATCTGGTGAACGACTACTAGATGCAGGATGTGGTATATGTGGCCCCGCTACATACTTTGCTAAAAAAATTCAAGATGTACAAATAGAAGCATGCACGGTATCTGATATTCAAGCAGAAAAAGGCCAAGCCAATATTAATAAAAACAACCTCAACTCTAAAATACATCTTACTTGTACTGATTATCATAATATTGCTGAAGAATATGGGAAAGAGCAATTTGATGTTGTTTATTTTTTAGAATCATTTGGACATTCAACACAAAAAAATATACTGATTGACGCTTGTTGGGATGTCTTAAAACCTGGTGGTAGGTTATATATTAAAGACTTGTTTAAACGACTAAGTGATGATGAGTGGGAACAACTCCGCATAAATCAAATATGTATGGATATTGACAAAGGATATGAATACGACATTGCTAATTTAAGTAGTGTTTTGGATAAAATTCGATCGAAGGGATTTATATTAAATTTCGTAAAAGTTCCTGAAGTTGATTTATCTGAATTTGAGCACTTAACTATTTCAAATGATTTTCAGAACTTATTTAATATAGCTAAAATAGAATCATGGGATGATTATATCTTTCCAATTGATTTTTATGAAATATTAGCTACAAAACCAACAATAAATAACCTAGACAACATGCATCTATATTTTATGAATAAGTAATGCAAGTATCATTTAAAAATTATAAAAATATACTCATGGCAACACGCGCCAAAGATTGGAGGTTTAGCTTTATACCTCAGATTTTTGGTAACTTATATTTGTGGTTACTCTTATTCAATATAGAGTTTGGTTTACAAGCGCTATTACTCCTTTTACTCTCTTTAATTACCTCCTTTGGGTTTGCAGCACTTGGCTATTTTATAAATGAATATTTTGACCAAGAAGATGATGCAAAAGCAGGAAAGATTAACAAACTAAAATTTATACCTCGGTTACATCAAATAAAGCTATTAGTAATTATAGCTTTAGCAACATTCACCCCGTGGATAATACTTCCATTTGATAAAATATCTGGAATATTGGTTACTGCCCAAATAGCGTTGTTTTTTTTATACGCA
Organism: Bacteroidetes bacterium UBA6183; assembly: GCA_002422865.1. GTDB lineage: Bacteria > Bacteroidota > Bacteroidia > UKL13-3 > UKL13-3 > UBA6183. The sequence goes on along the minus strand of DITN01000029.1, from coordinate 35,351 downwards.
TCACCCCCTTTTCGTTTTAAAAACAATAGTTATCTATCTGGCATTATTGATGCGCTTTATGCTTATATTATTCCTTTATTGTTATCGTACTACACTTATTATTTATATTCAGGTTCAATATCAATCAATTTCCCTTTTCTAGCTTGTTATGGTGTATTACTTTTTATTGCTGGGTATAGAAATATTATTATTCACTACATAAACGATATTTTTAAAGATAAGAAAGCAGGTTTAATTACACTGCCTCGTGCAATTGGAGTTCAAAAAACAAATACCCTCCTTATTTATTTGCTTTTAATAGAGACAATTTTAATTCTTTTACAAATAGTTATTGTTGCAAGCGAAATTCTGCTATTATGGCTATTACTGATACCTATTTTGTTTTTAATTTATAAGGCTTTTAAACAGGCCCAAAAACTACCTAATCATATTATTGTAAATAAACCAATAAGACACGCACCAGATTTATACTATCAGGTTTATGCACCTGCCTTAGTTTTAGGAGCACTGGTTTTATACAATTTCGTTTGGGTAGTGCTTGTGCCTATTCACATTGCTTTATTTATTCCTTTATTCAGACTTCACCCTATAATTAGTTGGTTTCAAAGAATTAACTTTAAACGTTACTACATTTGTGTAAAGCAAATTATAAGTTGGGGGGTAAACTATGCTATATTTTTTATGTTTATACTCATTGGAGTTAATCTAAAAAAACGTCAACTCTCCGCTTTAGGTTACATTAAATACAAACTTAATTTAAAGTAAAATGAAACCAATTTTAGAATGTAACAATATCTCTAAATCATATAAAACTATAGGCAGCAGTCCAAATAACCAGAACGAAGCACTGATAAGTGCGCTCAAAAATGTTTCGTTTACCTTAAATGAAGGCGATAGGTTGGGCTTGTTAGGACTTAACGGATCAGGTAAATCTACGTTACTAAAAATAATTGGTGGATTTATTAAACCAAGCTCTGGAAGTATCCTTTTACATAATAGCGTTTCATCATTATCGGGCTTCGATTCAATGCTTCACCCAGATTTAAATGCTTTTGAAAATTGTAAATTACAATTGCAAATATTAGGCTTCAAAAAAAAGGAAATTCATGACCTAATTGACAATATTATTTCTTTTGCCGAACTTGAAGAATTTGCATACCAACCAGTTAAAACATTCAGTTCTGGGATGATGCTGCGTTTATCGTTTTCTATCTTTACAGTAACCAAACCTGAAATATTACTTTTAGATGAGGTTTTTTCTTCAGGTGATATCAAGTTTCAGCGTAAGGCATCATTGCTTATGCACCAAACATTTAAAAATATACCTGGATTAATTATTGCTAGTCATCAATTAAGCGAAATACAACAATATTGTAATAAGTGCTTAATTCTTAACAAAGGAGAAGTACTGTTTTTTGGGAAAGTTAGTGAAGCTTTAAAGTTTTATCAGCAGCAAAACAAGGCTAACAATGATAAACCACAACTTAGTAAAAACCTGATTGTTAATAAAATAACGAGTACCAAAAATAAATATAGATTTGGTGAGGTAATTAAGCTACATATTATCTACCAAAAACTTACCAAGCAAAATATTGATCTTGTGATAAATGTAAGGAATGCGTTTGGAAATATTCTTTCCGATTGCAACATTTATAGACAAGATTTTGAAATTACCGAAGAAATTGCCGGTACATATGAAATTGAAGTAACCGTTCCAAACTCAGTTTTAAATACAGGTGTCTACTATTTCGACTTTAATTTTGGAGATGGGGTAAATGATATTCTTGTATTAAAAGATGGCCTTACTATTGAAGTTATTCCTGATGATTGGGAAAAGGATAAACTTTGGAACCTTAACCCTGAATACCCTGTAAGGGTTTTGTTTGATTGGAAAAAAAAATACGTTAAGGATGCTCACTAAAATAACATACCAAGCATTTAGAAACGGATTATTTGTTTTTGTAAAATACCGTATACACTTATCAATAGTGTTTGCATTATTGCTTTATGGAAATAATGTTAAATTAGGTGTTGCTGTTAATTATCTACTCTTAATCTCATTTTTATTGTGGCATTTTTCATTGTTCTTGTTTGATAGAATATATGACAGAAAGATAGATAAACTATCACAGCCTGATGAATATGTTAAAGATCAATACGCTGTAAAGCTATACTTTTTGGTAGCCCTTATGATGTTGGGTTCTTTCTATTGCTTCATGCTTACACAAAAACCCGTTGCCTACTGGATATATTTGTTTCCAGTTACTTTTTTGTATCCACTTAACTTATATAAAACTTACCGTATAAAAAGTATCTTTTTACTCAAAAACCTATATTCTGCCCTATTTATTTATGTTATACCAGTATACATACATTCCATACTTTTAAGTAATACAACACCAAGTTATGTTCATTTAATTTCTCTAGGAATTTATGTCCTAATCGGTGAAATTTTTTGGGACATACGAGATACTACTGCTGATAAAGAACATCATACACAAACCATCCCCAACACATTTGGATTAAAAATTACTAAAGTACTTTTGTTTATTTTAATGTTAGCTGATATTTGGATTAAAAACAATCAAATTAGCAGTAGTGCATATATTTATTTAATACTTTTGATTTTTATTCATGAAAAATCTGACAGATTGCTTTTTCATATACCACCATTATTAGCTTTAGTTAATTTCTTATTATAAAAAGTAACACCAAAGTAAACATGTTTAAATTCATAACAATAGACGAAAGGAATGAACTAAATGCTGAGTTAATTAAGGATTTATTAGAAGAGCGTATAACAGGTATTCTAATTAAAAACTTTTTAAATAAAGCAGAAGTAAATAGTGCATTAAAAGGTATTTGGAATACCCCTTACCAACAAAAAACGAGAATAAATGATGGTTTCTTTTCACATCCAATAACATTTGCGCAGTTTACACAACTTAAAGAATCAGGAAAATTAACCCTAAATGATTACTGTAAAATTGCACAAGAATTACTAAGTACACAAGAAAAGAAACTTGGGGTTGATATAGTAAAAAAACTTTGTGATTTCTTAAATGCCTTCAATCCTATTGAACAAATTTCACCAATTGTTAATAAAGAAAATGGCCAAGAATTAGTTCCATTTACCATTAGAGAGCTGCTGCCGGGCAAAGGAGAACTTATTATACACTGTGAAAATTTGTTTTTTAAAGAATTCCCTCAATTTTTCGAACTCTTAAAATGGTTAGATATTAAGGAGAACAAGCTAAGTTACTTTATAACACTAAGCGAAGCAGAAATAGGTGGTGAACTTTGTTGCTTTGATTTAAATTGGAGCAATATAAAAACCAGGGTAGATGAAGAACAATTACAAGATGAAAATTTCCAAACAATAAACATTGTGAATAATACCGATGTTAAAAGGTATCACATTAAGCCGGAAGCTGGCGACCTTCTGCTTTTTGCTGGAGGAAATGTTTGGCATAGAGTTGAGAAAGTTGGCGGATTTAAAAGCCGAATAACATTAGGTGGGTTTATAGCTGAAACAACAACACCAGGGAAATACTACATTTGGTCATAGGAGATAAAGATGAAAACAACAATTCTTAGAAATAACACCCTAAACAAAGAACTCCAGTCTCAGGGTTTTGTGGTGATTAACTTTTGTGATCCTACTCTTCTTAAAGAATCCTTTAGAAAAATCGAATCTCAGAATTCAGAAATTAGTTTGTTAAAAAACAACAATCATGTCATTGATGTCCCTTTTCATTGTACTTATTTAGATCATAATAAAGTATATAAACAACATGTATGGAATATACTTTGTGATTTAATCAAACCCTTTTTAACACAAACTTTTATTGATTACAAAATCATACAAGCCAACTTGTTTAATAAAGCACCAGGAACAGGTTTTATAGCACCGCATCAGAACCTTACTACGGTTGATGAGGAAAAGTATACCTCTATTTCTATTTGGGTGCCACTTCAAAATACAAATGCTCAAAACGGTACATTACATTTTTTACCCAAAAGTCATGGTCGATTTGAATTATACCGTAATTCAAATATTCACTGGGCACCTATGAATGCCTCAAGCAGAATTGATGATTATAAAATGGTACCCATTAATCTTAAAGTAGGACAAGCATTAATTTTTGACGATAGTATTGTACACGGATCGCCTAATAATAACAGTTTAGAAAACAGATACGTATTCCACTATCTAGCAATTCCTAATAGCTCAAATCCCGTTTTTTGTAAACGATTGGATAACTTGGTGCAGTTAATAGAGGTTGATGATATGTTTTGGCAAAACTATACACCAGGTGACGATGAACCCTACGCGCCTATCATAAAAACAAAGCCATTTATATCGCGCGTTTATACTAAAGAAACACTATTAGATGAAATGGATCAATAAAATAAATCAAGAAGCGTTTAAAAATTCAGAAGCCCGTATTGTATTTAATTTGTTTCATCGTGCACTAGGGCTTGTATACCTCGTTGCATTTATCCCTTTATTTTGGGAAATAGAACCATTAATTGGAAAAAATGGCTTACAACCAGCAGCTGATCTTCTTTACAAAACTTACAGCAGCCAAGGATATTTTGCTTCCATCTTACAGTTCCCATCTCTATTTCACCTATACCCAAACAACAACACGCTTTATATACTTATTGCCGCAGGATGTATAGCAAGTATGTGTATGGTAATCAACTTTCATGTATTTATATCGGCAAGCATTGCGTGGATATGTTTCTTGTCAATTACAAGTATTGGTGGCGATTTTTTCATCATAATTATCGATCTGTTTTTAGCTGAAGTAGGATTCTTAAGCATTTTTTCAAGCTACAGTATTCAATATAAGAATTACATACCTAATATAATTTGGTGGGCATTTAAAATGCTAAACTTTAAACTTTGGTTTAGTATGGGAGTCATTAAATTTTATCACCCTGCAGTTACTTGGACATCACTAACCTTTTTTGACACCTTCTTTCAAGCCCAACCAATGCCAACTCCTTTGGCTAAAATTTTTCACCAATCACCACAATTACTAAAAACAATTGCAATTGTGTTTATTTTTATTGGAGAATTATTGGTTCCATTTTTTGTTTTTGGCAAAAGGCTATTGCGTTGGTTTAGTGTTTTAACTTTTTTACTTATATCAGTGCTTATACAGTTAAATGGTAACTATGGATACTTCAACATATTGAGTATTGTTATTGCAATTACCATTCTAAAAGATTCAGATTTGGGCATTAATAAGCTTGTTAAGGTATCTATAAACAACTCTAACACTATAAGAAATCCGATACTTTTACACCTTATTCTTCAAGCCATTTACGTTTTACTACTTTTTCACCCTAAACCCTTTTCATACCAAAACCATTTTAATTTTGTTCATACTTATTTCAAAAGCAATAATGCACTAACCTACCCCTTCCGGCTTATCTCTTATTGGCGTTTGTGTAACCCATATGGTGTATTTAAAAGCATCCCTGATTACCATGGTGAATTAAGAATAACCGGAAGTATTGATGGTGATGCATGGAAAGCATACGAATTTAAATATCTGCCTTCTAAGCAAACAGACTATTTAGGATTTTATGCACCTTATTACCCAAGACTTGATCATTTAATGTTTTATGAAACCTTAAGCGAACGAAATGCAAAATATAATACCCTTAATCCTTTTTATAAAGAAGATGTTCCTTGGAGTTGTAAATTCATTAAACAACTTATTGGTAACAAAGAAGCATCGATTTCTCTTTTAAAAACTAATCCATTTAACAAAGAACAAGCCCCCAAATACATTAAAGTAGAGTTATACAGGTTGGCATTTAGTAACCATAAAGGAGTAAATTGGGATGCTTTAAAAATGCCTTTTGAACGTATTTTTACCCTTGATAGTAATTGTACAGATGCTATTTTACCGTATAAAACTGCCATGCAAGTAGTATCTAATTAGCAAATAAGTTTTTAATTTCTTTGGCATTGTGAACTGAATATATTTTAGCACCACCGAAATTTTTATCTAAACTACCAACAACTAAAAATGAGTCTGATGGGTGATAGTGTATAGTATTGATGCATCCATTAAATGCCTTAATTTGTTGCTTTATATTTATTAATTCAACATCAAAAAAATAAATACTACCCGATGCAGTTGACGCAGCAATGGTGTTGTTATGATAATTGTAACAAGCAACATAAACCGAACCATCAAGCTTTTTTGATTGATAAAGTAATTGTTGTGTTTGGCTATCAAAAACCCTTACTACACTATCAGAACAAGCCGTTACAACTTTTGTATTGGTTTGATCAGGCATGATACAAAAAACCTGCCCATTGTTATTTGTGTACTTACGGGTAACTTTTCTTTGATGAAGGTTGATCTCATAACCAGCATCACCTGCTGATACCAAAACAGAAGTATCAGGTCGATTATAAAAAACATGGAATGCTGTAGAACCTAAATTTAAAGTTGCAGTATCTCCATTATCTTGATTATAAATAACAACTTTCCCTCCCTCTCCACAACCCACCATTGTATGATTGCCCAATATTGTTGTATGTGAATTAATATTGAATGGATAGGTTTTAACTGGTGATAAATCATCCGCATCCCAACTCTTTATCTTTTTATCATCACCGCCAGTAATTATCAACAAATCATTTAATGAAAAAAATGAAGAATTAACAACCTGATTATGCGCTTGAATACTATTTAGTACTTTTAAATCATTATTACACAGCAACAACCTTCCTGATGTTGTAGCCATTGCAATTTTTGAACCATTACTATTATAAAATGCTGCGTGTATTCCCTCCCCTTTTGATAGCTTAATAAATGACTTATCTTCGGACACGATATTACAAGAGAAAACTATCATGAAAATTAAGCTTATAACGATGCTTGTTATTTTAATGTGCATAGGTTGTATTAGTAAAGATTGTGATTGCCAAAAATATATAAGTTATACCATAATTGATACAACCATAGCTAATGTAGATTTAGTAAGAGTAAACGCTGGATGGTACAAGAGTGGCTTGAACTGTGAAACAAAGCTAGTAGACTATAACTATTGGATTGGTAAATATGAAATAACTAATAAACAGTTTTTTGATTTTTTGACAATCGCCACTCAACAAAAAAAAATTGTTTTAAGCCAAAACAAAATACTATGCTATTACGAGGGTAATGAAAGTATAAAGCCAGATTCTTTTATTGTGAAGTATCTAGATTATGCTATATATCTTAACAGTAGTAATCAAATAACGCTTAATAATCAATATGCAAACCATCCTGTGATTGGAGTAAGTTGGTTTGGCGCAAAAGCATTTTGCTCTTTTTATGGTTTTGATTTGCCTAAAATTAGTGAATGGGAGAAAGCAGCAAGGGGTAATAATTGCACCCGATTTCCATGGGGAAATGAAATAGATAATACTTATGCTAACTTTTTTAATAGCAATGACCCTTATGAACCATTAACAACACCTGTAGGATTTTACGATGGTAAACAGAAAGAAAACTTTAATACTAAAAATGGAGCAAGTGTTTATGGTTGTTATGACATGGCTGGGAATGCGTGGGAATGGACAAATGATAAATTTGAAAAAACATCCGGATATTACTGCGGTAAAGGAGGAGGATTTAATTTACACACACCTGCATCAATGCAGGTATACTATATAAGTACATTTAGGGTTAAAGAAAATAATCCACCATTAGATAGAACACACTTATCAGACGGATTTAGGGTAGTTAAGCACATAAAAAACTAATGAAATTTTTTCTCATTGTAATACATTTCTTATGCTTTACGGCATGCACATTTGAGCAAATCGTTAAAAAGGGTGACGCAGTTTTTTTACAATTAAAAATAACCAATAAGTCTGGGAAAATTATTGACGAATCAGGATATTTTAAACAGGATATGCCACTATTAATTGTAGTTGGAAATAAAGAAGTTTTTAATACAATTGACAATGCATTGCTGGGAATGAAGTTACATGAAGAGAAAAACGTTATTATATCACCTGATTTGGCATACGGACAACAAGGAGTATTTTACTTGGGTAATAAGAATGACACTATTTATGTGATTGAACCAAACGACACCTTATTTGCGCAATTTAAAATAGTTAAAATTGGTAATGGACATTAATATGTACCTAATAATAATAGAAATATAATCAAACAGATTAGGTATATAGGGATAACTCTATTTAATTCCAGACCAATTTACCAATAGACATAAACTCTTTTTATATCAACATTAAAAGCAATAGGTAGCATAATTTACAGGCCATTTATAGTAATTGTTCATACATAGAAAGCTGAAAAAACTAAACCAATTAAACAAACAGATGCATCAATTCGTCAAATTCCTTCTCATGTTTAGCATAATATCCTACATATCATGCAAAAACAAAATACAAAATACAATTGATGTAGAATTAATCAAGAAAATCTTTGTTGATTCAAATTATCAAAACACAACATTGAATAGCACGGATTTTGATTTTGAGTTTATTAACGATACAATACTTACAAATAATAAGAACGAACGTATTGAAGACGCTTTGAAAGAAATAACCGATAAATACCTACTTATTGATACACTTAAAACTAATCTAGAAACAAAACAATATACTAAATCATTATTACTAGCAGAGTGGATTTATGCTAACTTTAATTACCAATTTCTTGGTCCACGTTTGGGTTTAGCCGACACATTACAATCTGGCATCAATTTTAAATCAACCAACCCAAATACTTGCTATCAAGCAGGAAATTCAAATTTAATGGCAGTATGGTGTGGAGACCGATCTAATTTGTTTGTTCGATTAATTGACTCTTTACTTAAACTACCCACAGCAGTAATTTCTATAGAACGAATTCATACTTTTCCTATTGTAAAAATAGCCGGTAAAAACTACATTATAGACCCTTATGATCCTTTTGTTTTATTTGATGAACAACTAAAACATATTGTTGATTATGAAGTATTCAAAATAAATCCAGATAGCATAAACACAAAAGCCATAAGAACCTCAAGAAATTTCGGTAATGCAGGAGAACTCGTTTCAAAACAGCTATACGAATTAATGCAAAAAAAATATGGGGGAAAAAACTATGATATTGGGAAAATGATTGAAAGTTATTTGAAAACGAACCGTAGTTTTTTATCTACTTTTAACGACACATGTAAATCAGAGCCATTTATTATGAAAAGAAAGGTTTTACCTGTATTATCAAAAACAAATGCTTTTGTACTTTATTCGCCCAAAAATGCCCTCCCACATGAAATAAAAAAAACACGTATACATAAATATTATTTAGGTATTGACTGTAAAATAAAAAAATAATTATGTGTGGGATAGTTGGATATTTTGATTCACAGAGACCTATAAACGAGGCTCAATTTAATACTATGTTAAGTACCTTAAACCATCGCGGACCTGATGGTTGGGGAACCTATTTCAACATTGATAAAACTATTGCATTAGGCCATAGAAGGTTGTCATTTATCGATTTGTCTGAAACTGGTAAACAGCCAATGTGCGATACCAAAGGAAATAATTGGATAACATTTAATGGTGAGATTTATAATTATAAAGAACTGAGAGAAGAGTTAGCAAGCTCATACCAATTTAAAACAGAAACGGACACCGAAGTTCTTCTAGCAGCATATCAAGAATGGGGAATAAATTTTATTAATAAACTAAAAGGAATGTTCGCTTTTGGTTTATACGATACAAGCTTAAATAAACTTTTTTTGGTGAGAGACAGATTTGGTATCAAACCGTTGTATTATTTCACAAACGGCAAACAACTAATATTTGCATCAGAAATCAAAGCAATAATGGCATCGGGTATTGCTAAAAAGGAGATTGACTTTAGTGCATTTGCTGACTATTTCGTTTACCGTTATATTCCATCGCCTAAAACAATTTGGAAAAACGTAGCTAAGTTATCACCAGCAACATACCTAGAAATAGACACGATAAACTTAAACATTAAAACTACAGAATACTGGAAAATTGAATCGTTAAACAAAACAGAAAATAATGATTTATTAATTAAAGAGATCAACGAAATATTGCAACGTTCGGTTAGAGAACATACCAGAGCAGATGTACCTATTGGCTCATTTCTAAGTGGTGGTTACGATAGCAGCGCATTAGTGCACTATATGAAACAGTTAAATCAAGAACCAAAAACCTTTTCAATTGGTTTTTCTAAATGGGAAAAAAGTGAGGATCAATATGCTAAAATAGTTGCCAAACATCTTCAAGTTGATAACACAAGTGTTATTGCAGATGAAGAAAGCCTAAAATTAGTAGACTTAATGGCTGATGTTTATGATGAACCGATAGCTGATATCTCTATAATACCTACCTATATGGTAAGTAAATTAGCCGCCCAAAAAGTAAAAGCAGTATTAAGTGGTGAAGGAGCTGACGAGATATTTGCTGGTTACACATGGCAGCAAGATTTTATGAAACAACATAACAGTAAAAATTGGCTAATTAAACTGTTGTCAAAAAATAAACCAACCGAAGATACGGTAATGTTCTATGCCCAATCTATGGCTATGGGCTGGTTTGATAATGAAGAATTAAAAAAGATGTTAAATCCTGCCCTTCATCAATATATTCCAAATGATGTGCATTGGTTTTACCGCAAACATTTTAATAAACATTTATCCCCATTAAAATCAATTCAGTACCTAGATGTAAAATGCTTTATGGGCGAACTTGTTTTAACCAAAATAGATAGAGCAAGCATGGCCAATTCGCTTGAAGTAAGGGTACCATTCTTAGATCATACACTATTAGAAAAAGTATTTTCGTTAAACGAAAACATTTACTTCAAAGCAAACCAAACAAAAGATTTACTTTACCAAAGTATCAAAAGCTATTTACCACAACAAATTTTAAACAGAAAAAAACAAGGGTTTGTAGGACCTGACGAATACTACATGAATCTTGATTTTTATGCGAACACTTTAAAAAACAGCTTATTAGTAAAACACCATATCATTAACCAAGACTATATAGACAACCTATTAAAAGAAAGTTATAATTGGAAACTTTGGAAAATTTTGATTATTGAGAAGTGGTACAAGAAGTGGATTGAATAATCAATATTACTATATTGCTACACTATTTACGTTTAATACGATATGTTATCAATTCTAATAACAGGAGGAGCCGGTTTTATTGGTTATCATTTACAACAAAAATTAACTGCAAAATATGATGTAAAAGCAATTGATTTACTTGATGGAAATAATAAATTTATTGAACATCGAAAAAAAAATCTTAATCATATTACTCATGGTGATATAAGATTACCATTCTTACATTTAATTGAAAAAAAACCAAAGGTACTTATACATCTTGCTGCAGAGACAGGCATTTCCGGATCACTAACTAACCCTGAAAAATACTTTGATACAAATGTTACAGGTACATTTAACGTACTTGAAGAATGCAGAAAAGCAGGTGTGAATTACATCATATATGCTAGTAGCTCCAGCGTATATGAGCCCAATCAGGAAAATATGCCAGAAAATGCCAAAAGCGAAAAACAGTTGTCGTTTTATGGTACCACAAAAAAAATGTGTGAAGTAATGATTCAAAATTATTGCAAACAATTTGGAATGGTAGCAATTGGTTTGAGGTTTTTTACTGTTTATGGATCTTACACCAGACCAGATATGGCAGCATATAAATTTATGCAAGCCATAAATACTGGAAAGCCGATAAATTTATACAATAACGGTGACGTTTATAGAGACTTTACTCATGTAAGTGATGTTGTTAATTCAATTGAATTGTTATTAGAGAAAATACAGCAAGAACCAGCTGGATTACATCAAATTTTTAACATAGGATTTGGCACACCAATTAGCGTAAAGGATTATGCATCTCGCATCGCCAAAAGTTTAGACAAGCCCTTGTTTACCCAGTTTCTACCCTTACCTTCTAATGAGCTATCACTTACCCACAGCGATACCCAACTATTAACGCATTATATTAAATACAAGCCCAAATGCGATTTAAATAGTGGCGTTTTAGAAATGACTAACTGGTATAAAACCAATAACTATGAATAGGAAAATATTTGTATTTGTAGTTTGCGGAAAAAAAGAACATATTGATACGCTACACTTATCACTGCAATACTTACGCAAGTATAGCAAGCAGAAAATAATTGTGATAACCGATACCACCCGTAATGAAGTAGAAATATCACACGAGCATATTATTGATATTAAAACACCTGAACACTTCACGCATCATCAAGCTAGTATTTATTTAAAAACTGGCATACATAAATTTTTACCTAAAGGTAATTTATACTGTTATCTAGATACCGATGTAGTAGCAGTTTCTGAACAGTGTGATGAAATATTTAATGAATACATTACCCCAATTAGATTTGCTCCCGACCATTGCAAAGTAAGAAAGTTTAGCTCAAGTGCAGTTCATTGTAACTGTCAGAACAACAGAGAAATTGATCGCCAAAAATTTTTTCAATTTACAAAAGACATCAACGGTGTTACAATAACTGAACCACATTTAATTGAGAAAGGTAAAGAGTTACAGTTTGAATTTGATCAACTCAAAAAATCACTTTTCAAAAAAATGTATACAGCAATTCGTTTTTTCTTAAGTCCTCAGGTATTCCATTTTAACGAGCAATTTTATTTCAATAAAAAGGATAAAACCTGGCACATTAAAAATGGAGATATAGTAATGTACGATGTTGATGTTGAAAAAATGCAAATGGCAACCGGATTAGTATATAATAAATGGACCAAAAAATGGTATAACCAACAAGGCGAAGACATTTGGTATGACGAATGCAATCACCTGACCGAACAAATTGCCGAAACATTTAGTATCGATATTAAAGACAAAAACTGGCAACACTGGAATGGTGGAGTATTTTTATTTGATGATAACAGCCACAACTTTTTAAATGCTTGGTACAATAAAACAATGCATATATTTACCTTACCTGAATGGAAAGTACGTGATCAAGGAACATTAATAGCAACAGTATGGGAGTTTGGCTTAGCAAACCACCCAACACTTTCAAAAAAATTCAATTTTATTGCAGATTATAACAACAATGGCGTTCAAATAAATACACAAACAGAACAAATAACAGATGATGGTTTTGTAACCTCATACAAACCTTCTTTTGTGCATGTATATCATCATTGGGGTAATCGTTCGTGGCCAATTTGGCAATGGATAGAAACCAAGTCGTAGTTAATATGTATAATTTAAAAAGATATTTATTATTATATGGCATTACGCTATTTTACATTGCTGGAGGGTACATATTTCAGGAATTTCATCCATTTTCAAAATTCCCCATGTACAACCAATTGCCAAATTGGTCATATGTTTTTTATTATACAGATACAAAAAACAATATTATCCCCTGTGACGCTATAAACTTTTCTGGTGCTGCCCTTGGCCACCTGTTTTATAATATTGCCGAATCAGAAAATATAAAATTTGGTGGCGGTATGGAAAGTGATGATGAACTTGAAAGAATTGGTAAACAGATGTATGTTGAAACTACTAAACAAAGTAATTACTTAAACAAAGTAAAAACAGTTAAACTTTGGCGTAAACACTTTTCTTTTGAAGGAGATGAAATCAATGTGAAAGATAAATTGATTTATGAAAAAAATAATGAGTGAAGTTTGGACCAATACATACAGTACAACTGAATGGCTAGCTGCAAAAATTTCAATTATGTATGTATGGTTGCTTATAACTATTGAAATCCTGTTTATTTATGATGGAGCGCCATTTCCACAAGGCATATTTACTATTGAAACAATAGCAAGTATTGAAAATAGAATTACCAACTACCTTTTAATATTGGCTTCCTTAGTTTTTGGCATGATGTATCTGTATGAAATAAAAATGCGATTAACTACTATAGCACTATTTATAATAAGTGTATTTGCATTTAGTTTAGAGGAGTCTAATGGTATATTAAATAGGTATAGTTTATTAAGTTTTATATTCTTTGCTCAATTTTTAGCTTATCAAATTTCTTACTACTATAAAAACTTAGACCATACACAACTAAGATTTACGTTTAGTATTCAGGCAATTGCAGCAGGTTATATTTTATCAGGATTATCAAAGTTACTTGTAAGCGGTTTTAGTTGGGTCACCAATTCTAAATATCTATCATTACAAATTATAAAATCGCACTACTATAATTACCTAACCTATGGCAACCCTGAAACACTTGAATTAGGAGAAAAATATGCTTTGTTTGCTCAACATAATAGCATAGTTATAGAATCATTATTAACAGCCTCAATAATATTGGAATTATTCGCATGGATAAGTATTGGTAACAAAAAAAGAGCATTAGTTTATGGTATTTTATTAATGCTCATGCACACTGGTATTGGTATATTAATGGATATAAAACTTGTAGGAATATCAAGACCAATGTTTATTTTTATGGTAAATCCGTTGTTTATCGTTTGGGTAGCTGCCTTAAGGCCTTTATCCAAATTCTTTAAAAGAACTCATAACTAATTACACTTTGAGACATTTTTGCACCATATCAACCCAATCACACTTGTTTAAAACTAGAGCTCTTGCTGATAGTTTAAATAAATTTAACATGCATTTACATGTACTGATGGTTGATGGAGATCAAGTAAACGACAAATCTGACAATATCAGCTACTATTCTCTTCAATCAATACAACATGAAACAGGACTTAGGTTGATAGCTAAATATTGTAACCAAACAGATAAACTGCGTTGGGCACTTAAAAGCATTTTTTTAATGCAGCTTTTAAAACAAAATGAAAAAGTTATTTATGTTGATAATGATATTTACTTCTTTAACAACCCTAAATTTTTATTTGATTTACTTGATAAAAACAGCATTCTATTAACACCACATTTTTATGATACTAGCCCCAATGAAAATCAAAATTGGCTGGAGGCAAATTTTAAAGTTGGGTTATACAACGCAGGTTTTATTGGCGCAAGCAAAAATGCCGTTAAAGCACTGCAATGGTGGTCGGAATGCTGTTTATACAATATCAAAAAAAGTTATTGGCGAGGCTTATTTGATGATCAAAAATATTTAGATTTATTACCAGTTTTGTTTGATGATGTGATGGTATTAAAGCACAAGGGATGTAACCTAGCCGGTTGGAATTATTTATGGTACAAACTTGATAGGAAAATAAAACATGAAATTGAAATTGAACAATCATACCCATTAATATTTATTCATTTTGCCGAAACATCATTAATTCATTTCGCAAAACCCGACAACTTCTTTAACCCTGAATACCTCTTATATATTGAAAATTTACAAACATACAATTCAACATATACCAATAAACGCTCTTATTTTAAAACCTATACAGTAAGCGTTTACATTAACTATATGAAATGGAAAATTAGTCGCCTGCTAGAGCGCTAAAAAACAATATGATGAAACAAAATAAAACACTAAATATAGCATCTGTTAAAAACTCCCTTGGTAAATATTACCTTATTTTCGCTTCGGTTGTTGCCCTTGTTTTTGGTAACACCGTGTTTAATGGTTACAACATGGACGACCATTTAGTTACGCAAAATCATATTTATACCTCAAAAGGTTTATCCGCTATTAAAGCTATTTTAACCAGTAATTATTACTCCAATAATTCAGATATAAACTTCGGCTATCGCCCTTTGGTTCATATCTCGTTTGCTATAGAACACCAGTTTTTAGGAGAACATGCAGGTGTTAGTCATTTTATTAATTTGTTGCTTTATCTTATCACCGTTTGTTTGTTCTTTAAACTATGTGTTAAGTGGTTTGGTGAAAATAATATCAATATCGCATTTCTCGCTTCCTTAATTTTTGCATTACATCCGGTGCATACCGAAGCCGTGGCAAGTATAAAAAATCGTGACGAATTGTTAGCGCTGTTATTCGGTTTAGTTTCTGTGTACTGCATTACCAAATACACCACTAATTTGGCATTTAAATGGGTCGTATACAGTTTTATTGCATTTACTTTAGGTATGCTTGCTAAAACATCTATTTACCCAATAGCCGTAATTGTACCATCTACTTTGATGGTTTTAGGTCAAACAACATTCAAAAAATCACTATTTAAAGCATTGTTATTGTCTATTCCTGCTGCCGTTATTGGCTCGGATTTGCAATTATACAGAGGTGTTATTTTACTATTACTCCCGTTTTTAGGTTTAATATTTACACATGTATTTATCAACTTTTCAAATTATACCACTTTCTTAAAAACTTACTTATCAAAAATTCCGATAAAATTTATTTTAATCATTTTATCACTATCCGTATATACATTAGGCTTTACTTTAAAGGAGATAACGATAATTACTTTTTCAATAGCATTAACAGTGCTATCACTAAAAACTAATCGCCTATCAAGTATGCTTATTCTTGCACTTCAAATTACCTTAGTTGCCTTCCTTTTTGATGTAAAAGTTTTTCATAAATATGCCTTGGTGTTTGCTATTGCTTGTATTGTTCAGGGTAGTGTACTTAGCCAAAGAAAAAAAATAGATTACCTCATATTGGCATTAGCTACATTACCTTTAATAGCTTACTTAAGTGTTCATAAAAGCTTGATAAGCGCAAGTATATTTATTGAAATTGCACTCTATTTTTTGTTATTGAACAAAAGAGCAATTTGGGGACTTGCCTTCATTCTATTCTCTACCACACTTTCAGCTATTTTATTTCAGAGCTCAGTCTTCCATTATTTACTTATTGGTTATGCCATTTTAAAAGTACTTAATGAGAATGTAATGTCAGAGAAATTAACCTTTGAAAAATCACTCATTAAACTATCCATAATAATAGTTGCTACAACCTGTATTTTTTTCTCTAATCAGGTACATTCACCTTTAACTGAAAAATTTAACCAGCAGTATCAACGATTCCAATCAGAATACCTCAATAATAAACCATCAAAAAACACAGAAAATGGACGGAAGGTTAATTATATTGAAAATACATTATCAGGACAATATACCAGAGCAGAAATTTTAGCAACCGGATTTGCTACCATTGCCGAATATGCACGCCTTACACTATATCCTGCCGAACTATCATTTTATTATGGATACGCCAAAGCTAAAACAGTAAATTTCTCTGATAAAACAGCTTGGCTAGGCTTTTTATTTTATGTAAGTTTAATTGTTATTGCCTTGTGGCAGCTCAACAAAAACACGCTTCTCAGCATTGGTATTGCTTGGTATCTATTAAATATCTCCTTGTTTAGCAATTGGTTTGAACCTGTTGCTGGAATGGTGGGAGAGCGCCTTGCTTATACTGCTTCAGTGGGTTTTTGTTTGGCCGTTTCTGCATATATTTTAAAACTTAAACCGTCTTTCTCGTTGTTTAAGCCAAAAGGATTCGAGCTCGTAATTATTCTTGTTTTAATCTTGTTTTCTATGCGCAGTATTAGTAGAAATAGCGATTGGAAAGATCCGTTGACGCTCATGTCACATGATATTAGCCATCTTGACAACTCAGCCCAAGCACATAATTTATTGGCGCTTAACTTTATGTACATATCAAGCATTGATAAAAATCTAAGTCAACAAAAAATTATAGAAATGCAAAACAAGGCAGCCCTTCATTTGCAAAAATCAATTGAAATTTATCCTTACTTTTTTAATACAAACTTTGATTTAGCAAGGGTTTACATAGGATTAGGAGATTATACAAAAGCAAAGCCGGCACTTGAACAAGCATTAAAAATTGATTCTGAAAACTTATTTGCATTGGAGGAATTGGCTAAAACATGTTACGAGTTAAAACAAGTAGATGAAACCGAAAAATACGCAAATATGTATTTGGCAAAAATTCCGCAGAACGAAAACATGCACGAAATATTAATCTACAACATGCTTGCCAATGGTAAATATGAAAGCGCACTTTATTATGCAGAAAGAGCAATGAGTTATTACCCAAACAATCAAATTATCCAAAGAATGTATGCTGATGCCAAAAAACTATCAGATTCATCTATGCCAAAAAACCAATAACTATTTCATTTCGTGCTGATTTAAATCACTACTTTAGTCAGGTGATTACATTACCTTGTGTTTTTAAATCTACACATTATGATTATTAAAATTAGTACCCACACTACCATCAAACAAATACAAGATGCTTTTGCTACAAAATTTCCGTTTTTAAAAATTGAGTTTTTTATTGATGCCAACGCAGATGGAATATTTACTGCAAATGAAATGATAAAAGACCATGACAAAACCATCAACGAAATCAGTAAAATAGCACTTAGTAATGAAGTTGAAATTCATGGCAACCACACCATAACCGAATTGGAACAGTTGTTTAAAACCAACTTTGGTTTAATTGCTCAGGTGTTTCATAAACGTAACCATACCTGGATAGTAACCACTACCTCCGATAAACTGACGCTTGAAACACTCAATACAAAAGCTGAAGAAGTATCAAAACCATTAAATGAAGAAACCATGGTTGACCCCTCTGATAGAATGGAGTTAGAATAAATAACTTTTCGCCACAGGTTTCACAGATGAATCGTTTTGATGTAATCCGTGAAATCTGTTGCTTTATAAGTTTAGGCAATTTTGTTTTTGCGCTCCATCAAAAACGCAGCAACAACAAAAATCAATAACAAAATTGTACTTGAGGCATACTTTACATATCCTGCTGCAAACGGCAAGGATGTAGACACAAAATACAATACCAATGCAAAAACTACGTACCCCAATAATCGGCCAACCTGGTAAGGAATAGGATAATATTTTGCACCCATTACATAACAAATTACAGCCATACTTACATAACAAATTAACGTGGCCCAAGCACTGCCGGTATAACCTAATAAGGGCACCAAAATGATGTTGGCCAAAATGGTTATCACCGCCCCCGTGGTTGATATCATAGCACCTTTGTTGGTATTGTCACTCAACTTGTACCAAATAGATAAATTATAATACATGCCCAAAAACATATTGGCCAATAACAAAACAGGTACAACATGTAAACCTTCCCAGTACCTGTTATTGATGAAGTGTTTAAACACATCAATGTATAAGGTAACCGTTAAAAACAAAACCAAACAAACCAAAGTAAAATAATTCATTACCGTAGCATAAATGTGGCGTTTGTCGTTGTCTTTTGCATGGTTAAAAAAGAAAGGTTCTGCCGCGTACCTAAATGCCTGAATAAACAAACTCATTAGTATGGAAAGTTTATAATTGGCGCCATAAATACCTGTTGCTCGTAATCCTTCTTGCACGTCAGTATAAACGTATGAAATAATAATCCTGTCCAGTGTTTCATTAATCATACCCGCAAAACCCACCACCATTAATGGTAAACCATATATCAACATTTCGCGCCATAGGGTTTTGTTAAATGATGCATTACGTATGGCCCAAATCTCTTTCCATAACAAGGGTATAGTAACAATACTTGCTATTAAATTGGCCAGAAAAATATACCCTATGTTTACGGTGCCGTTGTATAGCGGTAAAAGTGTACCGTACTCTTTTTGTATGTACGGACATAACAATAAAAAATACAGGTTTAATAAGATATTGGTAAAGATGTTGATGTTTTTAACGATGGCAAATTTTAGTGCTTTGTTTTGCTGGCGTAAATACGCGAAAGGTACAGCACTTATGGCATCTAAAGCAATTATTGCTGTAAAGTAAACAACATATTCGGGGTGTTCGGGTACATTAATAACTGAGGCTATTTGTGGTGAAAAAACACCAAACAATAAACCAAAAAACAACGATGAACTGATTAAAGAAGTTAAGGCTGTACTATACACCTGTGCCGGATTATCTTGTTTTTGCGAGAACCTAAAAAACGCGGTTTCCATGCCGTAAGTAAGCAACACATTAAAAAATGTAACATACGAGTACATTAAGGTATTGACACCAAATTCGGCTGTATCGAACAATGCCGTGTGCAGGGGCACCAAAAGATAGTTTACAAAACGTCCTACTATCTGACTTAAACCATAAACGGCTGTTTGTGACGCGAGTTTTTTGAGCGGATTCAACAGTAATAATTAATTAGGCATCAAAAGTAATGTAAAATATTTAGCAGAATTTTCGTTGATTATTAACAAACAACGCAGGTTTGTATATTTTCGTGCAACATGTTTAAATATCTATTTTTACTCTTTGGTTTTATATCGGTTACTGCCTTTGCCCAACAACAAGACGAGCAATTGGCCGCTCAGTACATGAGCAATAACGAATACAGCAAAGCCATTGAGGTATACGAGCGTTTGTACAACAAAGGCAATAAATCAACTTACTTGTATGATAATTTACTTACTTGTTACTTTAAACTCAACCAGTTTGAGGATGCCGAGAAATTGGTAAAAAAACAACAGCGTAAAGAACCATCAAGTCCTTACTATTCAGTAGATTTAGGTTTTGTGCACGAAAAGGCAAACCAACCCGATAAAGCCAAAAAAGCTTACGAAAATGTATTGCAAAAACTAAATGCAAGTTATGATGCGACCATAGAAACGGCCAATGCTTTCCGCAAAAGAAACAAAACAGATTTTGCCGTGGCTACCTACCAAAAATCGCGAAAGCTAAATGGCGATAACACCAATTTGTTTTGTATTGAATTGGCGCAATTATATGCCGAAAAACAAGAAACAGGGTTGATGTTGCAAGAATACCTTTCGGCCATTAACCAAAACCCGGAAATGTTGGAGGACGTGCAGGGCTACCTGCAACTATATTTGGATAAAGATGCCGACTACGAATTACTGAAACAAACCCTGCTTAAAAAGGCCAAAGATTTTCCTGCCAACGAATTATACAGCGAAATGTTGGTTTGGCTTTACGTACAGCGTAAAGATTTTGATAACGCATTGGTGCAAACCCGTGCCATAGACAAACGCCAACGCAAACAAGGTCAGCGTATTTTATTGTTGGCCGATTTAGCCGTAGCCAACCAAAAATACGATGCAGCCGATAAGGCTTATAATGAAGTGCTGTTGCTTGGCAACGATAAACCTTTTTACATCAATGCCAAGCTAGGTATTTTACATGCCCGTAACCAAAAAATATTTTATAGCGGAAACTTTACTCCGCTTGATTTAACTGCTTTAGAAACTGAATACAACAACTTTTTAAAAGAGTTTGGCCGTTACCCGTTTACTGCACAAAGTTTGCGTGAGTTGGCCCACTTGCAAGCTTATTATTTATACAAATATCCTGAAGCAATTAGCAACTATAACGAGTTGATTAACATGCCGCGTTTAGACAACCGTTTTAAAGCCGAGTGCAAATTAGATTTAGGTGATATTTATGTATTAAAAGGTGAAGAATGGGAAGCCATGTTGCTTTATGGCCAAGTAGATAAAGAGTTTTTAGAAGACCCTTTGGGACAGGAAGCAAAATTTAGAAATGCAAAACTGAGTTATTATTTGGGTGAGTTTGAGTGGGCACGCGCACAATTGGATGTACTAAAAACTGCTACCACACAACTTATAGCCAACAATGCCATTGAGCTAAGTTTACAAATACAAGACAACACCATAGATAGCAACGAAGAACCCATGCGCTGGTTTGCACGCGCAGATTTATACTATTTTCAGAACCGATTAACAGACGCTACACGTGTGCTGGATAGTATTGAGCTCATCTATCCTAAACACGAATTAACCGATGATGTGGCCTACAAACGCGCTGAAATTGCTTTAAAAGAAAAAGACTACAACAAGGCTGTTGGTTTATACGAAAGGGTTTACAAAGAACACGGCAGCGATATTTTAGGCGACAATGCTTTGTTTTACCTAGCCGAAACATACGAGAGTAAACTAAATAACAAAGAAGAAGCCCGTAAAAGCTACGAGCTTTTTATAGAGAAATATCCTGCAAGTTTCTTTTTAAACGAAGTAAGAAAACGCTATCGCGCTTTGCGTGGTGATGGAAATACGAATTGAGGGTTGAGTGTGAGCGGTTCGTGAGCTTTTATTCATAAAGAGTTCCGTCTTCTGTAAAAATTATCTTCTCGTCTTTTTCAATATCATAAGTAATGTCTGGAGCACCCTCTTCGCCCATTAAGTTTCTGTATATTTTGTAATATTTATCATTGTATGCAAATATAATAACATGATTTCCTCCACTTCCTAGAAATTCTAATAGCCCTTTTTCAATAATCAAATCGGGTTTTGAGGATTCGATTTCACCTATTTTCCACGAAGCAAATCTATATTGACCTTCTGATGTTTCGTCAATTCTGATAATTGAGGTTTTTGTTTTAATTTTAAATATTGGATTCAGAAAAGTTTTCAAAGAACTATGTACGTCCTCCTTTTCTTTAGCAATTATATTTTCTCGAATTTTCTTCTCTGCTTCACTTTGGTAGTTTATACTTTCTATTTTCTCTCCATTATCGTCCATCCATACAATTCCATTATCTAACATTATTCCTTTCCAACCAACTTTATTCCATTGTTCAATTTTTGAATTAGCAATTTTTTCTATTAAAGTTTTATCAAAAATATCATCAAAGCGCTGAATAAGTTCATTTTTATCATTAACCTTTGGAATAGGATATTTTCTATGTAACGGAAACCCAATAATATTTGAAATTTTGTCTATATTCTTTTGTTTAAATAGTTCTATTACATTACGAATATTAGTAATGACTTCTTCATCAAGTTTCTCATTCTCTATTTGATCTTCTTTAAATGGTGATTGTTTAATAGTCTTGATGTTAGATTTTTCTGTAGTTAATGTTTTTTTGTTTTCTACTTGATTACAACCGAATAATAGAATTGAAGTTAATAATGTTGTAAGTTTAATATTTTTCATGTTATCTAATTTCCCTCAGTTCATGCGCACGTGTCGTGCGTGTGTCGTTATGCTCTCTAACACAGTCAAATTTCCAATTCATTTTTTTAAAGGTAAAATTTATTTGTTAATTCATAGCTGGTTGAATATAAACAAGCTGTTTACTTAGTGGGGTTATGTTTTACGCTATACCACACGAAAGGACTCGTGCGATAGCGGGGTTGGTTGGCTTTTATTATCCACGACATATTAATACTCAATTTATACCCTTATGGGTATAATAATATTTTATTTATAATTCTTATACCCTAAAAGGTACACTTTTATTAGTTTACTCTATATTTGTACCCTAATGGGTATACATATGAACAATACCATTTCAATCTTTATCAAACAAAAAAGAAAACAACTCAAACTAACTCAGCCCCAATTGGCAGAGAGAGCAGGTGTTGGTCTTCGTTTTATAAGAGAGTTAGAACAAGGTAAACAATCGCTGCGTATGGATAAAGTAAACCAAGTACTTGATTTATTTGGCAGCGAACTTGGTGTAATCAAAAAAATTGAATCATGAGACAAGCATTGGTTTATTATAAAAATAAATTGGCAGGCACAATTAGTGAGCATGACGAGGGGTATACGTTTAAGTACGATATTGCCTACTTAAAAAATGCACAAGCTAAACCCATAAGCCTAACCTTGCCGCTAACAAAAGAGATTTACAACAGCAGGGTGTTATTTCCTTTTTTTGATGGCTTGATTCCTGAAGGCTGGTTATTAAACATTGCCATTACCAGTTGGAAAATAAATACAAAAGACCGTTTTGGTTTGTTATTAAAACTATGCAAAGATTGCATTGGATGTGTTTCTGTAATAGCGGAGGAAAATGAGTAATTGTTTATATTGTTACCAACGATTATTAAAAGGTGAAGTTAATTTTCATCCGGCTTGTGCTAAAAAAATATTTGGCATAACACAACCTCCTGCCATAAACTTTAACTTAAAACAACTGGAAGAATTAGCCGAGCAAATTATTATACAAAGCAAGGCCGTAACAGGTGTACAAGCGAAGCTTTCATTAAACCTTGATAAACATAAAAACGAATTACCAAGACTAACAGTAGTTGGACTTCATGGCGATTTTATTCTTAAGCCGCCAACTGCAACATACAAACAACTGCCAGAGAATGAAGATCTAACCATGCACTTGGCCGAATTGGTAAATATACAAACCGCCCAACACACCTTAATACGTTTACAATCGGGCGAGTTGGCTTATTTAACCAAGCGCTTTGATAGACAAAAAGGTAGTAAAATTGCTGTCGAAGATTTTTGTCAATTAACCGAAAACCTTACAGAACACAAATATAGAGGATCGGTTGAAATGATAGGGAAAGTTGCCAATAAACATACCATAAACAAAGGCTACGAAGCGCAACGTTTGTTTGAGTTGGTGCTATTTAGCTACCTTACAGGAAATGCAGATATGCACCTAAAGAATTTTTCGATAATTGAAAATGGTTTAGGTGAGTTTGAGTTTTCTCCCGCTTACGATTTACTGAGCACAGCACTTGTTATGCCTGAGGATAAGGAAGAGTTTGCTTTAACCATAAATGGTAAAAAAAGCAAAATAACTAAACGCGACTTCGATGCACTTGGACTTACATTAAACATTAACGAAAAGTCGTTACAAGCCATTTACAAGAGATTTAACGATGTTTTACCAAAGTGGTTCGCTTTTATTAAGCAAAGTTTTTTATCCAAAACCTTACAGCACGATTACACCGCATTAATCACAAAAAAACACAATAAAATTTTCAACTAAAACAATGGTGTTTCCCTGATTTGTTTTATCGGGTTCATCAAATTTAATTTTAATGTAAACGTCATGCGTTGGCCAACGGAGTTGTACGACTCCCAGGTTTTATCCGTTAAAGGATCGGTAAATACCGGGAAATTAACTTGAAAAGCACCTTTAAACATCCAAACACTTACTCCGGTTACATAATGCAAATTGGCTTGATAAAGTACTCCTCTTACACCTGTATTTCCGTTAATGGTATTGCTTTTTGAATTGATTGCAGCCACATCAAAAAATAAACGTAAAGGCAATACACCCGGAATGGTTGACGTAAAGTTGGCAGCAGCAACCCAATCGTCTGTTAAAGCCACGTTTGAGTACGTTCTAAAACCCGTACCTGTTGGCATCAATTGTTGCGTAAATAAATTTGACTCGTTAATTTTTGTTTCTCCTCTACCAAACTGTGCATGGTCGTATAAATAGTCGTAATAACCGTTGTTTTCTGCCAATCGGAAATAGGCTCTTTCATCTTTTCCATCACCCGGTTTTTGTAAAAACATTCCTACAAAACCCCTAACCGTTAATCCCTTCTTTTTTTCGCCAAAATCAAAAAAGGCATTGTACTCGGCTGTAATTTTTTGAAACACACTTTGTGCATTGGCATATTGGTAATTTAACTGCACATCATAAGGTTTTAGTTTGCTGCGCTTTTTATGCGTGTATTTTATATCCGCATAACCTAAATGTTGGTCGAAATTCGAGAATAATGCAGTAGTATGTTTTTGTTCATTTACCATTACGTACCTGATGTCCAGCCTTTTTTCAACCCCATTACGTGGTGTATTATTGGCAAAAATGAAACTAATGCGTGGTGTTAGTTTTTCGTATACACGTACTCCATATTTTTCTCCCAAAATATTGTTGCCCAAAGTATCGCTGCCAATTATTTGGTTACTGTTATAACCTACGGTTGCAAACCTTGCCACATCAAAACCAATTTGTGCCTCTTTAATAAATCCGTTACCTAAAATTCTGCGTTGCAAACTCACATATCCGGCTACATCCTTGGTACCAAAAGCATACATGGGTGCAATAATATATTCTGTTTTTTTACGTGGTAAAATGCTGTTGTAAAAGGCTAATCCTAACATGGTTTTGTTGTAATAATTGGCACCAATAATCGGCATCCAATACGCCTGTTGGTTGTATGGTTTTTCTTTATTCACCAACATTTTTACCTCAATTTTTCTCGCTGTTTTAAACAAACCACTTGTACGTGCATAGTTGTTGTCTCTAAACACATCAATACTTTCTTCACGGGCATCAATTTTAACATGAGTAGCATTAGCAGCAGGTAAAGTAATGGTGGTTTTTCCGGTAAATGGTTCTACTTTGGTTTCATGCACAATGCTATCGCCATTCATGGTTTGAACAACAAATGGAGCTGCTACTCCACCTTTATTTTTTAGGGTTACGGCTAAATTGCCATTGCGCTTTTTTATTCCGCAAATAGCGTGGTCAGGATTGTTCTTATTGTTCATTAATCCATTAAAAAACCAATCCAAATTTTTGCCCGTGTATGTTTTTGCATGATTAATAAAATCGTTTGGTAATGGGTGTTTAAACTTCCATTTTTCGTAATAACTTTTCATCATGCCATCAAAAATTTCTTTACCTAAATACACCTCCAACTGTAAAAAAGCCAAGGCTGCTTTACCGTAAATAATGGTTCCGTAGTTTTGGTTGGTAAATTCTTCTGATGTTAAAAAAGGAGCTTGTGCGTTATTGCTTCTTGCAGTGTACAAGTATTGTAAATCAAGCGTACCGAATGATGACTGAGCTATATTATCTAAACTAAAGGATAAACCTCTACCCGATTTTTTACCACCAAATAAGTTGCGGTGTTTAACTGGTTTTGATGTATAAGTACTTCTCGATTCGTAGTAATTATTTATACTTTCATCCATCCAAGGGTAACGTCTTTCGTTGTTGCCCAAAATTCCATAAAACCAGTTATGCCCTACCTCATGCACCACTACTTGTCTGTTTACTTCAGTTACATTAGTTATGGTTGGATACTCCATGCCACCACCCGCTTTAAGTTTGGTAATTATAACAGAAGCATGTTGGTAAGGATAATTTCCAACGTTATCAGAATAAAACTTAACGGCATCGTTGGTATATAAAATTCCTTCTGCACGTTTTTTGTCGTTATCTTTTTCACTAAAAAACCAGGTTTCAACAGTATGTCCATTGTTAAGTTTCACTTCACCTTTGCTCACCTTAAACTTAGCACTGGCAAACCATGCAAAATCATGCACAGAGTCTTGCACAAAACGCAATGTTTTTAATGGTTGATTTGAAGGATGTTTTTCAAAAACAACATCATTACGTTTAAGCCACCATTCTTTTTCTTCGGGTTGTTGTATTTGTCCCGTTGCGGCAACTACATAGTCTTTAGGTACAGTAATGTCGACCACAAACTTTCCATATTCGCTATAAAATTCACCTTGATCTAAGTAGGGCATCGGATTCCACCCATTTACATCATAAACAGCTGGTTTAGGATACCATTGCGTAACGCAGTACAACATATTTTCTTCACCCAAACGCGAAAAAACTTTAGGCATTTTTACCCTAAAAGGTGTTGAAATTTCAATTTTTTGTCCTGTTAAAACAGGGTTGTCTAAAATAAGTTTGGCCACTTCATAACCCACTACAAATTCGGTTTTTACCCTTTGTCCATCCACTCTAAAATTAAGGGAGTCAAGTTTACCTCTTTCGGTTTTGGGGGCATGGTAAAAATCGGTTTGGCCATTCTCTATTTGTTGTTTGGCAAAAGGGGTTTCGGTGTTTAGGTAAGCATTAGGCCATAAATGAATATATATTTCTTTTAACGTATCAGGCGAGTTGTTGTAATAAGTCATGGTTTCAAAACCACTCAACACATTTTGAGAATCGCGTAAGGTTACTTGTATGTTATAATCAACCCTTTGCTGCCAGTTTGCCTGACTTAAATTTTGTGATTGTGCTATGGTTGTAAAACCTAATAAAAAAGCGAATACAGTTAATGCAGTTTTATACATGTATGCAATAAACGTAAAATTAACTAATTTTATTTACAGTTTTTAGGAGCGGTTTAAATGGCAGATGTACTTGTTATGTATTTGTATGAAAGAGCGTGCTTTGATGCACACGTTTAATAAGTTGTGCATAATCTCTATACTTTTTTCAGACATCCCCTCGTTTTGGTGTTATATTTGTTAAGCTAAGCTTTAGAACTATGGATGCTGACGATTTTTTAGACAAAGAAGTACAATCGAACGTACAGCGATACGAAAAGATGTTGAGGAATAAAAGCCAAGAGTTTTTTGAAGCTGAAGCGTTGGAAGATGTCTGCGATTATTACATACAAAAGGAAAAACTTAAGAGAGCACTAGAAGTGCTTTATTTTGGTGAAGAGTTATACCCCAACCATGTTGGTTTTATGGTGCAAAAAGCCAGTGTTTTTTTAGCCATGGGTAAATTAGACGAATCTCTTGAAATAGCCGAAAATGCTGAACTTTACGAACCCTTTAATTCAGACATTGCACTCATTAAAGGTGAGGTGTTTTTGAACATGAATCGTGATGAAGAAGCAGAGGCTCATTTTGATAAAGCATTATTACATACAGATGATCGCACAGATGTTTTATTTGAAATTGCATATGCTTACGAAGAAACAAACAAGCTAAGCAAATCAGCCGAGTACTTTGAGTTGATTGTTTCAGAAAACCCGGATTTAGAACAAGCTTATCACGAAACAGCAAACGCCTACGATTTGTTGGGTCAGTATGACAAGAGTATTGAGTACATCAATAAACTAATTGACATGGACCCATACAATACCTCGGCATGGTATGCGCTTGGTGTTGTTTATACCAAAAAGGGCGATTTTGAAAAATCAATTGATGCTTTTGAATACTGTTTGGCAATTGATGAAGATTTTACCGCAGCACGCTTTAATAAAGCAAATGCTTTAGTTGAATTAGACAAATACCTAGAAGCCATAGCTGAATATAAAACAACCATAGAGCGGGATGGACCTGACGCTGTTACTTATTGCAATTTGGCAGGTTGCTTAGAGCGTTTGGATAGAAACATAGAAGCCAGAGAGTTTTACAAAAAAGCAACCAAACTTAATCCCAATATTGCAGAGGCATGGTTCGGTATTGGCCTTACTTTTGAAAAAGAAGATAGACTAAAGGAAGCTTTGCAATTTATTAAACGAGCCGTTGTTTTGGAACCTGATAATACCGAATACTTATTAGTTTTGGGCGAAGCAGAATATAAAATGAATCGTATTGAGGAAGCAATTGAGTGTTACCAAGACATCATTTTACTCGACCCAATGATGATGGAGGCTTGGCTAGACTGGTCTTACGTGCTTTTTGTAGAAAATAAACACGAAGAAGCCATAGACATTATCGAGAAAGCACTGAAGTTAAGCCCTGATAATCACCTATTACACTACAGAATGGCCACTTATTTATATGCTATGAGTAAAATCAGGCAGGCAAAAGTGCACCTAGAAACAGCTTTAAGTATTAATTTTGACGACCACTTTTTAATTTTTGAGATTATGCCTCAATTACAAAACGTGAGCGACATCTTATCACTTATAGCATTGTACAAAGAAAAGAATGAGAAATTTTAAACTGAAGCAGTTACCCGATAGAACTGCAAAACCTCGCAATAATGGTTTAACAATGGTTATGGATAAGGGACTTAGCCTTACCGAAGCCGCAAATTTTATTGAAGCAAATAGCGAGTACGTTGACTTAGTTAAATTGGGCTTTGGAACCAGCATGGTGTCTCCTAACCTAGCCGAGAAAATTAAGCTATACAAAGATGCCGGTATGCGCGTTTATTTTGGTGGCACCTTGTTTGAAGCATTTATTGTGCGCAATCAATACGATGACTTTTTAAAGGTTATAGATAAATATGGATTAGAGCATGTGGAAGTATCTGATGGCAGCATTGAAATGCCACATGAAGTGAAATTGGATTTTATTAGCAAGCTTAGTAAACACGCCACAGTATTAAGTGAGGTTGGTAGTAAGGATGTAGAAAAAATTATTCCGCCATACCAATGGATTGAATTGATGAAAGCCGAACTTAAAGCAGGTGCTTGGAAAGTAATTGCAGAAGCACGCGAAGCCGGAAACGTTGGCGTTTACCGCAGCAGTGGCGAGGTTCGCGAAGGGCTAGTTCAGGAAATTTTAACCAAAATTGATGGCGAAAAAATTATTTGGGAAGCCCCGCAAAAAGCACAACAAACCTATTTTATTAAGCTGGTTGATGCCAATGTAAACTTGGGCAACATTGCACCAAACGATGTTATTCCGTTAGAGACTTTACGTATTGGATTACGCAGCGATACGTTTACCTTCTTCCTGAATAAAACAGCCAAGTATATTCCTAAAAAGAAATAAGCCTTACCTTTGCTTTAATTATGAGTTTACAACAACAAATAAATACCGATATCATTACTGCAATGAAAGCCAAAGACGAAGTTTCGTTGCGTGCTTTACGTGCTTTAAAATCGGCATTAATGCTTGCTGCCACAGCCGAGGGCGCAAAAGATAGTGTGGATGATGAAACTGCCATTAAAATTTTTCAGAAACTGGCTAAACAACGTAAAGAAAGTATAGACATTTTTGTAAGCAATGGTCGTGAAGAACTGGCTGTAACAGAGCGCGAAGAACTGGCCGTTATTGAGCGTTATTTACCAAAACAAATGAGTGAAGATGAAATTAAAACAGCTTTACAAGTTGTGCTAACTGAAGTGGGTGCAACCAGTGCCGCTGATTTTGGTAAAGCAATGCCTGCCGCCATGAAAGCCCTTGCAGGTAAAGCCGATGGCAAAATTATTTCATCGTTGTTAAAACAACTTTTAGGATAATAATATTTCTTGTATACTTGTACAAAGGGGGCGCACTTGTGCGCCCTTATTCGTGTATATAACTAAATAAATCTATGAATAACGAAGAAAGAATTAAAAAAGCATTTGAGAAAAAACATTGGCCCGAAATAAAAGTTACCGATAGCTGGGCCACCTTTAAAATAATGGCCGAGTTTGTAGAAGGTTTCGAAAAAATGAGCCGTATTGGTCCATGCGTTTCCATATTTGGTTCGGCTAGAACAAAACCCGATAACCCGTATTTTATACTAGCCGAGGAGGTTGCACAAAAACTGGTAAATGCAGGATTTGGTGTAATTACCGGAGGCGGACCGGGTATTATGGAAGCCGGTAACAAAGGTGCTTACGAAAACGGTGGTAAATCTGTTGGGCTTGGTATTGAATTGCCATTTGAGCAGTTTGTAAACAAATACGTTGACCGCGACAAGATGATTAACTTCGATTACTTTTTTGTACGTAAAGTAATGTTTATGAAATACGCCCAAGGCTTTGTGGCCATGCCTGGTGGATTTGGTACTTTAGATGAATTGTTTGAGGCGTTAACCCTTATTCAAACCCACAAAGTAGCACGTTTTCCGGTGGTATTGGTGGGCACCGATTATTGGAGTGGATTAATTGATTGGATTAAAAAAGTAATGTTAGAAAAAGAACACAACATTAATCCGGATGATTTGTTCTTGTTTAAACTGGTTGATACTGCCGATGATGCCGTAAACTATATTTTAGATTACTACGCAGACATGTCAATCAGCCCTAATTTTTAATTTTGTAACACACAGATTTTTATAGATGAGTTCACTAAAAGAAGACGCATTAAAGTACCACAGCAAAGGCCGTCCCGGCAAAATAGAAGTGGTACCCACTAAACCAACCAACACCAAACGCGATTTAAGTTTAGCTTACTCGCCCGGTGTGGCAGAGCCTTGTTTGGCCATTGCCGAAAACGTTGAAGACGTATACAAATACACCGCCAAAGGCAATTTAGTAGCCGTTATCAGTAATGGTACAGCTGTTTTGGGTTTGGGTGATATTGGTCCGGAGGCATCAAAACCGGTTATGGAAGGTAAAGGCGTATTGTTTAAAATATTTGCCGATATTGNNATATTGATGTGTTTGATATTGAAGTAAACACCAAAGATACCGAAGAATTTATTCGTACCGTTAAGGCCATTAGCCCAACATTTGGTGGTATTAACCTTGAAGATATTAAAGCACCCGAGTGTTTTGAAATTGAACAACGTTTAAAAGAAGAATTGGATATTCCAATAATGCACGATGACCAACACGGTACCGCAATTATTACCGGTGCAGGTTTAATAAATGCATTAGAACTTGCCGATAAAAAAATTGGTGATGTGCGCGTGGTGTTTAACGGTGCAGGAGCATCGGCCATGAGTTGTGCTAAAATATTTTTAAGCCTTGGGGTAAAAAAAGAAAACCTGATTATGTGCGATAGTAAAGGTGTTATTCGCACCGATAGCCCTAATTTGGATTCAACCAAACAGTTTTTTGCCACCACCCAAAACTTTACCACACTAACCGAAGCCATGAGTGGTGCCGATGTATTTGTGGGCTTAAGTAAAGGCAATGTAGTTAGCCAAGATATGGTGCGCAGCATGGCCGCTAATCCGGTGGTGTTTGCATTGGCCAACCCCGATCCTGAAATACCTTATGATGAAGCCATCGCCTCTCGCCCGGATATTATTATGGCAACAGGCCGCAGCGATCATCCTAACCAAGTAAATAACGTATTGGGTTTCCCGTATATTTTTCGTGGTGCATTAGATGTGCGTGCCAGTAAAATTAACGAAGAAATGAAATTGGCTGCCGTATATGCATTAGCTAATTTAACCAAAGAACCCGTACCCGAAATTGTAAACCTGGCTTATAACGAAAAACACATTTCGTTTAGCCGCACTTACATCATTCCAAAACCATTAGACCCTCGCTTAATTACCACCGTATCTCCGGCTGTTGCTAAAGCGGCTATAGAAAGTGGAGTGGCCAAACGCCACATTACCGACTGGGATGCGTACAACAGCGAGTTACTTGAACGCCTTGGCAAAGAGAGTAATTTTATACGTGTTATTGGCAGCAAAGCACGCAAAAACCCTAAACGTGTGGTGTTTTCGGAGGCAGATAATTACAAAATTTTACGTGCCGCACAAATTGTAAAAGACGAAGGCATTGCCATCCCTATTTTATTGGGCGATAAAGAAAAAATCAATAAAATTATTGCCGATAATAAAATTCAATTAGGCGATGTAACCATCATCAACCCAATAGAAGAAAACGAAATACGTGCGCGCTATGGCGAAGAGTTTTATAAAAAACGCCAACGTAAAGGAGTTACCTTATACGAAGCCAATAAACTGATGCGCGACCGCAACCACTTTGCACCTATGATGGTAGAAATGGGTGATGCCGATGCCATGATTTCGGGCTTAACCAAAAACTACCCAAGCACCATAAAACCTGCTTTACAAATTTTAGGTAAAGAAGAAGGCATAAATAAAGTGGCGGGTATGTACGTAATGTTAAGCAACAAAGGCACCTTGTTTTTTTCAGATACTACCGTAAACCAAAAACCGGATGTAAACGACATTGTTGACATTACTAAGTTAACTTACGATGCGGTGAAGAAATTTAACATTACACCAAGCATTGCCTTGTTATCGTACAGTAATTTTGGAAGTGCCGAAGGCGATACACCCACCAAAATGCAACGTGCCCGCAAAATATTAAAAGAGAAATATCCGGATATGATTGTAGATGGCGACATTCAATCTAATATGGCCCTGAACCAAAAAATGCTGAAAGAAAATTTTCCGTTTAGCGAGTTGTGCGACCATCCGGTAAACACCTTAATATTCCCTAACCTTTCGGCAGGTAACATTACCTATAAACTGTTGCAAGAAACCGGAGGAGCAGAAGCCATAGGACCTGTGTTATTGGGTTTAAAAAAATCGGCACACGTGTTACAATTAGGCAGCAGCGTACGCGAAATTGTAAACATGGTAATTATTGCCGTGGTTGATGCACAAAGCAAAGAAAACAACTAAGCATTGCCTTTTTAATTTATAGTAAATCCCGTACAAGCATTTGTGCGGGATTTTTTATGCCATATGTTCACGAATTTTTGATGATTAACCGCCTTACAATACACATTATTCAAGCGTAAAACATTAATGGTAAAGGCTGCTGGGAGCTGTCATGCAGAGCCTTGTGGGTTGGCATTGCTGAGGGGATTGGGGCTTTACAGCCGTTTCGCTGCGCTACAGTCTGCACCGGGTGTTCCGTGCTACTCCGCCAACTCCACAACCAACGCACTTCGGGGTAGCTTACTGCACCCCCTAAGCCAAGTTTAACTTCCGTACAATAATTTACTGCTTTTTATAACACGACTTGCAAATACGTAACCTATTGGTTTAATTAGTGTTTGTATATAACCATAATTAGCCCCATTATGAGCAACACTGTTACACAACTTGCACAACTTATTGCCAATAAAACCATAACGGTAAAATTGGTAACACACGATAACCAACAGCGCATTGCCTTGTACTTTGAAAATACGGCCACACTAAACCAATTGGTGCGCACAATACCTGGAGCACGATGGAGTAGAACATTAAAAGCATGGCATATAACCGATAATGAAACCCACCGAAATGCATGTAATTTAAAACCGGTTAACGCCCATACTAACGCCATAAAAAACAACCCAAAAATTAGTACACAAACACAAGAGCTGCTAAACAAATACACCAATTGGATGGAGGTAAAACGTTATAGTAAAAGCACCATAGAAAGTTACACCAATGCTTTGTTGGTATTTTTCAGTTATCATCATCTAAAAAATGTTGACCAAATAACTAACCAAGACGTAATGGATTTTAACACCCAATACATACTAAAGAAAAACCTGAGTGCAACTTATCAATCGCAATTTATAAATGCACTTAAACTGTTTTACCAAACCGTAAAAAACCACAAGCTTGCTATTGATCAATTAATACGCCCACAACAAGGCCATAAATTACCTAAAGTAATAAGCGAAGAAGAAGTGGCTGCCATAATAAACGCTTGCCAAAATTTAAAACACAAAACCATGCTTAGTTTAATTTACAGTGCGGGTTTAAGGCGAGGCGAATTGTTGAACTTATTAAAAACGGATATTGATAGCAAGCGTATGATCATAACCATACGCAATGCCAAAGGAATGAAAGATAGAAACGTGCCGCTTTCGCCTGTTGTATTAAACATGCTAAGAAATTACTACATAGAATTTAAGCCCGAGAAATACTTGTTTGAGGGACAATATGGAGGACAATACAGTGCCCGTAGCTTAGATAGTGTTTTAAAAACGGCAACAAAAGTTGCAGGAATTAAAAAGA
Organism: Bacteroidetes bacterium UBA6183; assembly: GCA_002422865.1. Taxonomy (GTDB): domain Bacteria; phylum Bacteroidota; class Bacteroidia; order UKL13-3; family UKL13-3; genus UBA6183. The sequence continues at coordinate 312 of DITN01000029.1, read as the reverse complement.
ATATTAATTTGCATATGTTAAGGCACAGTTATGCCACCCATTTGTTAGAAGCCGGAACAAATTTGCGTCATATCCAGGAATTGCTTGGCCATAAAAGCCCTAAAACAACCCAAATATACACGCACGTTAGTATCGAGCAATTGGGTAAAATAATCAGCCCGTTAGACAAATTAAAATTAAATGAATAAAATATTGTGCAACTACCTCAAGTCGATTTATCGCACATAATATTCCCCAAAAGGAAATATTGTGCAATAAACGTGAGAATCAGTTGCACAGATAAGTAAGTTATGTCACATGGTAAAAGTATTC
>DITN01000055.1 GCA_002422865.1 Bacteroidetes bacterium UBA6183 | reverse complement strand
GCTATTTGTACCGATCTTTATTACCCTATCAATTAAATCAGTTGGTTTAGGATAGTCGAAAATTATTCCTTCAAATATTTTTTTGACTTCCCCAGTGCCAATATTGCCTTCGTCTAAGTCATCCCATAGAGTATCTGCAACTTGACCATCATTTTCCCTTTCATTCCAATATCTTTTTTCTCTTAATGTTTCACCATCCATATAAAGCCTTCCATCAAGTTCAAGGTCTTTTACTTTATGTTTTGTCATACGCCAACCTTTGGCAGGGCATTTCCATATTTTGCCTGTTTCGTCAATATAATCATATGTTGTTTCAGGCCCTGGGGTGCTAGTTTTTTGAAGAGAAACAGTACAATATTTACCTCTACCATCACCATCATCTTTATTGTAACTATCTATAGTACTCTGTGAAAGTGGCTTGTATACCACATTGAATTTTAATTTATTATAGTCCCTTGAATAAAAAAGCAGGTATTCAATATTTGTTGGGAATTGCTTACTTACTGTCTTACCACTACTGTTTTTTTTCCAAACAAAATTGTTTATGAAATTTTCTTCACCATATATTTCATCGCAGACTTTTTTAAGATTTACTAATTCATTGTCATCTATTGAAATGATTATCATTCCATCTTCAGTTAATAAATTTCTTGCTAATTTCAGTCTCGGGTACATCATGTTTAACCAATTACTGTGGTAGCGTCCATCACTTTCACTATTGGTGCTGATGCGTTTACCTTCTTCATCAATTTGTCCAGTAATAGCTAGATAGTTTCCAAGATTATCGTTATAGTTGTCCTTATAAACGAAATCCTTACCTGTGTTGTAAGGAGGGTCGATGTAAATCATCTTTATTTTATTGGCATAACTTTTTTGAAGCAGTTTTAATACTTCTAAGTTGTCTCCCTCAATAAAGATATTCTGGGTGGTATCCCAATCTTTACTGCTGCCTTTGTCTGGGCGCAAAGTTGCAGTGCTGGGCTTATTAGCTTCACGCCTTGCCATGCTTTTACCAGCCCAGGCAAATCGGTAATATTCTTCCTCGGTTTCTATCTCATCACCTAACAAGGCTTGAAGTTCCTTGATGTCAATCTTACCTTCCTTGACAATTGCAGGGAACAAGGTTTTAAGCGTTTCTATGTTCTGAGAAACAAAATCTGTGCTTTGGCTCATTGGGTGTCCTTTATCTATCTTTTCCATCATGCGTTCGTTATATTGTTTTTGAGTAGTTCTATTTGTTTTCTTTTCTGCTGTACTTGGGTGTTCAGCTCAATCTTTTTGTTAAGTTGAGTCTCTTTTTGTGCAGTATTGGTTAATGTGGTTATTTCTTTTTCTAAAGTTGTGATGCGTTCCAATCGCTCTACATCTTCTTTGGTTCTTTCGGTTGGTCTTGTTTCAAACGTTCCAATTATTGGAGCTGTTGTTAAACCAACAAAACACTGCACATAACCATCGTACAGTACTTTCAAGTTAGTTGAAGGCACTCTGCTAAAGCTTACTGCTTCTAAAAATGCCTCGTGCACTTTGTTGGTTGTATTTGCAGTTATGCTGTCGGTTGTAAACTTTTTGTCTATGGTACGTTTGTTGTTATCGTTTTGGTTGATGCGTTTGTACGTAACATTCCAAATGCTGTTCACTCCATCATGCACAATTAAAAGGATGTGATAGGGAATATACTTTTGGATTAGGTCAATGATTTTCGCAGCATTTTTGGTCAATGATTCAGTACTTGTTGTTACAGCAATAACCTGTATTTCCTCAAATGTGCTTTCATAATCCTGGTATTCAGGCACATTCGCATTTGTCTGACTGATGGATGCAATCCAATCAATTGCGGAAATAGCATCGTAATCATCCAGCAAATTCTTTTCTGCTGATGTCATATCAAAGTTGCGCTTAAAGAAGGCTTTGGTGATCTTCTTATTCACTAAGCACCTTTCGGGCAATTGCAATATGTGGATGATTTGGTTAAGCATTATTTGATGATCAAGTAACTTACTAATTCAAACGCATCAGAATGCTGTGCTTTACTCATTTTGGTTCCACCTGCAAATGCAAGAGTATCCAACCCTAATTCATCGTCCACGCCTTTGATATGGGTTAAAGCCGTTTGAAGCAGAGAAGTATATGTACCCATTTGCTTACCAGCTTTGGTCTCTTTATTAAATGAACTAATAAGTGAGGCGAGCACTTCGTGTTGACCCAGGCAAAGTTTCTTGTACAGATCCAAGGTTTTCTTTGGGTTACTTGCTGGAACAAAAACGTCACCGTTGGCATTGATGTAACATAAGCTGTACGGGTGGGTAGCACTGTATGTGTTGGTATCCATCAATGCTCCGTTCAAGTCATTGAAACAGAATATGACACCAGGGGTGGCTTCATCTGTATTGGTTGAAGTAATGGCGTAAATGCCTTTAGGTGCAAGTTCAAAATGTTCACGCTCCTCGTGGCTCAAACGCTCGGCATCAATTTTAAAATCATTAAAGGTTAAGTCGGTAATACTGATACCACCTTCAATATCTTCTAGATCCAACACTTTGCTCTGCATTTGCTTGAGCTGACGTTTGCGATAATCTAAATCACCGTAGCTAACACTTGGTTCTTCAATTATATTGTCATCTCCCGTAGCTGATACATCCAGGATTTGCATCCGACCTTTCACACGTCCGATCAAATCAATGTAGGTATCCAACTCCAGGTTTGGGAAGAAGTTTACCAGTTGAATTTTATCATTGATGGAACCAATACGGTCTATACGTCCAAATCGTTGAACAATACGAACAGGGTTCCAGTGTATGTCGTAATTAATCAAATAATCGCAATCTTGTAGGTTTTGTCCTTCCGAAATGCAATCCGTACAGATCAATAAATCAATCTCACCCTTGCTATCGGGATAAATCAAATCTCGTTTTTTCGACAAGGGGGAGAAGTTAATCAGGATGTGCCCTAAATCAGGTTTACAGTCGCTCAAATTCGTCTTGTTGGCATCACCACCCGTTACCATAGCTGATTTGATTCCAAGCTCTCCAAGAGCCCAGGAGCTCAAGTTTTCGTATAGGTACTTAACCGTGTCAGCAAATGCTGAAAATACGATAACCTTCTTGTTTCCATCGTTAAGATTGTTTTCAACTTTGCTTTGAATCAGATTCTTCAGCTCTTGCAATTTTGCATCCCTGGTTTCATCAATTACCTTGGTTTGAGCCAACAGGTTTTCCAACCTGCGTTTGTCATCCATTAAGTCTTCCTTACAACGGATCAAGTCCATGTCCTGGAGCAAAACTTTTACTTTACCACCAGTTAGTAAATCATCAAGCAAAGTATCATCGGTATCAATATCTGTAATCTCAAGCTCTTCATTAAAATATTCAGCTCTGCTAGCTACTTCTATTTTGTTGAGTAATCCATCTATTTGACGAAGTAAGCCCTCCAATGTTAACCTGAATGAGTGAACTGAACTTTCAAGTCGCTTTAACAGGTTTACTCGCATCAAGTGGATCAAACTGCTTTCACGTTCAATCTGTTTGAATATGCTACCCTTTGAAGTGGTGATGTCATATTTTGCTTCGTATGAACTACGCTTGTCGTCACGCACATAAGACAGGGGTGAGTAAAATCCGAGGTTCAATGCATTGAGCTCATCGTTCACCTTGTCCATCGCCTTCAATGAACCATTCTTGTCGAAGTCCGTATATTTGTTTATCGGTGCTAATCGGTCGGGGAATTTGCCAATATCGTTTACATCGTAATATTTCTCGATGTGCTTACGGGATCTGGCAATAGTAAGTAAATCTAATAGCTTAAAGTAAGAACCATCCAAGCCGTTAATCAAACTTTCCCTGCTCGATGTTGAGCCGTTGTTCGATTTTAACCAAGCATTGAACTTGGCTTGAGCCTTCCTCAATGTTTGTTCGATGCTTGCTATACCATGAGCTGCAAGTGCATCGTCTTGTTGTTCGGTAATAAATGCAATCTGATTTTTAATGTCATTCATCCTCGTGTTAACAGGAGTAGCAGAAAGCATAAGTACTTTCGTTTTAACACCAGATTTAATGATGTCATTCATCAAACGTTGATAACGGGTTATGGTATTTCTCCTTGGATCGTTGTTCCTGAAATTGTGTGATTCATCGATAACAACTAGATCATAGTTGCCCCAGTTGATGGATTCCAAGTTGATGTTTCCAGAATATCCACCAGTCCTGGAAAGATCGGTGTGGTTTAAAACATCAAAGTTTAATCGGTCTTTGCTCAGTATATTTTGTACATCGTTTAAAGAATACACTAGCCAGTTATCACGCAACTTTTTTGGTGCCAGTACCAAAACTCTGTCGTTACGCATTTGGTAATACTTGATGACCGCAAGAGCTTCAAAGGTTTTACCGAGTCCGACAGAATCTGCTATAATACAGCCACCGTAGGTTTCAATTTTATCAATAGCTCCGAGTACCGCATCTTTCTGAAAGTTGAATAGGTACTTCCATATTTCAGTTTGTTTAAACCCAATTTTGTTAATGCGCTGTTCGTTTTCCTCGTTGATTGTTGTGTTCTTGAAGAGATGATAAAGTGTGTATTTGTATAAAAACTCAGGGCTGTTGTCTTCAAAGGCTTCTTTTACTTTTTTTAGCAGATCACTTTTTAAGTCCTTTGGGCTAATAGACCAGAACTGCTCAAATAACTGAAGAAATTGTCCTCCCTGATCCTCGAATTGAGATAGAACAATTGGCATTGGACTTGGCACTGTTCCTAAGGTTACAGTATTAAAATCCTGAGGGACAATTGAAAAACAATGCGTTTTATCGGGATTCTTGATCAGGATAAATTTTTGTCCGCCAACATTACCAGCTCTAATTTGGAATTTGTTTTCCAATAATTGGTATGTGTTGCTAGCCTTAAAAGAAGCATTGAGGTCAAAATACAGGGAAAACTCCTTTAAATCGTATGCGAAACGAGAATCATTGGATGGTTCTGTGTCTAGAATCATTTTAACACCCTTTGATTGATTCAACTCGCTCGACAATTCATACAAAGCAGGAATTGTAACATAGCTAGTTGCTATAAAAATCTCTGAATCCTGGTTAATCAGATGCTTTACCTCGTTTGCGAGCTTTATATCTTGGTTATTTATTAATTTCATTTGGTCTTGGTCTGTTTTTTATCAAGTAACTCGTTGATGTCAACTCCTAACACATCACTGATAGCTAGAAATACACTTAAAGGGGGTTGAACTTTATTCGTACAATACTGACTAACTGAAGATTTCGGCACACCTAATGCGTCAGCCAGTTGAACTTGTTTTAACCCTTTTTCTTTAAGAACATCTTTAATGCGGTTCATCATTTGCTTGTTTACAGGGTTGAAATATAAGTATAAAAGTTCAATTTGCTTGAACGAGATTTTGTTCAACTATGAAAAATATACAATTCCTTAATCAATGCTAACTAAGATCAATGTAATATTTGTTTTTAGGATCACTTTCACTCAGAACAAATTGGTGTTCCTTAACCATTTCATAAAAGATCCGTTTCGGATTAGAATTAGATTGAACTAAGTTTTTATATGTTTTCCAATTGGTAAAATAATCCACTTCTAACTTCTTTATTACTAACATATCAAACATTTCATGATAATCAATTAATAACTTTTTGATTATTTCATCCAAATGGGTTGAAGGTTCATTTTTAATTATTTCAGCATATCTTTTATCAAAATTAAACTGCTTGTCAATTTTTCTAATCATTGATTCTCCGATGACCCCTATCAAAGGGTCATCGGGTATATTTCTATCTATGTCTACCATTTTAAACGGTAATCCATTATCAACATCAACTTCGATTTCGTTATTATGATTAATATTATTATTGGGGTTAATGTTTGGATCTTTCTCGTTAACCAAAGTTTCTCTTGGGTTTTCACGTTTAACATTTAGGTTAGCATTGGGTTCCTTTGGGTTATCATTTGCTTTGGGTTTAGTTTCTTTGGGTCTACCACCTTTATTCCCATTTTGAATTGCAGCTTCTCTTCTTGCTACGCTCTTATCGACATTGGTTTTCCAAGTCATAAATAATGCTAAATCCCAACCATCAATATCTGGCACTTTGCCTAAAATCGCATATTCCGCAAGTGCTTGATATAACTTCAACTTGGACTCTTCGTTTGGAACAAGCTGTATAGCCTCATAAAATGATCTGTAAAAGAAAAATCCATCTCTCTTATCTTCCATGATACACCTCCATGTTTTGCTCGTTTGAAACACTGTCCTCGTAAAATTCACGCACCATTAAGTCTTCAGGGATGGTGATTACTTTATCTACTTGCTTAAAGAAATATGGCACATTACTTAATGCACACTCAATCTTTAATTTTCTGCCCCATTCGATATCAAAAGGTCGTCTACCATTACCTGATTCTCCTCCCTGAATAATCCAGTGCAATTGACCATTGGGTAACCATTTTAAGAGGCTTAACTCTTCCAATTGTGGCTCAACTGAAAGAAATCTAAATCCATTAACTTCCAGCAACTGAGGAATAAGTTTGTCAGCTGTGGCTTGGTTCACGACCGAAGCTCCAAACATTACATTATGCGGTGGATTAGTTTTCCAACTTTCTGGGATGTATTTGTTGATGTTTGATGGTCTTTTGGTAAGTAAAAGGAACATAAGATTAGGATATTCACCAATGCTTATTTTTTCAAATAGTTTTTCTCTTAATTGACCTGTGTTACCCACGATCAATTTAGTTTTGTCGTCAAATAATGGCATTGACTTTTCAAACACATCCATCATTGACCCAATAAACACACGATGAATTTCATCTTTCTTTTGTGCCTGTTTTTGGATTTTAGAAAGTGTCTTAAATGCCGATTTAATTAACCGTCTGGGACTCTCATTTCCCCATACGTCATGCCCCCAGCGGTGAGCAAGTTTTTTTGCATAGCAATTGAAGCACCCTTCATGTACTTCTGTGCATCCCCAATACAAGGAGACGCTGTGGTGACACCACTCAATTTTTGTGTTTTCCATATTATTTAAAAATTTAGTGATGCAAAATTGTTATGATTTATTAGGGGTTTTATAAAAACCTTACGTATTCCTGCGTTAACTTTATTACAGCTCGTATATTTGTCATTAAATCCTTTAATTACAGCATTTAATACGATTTAAAAAACCTTACATGAAAAGCAAAATAATTATCAAATTCAATGGAAAACCTTCCTATGCAATAGCATTCGAGCAAATTTTAGCTCATGTAAAAGACCCAAAATGCGATTTGATTGAATTGTTGCGAAGCACCAGCTATGACTTTAAAAGCAACAAGTTTTCAAGCAGGATGCTTAATCATTATGAGAACAAAGGGTGGATCAATGCTGAAAGAAAAAACATAATTGGAAAACGGTGGTTTTCGTTGTTTGGAATGTTTTGGCTCAATTTGAATATTTCAAGTGACGGACTTTTAAACAAGGCTGAACTTAATTCATCTAGTGATTATGATGTATATGTAAACGAATTTTCCTTTGCCGAGGTAATTAAAGGAAGTATATTGAGTCCTTTTGAATTGCTTTGCATGCTTTCAATTGTGCTTTTTCGAATTGATTACGTTGCTCCAACAATTACGAATGACGGGGATAATATTGAAGTAAACTTTAAAGGCTCAGGAATTAACACTGTAGATTTTAGTCATTCTATTTTTGACTATTTAAACAAATATTGGCGGCACAACAAAGGCTATGAAAATAGGCAAATTTCAAATCATAAATCGTTAGACGATTTCATGGTGTCATTCATTTATAATATCGATGTGATACGAAATAAGATGGGTGCCAATTTACTTTGTCCTCAAGTCTACAACGCTTTCAAAAGAAAGCAACAAAAACACATTAATGTATCGCACAGGAATGATGTTAAATCAGTTATTTTATTTTCGATTGGGGAAAACATTATGACAAGCATTACCAATTTAGATAAAAGGATAGTTAAAGACGAAAACGGGGATTGTTATGCAGTTGAAGTTACTTACTTGGGAAAGGCAAAGCTGGTTGGAAAAATAGTTGGGGAGAGAAAGCTGGAAAAGCTAACAGCTGTATTTAAACCAGAAATAGATCTTGATTAAAAATGGTCGATTGCTCCTAGTCCGAAAAGCGCAAAGTCATATTTAACTGGGTCTTCTGAATCAAACCCTCGAAGTACCGAATCAATTTCTGCAACCGCTCTGGAGTCATTCTGCTTGCGAAGCAACAAGCCTAATTTCCTGGCAATATTACCTGTATGCACATCTAAAGGCAAACTCAATTGGGAAGGTTTCATGTTTTTACTCCAAATCCCAAAATCTACACCTCGTTTATCATTTCTCACAAACCATCGAAGCATCATATTAATTCGTTTTGCCGAGCTACCTTTCAACGGGTCACTTACATGCTTTTCGGTTCTTAAAGGATGTTCCAATTCAAAGAAAGTTCTTTTAAAATTAGTAATTGCTGGCTGCAATGTATCTAGTTCCGCATATTGCGCAAATACGTTTTCCATTCCTTCATATCTTTGATAAACGTTCCTCAGACATAAAATAAAGCATTTTAAATCATCACTATTAAAGGTGCGGTGGACGAAATGTAATTTGTTTATCTGGCTAGATGATGCGCTCATAACATAATCAAATGGACTTTCACCCATTTTATCCATGAGGCTATTTGCATTTTGTATGATACTTTTACGATTTCCCCAAGCTATGGTTGCTGCCAAAAAACCAGAGATTTCAATATCTTCTTTTAATGTATAACGGTGTGGAATAGAAATAGGGTCTAGCTCGATGAAAAATGGTCTATTGAATTGATCCACCTTTTCATCTAAAAACTCTTTAATTTCCTGAAGTTCTTTGCTGAGCGGCATTTGTGTTGCTACAAATGTAGTAAATTTGAAAAATAAAATACACCTCCTTAATTACCCTTTTAAACATGTACCTGCGTTGGATGGTAAGACAAGATGATAAAGGTGTAGATTTTGGACTTTGGACCGGCATAAAACCATCACAGTTGATCTGTCCTTTAGATGTACATGTACAGCGTGTAGCCACAAAAATTGGGTTGTTGCACAGAACACAAAGTGATTGGCAGTCAGCATTGGAACTTACCACTGCCCTCAAACAATTTGACAAAAAAGATCCGGTGAAATATGATTTTGCCTTATTTGGCTTAGGAATTATGGATAAATTTTAACCTATCTTACCAACCCATTTTTATTTCAATTGTCCGATATATTTTTGCACCCAAAATAAAACCGCATGCATTATCAAATATCAATAGCCGATACTCAAAATCACTTTTTACAATTAACATATACCATTCCCCACATTCATCAAGACAGCATAGAGGTGCAACTTCCTGCATGGCGACCGGGCAGGTACGAATTACAAAATTTTGCTAAAAATGTTCGTTGTTTTAATGTATTTGACGAAAAAGGAAATGCGATAGCCTACCGAAAATTAACTAAAGACAGGTGGCAAATTGATACAAAGGGGATTTCAAGCGTTAAAATTAGTTATCAGTATTATTCAAACCAACCGGATGCAGGTGCGTGTTTTGTAGATGAAAACTACCTGTACATAAATCCGGTGCATTGTTTTATGTACACCGAGGGCCGAGCTGATGAAGGTTATACTTTAGATTTTTTACTGCCAGATGATTACCAAATTGCCACCCAAATGAAACAAGCGGGTAAACATCAATTAGAAGCACCAAATTTTGATTATTTAGCCGACTCACCTCTATTTGCAAGTAATGCGCTGCAACATCATACTTTTACTGTTGAGCAAACACAAATGCACATTTGGTTTCAGGGTGAACACCCGTTTGATATAGAACGTTTGGTAAAAGACACCACCGATTACACGTTAAAACAAATAGAGGTATTTGGAGATTTACCATGCTCAGATTACCACTTTTTGTATTTAATGCACAAAACACCGGCCCGTCATGGAGTGGAGCATTTAGACAGCACTGTAATTGCCATGGGGCAAACCTTAGAACAAACTACTGAAGAATATTATCATGATCTATTGGCCATCAGTTCGCATGAATTGTTTCATTTATGGAACATAAAACGCATAAGGCCAAATGATATGTTACCTTATGATTTTACGAAAGAAAACTACAGCACATTGGGTTATGTGTATGAAGGAGTAACCACTTACTATGGGGATTTAATGCTACTGCAAAGCGGTGTTTGGAATTGGGAACAATACGCAGCAAGTTTTACCGGAGATTTAAAAAGACATACTTCAAACCCTGGTCGCTTTAATTACTCCGTTGCAGAATCAAGTTGGGACACTTGGCTTGACGGTTATGTACCGGGCGTGACAGGACGTAAGGTTTCTATTTATATTGAAGGAATGATAGCTGCTGTAATTGCAGATATTACCATTATTAAAAACAGCAATGGTAAATATAGTTTGCATAATGTGCTGCACGATTTGTACCAGCAATACTACAAACACAACAAAGGTTATGATGAAACCATATACCGCGAACTGTTGGAAAAATATGCCGGTGAAAGTTTTGAAAGTTACTTTCAGTCGTTTATTTGGGGTAAAGGCAAACTCCAGAAAGGACTTGAAACGGCATTAGATGAAGTAGGATGTGCACTCCGGGAAGATATAAATGCAAATTTAACTTTAATTAAATTAGACGAAACCAGTGCGTTACAGAAACAATTATTTGCTAAATGGACCAATATTGCTGAATAATCAGCAAGGATACATTTTTTTATTATTTTTGAATTCCAATCAACCGAAGCTATAAAATGCATAGAGCCAACATGGATTACAAACTTTGTGATTCGAACAAAATTTCGTTCTTAAACCAATGCACACCCACACAAGCCGAAATGGTGGAGCAGGCTAAGTCTTGCGGATCATACAAAAAAGGAGAATTACTTTTTAATGAAAGTGCTATACCCCTTGGCGTTTACTGCATAGTTAGTGGGGTGATTAAACTTGTGCGTACCAACTTAGATGGTAAAGAACAAATATTACGATTTGCACAACCAGGTGATGTATTAGGTTATAGAGCGCTTATAGCAGATGAGCCGCTTATTTCTTCGGCTGTTTGTTTGGAAGATACGATTGCTTGCTTCATTCCTAAACAAATATTTCTTCAAATCATGGATGAAAATGCCTCTATCAGTAAAGACTTGCTTAAGGCTCTTAGCCATGAGTTGGGGGTTGTTGAGGAGCGCGTACAAAGTTTAGCTCAAAAAAGTGTTAGAGAGCGTTTGGCTGAAACGTTACTGTTTTTACATGCAACATTTAAATCGAATAATTTAGACAACGATGTAATTGCAATTACACTGCCGCGCGAAGATATTGCCAATATAGTAGGTACCGCCACTGAAACTGTTATTAGATTATTGAGTGAATTTAAGAGCGATAAACTGATTGAACTTGACGGAAAAAAAATTCGCATATTAGAAAAAAATAAACTTGAAAAAATTTCGCACGCAAGTGTTTGATTTTTTGTATACTTGATATACTAAAAACTATCCTCATGAAAACTTTTCATGCTAAATGGCTTTATGCCATTCTACTTATTGGTTTCGCTTTTTCGGCAAATGCACAACATATGGCTAACCAGCTTTTTATTCATGATACAAAGAATAATAGCTACATAAAGGTTGTTGAATTTCAGGCTTACGCTGTTCTTTTAAATGATACGGGACTGCTTAAAGGGTATTTTGATGCTGTATACGACAATACCTTTTTGTTTGCAACAAAAGACTCCGTTTATTTACTTTCGCCTGAGCAGATAAGGGGTATTATAGAAATAAGTAGTTTCAGTAATAAAAGTATAATTAATTACTCAAAGCCCGGTAATGTGGCACTCCAGGCTGGTGGAATAACTTTAGTAACTTTAGGTGCTTTGTTTTTACCTGGAACAATTGCTTTGCTGATTGAAGAGACTGGTGCAGGTGCAATACTTGCAGCATTTACCGGTGGAATGTTAGCAGGCGGAATAGCGATGATAAATAGTTCTTCCAAAAAAAGAAGGGAAACACAAAACAACTTATCTCCCGAAGATGCCGCCCGCACTAACCATAATCAGTTAAGGATTATAAAATCACCCTTGTAACATAAAACTACGCATGCTAATGCTACCCATATCGAAGCTATGGTGTATAAATTTGAGCAGTTCATTTTTTTGTTGAATACCTAATACATACAACATAGGTAAATAGTGATCATTTGTTGGTACCGAAAGGTTAGCTGATTGTCCAGCTTTTAAATAATCAACCAATGCCAAATGATTGCCTGATTCTAAATTGTTTTTAACATAAGTATCAAACTCAACAGTCCAATCGTAAGGACCTGCAGTTGGGTTATTCCAATTAACACGAGCAAGATTATGTACTATGTTACCACTACCTACAATCATCAAACCCTTTTTACGTAATAAATCTAATTGCTTAATTAAATCGTAATGGTAATTAGCAGGCTTTGATACATCAATACTTAACTGAAAAACAGGAATATTTGCTTTAGGATACATGTGTTTTAAAATACTCCATGCCCCATGGTCTAATCCCATGTGCTCGTCAGTTTGTATGTTGTGTGATTGATCAAGCAAGGTTTTAGCCTGCAACGCATACTCCGGTGAACCCAGTGGTTCGTATTTCACTTCTGATAATGCTTTGGGGAATCCGCCAAAATCATAAATGGTTTTAGGAAACTTATTGGTAGAAACAAATGTACCGCGGGTTAACCAGTGCGCAGACACTACCAAAATTGCATTTGGTGCAGGCAGGTTGCGTGTTGATTTAGCCAAGTCTTGCGTAAACTTATTATCAGTTATGGCATTGATTGGCGAGCCATGCCCGATAAAAAATGCGGGCATTAAAGGAGTGGGCGGCATTGCGTTCACTTCGTTTAACAATTGTTGTGCACTTGTTAGCATAATGGGTATGGTTGATAAAAAATCACGTCTGTTCATTTAATTACGAGTTAAACAAAAATAGCATAGCAACTGTACAGTTAACTATGCTATTTAAGCTTGTTTTTGGGCGGGTGGAAATTATTTTTTAGCTACAACGCGTACATTAACTTTAAAAGTATCATCAATCAAGTTATCAGCCATACCTTTGTATTTAACATCAAATAAAGTACGGTCTACTGCAAACTCAGCGTTGGCAATTACTTTATCCTTAGCTACAATAATTTGAGCCGGGAAAGTAATTTCTTTAGTAATACCTTTAATGGTTAAATCAGCAACAACGTTGTTGTTGTTTGAACCTGCTTTTGCACCAGCAATTGCTGTTAACGATTTAATTTTTAAAGTGCTAGTGGTAAATTTTTCTGTAGAGAAGAAATCATCAGATTTTAAGTGACCTTCTAATTTTTGTTGGTACTCACCTTGCATGTCTTGAACAGAGATTGAAGTCATGTCCATAGTGAAAGTTCCACCTGTTAATTTTTTACCATCAACAGTTACGGTACCATCGTTAAATTTAACGTAACCCCAGTGTTCTCCGGTAACTTTTTTACCTGTCCATTTAAAGGTTGATTCTTTCGCATCAACTTTTAAAGTAGCAGCGTTTTGAGATTTTGGTTGGCTAACAGCCACAACTGATAATGCTAATCCTGCAATAGCAGCTAAAGAGAATAGTTTTTTCATGTTTTTTGTGTTTTAGTTTCTTAATTTATCAAGTAAGTTATTTAATGTTTTCTTTTCGTTTACATCGAGTGTATTGCAAATACTGTGCATTTCGTTATTCAAATTGTCAATTTCTTTAAGTAACGATAACCCTTCTTGGGTTACCAACACGTCTACTTGTCTTCTGTCTTTACTACACTCAGATCGTTTAATCAGCTTTTTTTGTTTTAACTTCTCAATCAACCTTGATGCGTTACTCATTTTATCCAACATTCGTTCCTGTATTAAACCAACACTTGCCGGATTAGGATATTGCCCTCTTAAAATGCGTAACACGTTATATTGCTGAGATGAAATACCAAAACGCTTAAAAAACCTGTTTTGTTCAGATGATAACCATCCGGAAGTATAAACCAAGTTAATAACCAACCGCTCTTCCTCAGTTTTAAAAGCTGTTTGTTTTATAGCGTCTTCTAATTTCATTTCTAATTACAGCACGAAATTAATGTATATACATATATTGTCAATACATTATTTTAACAATACCCATATATAACTGATTTTTAAGACTATAAAATTTGTATATACATCAATCAAGCAGCCCGTTAGATGATAATTTAACTTACCTTCGTTGCATTGAAAAATATAATGCTTGTTTTATTGGTTTTGACTTCTGAAGTTTTCACATCAATCGCTGAAAATAAAGACAGCCTTTATCTCACAACCAGATCAAAATTTATTACAGACAAAACGGGTGAATTAGGTATATCGTTGTTTAACCGCAATCCAGATAACCAAATTACGATAAGAGGCATCAACACGATTACTTATAACCCAAACGATGCAAATACTCAAGGCATTAGGCTGCAGCATAAATGGCTAGGAATTGCCTTTGGCTATTCGCCTAAATCGTTGCAAGATGAAACACGAGGCACTACCGAAGAAATGGACTTACACCTCTTTATTTATGGCAAGAGAAATTACTTTGATGTTTACTATATCGGTTATACCGGATTTTATATAGAAAACTATAAAAAGAACGACAGCTTAAGAAAAAACTTCGATTCTTATCCTTTATTGCCCAATATGAGAGCGAACGGTTTAGGTGCCAACTACTTTTACGTATTTAACCACAAAAAATATTCGTTACGCTCAAGTTACTTAATGAATGAAATACAACGTAAAAGTGCCGGTTCCTTCATACTGGGCGCTTCCGTAAACTCGCTTAGTATAAGTAATCCCCTCAGTGAATCACCACAACTACTCGCACTAACTTTATCTGAAGAACGGCTTGTGAATGGAATGTTTTACAGCGCTAGTGTTTTACCCGGATACGCACATACTTTTATCTTGAGGAAAATATTTTTTACCATTGCACCAACATTAGGTATTGTTGCCCAACACCAAAATTTCACCAATGCCGATGACAAAAAACGTGTCAGAAACACCCTTGCTTTTAGATCTGTTGGAAGAATTGCATTAGGGTATAATAGTGCTCGTTTTTATGCTGCCATAACTGGTGTTAACGATTCTTACAATTATCAATTAGCACCTAAAGTACAACTCAATACTCAACTTAGCGAAGCACGCTTAATTATTGGATACAGATTTAAAACAAAGGGTATTGTACAAAAAATATCAAACCAAATGGATAATATTATCAAGCCGTAATTGAAGGTTTTTTATGTTTCCAACGTCTGTGGCTCCAAAGCCACAACTCCGGATTTAAACGAATGCTATTCTCTAATTTCTCTGCAAATATTTGAGTAATTTCATTGGGTTTCATTTCTGAAGGATGCTCTGTTATCAACTCAAAAACAACGGTGTATTTGCCTCTTCCGTGTTTTTCTATATCAGCATAAACAACAACTGAATCGTACTTCATGGCTAATTTCTCTGCCCCGGTAAAAAAACCGGTTTCTTGATTTAAGAATTGAGTCCAGTAGGCATGTGTAGGCTGTGGCGATTGATCCGCAATAAAAGCCACTGTTCTTGCTTTTCCTTTATTTTCAGCAAAATTCCTGGCTGATTGTTGCATGGAAATCAACTCCACACCACACTTTGACCTTAGTTTATAGGTTAACCATTCGAAAAATGGGTTTGACAACGGATGGTACAAAGTACCCACGGGAAAACCTAATTGGTAAGTATAAGAAAAACCACCCCACTCCCAATTACCAAGGTGTCCGAGCAATAAAACAACCGATTTGTTATTTCTGTGCAATTCTTTAATAAAATCAGTGTTACGCATTTTTACGCGTTTCACAATAGTCCTTCTTCCAACCGTTAACGTTTTAAAAGTTTCAATAAAAACATCAATCATGTTACGGTAATAGCGCCTTTCAATACTTTTTATTTCTGAGCCGCTTTTATCAGGGAATGCCTTTTTAAGATTGGTATTAACAACCTTTCTTCGATACTTAATAATGTAATAAGCAATAAAACTAAGTACATCAGAAATTAAATAAAGGACCGGAAATGGCAGCAACATCAACAAATAAATTGGAGAAGCTAATATGTAATAATACCATTTGGGTTGTTTTGGCATGAGCATTTATTTTGAGGTAAATATAAAAAAAGAAATTAACTGAGAATATTTACTATTGCACATAGGAGATGGAGATAACTATTGATTTTAAAACAAGAATTTTTGAACATTGCAAAAGCGAGGTTGAAAAACGTATTACAAGTTTTACAGCTGCAATGATAGATGCACAAGAAAGTGCTAATAGTGAAGACAAAAGCAGTGCGGGAGATAAATACGAAACAGGCCGAGCAATGAGCCAAATTGCACGTGACATGAATGCTAAACAGTTAAAAGCAGCTAAACAAGATTTATCGAGCCTTATGCTTATTAACCCAAGTATTGTTTGCACAAAAGTGCAAAAAGGAGCTTTGGTTGAAACATCAAACAACCAAATTGTATTTATTGCCACCAGCATTGGTGTGGTAGATTTTGATGGTTACAAAATTGCTGTGGTATCTCCTGCTGCACCGATAGTGCAAGGCTTGCTTAACAAATGTGTTGGTGATGAAGTTACCATTGCACAAAAAGAATCAACCATTAAAAGCATTATATAAAAAACAAGCCACCTTAATAAATAAAGTGGCTTGCAATTTTTTAGGCTCTTATAACACCCGGTCTAAATTCTTTGGTTAACGGTGCATGGTTAGCCGCTTCTATTCCCATACTAATCCATTTGCGTGTTGCTGTTGGATTAATTATGGCATCAACCCATAGCCTTGCAGCCGCATAATACGGAGAGGTTTGTTTGGTGTACCTATCTGTAATGTTTTTTAACATTTCAGCTTTTTTAGTTTCATCTATTACTTCACCTTTTGCCTTTAAACTTGCTTCTTCTATCTGCAACAAAACCTTTGCAGCTTGGGCACCACCCATAACGGCAATATTTGCATTTGGCCAGGCCGCGATTAATCTTGGGTCGTAAGCTTTACCACACATGGCATAATTACCTGCACCATAACTGTTACCTGTTATGATGGTAAACTTAGGCACTACAGAATTGGCTTGGGCATTAACCAATTTTGCACCATCTTTAATAATTCCACCGTGCTCGCTTCTGCTGCCCACCATAAATCCGGTAACATCTTGCAAAAACACCAATGGTATTTTTTTCTGGTTACAGTTCATGATAAAATGTGCTGCCTTATCTGCACTATCGCTGTATATAACACCACCAATTTGCATCTCGGTAGGATTATCGGCTGCATTTTGTTTGGGCTTTTTGGCTTTTACAACCTGACGGTTATTGGCCACTATACCAACGGCCCATCCATCAATACGCGCATAACCACAAGTAATGGTTTTTCCGTAAAGTTCCTTGTAAGGATCAAAACTACCGGCATCAACCAAACGCTCAATAATTTCCATTACATCAAATGGTTTGGTAAAATTGGCAACTGCGTCATACACATCATCCATACTTTTTGCTGGAGCAATCGATGCAGCACGATTAAACCCGGCTTTATCAAAATCACCTATTTTATCCATGATGCGTTTAATCCTATCTAAACAAGCTGCATCGTTTTCAAACTTGTAATCGGTAACACCACTAATTTCACAATGTGTAGTTGCACCACCTAAAGTTTCATTATCAATATCTTCACCAATGGCAGCTTTTACCAAGTAGCTGCCGGCCAAAAATATTGATCCTGTTTTATCTACAATCATGGCCTCATCACTCATAATAGGCAAATAAGCACCACCGGCCACACAGCTGCCCATTACAGCAGCAATTTGGGTAATGCCCATACTGCTCNNAAAATTCTTCCGAAATGTTCTTTATCCGGAAAAATTTCGTCTTGCATTGGCAAATAAACCCCAGCACTATCAACCAAATAAATAATAGGTAATTTATTTTCTATTGATATTTCTTGTGCGCGTAAATTTTTCTTTCCGGTTATGGGAAACCACGCTCCCGCTTTTACGGTAGCATCATTGGCAACAACAATACATTGGCGGCCGCTTACATATCCAATCTCTACAACCACTCCACCGCCAGGACAACCTCCATGTTCTTCATACATTTCGTAACCGGCTAGTGCACCAATTTCAATGCGTGGTTCATCTTTATCAAATAAATAATCAACACGTTCACGTGCCAACATTTTACCCTTTTCTTTTTGTTTAGCGGCAGCTTTTTTGCCACCACCTTCGTATATTTTTTCTAATCGTGTGTTTAATTCGTTTACTAAATGTTGCATGTTATTAAAGAAATATTTATTGAAAACTAATTTAAGCCCAGTTAAAATACAAAGTTAAACGATGCTTGATAGAGTATGCCACGCATGTTACGGTTTAACTCGTTTAATGGTAAAAAGTAACTTACTTTATTATCAACCAAAATGTGTTTCGTTTTAATTAACTCAACCCCAAAACTTAAGTTAGCATTAGGTATAAACACACTATTTTTATTGTTGTTTTGGTTGCTGATAAAACCACCAATTTGATAACCCGTATAAAGATTTAAAAACCTACGTTTACCTCTACCAAAATTACGCGGGTAAAAATCTTGTCCAAAGTTCATAACAAACAATTCGTTTATTAAAGAGGTATCAGCGGTATTATTATTTATAGCACGGTATACACCCAAATTAAAGTAACTTTTACCACGTGTAAACATATACTTAATGGTTGCACCTTGGTAAGCTCTTGAACTAATCCCGGCTGTAGGATTTTCTATCTTTAAAAATCCATATTCGATACCCGGCATATTAACAAAAGATACGCGCGAGTTATTGGGAGTACTCATTTCATCGTTAATGGTAAAACTTACTTTGCACATTAGATCACTTGCACTTTGCTCCAATTGATTGATATTTACTTCCAGAGAGGCAATGGTTTGTAAGTTATTGGATATTTTACGTCTCAACTCATCTCCTCTAACACCTGTAACTAAGGAATCTCTAAGTTGACGCGCGTATACACTATTCTCATATTTCAGCCCGTCTATTCTCTTTTCTAAATTATTTATCTTCTCCTGAAAATTTTCGGTATTAAATACGTTTTGGGTAACATAACCCATTTTATTAGATAAAGAATCGAGGCTGCGTAATTCTGAATGAGCAATTAAAAACTCAGTATAATATCGGTTGGTGCTTAAATCCGTTTGGTAAACAACACCATTTTTTGAAACGATAAAGTTAGCAAGTAAATCAGTGCTTAGTTGTAGCTTAGTTACATAAACCTGTATGGTTTTGTTTGATGGCCTGTCTTGTGCCTGAATTCCAAAAGGGAGAACTATTAAAAGCGTTATTACAATCAATAGGTTAGCAAGCTTCTTCATATTTATATTTTAACGTGCTCAAAGCTAAATAAATTAAGTGTTTTATAAAGAATAAGTTTGCTGAAATAGTTTTAAAACTTACTTTTGCACTTGGGTAAGTCGGGTACGACCAGCTCCTGCTGAATCCCCCAGGACAGGAATGTAGCAAGGGTAAGCGGTTGTAGCGGTGCGATACTTTGGCTTGCCCTTTTTTGTGCTTAGAAATATAGTTGTAACCTAATATTTACCCTTCTGTTTGTTAGGTAATTAGGAACAGCCCACACACGTCCTTCAATATCTTCGATCCAAATGTGCGAAATGGTATTGTTAATGGCCAAAAGGTTAAACACATCAAGACCAACCCAAGCTGATTTAACGTGTTTTTTCCAACCTTTTTTATTGGTTTCATTTTCATCAATCAATACGCGTAAAAAACCAATATCAACCCTGCGGTAAGAAGGCATACGCTGTGTATCGGTGTAACGGTTTCTATCTGGTGGGCCAAAAGGCAAACCCGTACCAAAAACCATGGTTAAATTAACTTTATAATTTTTATTATTACGCAGGTAGTCTTGAAAAAACATACTGAATGTAGCACGTTGATCTGTTGGGCGCGGAATATACCCGGGGGTTACACGGTTGCCTGCATCATCAAACAAAATAGCACCGGGAATTCGCTCTTGAGTTTTCATAATGCTTAAACTCATCCAACTTTCAGCACCCTTTACAAACTCGCCATTAAAACGCATATCAATACCTCCGGCATACCCCTCAGCAATATTATCAGCATAATAGCGTATGCGTACATTGTCAATTTCGTATGGAATTAAGTTCTCTAATTTTTTATAGTAGGCTTCTGCAAAAAAGCGAAACTTGCGATCCCACAGTTTAAAATTCATATCACCACCCAACACGTAATGTATGGCTTTTTGAGCTTTTATATTCGAATTCAGCACACCATCAAATCCACGTAACTCACGGTAAAAAGGTGGTTGATAATAATAACCAAAGGCCGCCTTCAAATTGATATCGCGTTTAACTTTACCTTTACGAGAGCCATTTGCCACAGCTCTATTATGCTTACGGTTGGGCTCCATACTAATTTGCACACGCGGACTAAAAACATTTTCGTTATTAAAGCTCCACCAGTTGGTGCGCACACCATAGGTTATGTATAAATTGTAATCCTTATTTAAGGTTTGCGTGTTTTGTAAATAGCCACTTAATCTGTAACTGTTTAGGTTGATGGTGGTATTTAAATAATTTAACACAACCGGCATGCCGTTTACTTGTGATGGTTGAGCAAATCCTAAGGAATCTTTGTAATCCCACTCGTTAATTTTATCTGTTATACGCTCGCCTTGTGCTTGCACCCCCCATTGTAAGCTATGGTTGTTTATGGTATGATACCCCCTGTGGCCAATATTATACACAGTGGCGTTGATACGATTTCGGGCATTATTTAAAAAATATCCTATGCCTTTTGTGGCCCTAGATTTACCGAAGTTATCGTTGCCAAAATCAGTTTCCACTTCCTCTAATCGATAAGCGCCTTCTACTGTAAAAAGTTCGTTTTCGTTTGAGTTAAACACACTGCTGATGAGTTTTAATTGGGTATTTCTGCTGGGCACATAATTAAAAGATAATGCACCCGTAGCGGTTTGATACTCCATTAAATCTTGACCATCAAAAAACATTTTTAACTGCAAGGCTTCCTTAACTGTGCCAAAAGTGGTTTCACGTGTTTGCGGTATAACCAAATATTTGTTGCGCGCATAACTACCTAATGCACTTATGGTTAGGCTTGATGTAGGATGCCAAGTTATTAACGATTGAACATCACTAAAACTTGGTTTATAATCTGCCTGCACATCCAGGGTTGAAAGTACATATTGATTGGTCCAATAACGGGCGCTCAATAAATAGGTAAATCTCAGATTTTTTGTAGCACCTTCTGCATGTGCTTGCGCACCCATTAAACTAATATTGGCCGATGAGGCAAATTTCTTGGGGGTTTTGTATTTAATATCTAAAACAGACGACAATTTATCGCCATAACGCGCCTCGAAACCACCTGCAGAGAAGCGAATATTTTGAACTAACTCGGTATGAATAAAACTTAAGCCTTCTTGTTGACCGCTACGAGGTAAAAATGGACGATAAATTTCGATGTCATTTACATAAATTAAATTCTCATCGTAATTACCCCCACGAACATTGTATTGAGAACTTAACTCGTTGTTAGAAGTTACACCGGGGAGTGTTTTAAGTATTTGTTCAAAACTACCCGAAACGTTTGGCAATCTTTTTATCTCTTTAATATCAATAGTTATGGTGCTAGCCTTATCACGGTTTTGTTCTTCGGTATAGGTAAATGTTTTTAAACTTAATGCATGCCTCATGGTTACATCAAGCAAAAAACGTTCGTTAATTTTTAGCGGACCAACAGTTGTTTTAAATGAAGGGCTACCAACGAATGTAAACGCTATCTCATATTCCTTATTTGCCGGAATTTTTATCTGATACGAACCATCTTCACGACTCGAGGTAAAAATGTTTGTTCCCACCACATATACATTGGCATCGGCAAAGCTTCTTCCAGCACTATCTTTAACCATTCCGTATACCACAGCGAACTCTTTTTGCTGAGCAAAGGCTGCAATGTTTAGGAATGATATGAAAAAAATAATTAGAAGTTTGCGCATTAATGTTGTTTAACGAATTATTGAACTAAAGCGTATGTATGGCTGTTTGCTTTAGTTTTGAGATTGTTTCCGTTGGATTATCGGAACCAAAAACAAAGTTACCCGCTACTAAAACGCTTGCACCTGCTGCCATTAGCTTTCCTGCATTAGCTTGGTTTACACCTCCATCAATTTCAATCAATGCGCTGCTGCTTTTTTGTATGATAAGGTCTTTTAACTCTGCAGTTTTTGAGTACGTATTCTCAATAAACTTTTGCCCTCCAAAACCCGGATTAACGCTCATCAAACAAACCAAATCAATATCGGCAATAATGTCTTTTAATAAACCAACTGATGTGTGTGGGTTAAGTGCTACGCCTGCTTTCATCCCCAAATCTTTTATAGCAGAAATGGTACGATGCAAATGGTTACATGCTTCAACATGAACCGTTAAAACATCTGCGCCTGCTTGTTTAAAATCATTTAGATACCTATCCGGATCAACAATCATTAAATGTACATCCAAAGGTTTTTTAGCATGCTTTTTAATTGCTTTAACCACAGGGAAGCCAAATGAAATATTTGGAACAAACATTCCGTCCATAATATCAACATGAAACCAATCTGCTTGGCTTTGGTTAATCATTTCTGTATCGCGTTGAATGTTGGCGAAATCAGCCGACAAAACCGAAGGAGCTATAATAACTGACATATGCTGCGAATATAATCAACAAGTTTGAGGTTTATGGATTTACCATGTGCTTTTGACTGTTTTTTACTTTAATATGCTAAAATTTCATCAATAATTGAAGACCAATCTTGGTTTGATTCAATTTTGAATGCCATAACTCTAGCGGCATTTGCTGCTTCGATATCACGCTGGGTGTCTCCAATCATGATCGCCTCCTGTGGGTTAACACCAAATCTAGCCAATGCCTTTTCTATCATTATACTGCCCGGTTTACGGCACAAACACTTTCCATAATCGGGGTGATGCGGGCAATAATAAACTTCGTCAAAAGTCAATTGATGTGCTTCTAATATTAAGTTAAGTTTTTGGTGAATTTTTGCTAAAGTTTGATGCGTGTATAAATCCTTGGCTATGCCGCCTTGATTGGTAATAACAACAACCTGTATTCCTGCATTTTTCAGCTTTATTAGGTTAGGAACTACATGCGGTAACACCTCAAAATCATTGGGATTAGTTACATAAGCTCCCATTTCTTTGTTTATCACACCGTCTCTATCTAATAAAATTAACTTAATCATAATACCCTGCAAGAAAGTAATAAATTGAATAATTTAATGTTTAATGATATAATTGAATAAAATTTACACCCTTGAACACACGCATAGTTATTATACCAACATACAACGAGATTGAGAACATTGACTTAATTACGCAGGCAGTTTTTGAATTGTCCATGTCTTTCGATGTTTTGATTGTTGATGATAACTCACCGGATGGCACGGGTAAACGGGTTAAGGAACTTCAGCAAAAATATCCTAATTTACATTTACTTGAACGTAAAGCAAAAAACGGATTAGGTACCGCATATATTGACGGATTTAAATGGTGCTTACAGCATGGTTACGAATATGTATTTGAAATGGATGCAGACTTTAGTCACAATCCGGCAGACTTAATGCGTTTGTATGAAGCTTGTACTCAACATCATGGAATGACCATTGGCAGCCGTTATGTAACCGGTGTAAATGTGGTAAACTGGCCAATGAGTAGGGTGATGCTTTCATTTTTTGCAAGCAAGTATGTGAGGTTTATCACCGGCATTGATGTGCATGATACCACCGCTGGATTTGTATGTTACCATAAAAGAGTTCTAGACACCATTGATTTAGACAGGATAAAATTCCGTGGTTATGCATTTCAAATTGAAATGAAATTTACTGCGTGGAAACACGGATTTAAAGTAACAGAAGTGCCAATAATCTTTACTGACAGAACCCGTGGCGAGTCAAAAATAAGTAAGGGAATTATTAAAGAAGCTGTTTGGGGTGTGATTAGTATGAAAATAAAAAGCTGGTTCCGTAAGTACAAACAGATCTAACCAACTAAAGCTAGAGTAATTTTGGCAGCCAAATCTTCCGGCTGAAAAGGTTTCATCACAAAACCAACCATACCGGCATCGGCAATACCACTGCCAACTTCATCTTCGGTAGTAGCTGTAATGGCTATAATTTTAGTGTTGGGTTTAGCCCTTAATATTTCTTTAGCAGCCTCAAAACCATCCATAACAGGCATATGCAAATCCATCAAAATAACATCAAAACTGTTGTTTAATGCCAAATTCAAAGCCTCTTCTCCATTTTCAGCTACACTTATTTTCACCCCCCAATTATTCAAAAACTGCTTAATTACAAAAACATTAATTTGGTTATCATCGGCAACTAATAAATTAATGCCTTGTAAGTTTGTTATAGCTTGTTCCATTACTTTTCTATTTACTTCTTGCTTACTTTGTGTTGTTTTTATAAAGCCCAAATCGAACATAAATGTTGACCCTGCGCCCAATTCACTTTTTACAACTAGTTTAGAGTTTTGCAAGTGTAATAATTTTTTACAAATGGCCAATCCTAAACCTGTGCCACCATACTTTCTTGTTGTATTGGTATCCGCTTGTGTAAACACATCAAAAATACTATCTATCTTATCTGCAGGAATACCAATACCGGTATCATCAACCCTAAACTGCACACTACAGGATTCGAGACCGTTATTTATTGCTTTTGCAGTAATTTTCACATAACCACTATGTGTAAATTTAATGGCATTACTCACTAGGTTTGATAATATCTGATTAAGATGCAAGGAGTCTCCTTTTAACATATCCGGAATCTGAGCATCAATATCAACCAAAAATTTAAGATTTTTTTGATTGGCTGTGTGTACATATAAATCACGTATGGTTTGTATGGTATCTTTTATACTAAACTCCACTTGTTCCATCTCCATTTTTCCTGCTTCAATTTTACTTAAATCAAGCACATCATTTAAAATGGCCAAAAGATTTACCGATGAATTTTGCAAAACGGTAATGTTTTCTTTTTGGTCTTCTCTCGGATTGTTTTCAGCCAACAAGTTTGCCAATCCAATTACCGCATTTAAAGGAGTTCTAATTTCATGGCTCATGGTAGACAGAAACTGAGATTTAGCTTGGGCCGCCTCTTCCGCGAATTCTTTTGCTTCATTGGTTGCTATAATTTGTTCTTGTAGTTTGGTGTTTTTTTCTGATATAAGTTGTTTCTGCTTACGTAATTGCTTGTTTAGTTTGCGTGATTTGAAGGTATTAATCATCATAATAACAGCTAGAACAAAAAAGAAAGATATAAGTACAATTAATATGCGTTGGTTATTAGCATTCTCTGTAATTTCCTTATCCTTTTGAACAATTTCTTTTTCAGACTTTTCTGTCTCGTATTGTTTTTGAATTTGCTCTATTCGAACACTCAACTCATCTAACTTCATCGAGTCTTGCATTGCTATTAAAAGTTCATAGCTGCTCAGGGCACTTTTATAATCGCCAATTTGCTTGTAATAGTCGGTTGCAATGCGATAGTTTTCTTTTAAAATTGCTTTGAGTTTTTTCTCGGTAGCAATTTTTCCGGCCTTATTAATAGCAACCAAAGCCAGGGTTGTTTTCCCAAGTTTTAAATAAACCTCTGCAAGGTTATTATTGGTGTTGGCAATACCGGCAACATCATCCTGACTCTCCTTAAACATCAGCGATTGCAAAAAATATCTTTCAGCTTTTTTAAACTCATTTAAGCCAAAATATACCAACCCAATATTATTGTATGATTCACCAATATTTATGCTATCGTTTTGGTTCAAATCATACTCAAGTACTTTATTAAAATATGTTAGTGCTTCGGTATAATTTTTTTGCTCCTCGTAATTTATACCTAAATTATTATAGGCGGTAATTACACCTTCCTCAAAATTAATTTGGTGTGATATCTGCAAGGCACGTAAAAAAAATGCCTCTGCCCTTCTGTATTTTTTTTGATACTGGTAGATTAATCCAAGGTTTGTGCATTGAAATAATACGCCCTTTTGGTCCATTATTTCTTCAAAAATCCTCAATGCAGTGTAATAACCTTCAAGCGCTAACTGATAATTACCAAACGATTCATGAGCCAATGCTCCTTCAGAAATTGCTTTAGCAGCAATGGTTTGATAACCTTTTGCCAAAGCGGTTTTGTGGATATGATTTTGAATAGAGATTACAGTATCGTTGTGCTGTAATCTTGAGTGATATAACCCGCGAACAAAAAGTACTTCTAGATACAAAGAGTCATCTTCCTCTATTCGTTGTTTTTTTAGTATGGCAAGGGCATCATTATTTTTAATAAATGCCAATTCGGGGGTATTGGCGATTAAATGTTGTGATTGAAGATTGAGTAAATGAGCCTTTACTAATGGGTCTTTAGTATATTTCAGCAAGAGTTCAATACTATCAACCGGAGAAGACGTCAGCCTACCGGATACTGTTACCAGTATAAAAAACACAATTGAAGAGAGGGCCTTTTTCATTTTTTACAGGCTCAAATATAAAAAAAAAGCCCCTTCAAGAAGAAGAGGCTTTTTGTTCTAGTAATTTTTATGCTAAAACTACAATCTTGTTATCCTGCACTTCAACTACACCACCGCTTACTTCAAACAATTGTGTTTTTCCGTCAGCCGTCTTCACTTTGATTGTACCTTTATCTAAACTCGATACGATGGCAGCGTGACTATTCAAAATCTCGAACTGCCCTTTGCTGCCGGGTAAAATTACCGAAGTAACATCTCCGCTAAACAAAGCTTTATCAGGAGTTAATATATCTAATTGCATATGTTGGTTTTGTTATTATTTAACAAGTACCAACACTAGGTTGTTACTTATTAAATTCGGTGTAAAATTATTTTACCTCGCTTAACATTTTTTCACCTTTGGCAATTGCATCTTCAATTGTACCAACAAGGTTAAACGCTGCTTCAGGTAAGTGATCCAATTCACCGTCCATAATCATGTTAAAGCCTTTAATGGTGTCTTCAATTGGAACCAATACACCTTTTAAACCGGTAAATTGCTCAGCAACGTGGAAAGGTTGAGATAAGAAACGTTGTACACGTCTTGCACGTGACACTGTTAGTTTATCTTCCTCACTTAACTCGTCCATACCTAAAATGGCAATAATATCTTGCAACTCTTTGTAGCGTTGTAAAATACCTTTAACGCGTTGAGCACAATTGTAATGTGCATCACCTAAAACCACAGGAGTTAAGATACGTGAAGTTGAATCCAATGGATCTACCGCAGGGTAAATACCTAACTCAGCAATTTTACGACTTAATACTGTTGTAGCATCTAAGTGGGCGAAAGTTGTTGCAGGAGCCGGATCTGTTAGGTCATCCGCAGGTACGTATACCGCTTGAACTGAAGTGATTGAACCACGTTTGGTTGAAGTAATACG